>NZ_SODE01000001.1:0-844947 GCF_004365845.1 Staphylococcus sp. AtDRG32
GAATGGATTTATTCTTCAAGAAAATACATCAATTTTGATAAGTAGAAATGGTAAAAACATTGTATAGCATTTTACACAGGAGTCTGGACTTGACTTTATAATGTGTAAGTACTTCAAACCCAGTATCAGTGACTAAAATATCATCTTCAATTCGGACGCCAGCGACATTAGGCACATAAATGCCAGGTTCAATTGTAATCACCATACCTGCTTCAAGTAAATTTGTATTTGTACTTGATACATCTTGATATTCATGTTCTTCTAAGCCGAGTCCATGTCCCAATCGATGAGGGAAGAAATCACCGTAACCCGCTTCTGAAATAATGTCTCTAGCAATTTTATCAATATTTTGTAAAGGGATACCTGGTTTAATTGCTTCAATAGCACTTTGTTCAGCTTTTAATACAATATCATAAATTGTTCTTGCTTCTTTACTTGGTTCACCAAATTTTACAGTTCTTGTCATGTCACTACAATAATGATTATAGACTACACCTAAATCAAATAGTACATATTCATTCTTAACTAATGTTCGATCTCCAGGTGTACCATGTGGAGATGCAGCATGGTCACCAAATAGTACCATTGTATCGAAACTCATTTCACTGACACCATATTTTTTAATTTCATTTTCAATATGATTTACAACTTCTCTTTCAGTTACGCCTTCAGATAAAAATGAAACACCAATATCTATACATTTATCTGCAAGTTCAGCTGCTTTTTTTATATTTTTAACTTCATTTTCATCTTTAATATTTCTTAGCTTTTTAATAGTTAAATCGATATCTTCATACGCTTTAACGTTAAAGTTATTCGTAAGTTCTCTTTGACGTTTAACAGTGAGGTGTTCACTTTCAATTAATAAAGTATTAAATGTATGGGGTGCTAAATCGAAAGGACTCTCAGTATCTAAATAGCCAACAATATTTCCATTAAAAGGTGAATGCTTAACTTCTTCAACTTCCATTTTAGGACAATATAATGTGCATTCACCATTTGAAGTTATAAGTAACGCAAACAATCTTTCATGAGGTTCACTTCTATAACCTGTAAAGTAGAATATATTAAGTGGAGTAGTAATCCATGCTGCATCAGCATTTTTTTCTTTTAATGTTGCAATAATTTCATCTGTTTTAATCATAATACGTATCCTCCTATAGTTTAATCAATTTAATTTTACGTCTAAATAGAAATGAATTCAAAGTGTTTCAAGTTATAAATATAATTATCAGGGTATAATAATAATATTAAAATATAGGAGGTTCTATATATGAAACTTTCATTTCATGGACAGTCAACGATTTATTTTGAAAGTAATGGTAAAAAAGTAATTGTTGATCCATTTATTTCTGGTAATGATAAAAGTGATTTAGATGAGCAGACATTAGATGTGGATTATATTATTTTAACGCATGGACATGGTGATCATTTTGGTGATGTAGTTGAATTAGCTAATCGTAATCATGCTACAGTGATTGGTTCTGCAGAAGTCCAAGGCTATTTAACAACGTATCATGGAATTGAACACGCACATGGTATGAATATTGGAGGTAAATACAAATTTGATTTCGGTACAGTAAAATTTGTTCAAGCCTTCCACAGTTCAAGTTATACTAATGAAGATGGAATACCTATTTATTTGGGTATGCCAATGGGTGTTATCATTGAAGCAGAAGGTAAAACGATTTACCATGCAGGAGATACTGGTTTATTTAGCGATATGAAATTAATTGCTGAACGTCATCCGGTAGATGTATGTTTTATTCCTATTGGTGATAATTTTACTATGGGTATTGAAGATGCAAGTTATGCAATAAATGAATTCATTAAACCTAAAATTTCAGTGCCTATTCATTACAATACATTCCCATTAATTGAACAAGATCCAGAGAAATTTAAAGAAGCAGTATCTCAAGGAGAAGTACAAATTTTACAACCTGGTGATGAAGTGACATTTTAATGATATATAGAAAAGACGGCAAATATAGCATTTACCGTCTTTTTTTATAAGATT
Source organism: Staphylococcus sp. AtDRG32 (assembly GCF_004365845.1). Classification (NCBI taxonomy): domain Bacteria; kingdom Bacillati; phylum Bacillota; class Bacilli; order Caryophanales; family Staphylococcaceae; genus Staphylococcus; species Staphylococcus sp. AtDRG32. Next base: position 2,018 of record NZ_SODE01000001.1, read on the forward strand.
AAAATTATTTAACTATTAAAACAGGGATAGTAGCACGTTTAGCAACTTTATGACTAACACTACCTAAAACAAATTTCTTTTGTTGTTCAGCTTTACGGTTACTTAATACGACAATGTCATATTTACCACTATTTGCATGTTTCACTAATTCCTCTTTTGGATTTCCACGAACGATAATTTGATCATAATTAATACCATAATCATCTAAAGTATGACGTGTGTGTTCAAGACCTTGATCACGACGATGTGTCAATTGTTCGATGTGAGTACCTCCTTTAATAGAGGCTTGGATGTCTTGTTCACCAATCGCATTCATGATTGTAACAACGGTATCTGGGCCAGCTAATTTTGAAATTTCTTTCAATGCTTTGTCATTTTTTAATTGAGTATCTACACCTAGTAATATGTTTTTATACATAGGTCATCCCTCCTTATATTTAATTATATAATTAGTGATTTAATATTTCCATCAAATTTATATTTTTATTATTTAAATTAACTTCATTTATATACATTAAAAACAAAATGATACCGATATATCAGTTTTTGATACTTTTGTCACATTCAAATCGATTTTTATAAATAAAAAAGTTATAATATATTAGACATTGTCTAAAAATGAAGAGGGTTGAAAATGACTAAACATGAACAAATTGTATCCTATATAGAATCATTAAATATAGGACAAAAAATTTCAGTTAGAAAAATAGCCAAAGTAATGAATGTTTCTGAAGGGACTGCTTATAGAGCAATTAAAGATGCTAGTCAACTTGGCTTTGTAACTACCATCGATAGAGTAGGTACGGTTCGGATAGATAAAAAGAGTCGTGAACAAATTGAACATCTTACTTTTCAAGAAATTGTGAATATTATTGAAGGTGACATCATAAGTGGCAAAAGTGGTTTAAATAAAACTGTTAGTAAATTTGCAATAGGAGCTATGGAACTAAAAGATGTAGTAAAGTATATTGGAAATCAAACGTTATTAATTGTAGGTAACCGTCCTAAAGTTCAGATGGAAGCATTAAAAAGAGGAAGCGGTATACTTATTACCGGTGGATTTAGTACAGCTCAAAATATTATTGATTATGCAAATAAACAAGAACTACCTATTATTTCTTCAAATTATGATACATTTTTAGTAGCTAATATCATTAATAGAGCCATGTATAATCAAATGATAAGAAAAGAAATACTTATTGTTGAAGATATCGTAAAACCTATCAATGATATGACGGTAGTGTTCGATGAAATGGGTTTAGACGACTATATTTCTCGTGCAAAAGTCACAGGACATTCTCGTTTTCCAGTAGTAAATAAAGATTGGAAACTTGTGGGAATTGTAACGAGTAAAGAAGTTATTCACATGAACGAAGATGATAGGATTAATAAAGTCATGACAAGACGACCTATCAATGTTGAATTAACAACTACAGTAGCGAGTTGTGCTCATATAATGATTTGGGAAGGAATTGAAATTTTACCTGTCACAACAAGAAATAAAAAAGCAATAGGTGTTATTACACGAAATGATGTGTTAAAAGCAATGCAATTAATTGGAAGACAACCTCAAATTGGAGAAACCATTATCGATCAAATTGCCAAACACATCTCAATAAATCATAATGAGACGTCTGTTAAAATTTCACCAGTTTTAACCAACCAATATGGTACGTTGAGTAAAGCAATATGTGTCGCAATTATTGAAGAAACAATTAAACATGAATTGCGTAAGTATAAAAAAGTAGATGTTATGATTGAAAGCTTGAATATTATTTATATTAAAAATGTCGCAATTGAAAGTACGCTTGATGTAAAGTATAACATGTTAGATGTAGGAAGAAATTTTGCTAAATTAGAGGTCACTATGACTTGCAAAAATGAGAAAGTTGCAAATGCAATGATCATATGTCAAATGTTTGAAGATATTTAAAATAGTTTTTGAAATTAAAGGAGAAAAGAAATGGTAGAAATTTTTAATAAAATAATGAATGAAATTGATAAATATGAAACTGTTATTATTCATAGACACGTTCGACCTGATCCAGATGCATATGGTTCACAGTTAGGCTTAAAATATTATTTGCAACGTAAATTTCCAGAAAAGTCTATTTATGCAGTTGGACAACCAGAATCTTCTTTAGCATTTATAGGAGACTTAGACAGAGTTAGAGATGATATATATCAAAACGCTCTAGTGATTGTTTGTGACACAGCAAATGCACCTCGTATTGATGATCAGAGATTTAATCAAGGCAAAGATTTAATTAAAATTGATCACCATCCTGCTACTGATCAATATGGCAGAATAAATTATGTCGATACCAATGCAAGTTCAACCAGTGAAATTATTTTTGATTTTATTACACATTTTAATGATATTAATATTATCGATGAATCTGTTGCACGTGTTCTATATTTAGGAATTGTCGGAGACACAGGTCGTTTTTTATTTAGTAATACCACACCACATACTATGAATGTTGCTAGTCGTTTGCTAGAATTTCCATTTAATCATAATGATGTATTAAATCAATTGGGTGAGAAAGATCCAAAACTTATGCCATTTCAAGGATATATTTTGCAAAATTTCCAATTAAGTGAAAATCATCAATATTGTCAAATAAAGATTACTAAAGATGTCCTAAACAGATTTCAAATTGCACCTAACGAAGCATCTCAGTTTGTTAACACTGTAGCGGATATCAAAGGTCTAAAAATATGGATGTTTGGTGTTGATGAAGGTGATCAAATTAGATGTCGATTACGTTCTAAAGGAATTACTATCAATGATATAGCTAATCAATTTGGCGGTGGAGGACATCCAAATGCATCTGGAGTCTCTGTTGAAAATTGGGAACAATTTGAGATTTTAGGTGAAGCCTTGCGCCAAAAACTATAAATTACGAAAGGAAGTCATACATGTTTGTACATTTGAATATTCATTCAACATATGATTTATTATATTCAAGTTTAAAAATTAACGATGTCGTATCAAAGGCAAAAGCAAATGGATATCAAGCACTTGCAATTACGGATACGAACGTATTATATGGCTTCCCTAAGTTTTATGACGCATGTGTTAATGAGGGAATTAAGCCAATATTTGGAATGACTGTAATGGTTTCTGATGAAATTAGCACAATTGAAACCATATTATTCGCAAAGAATAATGAAGGTCTCCATGCTCTGTATCAACTTTCTTCTGCAATTAATATGAAACAAAAGACTACGATACCCCTAAAATGGCTACAAAAATATAGTTACCATCTTGCTATTGTTTTTAAAGATGCTAATGCGTCTCATCAATCGTTAATTCAAACACTAAAGAATAATGAGTCAGTATTTATAAATCATACAAGTCAATTAGATTTTTCAGACGATAAAATTGTCTTTCTTAATAATGCAAGATATTTAAATCCTGAAGATGCAGATACAATACTTGCATTAAAAGCAATAAAAAACAATACAAAATTGGATTTAGTAAATGATATCAAGGATGCTCATGAATATTTTCCAACTAGTGAAAATATTAAAGAACTTCAGTTGTCTGAAAAAATAATAGCTAATACAAAGGCTTTAGCTGATGAGTGTAACGCAGAAATTCAATACCATCAAAATCTATTGCCTAACTTTAAAACGCCCAATCAACAAAGTGCTAAATCCTATCTTTTAGAAAAGTTAAAATATAATCTTAAAGAATTTAAATTAGATAAAGATCAGCGATATATTGACCGATTACATCATGAATATTCAATAATAACGAATATGGGATTCGAAGATTATTTTTTGATAGTGAGCGACTTAATACATTTTGCTAAAACGCATGATGTGATGGTTGGACCTGGACGTGGTTCATCTGCAGGATCTTTAGTTAGTTACTTATTAGGTATCACGACTATTGATCCAATTAAATTTGATTTATTATTCGAGCGCTTTTTAAATCCAGAACGTGTCACTATGCCAGATATTGATATTGATTTTGAGGATACGAGAAGAGAAAAAGTGATTCAGTACGTACAAGAAAAGTATGGTCAATATCACGTATCGGGCATCGTCACTTTTGGTCACTTATTAGCAAGGGCTGTAGCGAGAGATGTAGGCCGTATTATTGGTTTTGACGAAAAAACGTTAAATGAAATATCGAATTTAATCCCACATCAATTAGGTATTACACTAGAAGAAGCCTATCAAAATGAAAAATTTAAAGCATTTGTTCATAAAAGTTATCGTCATGAAAAATGGTTTGAAATTAGTAAAAAACTAGAGGGCTTACCACGTCATACATCTACCCATGCTGCAGGAATAATTATTAATGATAAACCATTGTATCATTTTGCTCCTTTAACAATGGGGGATACAGGTATATTGACTCAATGGACAATGACTGAAGCAGAACGATTAGGTTTATTAAAAATTGATTTTCTTGGTCTTAGAAATTTATCAATTATTCATCAAATTATCACTCAAGTAAAAAAAGATTTAAATATTGATATCGATATAGAACGACTCCCTTTTAATGATCAAAAAGTATTTAAATTATTGTCTCTAGGAAACACTACAGGTATATTTCAATTAGAATCAGAAGGTGTTAGAAAAGTATTGATGGAATTACAGCCTGAACACTTTGAAGATATTGTTGCTGTAACATCATTGTATAGACCCGGTCCAATGCAAGAAATACCTACATACATATCAAGAAGACATCGTCAAAGTGACATTAAATACTTACATCCTGATTTGGAGCCTATTTTAAAGAAGACATATGGCGTCATTATTTATCAAGAACAAATCATGCAAATTGCTAGTCAATTCGCTAATTTTAGTTATGGTCAAGCAGATATATTAAGACGTGCAATGAGTAAAAAAAATAGAGCTATCCTAGAAAGTGAACGTCAACACTTTATTGAAGGGGCTGTAAGTAATAATTATGATGCATCAATTAGTGAACGTATTTTCGAACTAATATTAAAATTTGCGGATTATGGTTTTCCTAGAGCTCATGCGGTGAGTTATTCTAAAATTGCATATATCATGGCTTATTTAAAAGTGCATTATCCTAATTATTTCTACGCGAATATTCTTAGTAATGTTATAGGTAATGAAACAAAAACGGCAATAATAATAGAAGAAGCTAAAACTCAAAGTTTAAATATTTTACCTCCAGATATTAATAAAAGTCATTGGTTTTACAAAGCGACAGAAAAAAATATTTATTTATCGTTGGGCGCAATAAAAGGTGTCGGATATCAAAGCGTCAAATCTATAGTAGACGAACGAATTGAAAATGGATTGTATAAAGACTTTTTTGATTTCACCAGAAGAATTCCTAAAAGAATTAAAACTAGAAAATTGTTAGAAGCATTAATATGTGTGGGCGCATTTGATTCATTTGGTAAAACTAGATCAACACTATTATCTACAATTGACGAAGTTATCGATCAAGTTTCGAATGTTGAACAAGATGAATTTTTATTTAATATGTTAACACCAAAGCAATCCTATGAAGATAAAGAAGAATTCAGTGATCAAATCATTAGTGCTTATGAAAAAGAATACTTAGGATTTTATATTTCTAACCATCCAGTTGAAAAACTATTTTATATCAAACAATATTTAGGTATTTTTACGATTAAGAATAGTTTAGATTATCAACCTATACTTGTTCAGGTTAATCAATTTAAGCAAATAAGAACAAAAACTGGACAACATATGGCGTTCTTAGTTCTAGATGATGGTAGAACCACTATTGATGGTGTTTTGTTTCCAGATAAGTACAAACAATATGAGACAATGATTCAACAACAAAATGATATTCTAGTCGTTCATGGCAAATTTGAAGAACGAAATCAAAAGAGACAAATTATCATTCAAAATATGGATACAATTAACGACTTTGAAAATAACAAATTATCTCAAGCCAAACAAATAGTGATTAGAAACGTCAATCAATTAGAAGATATTAAATCATTTTTAATAGATCAGACTACACATAACGATTTAGAAGTAGTTTTATTTAATGAAATGCAACAACAAACTCAATCTTTAGGATTTTTACAAAAAGAAATGGAACAAGTCGAAAGGTTTATAAAGATGTTCAAGCCAAGTGACATCAGAATTATATAACTTTTATATGCAAAAAAATTATGATATAGTTAGTTGATGGTTATAAAGAAGAATTAATAATTTTATTGATTTTTTTATCTCTTGATTTAATAACATGTAGCATATAAAAAGATTTTTAAAATTGAACTTAATTGTTACAAAAATCCCTCTTTTCAAAAGTAATTTAATTATAAATCAATTAGAAGTTGATTGAATGTCTTTAAGAGACGATGCATTACAAATGCATAAAGAGAATCAAGGTAAATTAGAAATCAAACCTGATGATGCGAAAGAAGTAGTGCTAAAGTAGTAGGAACGAGACGACCTTATTTTTCAAATCAAGTTAATAAGATATTAGCTTTTCTAGGTATTTTTAAAGATATCTTAGATATTGAAACTACTCCTTTCGATTAAAGAGTGGCACCATCAGTGACACGAGATTTAACACGATCTGTTATAGAATTAGGTGTTGCATGTATTGAAGTAGATTTCCAATAAGTATATGATAAAACAATGAAGTTAATAGATTTAAAATAAAGTAAGCGAATTTAAAAGTAACTATTTAAAATAACGAAATTATTGAGTGAGTTATGCGGAGGTTTACGCATGTTTAAAGATTTTTTTAATAGAAGTAGTAAAAAAAAGAAATATTTAACGGTACCGGATTCTAAACAAAATGACGTACCAGCAGGCATCATGACTAAATGTCCTAATTGTAAAAAAATAATGTATACAAAAGAACTAACTGAAAATTTAAATGTATGCTTTAATTGTGATCATCATATTGCACTTCCTGCGTACAAAAGAATAGAAGCTATTTCAGATGAAAATTCGTTCAAAGAATTCGATAAAGAAATGGTTTCTTCTAATCCTTTGGATTTTCCTGGCTATCAAGAAAAAGTCGAAAAAGATCAAAAGAAAACGGGTTTAAATGAAGCCATCGTAACTGGTACAGCAGAATTAGATGGCGTGAAATATGGTATTGCAGTCATGGACTCACGATTTAGAATGGGAAGTATGGGTTCAGTCGTAGGGGAAAAAATCTGTAGAATCGTTGATTATTGTACTGAACATCGGTTACCATTTGTATTATTTTCTGCAAGTGGTGGTGCCAGAATGCAAGAAGGTATTATTTCATTAATGCAAATGGGAAAAACAAGTGTATCATTAAAACGACATTCTGATGCTGGATTATTATATGTTTCATATTTAACACATCCTACTACTGGTGGTGTATCAGCTAGTTTTGCTTCTGTGGGTGATATTAACCTAAGCGAACCTAAAGCTTTAATCGGTTTTGCTGGACGTAGAGTGATAGAACAAACAATTAACGAAAAATTGCCGGAAGATTTTCAAACTGCTGAGTTTTTATTAGAACATGGTCAATTAGATAAAGTTGTGCATAGAAAAGACATGAAAGCAACACTTTCTGAAATTTTAAAACTACATCAAGAGGTGAAGACGAATGCTTGATTTCGAGAAATCTTTATATGAGATTAAAGAAAAGATTAATTCATTGAAGGAATCTCAAGAAAAAAATGACGTCGACTTACAAGATGAAATTGACTTGTTAGAAGCCTCTTTGGAAAGAGAAAGAAAAAAAATATATACCAATTTAAAACCTTGGGATCGAGTACAAATTGCAAGACTTCAAGAAAGACCTACAACACTTGATTATATTCCATATATCTTCGACTCATTCATTGAATTACATGGAGATCGTAATTTTAGAGATGATCCTGCGATGATTGGTGGAATAGGATATCTCAACAATCAACCGGTAACTATCATAGGTCAGCAACGAGGGAAAGATACTAAAGATAATATTTATCGTAATTTTGGAATGGCTCATCCTGAAGGTTACCGTAAAGCTTTACGCTTAATGAAACAAGCTGAAAAATTTAAGCGTCCTATTTTTACGTTTATTGATACGAAAGGTGCATATCCGGGAAAAGCCGCTGAAGAACGAGGGCAAAGTGAATCAATTGCGAAAAATTTAATTGAGATGGCTTCGCTTAAAGTACCTGTGATTGGTGTTGTCATCGGTGAAGGTGGAAGTGGTGGTGCGCTTGGTATTGGTATAACTAATAAATTATTAATGCTTGAAAATAGTACTTATTCTGTTATTTCTCCAGAAGGGGCGGCAGCATTACTTTGGAAAGATAGCTCTTTAGCAAAAATGGCTGCTGAAACGATGAAAATTACTGCAAAAGATTTACTGGAATTAAACGTGATAGATGAAGTTATTACTGAACCACAAGGTGGCGCTCATAAAGACATCGTTTTTCAAGCAAAACAAATTAAACAATCTTTTATTCATCAGCTTAATGAATTAAATAAATTAGATGGACAAGCTTTAGCGAATCATCGATTTAATAAGTTTAGAAATATTGGTACTTTTATTAATTAACACAGAATGACTAGAAATTTTAATTAAATTTCTAGTCATTTTTTTATATAAATTAAATTAAAAATTTAAAACGTTTACATATATATAATCTATTAATATTAATGGAATAGATAATAAAATTATGGTAATTTATACATGAAGATTATTATAGTTAGGAAAGGGTATGTCGCTATGAAGAGAATTGCGGTATTAACAAGTGGTGGAGATTCACCAGGCATGAATGCTGCTGTTAGAGCAGTCGTACGAAAAGCAATTTATAATAATATCGAAGTTTTTGGTGTTTATCAGGGTTATCAAGGTTTACTTGATGATAATATCCACAAACTTGAATTAGGAAGTGTTGGAGATACGATTCAACGAGGAGGAACTTTTCTATATTCTGCTAGATGTCCTCAGTTTAAAGATGAGAGTGTAAGACAAAAAGGGATTGAGAACTTACACAAGCATGGTATTGAAGGACTTGTAGTAGTCGGTGGAGATGGCAGTTATAGAGGTGCTCAACGTATTAGCGAAGAAACAACCGATATAAAAACAATTGGTATCCCTGGAACAATTGATAATGATATTAATGGTACTGATTTCACGATTGGTTTCGATACAGCATTAAATACGATTATTGACTGTGTCGATAAAATCAGAGATACTGCTTCAAGTCATGCGAGAACTTTTGTTGTAGAAGTAATGGGACGTGATTGTGGTGATTTAGCACTGTGGGCTGGATTGTCAGTAGGTGCTGAAACAATCTTAGTTCCAGAAGTGCACACAGATATTAAAGATGTTGCTGAAAAAATTGAAAGTGGTATTAAACGTGGAAAAAAACATTCTATCGTTATGGTAGCAGAAGGTTGTATGAGTGGCCATGAATGTGCAGAACAATTAACTAAATATATCAATGTTGATGCACGTGTATCTGTTCTTGGTCACATCCAACGTGGTGGTAGTCCATCTGGTGTAGATCGAGTGCTTGCTTCAAGATTAGGCGGTTATGCTGTTGAATTGTTAATGCAAGGTCAAACAGGATTCGGTGTAGGTATACAAAATAACCAACTTACAGCAACACCATTTGATGAAATTTTCAATAATGAAAGCCATAAATTCAACACTCGTATTTATGACTTAGCAAAAGAATTATCTATTTAATTTAGGAGGCTTTTATAATGAGAAAGACTAAAATTGTATGTACTATAGGACCTGCTTCAGAGTCTGAGGAAATGTTAGAAAAATTAATGAATGCTGGAATGAACGTTGCGCGTTTAAATTTCTCTCATGGTAGTCATGAAGAACATAAAGCACGTATTGATTCAATTCGTAAAGTATCTAAAAAATTAGGTAAAACTATTGGTATTTTATTAGATACTAAAGGACCTGAAATTCGTACACATGATATGAAAGACGGCTTAATTGTACTTGAAAAAGGTAAAGAAGTTATTGTGAGTATGTCTCAAGTTGAAGGTACACCTGAGAAATTCTCAGTCACATATGAAGATTTAATTAATGATGTTCAAATTGGATCATACATTTTATTAGATGATGGTTTAGTAGAATTACAAGTTAAAGATATTGATAAAGATAAAGGCGAAGTTAAATGTGATATCTTAAACACTGGTGAATTAAAAAATAAAAAAGGTGTAAACTTACCTGGTGTTAAAGTAAACTTACCTGGTATCACTGATAAAGATGCTGCAGATATTAAATTTGGTATTAAAGAAGATATTGATTACATTGCAGCAAGCTTTGTACGTCGTCCTAGTGATGTATTAGATATTCGCGAAATTTTAGAACAAGAAAATAATGATAATATTACTATCTTCCCTAAAATTGAAAACCAAGAAGGTATTGATAATATCGAAGAAATTTTAGAAGTATCTGATGGTTTAATGGTTGCTCGTGGTGACATGGGTGTTGAAATTCCACCTGAATCTGTGCCAATCGTTCAAAAAGATTTAATTAGAAAATGTAATAAATTAGGAAAACCTGTTATTACTGCAACTCAAATGCTTGATTCAATGCAACGTAATCCACGTGCAACAAGAGCTGAAGCAAGTGACGTTGCTAATGCAATCTATGATGGTACAGATGCAGTTATGTTATCTGGTGAAACAGCTGCAGGACAATATCCTGAAGAAGCAGTTAAAACAATGAGAAATATTGCAATTTCAGCTGAAGCTGCTCAAGATTACAAAAAATTATTATCTGATCGTACTAAATTAGTAGAAACATCATTAGTAAATGCGATTGGTGTGTCTGTAGCACATACTGCTCTAAATTTAAATGTTAAAGCAATTGTAGCTGCAACTGAAAGTGGTTCAACAGCGATTACAATTTCTAAATATCGTCCACATTCAGATATTATTGCAGTAACACCTAGTGAACATACTGCAAGACAATTAGCACTAGTATGGGGTGCATATCCAGTTGTTAAAAAAGGACGTAAAACAACAGATGATTTATTAAATAATGCAGTAGCAACAGCTGTTGCTACTGAAAAAGTTGGTAATGGTGATTTAATTATCATTACTGCTGGCGTTCCAACTGGTGAAAAAGGTACGACTAATATGATGAAATTACATTTAGTAGGTGATGAAATTGCTAAAGGTCAAGGTGTTGGTCGTGGATCAACAACTGGTAAAACAGTGATTTCTAAAACTGCTAGTGATTTAGAAGGAAAAGACCTAAGTCAATCAATTATTGTGACTAATTCAATAGACGAAAGCTATGTTCCATATGTTGAAAAAGCTGCAGGTTTAATTACTGAAGAAAACGGTATAACATCACCAAGTGCAATCGTTGGGCTTGAACAAGGTATCCCAACTATTATTGGTGTTGAAAATGCAACGAAAGAATTGAAAAATGACTTATTAGTTACTGTTGATGCAAATCAAGGTAGAATTTTTGAAGGGTATGCAAATGTCCTTTAATTAAACAATTGTATAAGTATTTTTAAATAGAAAGCTAGAAGAGCGGGAATAACCACGTTACATGTTAATGGATAAAATTCTCGCTCTTTTTTATGTTATTTAAACATATTAGAAAAAAGTGGGAGAGAGCCGTATTCGTCGTCCCAACTTGCATTGAACGTAGATTTTCATTAAGAAAATCTCTATGTTGGGGATAGTAGTGTTGAAAAAGCTTGTTACAAGAGTATTTCAATTCAGACATCGACTGCATTAACATAAAAATGACTGGGACATTATTAATTGTTCCAGTCATTTTTCATATTGATATTTTAATGTTATTTTGCTACTTTTTTATATCTTAAATACATAATACCTAAAATAATAAACCAAATAGGTGTTAAGAAAATAGCGTTTCTTGTTGTTGCATTTACAAATAGTAAACAAAACACAAATAAGAAGAATGCTAAAATAATATAGGCCATATATTTTCCACCAGGAAGTTTGAATTTTGCTTTTTTATGTAATTCAGGATTTTTTCTATGATAATTAATATAAGCCCAAATAATTAAAGCCCACACGATAATAAATAATACTGTTGAAATTGTTGTAACATATGTAAATACTAGCGTTGCATTTGGAAAAATATAGTTTAATAATGCTGTCACCAATAATAACGCAGATGATACAATAATTGCGATATGTGGTACACCTTGCTTGTTAGTACTTTTAAATATAGAAGGCGCTTGTTTTTGTTCAGATAATCCAAATAACATACGACTATTTGAGAAGATACCACTATTACAAGATGAAGCAGCAGCAGTTAAAACTACAAAGTTAATTAATCCAGCTGCAAATGGAATACCAATTAATGAGAACAATCTAACAAATGGGCTCTCATTTGGATCCACTTTGTCCCAAGGAATAATAGACATAATGACTGCTAAAGCACCTACATAGAAAATTAAAATTCTAATCGGTACTGCATCTATAGCTTTAGGTATTGTTTTTTCTGGATTTTTAGTTTCACCAGCAGTGACCCCAATCATTTCAATACCAACAAATGAGAATAAAGCCATTTGGAATGACATAAAGAAACCAGAAGTTCCATTGGTAAAAATACCATGTTTATAAAGATTAGTTAAACTTGCATGTCCAAATTGAGTTTTATAAGCAAATAAAATCATTATTGCACCAATGACGATTAAAGCTATAATAGTTATAATTTTAATAATAGCAAACCAGAATTCTAATTCTCCAAATAATTTTGCACTTAATAAGTTAAAAACCATTAATATTAATACGCAAAATAAAGCAGTAATCCAGTTTGGTATAGTTGGAAACCAGAAACTAACATATTTGGCAACTGCAGTTACTTCTGCCATTCCCGTTATAATCCAGCATAACCAATATGTCCATCCAGTAACGAATCCTGCAAATGGTCCAATATACTCGTTTGTTACATCAGCAAATGATTTAAAACGAGTATTTTGAATAATGATTTCTCCAAGGCCTCTCATAAACATAAATAGCATGAATCCAATAATGATATAGGTTAATAGAATAGAAGGTCCAGTCATAGCTATAGTTTGACCTGCACCTAAGAATAATCCAGTTCCGATAGCGCCACCAAGAGCAATCAATTGTACATGACGATTACTTAATCCTCTTTGTAATTTTTCTTCTGCCATAAGACAACTCCCTTACATTTAATTAATATTAATTATGCACTTATATATTAAATTCGACAATTATTTTTCTAAATTTTTTCTAAAAATTTTATTAACATTGAGTTAATAAAAGATAATCATTATTGATAAATAATTAAAATATTCATTATTTTCACATAAGTCAACCTTGTCTTAATTCTTATAAATAGCTTTATAACAATTTTTATAATCATTATAATTAAAATTAATATATAAATAATTTACCAATGAAAATTTAAACCACATATATCATGATTCACAAAACTTATAATTTTAGATATACTATTTATGAAAGCCATTACATTATGTAAAAGAAAAGGGGAATTACTTATGGCAGAATTACAAAAAGGTTTAGAAGGGGTTATCGCAGCAGAAACTAAAATCAGTTCAATTATTGATAGTCAATTAACTTATTCAGGATATGATATTGATGATTTAGCTGAAAATGCTCAATTTGAAGAAATCATGTTCTTATTATGGAATTATAGATTACCAACACAAGAAGAACTTGAAGAATTAAAAGAGAAACTAAAACAATATATGACATTAAATCCAAGGGTATATAAGCATTTTGAAGAATATGCTACAGATGATGTACATCCAATGACTGCATTACGTACCTCTGTTTCTTATATTGCACACTTTGATCCAGATGCTGAAGAGGAAACAGATGAAAGTCGAAAAGATCGAGCTATTCGTATCCAAGCAAAGATTGCATCATTAGTTACAGCGTTTTCACGCGTACGAGAAGGAAAGGAACCTGTTAAGCCTAACTCTGATTTAAGCTATGCAGCAAACTTCTTGTATATGTTAAAAGGGGAATTGCCATCTGATACTGAAGTTGAAGCTTTTAATAAAGCTTTAATATTACATGCCGATCATGAACTCAATGCTTCAGCATTTACAGCAAGATGTGCAGTATCATCTCTATCTGATATGTATTCAGGTATTGTAGCAGCAATTGGTTCATTAAAAGGGCCTTTACATGGTGGAGCAAATGAACAAGTAATGAAAATGTTATCAGAAGTTAAATCACTTGATGAAGTAGATAATTATTTAGATAAGAAACTTGCTAACAAAGAAAAAATCATGGGATTCGGTCATCGAGTATATAAAGAGGGAGATCCACGTGCTAAGTACTTAAAAGAAATGAGTCGAAAAATAACTTCTGAAACCGGACATAACGAATTATATGAAATTTCTCTTGCAATTGAAAAGCGTATGCACGATGAAAAAGGCTTAATTCCAAATGTAGACTTCTTTAGTGCAACTGTTTATCATAGTATGGAAATTCCACACGATATTTTTACACCTATCTTTGCTGTGAGTCGTACTGCAGGATGGACCGCGCATATTTTAGAACAATATCGTGATAATCGAATTATTCGTCCGCGTGCAAAATATGTTGGAGAAACAAATCGTAAATATGTACCAGTTGAAGAAAGATAAAATATTTTAAAATTTAATTTATGGAGGCTTTTATAATGGCAGCTGAAAAAATTACTAGAGCAAATGATGAATTATTAAATGTACCTAATGAACCAATTATTCCATTTATTATTGGGGATGGTATCGGTCCTGATATTTGGAAAGCAGCTAGTCGTGTTGTTGATGCGGCGGTTGAAAAAGCATATAACGGTGAAAAGCGTATTGAGTGGAAAGAGGTATTAGCTGGTCAAAAAGCGTACGATGAAACTGGTGAATGGTTACCACAAGAAACTTTAGATACTATCAAAGAATACTTAATCGCAATTAAAGGACCATTAACTACACCAATTGGCGGAGGCATTCGTTCTTTAAATGTAGCATTAAGACAAGAACTAGATTTATTTACTTGTCTTCGTCCAGTACGTTGGTTTAAAGGTGTACCTTCACCAGTTAAACGTCCTCAAGATGTTGATATGGTTATCTTCCGTGAAAATACTGAGGATATTTATGCAGGAATTGAATTTAAAGAAGGAACAGAAGAAGTTAAAAAAGTTATTGACTTCTTACAAAATGAAATGGGTGCTACAAATATTCGTTTTCCCGAAACTTCTGGTATTGGTATTAAACCAGTTTCTAAAGAAGGGACTGAACGTTTAGTAAGATCTGCTATTCAATATGCAATTGATAATAATCGTAAATCAGTAACATTAGTTCACAAAGGTAATATTATGAAGTTTACAGAAGGATCATTTAAACAATGGGGTTATGATTTAGCTCATAATGAATTTTCTGATAAAGTATTTACTTGGCAACAATATGATGAAATTGCTGAAAAAGATGGTAAAGATGCTGCAAATGACGCACAACAAAAAGCTGAAAAAGATGGTAAAATTATTATTAAAGATTCAATAGCAGATATTTTCTTACAACAAATTTTAACACGTCCAGCAGAACATGATATAGTAGCTACAATGAACTTAAATGGCGACTATATCTCAGATGCACTTGCTGCACAAGTAGGAGGAATCGGTATTGCTCCTGGTGCTAATATTAACTATGAGACAGGGCATGCTATTTTTGAAGCAACACATGGTACAGCACCAAAGTATGCTAACTTAAATAAAGTGAATCCATCATCTGAATTATTAAGTTCTGTATTAATGTTAGAACATTTAGGATGGCAAGAAGCGGCTGATAAAATTACTGATGCTATTGAAGCTACAATTGCTTCTAAAATTGTAACATATGATTTTGCTCGTTTAATGGACGGGGCTACTGAAGTATCAACTTCAGAATTTGCCGATGAACTTATTAAAAACTTAAAATAAACATAATATTTATTTTGATAAAACAGTCTAAGATGGATTTTGATGTCTTAGACTGTTTTTTTGTTCATTATTAATAAATATCATAGCAAGATTAACAAAAATATCCTTCACAAATAGAAAATATTAAGTAAATGTTAAGTTTATGTAAATTCAATATGTTGTATGTTATTTTTATTTAAATTTCAGTTATAATAAAATTGAAATTGTTAATTCTATTTAGGGAGGCAAATCATGTCACAAAAAGTATTAGTGGTTGATGACGAGCAATCAATAGTAACGTTACTAAAATATAACTTAGAAACAGCAGGTTATATTGTAGATGTAGCGTATGATGGTGAAGAAGCACTCAAAAAAGTTAAAGAGGTTAAACCTGAACTGATTGTATTAGATGTCATGTTACCCAAAAAAGATGGAATAGAAGTATGTAAAACGATTCGATCTGATAAAAATCTTGTACCTATTTTAATGTTAACAGCTAAAGATGATGAGTTTGATCGTGTGTTAGGCTTAGAATTAGGTGCTGATGATTACATGACTAAACCATTCTCTCCAAGAGAAGTTGTAGCGAGAGTAAAAGCTATTTTAAGACGCTCTCAAATTGCTAATGAAGTCGTAAAAGATGACGTGGATGATGAAGATATTGTAATTGATAATATTAGAATTCGTCCTGAATTCTTTGAAGTCTATAGAGATGATACCTTGCTTGAACTTACACCTAAAGAATTTGAGTTACTACTTTATCTTATTGAACGTCAAGGACGCGTAATTACTAGAGAACATATGTTAAATTCAGTGTGGAATTACGAGTTTGCAGGAGATTCAAGAATTGTAGATGTTCATATTAGTCATTTAAGAGATAAATTAGAAGAAAATCCTAAACAACCTAAGTTGATAAAAACAGTGCGTGGATTGGGTTATAAATTAGAAAGACCTAAAGCTTAATGATTAAATTTCATCATAGATTATTACTTCTACTATGTACAATAACAATTATTAGTTTTATAGGTTTAGGTGCAATTCTTCATCATACGATTTATCAAATATTATCAGATACTCAAACTAGAGAATTAAATCATCTATCAGAAAATATCGTAAATTTAAATAATCGAAATAAACAAGCAGACATTCAGCGTATAGCACAAAATCAAAACTTGGTTGTTGAAATTTCTGAAAATGGACATGTGTTATATCAAACTGGTAATCAACATCAAATTAATCATACTATTGATAATGCAGCTAATCCTTCGAATATTATATATCATAAAAATAAGGATAAAGTGGATTACACATTTAAAAATACTGTAAGTAATAAAACAATATACATAAGTGGTATTAATACTGAAATTTTAGATTTACAAAAAAATATGTGGAAGTACTTATCATTAATTGGAATCATTGTGTTAATTGCTATTTATTTAGCTGTAAGAAGCATTAATCGCACCTATATAAGACCAATCAACGAAGTTACTTATGCGACATCTTTAATTGCAGATGGATATTATCATGTTAGAGTACCTGAAAGTAATGTGAAAGAAACAAAAGCATTATTTGTCACTACCAATGATTTAGCAAGACGATTGCAAAAATTAAATAATAAACAAAAAATACAATCTAATCGTCTTAAAACAACATTAGAAAATATTCCTAGCTCGGTATTAATGATAGATAAGCAAGGTGAAATTGTTATTGCAAACCATGCTTATTACGAGGTATTCAAACCAGATAGTAAAGTCGAAAATAAAGATTATACTGTACATTTAGATAAAGAAATTCAACATCTTGTTATTGAAAGCTTTAAAACTGAAAAACCGTTGCATGAACAAATTGAGTTATACATTAATGATGTTCATCAAAAATATTTTGATGTTTCTTGTATTCCCATCTTAAGTAAAGCAAAAAAGAAACTTCAAGGTATGGTTGTAGTATTACATGATATCACTAATTTAAAAAAATTAGAAAATTTGAGACGTGAGTTTGTTGCAAATGTTTCACATGAACTTAAAACTCCAATTACTTCAATTAAAGGATTTGCAGAAACCTTAATTGAAGGTGCAAAGAATGATGAACAATCTCTTGAGGTGTTTTTAAATATTATTTTAAAAGAATCAAATCGTATAGAATCACTTGTCATGGATTTATTAGATTTATCTCATATTGAACAACAAACTGAGATTGAGACTACTTATGTTAATCTTTCAGATTTAGCACATAATACAATCCATAATCTACAAACTCAAGCTAAGTATAAAAACATCGCTATTAAATCTGAAATAGAAAATGATGTTATTATTGAAGCGCATGAAGGAAAGTTGTCTCAAGTTATCACAAATTTACTTTCAAATGCCATTAACTATTCGTACGAAAATAATAAAGTTATTGTTAGAGTTTACAGAGAAGATATAAAAGTTAATCTAGAAATCCAAGATTATGGCATTGGGATAGACAAAAAAGATCAAAAGCATATTTTTGAGAGATTTTATAGAGTAGATAAAGCAAGAAGTCGTGACTCTGGTGGAACAGGTTTAGGATTATCGATTACAAAACATATTGTAGAAGCACTTCACGGTACAATTATGGTCGAAAGTGAACTGAATAAAGGATCGCTATTTAGAGTCTCATTTATAGATAAAATCGAATAACTATTTTGTCCTACAATTTTAGGTCATCCACACTTTAAAATACTTTTTTATGTTTTTAGAATTTTAAAAGGACCTAAACTTGTAGGACTTTATTTTTTGAAATTCGTAAAATATCGTTCAGTCGTTATGACCAAAGGTTTATGCTAAAATATAATTAAACTCATTCTGGAGGTTTAAAATTTGAATAAATTAGTATTGATAGATGGCAATAGTTTAAGTTTTAGAGCTTTTTACGCATTGCCACTTTTATCTAATAAAGCAGGGATTCATACAAATGCGATTCTTGGGTTCGCCAAATTACTCGAAAAAATTATCAGAGAAGAACAACCTACACATTTCTTAGTAGCCTTTGACGCAGGTAAGACTACTTTTAGACATTCTAAATATAGTGAATACAAAGGTGGACGTCAAAAAACACCACCCGAATTAAGCGAACAATTTCCCTATATTCGACAATTGTTAGATGCTTATCATATTAAACATTATGAATTAGAAAACTACGAAGCAGATGACATTATTGGTACGCTAAGTAAAGAAGCAGATCAAAATGATTTTGAAACTATTATTGTAACTGGAGATAGAGACTTAACACAGTTAGCAACTCAAAATGTGACTATTTATTATACTAAAAAAGGGGTCACAGACGTTGATCACTATACTCCAGAATTTATAGCAGAAAAATATAATGGTTTAAAACCAATACAAATTATTGATATGAAAGGTTTAATGGGAGATAGTTCAGACAATATACCCGGTGTAGCTGGAGTAGGAGAAAAAACAGCAATTAAACTTTTAAATCAATTTGATTCTGTAGAAGGTGTCTATGAGAATATTGATAAAGTATCTGGTAAAAAATTAAAAGAAAAGCTCGAACTTAGTCATGAAGATGCATTAATGAGTAAAGAGCTTGCTACAATTAATCGCTATAGTCCAATAGAAGTCACTTTAAATGATACTAAATTAAGTGATATCAACGATAATCATGAAAAAATTGAACTTTTTAAGAAATTAGAATTTAAACAATTATTAGCAGATATAGATAATAAAGCATCTGAGTTTGAGCAAGAACAAAAACAAGTTTCTTTTGATATTTTGCCTACTTTTGAATATGTTGATTTTAATCATCTTGATGAAGCAGTGATTCATTTCGAAATAGATGGTTCTAATTATTTAAAAGATGATATTTTAAAGTTTGGATTTTATGATAAAGAACGTTATATCGTAGTTGATACAGATAATATTAAAGATTATCCAGAACTTATTAAATGGTTAGAAAATGAAAATTCTAAAAAGGTAGTTTATGATGCAAAGAAAACATTTGTTATAGCACACAGATTAAATATCAACATTCAAAATATCGTTTTTGATGCGATGTTAGCAAGCTACATTATTGATCCATCACGAACGATTGATGATGTCTATTCGGTTGTAACAAATTATCATCAAACGTATGTTAAAGAAGATGTCTCTATTTATGGGAAAGGTAAAAAGCGACATGTTCCTGATACTGAAATTTTAAATACGCATATTGCATCTATTACTAAATCTATTGATGCTGTTAAACCGTTAATGGAAAAAGAACTAGAATCACATCAACAAATGAATTTACTAAAAGATTTAGAACTTCCGCTAGCACGTATTTTAAGTAAAATGGAAGAAATTGGTATTTATACAGATGTAAATGATTTACAACGCATGCAACAAGAATTACAAGAGAAGTTAGAATTGTTAGTTCAACGTATTCATGACGCAGCAGGTGAAGAATTTAACATTAATTCACCTAAACAACTCGGTGTGGTTTTATTTGAAACATTAAAACTACCTGTCATTAAAAAAACAAAAACTGGTTATTCTACAGCAGTCGATGTTTTAGAACAGTTACAGAATGAACATCCTATCATTAATGATATTTTGGAATATCGTCAATTAGCTAAATTACAATCTACTTATGTGGAAGGTTTACAAAAAGTCATTAGTAATGATAAGCGTATACACACTCGTTTTAATCAAACATTAGCACAAACTGGACGATTATCTTCAGTTGATCCTAATTTACAAAATATACCTATTCGACTTGAAGAAGGGCGTAAAATACGTAAAGCATTTAAACCTTCATCTGAAGACAGTGTTATTTTATCTGCAGATTATTCTCAAATTGAATTACGTGTCTTAGCGCATATTACACAAGATGACAGTTTAAAAGAAGCATTCATTCATGGACAGGACATTCATACTGCTACAGCACGAAAAGTATTTGGTGTTGAAGCGGAGGAAGTCACTGATTTAATGCGTAGACAAGCCAAAGCTGTAAATTTTGGAATCGTTTATGGTATTAGTGATTATGGCTTAAGTCAAAGCTTAAATATAACACGTAAAGAGGCAAAAATATTTATTGATGATTATTTAGCAAGTTTCCCTGGAGTTAAGCAATATATGAGTGACATTGTAAAGGATGCTAAAGCAAATGGCTATGTTGAAACATTATTGCATCGTAGACGTTATATTCCTGACATCACTAGTCGTAATTTTAATTTAAGAGGTTTTGCGGAACGTACAGCAATGAACACTCCAATTCAAGGAAGTGCAGCCGATATTATTAAACTTGCTATGGTGGAATTTGATAAGCAAGTTCAACATACGTCTTACAAAGCTAAATTACTTTTACAAGTACACGATGAATTAATATTTGAAGTGCCTAAGTCTGAAGTTGAAGAATTTAGTTTATTTGTTGAAGATATAATGGAGCATGCATTAGACTTAGATGTTCCATTAAAAGTAGACTCTAATTATGGTCCTACTTGGTATGATGCGAAATAGAAAGAGGAATGAATAATGCCAGAATTACCAGAAGTTGAACATGTTAAAAGGGGAATAGAACCTTTTATTGTAAATGCTACAATTAAAAGTATTTCATTTTCTAAAAAAGTAATTGAAGGTAAAAGTCAGAATAAAGAAACGATTATCAAAGGAATGAATTTAGATGGTTTTCGTTTGAATTGCGAAGGCTATAAGATAATTAAAGTCGAACGAAGAAGTAAATATATTGTTTTTCATATTGAAAAACATAATCGTAAACGTGTGTTACTTAGTCATTTAGGTATGGCTGGTGGATTTTTCATTGTCAATCACCTATCTGAGATAGCAATTCCCAACTATCGTAAACATTGGCACGTGATTTTCCATTTAAATAATGGAAAAAAATTAGTGTTTTCAGATATACGTCGATTTGGTGAGATTAGAAACCTAAATTCATTTGAAGATTATCCTTCATTTTTAGAAATAGCGCCTGAGCCTTTTGACGAAGAAGCGTTACAACATTTTAATCACTATTTATCTCAAAAAAAAGTAGCCAATAAACCTATTAAACAGATGTTACTGGATCATAAAATCATAGCAGGATGTGGAAATATCTATGCTTGTGAAGCATTGTTTAGAGCAGGTATCCATCCTGCGAGAAAAGTAAAAGATACGTCTCATCAAGAAAGACAAATGCTCTTTTATTATGTACAAGAAGTTTTAAAAGAGGGTATTGATAATGGTGGAACAAGTATTTCAGATTATCGTCATGCTGACGGAAAAACTGGAAAAATGCAATTACATTTAAATGTATACAAACAAAAGACATGTAAAGTATGTGGCCATGATATTGAACAAAAAGTTATAGCATCTAGAAACAGTCATTTTTGTCCATATTGTCAGAAATAAATAAAGTGAGCGGTGATACAAATGCCTAAAGTAATTGGATTAACAGGTGGAATAGCTACCGGAAAGTCAACAGTTTCTAAATTATTATCAGAATATGGATTTAAAATTGTCGATGCAGATATAGCTTCAAGAAAAGCAGTAGAGAAAGGATCAACTGCTTTGGAACAAATAAAAGAAACGTTTGGTGACGAAGCAATCACAAGTGACGGAGAAATGAATCGACAATACATTGGAGAATTAGTATTTAATCATCCAGAAAAACGATTAGAACTTAATGAAATTATTCATCCTATTGTAAGAACGATTATGGAACAAGAAAAGCAACAGTATTTACAACAAGGGTATGATGTGATTATGGATATTCCGCTTCTGTTTGAGAATGATTTACAAGATACTGTGGATGAAGTCTGGCTGGTCTACACATCTGAAAGTGTACAAATTGAACGTTTAATGAAACGTAACAATTTAGACTTGGATCAAGCAAAAGCGAGAGTTCATAGTCAAATATCAATTGATAAAAAAAGCAGAATGGCTGATCATGTTATAGATAATTTAGGAAGTAAATCTGAATTAGAAACCCTTCTTAAACAACTATTGATTGAAAAAGGATACATTCATGAATAATATGAGAAAAAGAGTTTAGGACTTTATTTTTAGTCTTAAACTCTTTTTATTTATATAATAAATATATTAGTTATATAAACTTAAAATGTAAAAAATATTACATTATTTTTGGTAAACGCTTTCAATCGGAATCTATTATGTTATACTAATTTTATAAAGTATAACATATAAAACAAGGGGTGCTTTAAATGTCAACAAATATTGCAATTAATGGAATGGGTAGAATAGGAAGAATGGTTTTAAGAATTGCATTACATAATGAAAATTTTAATGTGGTTGCGATTAATGCAAGCTATCCACCTGAAACAATTGCACATCTAATTAACTATGATACAACGCATGGACGTTATGATAAAAAGGTAGAACCAATTGAGGATGGTATACGTGTTGATAACCATAACATTAAGTTAGTGTCAGATAGAAATCCTGAAAATTTACCATGGAAAGATTTAAATATAGATATCGTAATTGAAGCAACTGGAAAATTTAATCATGGTGATAAAGCAGTTGGACATATTCATGCTGGAGCTAAAAAAGTATTACTAACTGGCCCATCTAAAGGTGGAGAAGTCCAAATGATTGTTAAAGGGGTAAATGATGACAAATTAGATGTTGAAAAGTATGACATTTTCAGTAATGCTTCATGTACGACAAATTGTATAGGACCAGTTGCTAAAGTTTTAAATGATCAATTTGGTATTGTAAATGGATTAATGACTACTGTTCATGCAATTACTAATGATCAAAAAAATATTGATAATCCCCATAAAGATTTACGTAGAGCACGTTCATGTAATGAAAGTATTATTCCAACTTCTACTGGAGCAGCAAAAGCATTGAAAGAAGTTTTACCAGAACTAGAAGGTAAACTTCATGGGTTAGCTTTACGTGTGCCTACAAAAAATGTTTCTTTAGTTGATTTAGTTGTAGATTTAGAAAAACCGGTAACTGTTGACGAAATTAATAATGCATTTCGTCATTCAGATTTAGATGGTGTTTTAGAAGTAGAAAATGCACCTTTAGTATCTGTCGATTTCAATACAAATCCACATTCAGCTATTATCGATGCTGAGAATACAATTGTAATGGATGATCATAAGGTGAAAGTGATTGCTTGGTATGATAATGAATGGGGTTATTCTAATAGAGTAGTAGAAGTAGCTGAAATGATTGGTGAACAACTAGTAGAAAAGTCTACCGTGACTGCAGTTTAAGCTTTTAATAAGTAAAAGATTGTTAATTTTAGAGTTGATATTCTAATATAATGTCATTGATTTTATAGATTAAAAAATTATAAAACATTAAATAATTTTTTTAATGAGTCATATGTAGGAAAGTGAAAAAAGAATTTATATTGAATTCTATTTCACTTTCCTTTTTATATTTTATTATAGGTTTAGACAGCTAAGTTGTATCAATTTATTATCAATACATATGAGTTCTTTTGTCATAAATCGTTTTTATAGTATAATGAAGCATAATCTATTCAAGAGGGTGACAGATATGAAATGCCCAAAATGTAGTGCCACACATTCACGCGTGGTAGATTCAAGACATGCTGATGAAGCTAACGCAATACGTAGAAGACGTGAATGTGAGAATTGTGGGACAAGATTTACAACATTTGAACATATTGAAGTGAGTCCACTTATTGTGGTCAAAAAAGATGGCACACGTGAACAATTTTTAAGAGAAAAAATATTAAATGGTCTTGTAAGATCTTGTGAAAAAAGACCAGTTAGATATCAACAATTGGAAGACATTACTAATAAAGTAGAATGGCAATTACGCGATAAAGGTCATACAGAAATTTCATCTAGAGATATAGGTGAATATGTAATGAATTTGCTCATGCATGTAGATCAAGTCTCTTATGTACGATTTGCGTCAGTATATAAAGAGTTTAAAGATGTGGATCAATTACTAGCATCGATGCAAGGTATTTTGGATGATAACAAACGGAGTGATTCATAAATGAGTTTTAAATCTTATGAGTATGGTTTAAGTCCACACGATGGATTTAAAGTATATCGACATTTTTTCTTTAATCATCAACAATTAGAGATATTAAATCGATTGTACATACCGTTAATTGGCTTTAAAGCTATTGGTGTATATCATTTCATGAACCAATTTATCGATGAAGTTGAAGATACTATTCTCACACATTACACTATCATGAATGAGCTTAAAATAAATTTATTAGAATTCCGTGAATATATGGATTTACTTGAAGGCATTGGGTTAATTAAAACATTTGTAAAACATGATAGTAATCAGTCATTGTTTATATATGAATTGATTCAACCTCCAACGGCATACCAATTTTTTAATGATCCAATGTTATCTATATACCTATACAATGAAGTTGATAATCGAAGATATAAAGATTTAAAAGCGTATTTTGAAAAAGATGAACCAGATTTAAAAGAATTTCAGCAAGTAACGCGCAAATTTACTGATGTATTCAAAGTTCCACATAAAAATATATCTATTGATGCTTCAACAATTCAAAAGGAAAATCATTCAGCTACTATAGATTTAGATAATGAATCATTTGACTTTGATATGTTGAGAGATATGTTACAACATCATTTTATAAGTGGAGAAATTATTACTAAAGAGGCAAAACAATTAATTTTACAATTGGCTACTTTATATGGGTTAACGCCTACTTCTATGAAACGAATCATTCTTAACTCTATCACACAAAATCAAACCTTATCATTTGAAGAGATGAGAAAACAAGCAAGGTCTCATTACTTAATTGAGCATCAACAACAGCTTCCTAAGTTACAAACTAAAGCTAATCCTTCTAATTATTTAGAACAATCACAGCGTCCAAATGAGACTACTGATGATATAAAGGAAAGTGATAGTTGGTTTAAGTTATTAGAAAACACAAGTCCTATTGATATGTTAGCGTCTTGGTCTGAATCAGAACCAACTTTACAACAAAAAAGAATGGTAGAAGAGTTAATAGAGCGTGAAAAATTGTCATTTGGTGTAATTAATATTTTATTACAATTTGTAATGCTTAAGAATGAAATGAAACTTCCTAAATCCTATATATTTGAAATCGCTTCAAATTGGAAAAAGTTAGGTATTAAAACTGCACAACAAGCATATGATTATGCGCTGAAAACAAATCAACAAATCAATGATAGTATAACTAAAAAAACAAAACGTCAATATAAACAACGTGACGTTGCATCAATAGAAAAAACACCAAAATGGTTAAAAGATAAAAACCAACAAGATGAAAAACCAAACAATAATGATGCGCAATTTGAAAAAGATAGAGAAGCGTTTCGTGCTCAATTAGAACAAGATTGGGAGGATTAGATGAAACCATTTAGTAAACTTATAAAAAATCAAGATAATTTAAACAAAAGAATTGCTAAAATAAAACATCAAGTCATTAATGATTCTGATGTTAAACAATTTTTAAATCAACACCAGTCAGAACTTACTAATGAAATGATTGATAAAGATTTAAATGTACTTCAAGAATATAAAGATCAACAAAAACACTACGATGGTCACGATTATGCACACTGTCCAAACTTTGTTAAAGGTCATATTCCAGAATTATATATAGAAAATGAGCGTATTAAAGTTCGTTATCGATTATGTCCTTGCAAAATTAAATACGATGAAGAACGTTTAAGTTCACAACTCATTACTGCTCATCACATGCAACGAGATACGTTAAATGCAAAAGTTAAAGATATCTATACTAACGATAGAAGTCGACTTGAAATAGCTATGGAAGTTAACGATATTTGTAAAAAGTTAGTTAACGGTGAACGCGTTAAGGGTCTTTATATACATGGCCCTTTTGGAACAGGCAAATCTTTTATTTTAGGAGCTATCGCAAACCAGCTTAAGTCAAAACATGTGCCATCTACAATAGTATATTTACCTGAATACATTCGTATACTAAAAGGTGGTTTTAAAGATGGGAGTTATAATGAAAAGTTAGAGCGTATACGAGAAGCAAATATATTAATGTTAGATGATATCGGAGCTGAGGATGTCACAACATGGGTAAGGGATGAGGTGATAGGTCCCTTATTACATTATCGTATGGTTCATGAATTACCAACATTCTTTAGTTCAAATCTAAATTTGGAAGAATTAGAACATCATTTATCTATATCAAACAAAGGGGCAGAAATAACGAAAGCTGCTCGAATTATCGAACGTATCAAAAGTTTAGCAAATGAATTTTATTTAGATGGAAAAAATTTACGAAATAATTGAAATTTACAATGTGTGATGTATAATAAAGATAAATCTAAATCGTTGAAATAAATGAAGATATGATAATTTAATCTCTATCATACAGCAAGCCAACAATTGATGAGAATTTGGTTGATATATTAAATTATTACTCCTTCATATTTAGATGCTGGTAATCAGTATCCGGCTCAAGACCGTTATCTTATGAAGAGATATCTAGAATACATCTAGATAACTAGGGTGGTACCGCGACGAACTCGTCCCTTTTATAGGGAGGAGTTTTTTTATTTTCTTCAGCGATCATAGAATAAAATTTATGGAGGGTTTCGATATGGAACAAATTAATATTAAGTTTCCAGATGGCAATTCAAAATCATTTGATAAAGGAACTACTACAGAAGACATTGCACAATCAATTAGTCCTGGACTTCGAAAAAAAGCAGTAGCAGGAAAATTTAATAATCAACTCGTTGATTTAACTCGTCCACTTGAAGAAGATGGGGCAATTGAAATTGTTACACCTGGTAGTGATGAAGCTCTAGAGGTATTACGTCATTCAACTGCTCATTTAATGGCTCAAGCATTAAAACGAATTTATGGAGATGTTAAATTCGGTGTTGGTCCAGTGATTGAAGGCGGTTTTTACTACGACTTTGACATGGATGAAAAAGTATCATCAGATGACTTTGAAAAAATCGAAAAAACAATGAAACAAATTGTTAACGAAAATTATAAAATTGAACGTAAAGTGGTTTCTCGTGAAGAAGCAAAAGATTTCTTTAAAGATGATCCATATAAATTAGAATTAATAGATGCAATTCCTGAAGATGAGAATGTAACATTATATACTCAAGGTGAATTTACAGATTTATGCCGTGGTGTTCATGTGCCATCAACTTCAAAAATTAAAGAATTTAAACTTCTTTCTACTGCAGGTGCATATTGGCGTGGGGATAGCGACAATAAAATGTTACAACGTATATATGGTACTGCTTTCTTTGATAAAAAAGATTTAAAAGCACATTTAGACATGTTAGAGGAACGTCGTGAACGTGATCATCGTCGTATTGGTAAAGATTTAGAATTATTTACAAATAATCAACTTGTTGGTGCTGGTCTTCCACTATGGTTACCAAATGGTGCAACAATTCGCCGTGAAATTGAACGTTATATTGTAGATAAGGAAGTAAGCATGGGATATGATCATGTATATACCCCAGTTCTAGCTAACGTTGAACTTTATAAAACTTCAGGTCATTGGGATCACTATAGAGATGATATGTTCCCACCAATGAAATTAGATGAAACTGAAGAAATGGTATTACGTCCAATGAACTGTCCACATCATATGATGGTTTATAATAATAAACCACATTCTTATCGTGAATTACCAATTCGTATTGCTGAATTAGGTACTATGCATAGATATGAAGCAAGTGGTGCAGTATCAGGCTTACAACGTGTAAGAGGTATGACTTTAAATGATTCTCATATCTTTGTACGTCCTGACCAAATTAAAGATGAATTCAAACGCGTTGTTCATATGATACAAGATGTTTATGAAGACTTTGGTTTTGAAGATTACACATTCAGATTAAGTTACAGAGATCCTGAAGATAAAGAAAAATATATGGACGATGATGACATGTGGAATAAAGCTGAGTCTATGCTTAAAGAAGCAGTAGATGAAATGGGCTTACCATATGTTGAAGCTATTGGAGAAGCAGCATTCTATGGTCCTAAATTAGATGTTCAAGTTAAAACTGCAATGGGTAAAGAAGAAACCCTTTCAACTGCACAACTTGATTTCTTACTACCTGAACGATTTGATCTTTCTTATATTGGTAGTGATGGTGAAAATCACCGACCTGTTGTTATTCATCGTGGCGTAGTTTCAACTATGGAACGTTTTGTAGCTTTCTTAACTGAAGAAACTAAAGGTGCTTTCCCAACATGGTTAGCTCCAAAACAAGTTGAGATTATTCCAGTAAATGTAGATTTACATTACGACTATGCGAGAAATTTACAAGATGAATTAAAATCTCAAGGTGTTCGTGTAGAAATTGATGATCGTAACGAAAAAATGGGCTATAAAATTCGAGAGGCACAAATGCAAAAAATTCCTTATCAAATTGTAGTAGGAGATAAAGAAGTTGAAAACAACGAAGTAAATGTTCGTAAGTATGGCTCACAAGATCAAGAAACAATAGAAAGAGATGAATTTATCTGGAACTTAGTAGATGAAATTCGTCTAAAAAGACGTAGATAGTCTTGATAAAATAATATCCTTAATGTATATTACAAAGTAGTTAAATAAAAATGAGTTAGAGGTTGCATCTTTAAAAAGTAATACTTCAGAAGTTGATATGGAACGTATGTTGAAAGTATGAAAGGTAAAGATGCCGAAACAAATGATAACCATACTTATGATTTGTTGGGACAGTTATCGAATAGAAACTGTACTGTCACAGTTTGTGATGTGCTACCGACATAGATTAAGTAATGGGTGCATATCTTAACGGTATGTACCTATTTTTTAATTTGTAATTTGATTTACATATCATTTATAAAAATTAAATATGTTAATTATCTTCACATAACAAATAAATACTTAGCTAACCTCTACATTAAGAAAGGGAGCTTATATGAGTAAAGTTGAAAATCAAGATAGCGGTATGAAGAGAGGGTTAAAAGATCGTCATATCTCTATGATTGCAATGGGAGGCTGTATTGGTACAGGCCTATTTATGACATCAGGTGGTGCTATTCACGATGCTGGTGCATTAGGTGCGCTTATTGCATATGCAATTATTGGAGCTATGGTATTCTTTTTAATGACTTCTTTAGGAGAAATGGCTACGTATTTACCTGTTTCAGGTTCATTTAGTACCTATGCAACACGATTTGTAGATCCATCATTAGGATTCGCATTAGGTTGGAACTATTGGTTTAACTGGGTAATTACTGTAGCGGCAGATGTAACTATTGCAGCGCAAGTCATTCAGTATTGGACACCTATGGCAGGGATACCAGCATGGGTATGGAGTTGTATCTTTATAGTTATTATTTTCGCATTAAACTCTTTATCTGTAAGAGTATATGGTGAAAGTGAATATTGGTTTGCACTTATAAAAGTGATTACAGTAATTATTTTTATAATTATTGGTATTTTAACTATATTAGGAATTATGGGTGGACATTTTGTAGGATTTGAAACATTTACTAAAGGTGATGGGCCAATCCTAGGTGGAAATCTTGGCGGTAGTTTACTTTCAATCCTAGGTGTATTCTTAGTTGCTGGTTTCTCATTCCAAGGTACTGAATTAATAGGTATTACTGCTGGAGAATCTGAGAATCCAGAACGTGCTGTCCCAAAAGCAATTAAACAAGTTTTTTGGAGAATATTATTATTTTACATCTTAGCCATCTTTGTTATTGGTATGTTAATTCCTTATAATAGTAATGCTTTAATGGGTGGAGATAACGATGTTGCAACATCTCCATTTACGCTTGTCTTTAAAAATGCAGGCTTAGCATTTGCTGCTTCATTTATGAATGCAGTTATTTTAACTTCAGTATTATCAGCTGGTAATTCAGGGATGTATGCATCAACACGTATGTTATATTCAATGAGTAAAGATAAATTAGCATTCGCTTCGTTTGGTAAAACGAATAAACACGGCGTGCCATATTTATCATTGATTGCTACTGGTGTACTTGTAGTCGTTATTTTCTTAGTACAAAAATTAAGCGGAAATGCTTATGAATACATTGTAGCTGCCAGTGGTATGACAGGCTTTATTGCTTGGGTAGGTATTGCAGTAAGTCACTATCGCTTTAGACGAGCATTTAATGTTCAACATCATCGTAAATCAGAATTGAAATATAAAGCGAAATGGTTCCCATTCGGTCCAATATTTGCAGGTATATTGTGTGTGATTGTGATTGTTGGACAAGATGTGGATTTCATTAAAACAGGGCACTTTGATCTTAATCGATTTATTATTACGTATATGGGTATTCCAGTATTTTTAGTATTCTTTATTTATCATAAATTAAGATATAAAACTAAAAAAATACCTCTTGAAGAAGTTGATTTAAGCCAAGATGTCTCAATGAATGAAGTAAAACATCACTAATTTTAAAAAACAATTGACATGCTTAATAAAACTTGATATGATTAGTATCGTTGATTACGAAACGAACCAAGTAGAAACACCCGTTTCTCACCTGTAGCGACGCAAAAAGCTGTTGGCAGGTTAATCATGTCACACAATTATTGTGTATGAGTGAAGAGCGGGCAAATATTGTCCGCTCTTTTTGCTTGGGAAAATTTCGTAAAATTTTGGGAGGTGTCAACCATAGCAAAAAATCAAACGCAAGTTAACGAAAAAATTCGCGCAAAAGAATTACGTTTAATTGGCCAAAATGGTGACCAAATTGGTGTTAAATCTAAAAGAGAAGCTCTTGAGATGGCTGAAAGAGTTGAATTAGATTTAGTAGTTGTTGCACCAAATGCTAAACCACCTGTTGCAAGAATTATGGATTATGGTAAATATAAATTCGAACAACAGAAAAAAGAAAAAGAAATGAAGAAAAAACAAAAAGTTATCAATGTTAAAGAAATTCGTTTAAGTCCAACTATTGAGGAACACGATTTCCAAACTAAGTTGAAAAATGGACGTAAATTCTTAACTAAAGGTGACAAATGTAAAGTTTCTATTCGTTTCAGAGGTCGTGCAATTACACACAAAGAAATTGGTCAACGTGTTTTAGAAAAATTTGCAGACGAATGTAAAGATATTGCCACTGTTGAACAAAAACCTAAAATGGAAGGGCGCCAAATGTTTATTATGTTAGCGCCTGTAAACGAAAAATAATTTACTTTTATTAGGAGGAAATGAATCATGCCAAAAATGAAAACTCACCGTGGAGCAGCTAAACGTGTTAAAAGAACTGGTTCAG
This sequence comes from Staphylococcus sp. AtDRG32, assembly GCF_004365845.1. Lineage (NCBI taxonomy): Bacteria > Bacillati > Bacillota > Bacilli > Caryophanales > Staphylococcaceae > Staphylococcus > Staphylococcus sp. AtDRG32. The sequence continues at coordinate 34,070 of NZ_SODE01000001.1, forward strand.
GTCAATTAAAACGTTCTAGAGCTTTCACATCTCACTTATTTGCAAATAAAAATACTAAACAAAAACGTAAATTACGTAAAGCTAAACTAGTATCTAAAAGCGATATGAAACGCGTAAAACAATTATTAGCTTACAAAAAATAATTAATATTACTTTCGAACGATGATAAAGCGATATATTTAAGGAGGAATTTAACATGCCACGAGTTAAAGGTGGAACAGTAACAAGAGCACGTCGTAAAAAAACGATTAAATTAGCTAAAGGTTACTTCGGTTCAAAACATACATTATATAAAGTAGCAAAACAACAAGTGATGAAATCAGGTCAATACGCATTCCGTGACCGTCGTCAACGTAAACGTGATTTCCGTAAATTATGGATTACACGTATTAATGCAGCTGCACGTCAACATGACATCAGCTATTCTCGTTTAATGAACGGCTTGAAAAAGGCTGACATTAACATTAACCGTAAAATGCTTTCTGAAATTGCTATTTCAGACGATAAAGCTTTCGGTGAATTAGTATCAAAAGCTAAAGATGCTTTAAAATAATTCATATTTAAAAGCCAATAAGGTAACTATAAAACCTTATTGGCTTTTTTTATTTACTTTTATTCATCAAATATTCTTTAATAGAATTATGATAAGTAAACGAACCAGTTAAATATCATTGTGATTTAAATCATTGGTTTGTTAAACTATTAAAAAAGAATATTAATTTCAAGGAGTTAACTATGTCTAAATTTGATGAACAAATCATCGTCGTATCAAGAGAATTATTATTTAATAATGAAAAAAATGCATTTAATGGATTCTTATCGAAAAACGATGGTCAAGGTGAAGAAATATTTAATACGTTTAAAAATTATGAAGTAAAAAGACGTGGAGATATGGAAGAAGATCCATCTTATAAACAACTTATTTCATATTGTCTTTTAGAAAATGAAAATGATGAAATCTTAGTATATCAACGTTTAAGTGGTGGCGGAGAAGAACGCTTACACGGACAGTCTTCAGTGGGTGTTGGTGGACATATGAATAATGTTGTTGGCGCCGATTCAATTAATGAAGTTTTAAGAGTGAATGCACAAAGAGAACTTAATGAAGAAGTAGGATTATCTGAAGATAGATCTCAAAATATAGAATATATTGGTTTTATTAATGATGATACTAATGCGGTAGGTAAAGTTCATATAGGTGTTGTTTTCAAAATTAAGGTGAAATCTAGTGATGTAGAAGTTAGAGAAACCGACACTTTAAAAATTAATTGGGTATCACAAGATGAAATAAATGATTTAAATCATTTTGAATCATGGAGTGCGTTAATTTTAAAAGATTTAAAATAAAGGGGGCTCAATATGTCTGATATTATCCCTTTTCCTCAATCAAAGCAAAAATTATATCATAATATTTTAAATGCACAACAACAAAATAAATATAAAGAAATGTATCAATTGTTTGATATATATGAAGCCTCATTCGAATTAGATAATCAATTATCTTTGATTAAATGTGACATGTTAAATGAATTAGGGTTATATTTAGAATTAAGAGAAGAAGCAATTATTTTCTTAAAAAAAGGTATACCTCATTACGACGAACTGATTATTTTCTATATTAAAGCATTAATAGGTTTAAATCAGAATTATGAAGCAATTGAAGTCATTAATCAAATCATTAACGAAGTGAAAGAACATAAAACTAGAATGGCACTCTTTCCATTAAAAGAATATGCACAATCTAAATTAGATGAAGACAAGAAACTTTCTAGTCAATTATTATCAGAATTTACTAGTTTAGATTTAAATCGTCAAACTAAATTAATGATTAAACTCATTGATAACGGACATTATGAATTCAGAAAGACGGTTGCTTTTTTATTATCTAATCAAGTAGAATCTTATAATTTGAAAAGTCTCATGCTTGAGTATTTACGTTTTTCAAATTATGATAGTGAAATAAAAATTGAGAAGTATGGTTATGAAGTCAACATCTTACCTACAACATTAAAAGGTTTAGAACACACAGATATGAAAACTACTGTTATTCCCAAAGTTCTCGATAGATTAGAAAATGGAGCTTTGAATATACAAAATGAAGCTCAGTATGTGATGAATAATCATTCAATAAAACTATATCCACTTGATATATTTTCACTTTTTAATGAAGAAGATTGGATAATAGCTTATGATGTTTATTTTAAGTCAATGATTGGTATAGAAGTAAGTGAAGCAAATCAAGAATTATTAGCATTAATTTATCAGTTAGATAATTAAATGTGAGCAAATCATTTTAGTTTACTTAAATGATTCTGTAAAGTTGAATTATTATTTAAAATCGCCTATAAAACATTGTTTGTGTCCATATTGGACCTATGATATAATAGGGAAGTTGAAAAAATTAAAAATGTAAGCATGGAGGTATTTATACATGACAGCAACTTGGGAAAAAAAAGAAGGTAACGAAGGTTTATTAAAAGTTACTGTTCCAGCAGAAAAGGTAAATAAAGCATTAGATCAAGCATTTAAAAAAGTGGTTAAACAAATTAACGTGCCTGGTTTCCGTAAAGGTAAAGTGCCTCGTCCAATTTTCGAACAACGTTTTGGCGTTGAAGCATTATATCAAGATGCAGTAGATATTCTTTTACCTGAAGCTTATGGTGAAGCTATTGAAGAAACTAAAATCAATCCAGTCGCTCAACCTGAAATTAATGTAACTCAAATTGAAAAAGGTAAAGATTTCGAATTTGAAGCAACAGTGACTGTTGAACCTGAAGTTAAATTAGGAGATTATAAAGGTCTTGAAATTGAAAAACAAGATTCTGAATTAACTGATAAGGATTTACAAGATGCAATTGATCATAGTTTAGGTCATTTAGCTGATATGGTAGTTAAAGAAGATGGTGCAGTTGAAGAAGGAGACACTGTAAATATTGACTTTGATGGTTATGTAGATGGCGAACAATTTGAAGGTGGCCAAGCTGATGGTTATGATTTAGAAATTGGTTCAGGTTCATTTATTCCAGGATTTGAAGATCAATTAGTAGGCGTTAAAACTGGAGAAGAAAAAGATGTTGTTGTAACATTCCCAGAAGAATATCACGCTGAAGAATTAGCTGGTAAAGAAGCTACATTCAAAACTAAAGTAAATGAAATTAAATACAAAGAAGTACCCGAATTAACTGATGAAATTGCAAATGAATTAGATTCAGATGCTAATTCAGTAGATGAGTATAAAGAAAACTTACGCAAACGTTTATCAGAAGAAAAAGCACAAGATGCTGAAAATGTGGAAAAAGAAGAAGCAATTAATAAAGCAACTGAAAATACAACAATTGATATTCCACAAGCTATGATTGACACTGAATTAGATCGTATGGTTCAAGAATTTGGTCAAAGAATCCAACAACAAGGTTTAGACTTACAAACTTACTTCCAAATTTCTGGTCAAGATGAATCTCAATTAAGAGAACAAATGAAAGACGATGCAGAGCAACGTGTTAAAACAAACTTAACATTATTAGCAATTGCAGATGAAGAAAATATCGAAGTCACAGATGAAGATATTGATAAAGAATTAGAAAAAATGAGCAGTCAATTTAATATCTCAGTAGAAGATATTAAACAAACTCTTGGTAATACTGATATCATTAAAAATGATGTACGTATTCAAAAAGTAATTGATTTATTAAGAGACAATGCTAAATATGTTGATTCAGCTAAAGACGATAAAAAAGAAGACAAATAATAAACTTTTAAATTGATATAAAGTTTAAAAAATAAGTAGCAGGTGCATCATTATATGTATCTGCTACTATATGTTTTAAGCATTTTAGTTGTTAACTATCAATTTGCATTGTAGAATGCTATCTAGTATAGTCGTTTAAGGATAGAGGTGTAAATGAATGTTTAAATTTAATGAAGATGAAGAAAATTTAAAATGTTCTTTCTGTGGTAAGGACCAAGATCAAGTTAAAAAATTAGTAGCAGGCAGTGGTGTATATATTTGTAATGAATGTATCGAACTATGTTCTGAAATTGTTGAAGAAGAATTAGCTCAAGCTACTTCAGAAGAATTTACTGAATTACCGACGCCTAAAGAAATTATGGACCATTTAAATGAATATGTTATTGGCCAAGAAAAAGCTAAAAAATCTTTAGCAGTGGCAGTTTACAATCATTACAAACGTATTCAACAATTGGGTCCAAATGAAGATGATGTTGAGTTACAAAAAAGTAATATCGCCTTAATTGGACCAACGGGTAGCGGTAAAACTTTACTTGCACAAACACTTGCTAAAACATTGAATGTACCATTTGCTATTGCAGATGCAACAAGTTTAACTGAAGCAGGTTATGTTGGTGATGATGTTGAAAATATTTTATTACGTTTGATTCAAGCTGCTGATTTTGATATTGATAAAGCAGAAAAAGGAATTATTTATGTAGATGAAATTGATAAAATTGCTAGAAAATCTGAAAATACATCAATTACGCGTGATGTTTCTGGTGAAGGTGTGCAACAAGCATTACTTAAAATCTTAGAAGGTACAACAGCAAGTGTACCCCCTCAAGGTGGCCGTAAACATCCTAACCAAGAATTGATTCAAATTGACACAACTAATATTCTATTTATATTAGGTGGTGCGTTTGATGGTATTGATGAAGTAATTAAACGCCGTTTAGGTGAAAAAGTTATCGGTTTTGCTAGCAATGAAGCAGATAAGTATGATGAAGAAGCTTTATTAGCACAAATTCGTCCTGAAGATTTACAAGCATATGGTTTAATTCCAGAATTTATTGGACGTGTACCAATTGTTGCTAATTTAGAAACATTAGATGTTGAAGCACTTAAAAATATTTTAACGCAACCTAAAAACGCGTTAGTTAAGCAATATACAAAAATGTTAGCTCTTGATAACGTTGAATTAGAATTTACTGAAGAAGCTTTGGCAGCAGTCAGTGAAAAAGCAATTGAACGAAAAACTGGAGCACGTGGATTACGATCAATTATAGAAGAATCTTTAATTGATATTATGTATGATGTACCTTCAACAAGTGATGTTGCTAAAGTTGTAGTAACTGCTCAAACAATTAATGATGAAATCGAGCCTGAAATGTATGATTCAGAAGGGAATTTATTGAACGGTACTAAAACTTCAGCTTAATTATCAACCATATAATAAGGAAGTGGTGATAGAATTCATTTGAGTTCGAAACTGCTTCCTTATTTTTATACATATCATTTTTTTAAAATTTTAGATTTTTAAACATTTATATTATAATAAAGCAGCTATAACAATGAAGAGGTGTTTGAATATGAATATTAACCCAAATAATATAGAATTAATGATTAGTGCAGTGAAAGAAGAACAATATCCTGAAACCAATTTAACTGAAATCGCTTTAAGTGGACGTTCTAATGTGGGTAAGTCCTCTTTTATTAATAGTATGATTGGTAGAAAAAATATGGCTCGTACTTCACAACAGCCTGGAAAAACGCAAACTCTAAACTTCTATAATATTGATGAACAACTTATTTTTGTTGATGTTCCTGGATATGGATATGCAAAAGTAAGTAAATCACAGCGTGAAAAATTTGGGAAAATGATAGAAGAGTATTTAACTAAACGAGAAAATCTAGGTTTAGTCATTCAACTTGTAGATTTACGACATAATCCTACCGAAGATGATGTATTAATGTATAATTATTTAAAACATTTCGATCTGCCAACACTAGTCATTTGTACTAAGGAAGATAAAATTGCGAAAGGTAAAGTTCAAAAGCATATAAAAAATATAAAACAAAAATTAGATTTAGATCCAAACGATACAATTATAAGTTACTCTTCTATTCAAAATTCTAAACAGCAATATATTTGGGATATTATTGCTAATTATATAAATTAAAAGATATATCTTGTAATTAAGTGACAAAATTTTGACTTCACATTAGAATGTTTCTAATTTATTTGAGCATCAAACTTAAATTCATTCTAAAATGTGTTATACTAACAATATTGTTAGTATATGGAGGGCGTTATAAATGCATTTTATTGCTATTAGCATAAATCATCGTACTGCTGATGTAGCTTTAAGAGAGCAAGTTGCTTTTAGAGATGATGCCTTACGATTAGCCAATGAAGATTTATTCGAAACTAAAGCAATTTTAGAAAATGTAATATTATCGACATGTAATCGTACAGAAGTATATGCTGTAGTGGATCAAATTCATACAGGACGATATTATATTCAACGATTTTTAGCTCGTTCATTTGGATTTAAAGTAGATGATATTAAAGCAATGTCTGAAGTTAAAGTGGGGGACGAAGCAGTAGAACATCTATTGCGTGTAACTTCAGGTTTAGATTCAATTGTGTTAGGAGAAACACAAATTTTAGGCCAAATGCGTGATGCATTTTTCTTAGCGCAAGATTTAAAAACAACTGGAACTATCTTTAATCATCTATTTAAACAAGCAATTACTTTTGCTAAAAAAGCACATAATGAAACAGATATCGCAGATAATGCTGTAAGTGTTTCATATGCTGCTGTGGAATTATCAAAAAAAGTATTAGGTAAATTAAAAAATAAACATGCTGTTATTATTGGTGCAGGCGAAATGAGTGAATTGTCGTTATTAAATTTACTCGGCTCAGGCATTAATCATATTACAATTGTAAATCGAACAGAAAGTAAAGCTAGAATTTTAGCTGAAAAACACCAAGTTAGTTATGATAAGCTAGAATCTTTACCTAGTTTATTAACTTCAACTGATATTGTTATTAGTTCTACTAGTTCACCAGATTATATTATTACTAAAAGTATGATTAATCAGGCACTATCATATAGAAAATCTAAATTATTATTATTAGACATTGCAGTACCACGAGATATTGAACCATGTCATAATTTAAGTGATGACGTATTTAATTATGATGTAGATGATTTAAAAGGTTTAGTTGATGCTAATTTAAAAGAACGACAAATAGCGGCTGAAGCTATTTCTAATGAAATTCCTACTGAAATTAAAGCACATAATGATTGGGTAAATATGTTGGGTGTAGTTCCTGTAATAAGAGCTTTACGTGAAAAAGCAATGACTATTCAAGCTGAAACAATGGATAGTATCGATAGAAAATTACCGAATCTATCTGAACGAGAACGAACAGTCATTTCTAAACATACTAAAAGTATTATTAATCAAATGTTGAAAGATCCAATTAAACAAGCTAAGGAATTGAGTAACGATAAAAAAAGTAATGAAAAATTAGAGCTATTTCAAAATATATTTGATATTGAAGCCGAAGATCCTTACAAAGCAGTGAAAGAACGTAAAAAAGAAAAGGAACTTTCAGTACGACATATCTTTAGTTTTGAATAAGCATATTAAAATGGTGATAATATGCAAGAAACGCTATTTATTAGATTTCATGAAATTATATTAATTGTATATTTAATTAGCATTCTTTGTTATTTTATAGACTTTGTTCGGAAGAGTCATAAGATTAGAGTACTTGGAATTTATGCCTTAGGGATTGTTTGGTTTTTACAAACAATCTCTTTGTCTATGTATATTACTTCGCATAGTGATATATTGTTTAATTCCATATTTGATGTTTTTTTCTTCTTGTCATGGATGATTATTTCTATTTCTTTAGTTTTAAATATTATTAAAGTTTTAAGTTTTTCTGTGTTTTTTTTGAATGTAATTGGATTTATCTTATTAACGATGAATACATTTAGACCTGAACACTATACAAACAGTATACAGAGAGTACAAGTTATAAATGAATTATTACTTGTACATGTAGGGCTTGCAGTATTGAGTTATGCTTTTTTTGCACTTGCATTTGTAAATGCATTGCTATATATCATTCAATATAAAAACCTTAAAGAAAAAAACTTTAATCAGAAATATTTTAGAATTGGCAGTGTAGCAACTCTTGAAAAAATTATATTTTTTTCAACTTTGGGCGGTTTAGTGATATTAATATTGAGTGTAATTTTAATTGCTCAATGGGGAATCTATGCGGTTGGTGTAGCAATATTTAAAGATCCGAAGGTTATGTTGTCTGTCATTATTACGCTTCTTTATACAGGATATATCGTTATGTATTTAAAAAAGAAAATCATCTCAATTAATTTAATTTATTTTAATATTATGATATTTTGCCTATGTATGGTGAATTTATTCTTCACTACTCATTTTAATTAAAAGAAAACTTATGTAGGAGGCCTTGTTTATGCGTAAATTAGTTGTGGGTTCACGTAGAAGTAAACTTGCTTTAACACAAAGTAAACAATTCATTGATAAATTAAAAGCCATTGATCCATCTTTAGAAATCGAAATTAAAGAGATTGTCACAAAAGGAGATCGAATTGTGAATCAACAACTATCTAAAGTTGGAGGAAAAGGCCTATTTGTTAAAGAAATTCAAAATGAGCTATTTAACAACGATATCGATATGGCAATACACTCATTAAAAGATGTTCCTAGTATTATTCCAGAAGGTTTAACATTAGGTTGTATTCCTGATAGAGAAATACCATTTGATGCCTATATTGCCAAAAATCATGTACCATTAGAAGAACTTCCTAAAAATAGTATAGTTGGTACAAGTTCATTAAGAAGAGGGGCACAAATATTATCTAAATATCCTCATCTAAAAATTAAATGGATTCGTGGTAATATTGATACACGTTTAAATAAATTAGAAACAGAAGATTATGATGCGATTATTTTAGCAGCAGCAGGACTCAAACGTATGGGTTGGTCTGATGACGTAGTAACAACTTATTTAGATAAAGACACATTACTACCTGCAATCGGTCAAGGTGCTCTTGGCATTGAGTGCCGTCGTAACGATATTGAACTTCTCGAGTTACTTCAAAAAGTTCACAATAATGAAGTTGCAAATTGTGTAACGGCCGAACGAACATTTTTAGCTGCAATGGATGGAAGTTGTCAAGTTCCAATTGGTGGATATGCGAATTATAACAATAACAATGAAATTGAGTTTACAGGCTTAATCATGACACCAGATGGTAAGGAACGTTATGAACATACTGAAGTAGGAACTGACCCTGTAAAATTAGGGAAGAGAGTAAGTGAGATACTTAAAGAACAAGGTGCGTATGAAATTATAAGAAAATTAAACGAAGAAGCATCACATTAATACTAAATCTTAGTAGAGGTGTTACAGTTAGATGAAACCAGTGATAGTTATGACGCAAACGAGTAAAGTACAGAGTGATATGGTAGAAGTCATTCATAAGCCATTTATTAAAATTCAATCACTTGAATTTGATACTCAACTCTTGCATGATAATTATGACTGGCTTATTTTTTCTTCAAAAAATGCCGTACATTTATTTTATAAATATTTAGAGTACGTGAATGTAAAACATATTGCAGTAGTAGGCGCTAAAACTGCGCAGTTATGTAAACAATTAGGTATAAATATAGATTTTATACCTAACGATTATTCTCAAGAAGGTTTATTAGAAGGATTAAATCTAGAAAAATCTTCTATTTTAATTCCGAGCAGTGCACAGGCAAGACCAAAATTGCAACAAACACTCGCTGAACATAATAATGTAGTGAAAATTGACTTGTATACTCCTATAGCGGATAGAGAGAATATTATTGAAGTTATCAATCTAATTCAACATAATCAAGTTGAAGCATTAACATTTTCAAGTTCATCTGCAGTGCGTTATTATTTTAGTGAGGCATTTCCTAAGCATTTTAAAAATTACTATGCTATAGGTCAACAAACTGCAAATAGCATTAGAGCCTATGGTTATGAACCTTATATTGCAGATAAACAAACTTCTGAAGCATTAATAAACACATTTTTAGAAAGTAGGAATAAATAATGAAATTCGATAGACATAGAAGATTACGCTCTTCAGCTACAATGAGAAGTTTAGTAAGAGAAAATCATGTTAGAAAAGAAGATTTAATTTATCCAATCTTTGTAGTAGAAAAAGATAATGTTAGAAGCGAAATTAAATCGTTACCTGGTGTATATCAAATAAGTTTAAATCTATTAGATGATGAAATTAATGAAGCATATGAGTTAGGTATTAGAGCAATTATGTTCTTTGGCGTACCTAATGAAAAAGATGATGTGGGTTCTGGTGCATACGATCATAATGGCATCGTTCAAGAGGCAACACGTAGAGCAAAAAAACTTCATAAAGATTTATTAATCGTTGCTGATACTTGTTTATGTGAATATACGGATCATGGTCATTGCGGTATCATTGATGAACATACGCATGATGTTGATAATGACAAATCTTTACCATTATTAGTTAAAACAGCAATTTCCCAAGTCGAAGCTGGCGCTGACATTATTGCTCCAAGTAATATGATGGATGGTTTTGTTACTGAAATTCGACAAGGTTTAGATGAAGCTGGGTACTATAATATTCCAATTATGAGCTATGGCATTAAGTATGCTTCTAGTTTCTTTGGACCATTTAGAGATGCTGCAGATTCAACTCCTTCATTTGGAGATAGAAAAACATATCAAATGGATCCAGCTAATCGTTTAGAAGCACTAAGAGAATTAGAAAGTGACTTAAAAGAAGGTGCAGACATGATGATTGTTAAACCAGCTTTAAGTTATTTAGATATTGTTAGAGATGTAAAAAATAACACTAATATTCCTGTTATTGCTTATAATGTTAGTGGTGAATATGCTATGACTAAAGCAGCGTCTCAAAATGGTTGGATAGATGAAGAACGTGTGGTTATGGAACAAATGGTATCAATGAAACGTGCGGGCGCAGATATGATTATTACTTATTTCGCGAAAGATATTTGCCGTTACTTAGATAAATAATGGTTAAGGAGGAACGAGTTAATGACTTATGAAAAATCACAAGAAGCAATGCACATTGCTGAAACACTTATGCCTGGTGGTGTCAATAGCCCTGTAAGAGCATTTAAATCAGTAGATACACCAGCAATTTTTATGGATCATGGTGAAGGTTCGAAAATTTATGATATAGATGGCAATGAATACATTGATTACGTATTAAGTTGGGGACCATTAATTTTGGGTCATAAAAATAAACAAGTCATTAGTAAATTACATGATGCTGTAGATAAAGGTACTAGTTTTGGTGCCTCAACACTAGAAGAAAACAAATTAGCTGAACTTGTTATTGAAAGAGTGCCTTCAATTGAAAAAGTAAGAATGGTTTCTTCAGGTACTGAAGCTACTTTAGCGGCATTAAGACTTGCTAGAGGTTACACTGGTAGAAATAAAATTGTTAAGTTTGAAGGATGCTATCACGGACATAGCGATTCATTGCTTATCAAAGCAGGTTCAGGTGTAGCAACTTTAGGTCTTCCAGATTCACCAGGAGTACCTGAAGGCACAGCTAAAAACACAATTACAGTACCTTATAATGATTTAGAGGCGATTAAAGTAGCATTTGAAAATTATGGAGATGATATTGCTGGTGTGATAGTAGAACCAGTTGCAGGAAATATGGGGGTTGTTCCTCCTAAAAAAGGTTTCTTAGAAGGATTAAGGGAAGTCACTAAAGAATATGGTTCTTTACTTATCTTTGATGAAGTCATGACAGGTTTCCGAGTAGGGTATAACTGTGCTCAAGGTTATTTTGGTGTGACACCAGATATCACATGCTTAGGAAAAGTGATTGGCGGTGGTTTACCTGTAGGTGCTTTTGGAGGCAAAAAAGAAATTATGGATAAAATTGCTCCAGTAGGTAATATTTATCAAGCGGGAACTCTGTCTGGTAATCCTTTAGCAATGACAAGTGGTTATGAAACACTAAATCAATTAACGCCTGAATCATATGAGTATTTCCAAGAATTAGGCGATATATTAGAAAAAGGACTTAAAGAGGTATTTGCTAAACATAATGTTCCTATTACAGTAAATAGAGCTGGTTCTATGATTGGTTATTTCTTAAATAAAGGACCTGTAACCAACTTTGAAGAAGCGAATCAAAGTGATTTAGAGCTATTTAGTAATATGTATAGAGAAATGGCTAAAGAAGGCATATTTTTACCACCTTCTCAGTTTGAAGGAACATTCTTATCTACCGCACATACCAAAGAAGATATTGAAAAAACGATTCATGCTTTTGATAATGCATTAAGCAGAATTGTTTAATATTTAAAAGTTAATATAATAAAAGTGGAACAAAGATGAGATCATATCACGTTCCACTTTTTTTAATTTAAATGCTTTTAATCTAGAAAGAAGTGATGATTTTTGAGGCGAATTTGGCTAAATAATATTATATTATTAATAATAGCGATGATCATGAGTTTAATATTAAAATTATCTCATATGCTTTTACCCTTTATGTTTGGGCCCATTATAGCCTCAATTATTGTGGTTAAAGTACTAAAACTAAATATTAAATGGCCTTTTTGGATTAGTCAGATTGGCTTAATATTACTTGGAGTACAAATAGGATCTACGTTTACGTCACAAGTCATTAACGATATCAAAAATGAGTGGTTAACCATTGTGACGGTGACTGTTTTACTCATCACGTTATCATTATTGATTGCTTATTTTTTCAAAAAAATTGCAAGAGTTAATACTGAAACTGCTATCTTGAGTGTCATACCTGGTGCTTTAAGTCAAATGTTAATTATGGCTGAAGAAGATAAAAAAGCAAATATCTTAGTAGTAAGTTTAACCCAAACTTCTAGAGTTATTTTTGTAGTCGTACTTGTACCACTGATTTCTTTTTTATTTAGCAATTCATCATCAAGTGAAGAGATGATTCATAAAGCTACACCATTAACAAGAGCTTTAAATGTGCCCCAAATTGCCTTAATTATGATTAGTATAGCTTTTGTTTATTTCTTAATGTCAAAAATAAATTTTCCAACAAAACAATTACTCGCTCCAATTATCGTTTTAATTGTTTGGAACTTATCAACTCATCTGATTTTTACTTTAGATAATTATATTCTTGCTTTTGCACAAGTGATTTATATGATTAGAATTGGTTTACAAATTGCACATTTATTAGGTGATTTAAAAGGTCGCATTGCTATAGCAATTATGTATCAAAATATAAGTTTAATTTTAGGGTCATTTTTGATGGTCTTTATGGTTCATTTGTTTACTCATAATTCATTAAACGAATTATTTTTAGGTGGAGCTCCTGGAGGTATGAGTCAAATTGTGCTAGTTGCCATAGCTACTGGTGCAGATGTTGCTAAGATATCAAGTTTTCACATCTTTAGGATATTTTTTATATTATTTTTAGTAGCACCAATAATTAATTACTTTTTAAAACGTAAAAAAAGTGATAATCAATCATAAGGAGTAGAACTACGAATTCAAAATAATCTGTTCTACTCCTTTTAATATTTAATGATTAGGTTTTGAAGGACATCCTTCTAAGTGAGCATCATATAGACCAGCCGCTTCCATAAAAGAGAATACAGTCACAGGTCCTAAAAATTTAAAACCATAAGTTTTTAAATCTTTTGAAAGTTGTTTTGCTCTTTCATCAACTGTGATACGTTCTGAAGGAGTTTTATAGTGCAAATCAATGGGATGTCCATCAACATATGACCATAAAAACTTACTGAAGCTACCATATTCTTTTTCAATTTGTAAATAACCCTTAGCTTGAGATACTATGGCTTCTAATTTCTTTCTATTATGTACGATATTTGGAAAGGTCATTAAAGCATTAATATCTTTCTCTGTCATTTTAGAAATTTTTATAGGATCAAATTGATGAAATGCTTTTTCATAAGCCTCTTTCTTTTTTAATATAGTTAACCAAGATAAACCAGCATGTTGAGATTCAAGTGCAAGTAATTTGAAAAGTGAAAGACTATTAAAATCTGGTTGTCCCCATACTTTATTATGATAATCTAAATAAATAGGGTCTGTAGTTCCAAAGGCACATGCGTTCATAAATATTCCTCCAAAAGATTGACTTATCATTGTTTTCTATTATATTATTAATTAGTAATTAAATATATTTTTTGGGAAGAGTACGTTTGATACTTATCAAAGAGAGCATATGGACGGTGTAAATATGTATAATGATCAAACTGAAGGTAGCCCACAAGTTCTTTTATTGAATACACATATAATAGTAGATAGAAGCGTGTATGAGCGTTAATCATAAATAAGTGCAAGAAGATATGGAGGTATCGTCTTGAATTTAGGTGGTACCACGGAGCATTCGTCCTATATATTAGGAAGGATGCTTTTTTATTTTAGGAGGTTATTTCAATGAAAATGGAATCAAAGTATAATCCTCGTGAAGTTGAAGCGGGGCGTTATGAAGAATGGGTAAAAAATGAATACTTTAAACCTCTAGAAGATGAATCTAGAGAAGCATATACAATTGTTATTCCACCACCGAATGTGACTGGTAAATTACATTTAGGACATGCTTGGGATACAACATTACAAGATATTATTACTCGAATGAAACGTATGCAAGGATACGATACGCTTTATTTACCTGGTATGGATCATGCGGGTATTGCCACACAAGCTAAAGTAGATGCTAAATTAAAAGAACAAGGTATTTCTCGTCATGATATAGGACGTGAAAAATTTTTAGAACATGCTTGGTCTTGGAAAGAAGAATATGCATCTTTTATTCGTAAACAATGGGCTAAATTAGGCTTAGGTCTTGATTATAGTAGAGAACGTTTTACTCTTGATGATGGCTTAAGTAAAGCGGTTAGAAAAGTATTTGTTGATTTATATAATAAAGGAATTATTTATCGTGGAGAGCGAATTATAAATTGGGATCCAGTCGCACGTACAGCATTGTCAGATATAGAAGTGATTCATGAAGATGTGCAAGGTCATTTTTATCATTTTAAATATCCTTATGCTGATGGTAATGGATATATTGAAATTGCCACAACTCGTCCTGAAACAATGCTAGGGGATACTGCTATAGTCGTTAATCCAAATGATGAACGTTATAAAGATGTCATCGGAAAAAAAGTGATTTTACCAATTATAGGTAGAGAATTACCAATTTTAGCAGATGAGTATGTTGATATTGAATTTGGTAGTGGTGCTATGAAAGTTACACCTGCACATGATCCTAATGACTTTGAAATTGGTCAGAGACATCATTTAGAAAACATTATCGTAATGGATGAAAATGGAAAAATGAATGACAATGCATCTCAGTATGCTGGTTTAGACCGTTTCGAATGTCGTAAAAAATTAGTAGAAGATTTAAAAGCTCAAGATTTAGTGATTAAAATTGAAGAACATATGCATTCTGTAGGTCATTCAGAACGTTCTGGTGCAGTAGTAGAACCTTATTTATCTACACAATGGTTTGTAAAAATGAAACCACTTGCGCAACAAGCACTAGATAATCAAAAAACAGATAATCGAATTGATTTTTATCCACCACGTTTTGAAAATACATTTAATCGTTGGATGGAAGAAATTAGAGATTGGACTATTTCTAGACAATTATGGTGGGGTCACCAAATTCCAGCTTGGTATCATAATGAAACAGGTGAAGTATATGTTGGAGAAGAAGCGCCTGCTGATATCGAAAATTGGACTCAAGATGAAGATGTGTTAGATACATGGTTCTCAAGTGCGTTATGGCCATTCTCAACTTTAGGTTGGCCTAATGAAGAAGCAAAAGATTATCAACATTACTATCCAACGAATGTTCTTGTAACTGGTTATGATATTATCTTCTTCTGGGTAGCAAGAATGATTTTCCAAGGATTAGAATTTACTGGTAAACGACCATTTAATGATGTACTTCTTCATGGTTTAGTAAGAGCTGAAGATGGTCGTAAAATGAGTAAATCACTTGGTAATGGTGTAGATCCAATGGATGTCATCGAAAAATACGGAGCAGATAGTTTACGCTACTTCTTAGCAACTGGTTCTTCTCCAGGTAATGACTTACGTTATTCTACCGAAAAAGTTGAATCTGTATGGAACTTTATTAATAAAATTTGGAATGGCGCTCGCTTTAGCTTGATGAATATTGGAGAAGACTTTAAAGTGGAAGACATTGATTTATCTGGTAATTTATCTTTAGCGGATAAATGGATTTTAACACGACTAAATGAAACAATAGAGACCGTTACTAATCTGAGTGAAAAATATGAATTTGGTGAAGTTGGACGTGCTTTATATAACTTTATTTGGGATGAATTCTGTGATTGGTATATTGAAATGAGTAAAATACCAATGAATGGTGAAGATGAATCTCAAAAACAAACAACACGTTCTGTTCTAAGTTATACACTTGATCAAATAATGAGAATGCTACATCCATTTATGCCATTTGTAACTGAAAAAATTTGGCAAAGTTTACCGCATGAAGGAGAAACAATTGTAAAAGCAGCATGGCCGACAGTTAAAGAAGAGTTTGTGTTTGATGAAAGTAAACAGACAATGGAACAATTAGTTGAAATTATTAAATCTGTGAGACAATCACGCGTAGAAGTCAATACACCACTTTCTAAATCAATCCCTATTCTCATTCAAGCTAAAAATGAAGAAATTGAAACAATCTTAGAAAAAAATGCTGATTATATTCACAGATTTTGTAATCCAAGTGAATTAACCATTGATACAAATGTAGATATTCCTGAAAAAGCGATGACAGCGGTAGTAGTTGCTGGTAAAGTAATTTTACCGTTAGAGGGACTTATTGATATGGATAAAGAAATTGAACGCTTAGAGAAAGAGTTAGACAAACTTCAAAAAGAGTTAGACCGTGTTGATAAAAAATTATCAAATGAGAATTTTGTTAATAAAGCACCTGAAAAGATTATAAATGAAGAGCGCGAAAAACAACAAAAATATCAAGAAAAATATAATGGTGTTAAAAACAGAATTGAACAATTAAAAGCATAGGAGAATTGTCAATGAATTACCTAGATAGCTTATATTGGATACATGAGCGCACTAAGTTTGGTATTAAACCTGGTGTTAAAAGAATGGAATGGATGCTTAACCACTTAAATAATCCTCAATTAAATATTCGCGGTATTCATGTGGGTGGAACAAATGGTAAAGGTTCTACAGTAGCTTATTTAAGAGCTGCATTAGTTGAGAATGGATATGAAGTTGGAACATTTACTTCTCCTTTTATTGAAACGTTTAATGAACGAATTAGTTTAAATGGTTATCCGATCTCAAATGACGAAATAGTTGAATTAGTAAAGCGAGTTAAACCAGTAAGTGAAGCGTTAGAACAAGAAACCGAACTCGGTTCTGCAACAGAATTTGAAATTATAACAACAATGATGTTTTTATATTTTGGAGATATACATCCTGTAGATTTCGTTATTGTAGAAGCGGGACTAGGAATTAAAAATGACTCAACTAATGTGTTTACTCCTATTCTTTCAATTTTGACAAGTATAGGATTAGATCATACTGATATTTTAGGAAGTACGTATTTAGATATCGCAAAAGATAAAGGTGCTATCATAAAACCTAATGTACCCGTCATCTATGCAGTAAAAAATGAGGAAGCTTTAAAATACATTAGAGATTTAGCGGAAAATCAGAATGCAAAGCCAATTGAACTAGATAGAGAAATCATTATTGTATCTGAAGATGATGAATTTACTTATAGATATAAAGATTATGAGTTAGAAACAATCATCTTAGATATGATAGGTGATCATCAAAAAGAAAATGCTTCATTAGCTATTACAGCTTTAATAGAGTTGAACGAAGAAAATATTATTGAATTAGATTTTAATAAAATGATTGATGCTATTGAAAGTGTTTGTTGGACAGGACGTATTGAGCAAGTTAAAGAAAAGCCTCTTATTATTATTGACGGAGCACATAATAATGAAAGTGTTGAAGCATTAGTTTCAACAATCAAAAATTATTATGATCTTGAGAAAATGGATGTTTTATTTTCAGCCATTAAAGGTAAACCTGTAAACGAAATGTTAAGTAAATTACAAAATTTAGCTGGTACCTTTTATTTTACTGAATTTGATTTTCATAAAGCCTTATCTAAACAAGAATTACTTGAGAGTATAGATGCTGATAACATCGAATATATTGATGATTATGTAGATTTTATAAATCATTATGATGGTGAGGGCTTATTGATTACAGGTAGTTTATATTTTATAAGTGAAGTAAAATCGAAAGTTGAATTTAATTCATAATATATAGTATGTTAAATGTCTAAATATAGTTATGAAGAAAGTTACAAATTAAACTTCTTCATAGCTTTTTTATTAGTTATATAATTGATAGATTAAGAGTAGACTGATTATTTTTAATAAAAGTTTTATTCATTTTATTGAATTTAAAATGCTTTAAAGAAGATATATTTATTTATTGAAATGAATTTAATCTAATCCTCGTTATTCCATTTACTTAGACCATATTTTAGTTATAATGAATGATATGAGGTGATAAGTATAATAGTATTATTAGCATTTACGTGTAGTGTAATATTTAGTTTTTTATATCAATTTTCAAGTATAGAGAAAGTGAATCTTCAATATTTCAAGCGACGATCCCAATGTGATTATTGTCATACATCATTAAAGTGGTTTGATACTATACCATTATTAAGTTTCATATTCTTAAAAGGACGCTCGAGATGTTGTTCAAATCCTTTAAAGCGTTCCTATATTATAGGTGAAATATTATCGTTTCTTATTGTCCCATATTTAATATTTATCGATATACATATAAATTATTCTCTCTTTATATTAACTTGTTTAATGTTGATAACGATGTCTCTAACCGATATTCAAACATTAACAATCAACAGTAACTTAATCCTCATTTTTTTCATTGTCGGTATATATATTTCTTCATTACATTTGATTTCATTTATATTTATTTTCTTTCTATTACATACATTTTTTCTGTTAAATTCTAAAAGTATAGGGTACGGTGATATTTTATTACTTAGTATACTTTCTATATTTTATACTTATGAATTTATGCTTCATCTAATATTATTAACTTGTGCAATTGGTCTTATGTTTTATATCATCATGTTTCGTTTTAAGATACGTAAAATCCCACTTATTCCTTTTATTTCAATCTCATATATTTTATTAATTAATTTTTCCAACAATATTATGTAACTAATAAAGAAAAGGTGATGTTTTTGAAAATTAAAGATATGGCCAAAAGTGAGCTTCCTAAAGAGAGACTCATTCAATATGGTGAAAAAAGTTTGTCTAACAGTGAATTATTAGCAATTTTAATTAACACTGGACGACGAGGGGTTTCAAGTATTGATATTGCGAATGAAATGATTAATAAAGTAAATAATTTAAAAGAATTAAAATTACTTTCAATACATGATTTGTTAAAAATAAAAGGTATAGGATTGCATAAAGCAGTGACATTAAAAGCCGCTTTCGAATTGGGAGAAAGAATAAATAAACGTAATTCGATTGAAAAAGTAAAGATTAAATCTCCTAAAGATGTCGCAGATATGATGATGTCTAAAATGAAAGATTTAACTCAAGAGCATTTAGTTGCTTTATTTTTAAATACTAAAAATATAGTGATTAAAGAAGAAACTATATTTATAGGAACATTAAACTCTTCAGTGATACACCCGAGAGAAGTCTTTAATGCTGCCATTAGAGCTTCATGTAATGCAATAATTGTGATTCATAATCATCCATCTGGAGATGTGACGCCTTCAAAAGAAGATATTGCTACTACCATTAGACTTAAAGAATGTGGACAAATTCTTGGCATTGAATTACTTGACCATATTATTATCGGTGATCAAAAATTTACTAGTTTAGTAGAGGAGGGATATTTCGTATAAAAGGTTAAAAAGTATTTATAGTCTCATTGTTAAAATTTTAGTATAATAAACCTTAATTATATATTTAGAGGTGTACGATGACTTTATTTTTAATCATAGGGGTATTAATACCTATTATTTACATAATGAGATTGAATATTAAACAAGAAACAATTCGTTTAAAAGAAACACTTAATACTGTATTATTATCGATTGTTGGTATTACAACTTTTTCTTTTATTGGAGTATTCGTTAACCAAACGCATACTCAATTATATATTGTACTCATTAGTGATATAGTAACTGGAACGATATTTGGGTTACTATTAGCAACAATATATAAAATTTATGAATACTTGTCTCAAAGCAATCGTAAATAAAGCTAGTTAACTTTTCATACAATACAATCATAAACGAATTAATAAAGGGATAGATTGTATCAATTACATTGAAAAGTAACTAGCTTTTTCATTATCTTATATAAGCTGAAAGCACATTAAAATTTTCTAAAATCCAAAGAACACCTTGATAGGCTAAATACAGTCCGAGAATAATAAAAGCAGCAGAGATTAAAAATCTTAAAAGTGCAAATCCTACTTTAAAAAGTATAACTGCAAGCAAGATAAGTAAAATAATTGTAAGAATGTTCATTTCTCACACTCCTCTAAATTTATTTTACGAGTGATATTAATTATTATAATATATTTTAAGAAAATGTTAATCAGTCTAAAGAATTTACTTAATTTACTTCTTTAGACCGATGGATGAAATCTATTTTATATTTATAATAATTTAGGTTTAAAATTGGAGGGATTTAATTGCGAATGGTATTTAGTATTTTTAAAAATATAGTAGCAGTTATTGCAATCCTTAGTATTGTTTATTTTGCATTAAAATATGCCCCATTTTTAAGAGAACAGGACTGGAATCCTATGAATCAACCTCTTAGTAACCAATTCGAGCTTCTACCAAGTAATCAAACATCAACACCAGTGCCCACTAATGGAAAAAGTTATACTATAGAAGAAAACAATTTACTTCAGAATATTCCTGCTAGTCAAACGAAAAATGTATTTAAATTTATAGATAAAAAAGAATTTATGGAAGTTTCAGGTATAGTTAGGATGGGATATAATGAAAATTACATTGTAGGGCAAAGAGATAATGAATTTATCATCTATAAATTCGGAAGTGATACGATTAAAGTCTTTAGTACGGAAATTGAAATGGAACAGGAATTAAATCGTCTAGGACAATCAATTACTTTAAAACCTCAGAATGAGTATTAAAAAATATAATTTGAAAAAAATAAATAAATGCGTTAATGTCTAGAATAGATACAATAATCTTTTGAAGGTTGGTGTAATGTATGTCTGAACAATCTAAAGAAAAACAAGCAAATGAACAAGCAAAAGCACAAAATTTATTTTCGAAATGGAGAAAAGATGAAACGCTCTATGAAGAAGATAAAAAAGATAAGTCGAATAAAAAATCGTAAAATTAAATAAGATGACATTTGATAGGAGCAAGTACTAGAATTCAATGAAGATTCTAACTTGTTCCTTTTTTCTTCTTTGAAGATAATATTTAATATTATTCTTTATTTCAATCCTAGAGTAATATAAAATAGAATATAATAGTTTAAAATAAATAGTAGAGGTGTTATGAGTGTTAAATTTTTTTAAAAATAACAAGTTAATTGTTGTTTTTTGTGCAATAATTATTTTTATTGCATTGATTGGTTTGTCCATTCGTTCACAAACTCAATCACCTCCTGAGCAATATGTGGGGGACTCAGTGTCATTTGGTCAGAGAGTAATTAGTTACCCGGTAAACTTTGTGACTGGAGCTATAGGTAACTTCTTAAAATCTAACAAATCAAATCATAATGAAGTTAATCAATTAAAAGCAAAAAACGAAGCATTAGAAGCTGAAAATAAAAACTTAAAAAAAGAACTTGATATGACTGATGCTTCAAAATACGATGCAATTTCAGGTGCCATCATAGCACGTAATCCAGATCAATGGATGAATACAGTGATTATTGATAAAGGTAAAAAAGCTGGTGTAAGCAATAATATGGCAGTGTTTACTAGTGATGGTTTAATTGGAAGAGTAACTAGAGTGAATCAATTTTCTTCTCAAGTTGATTTACTTTCTACGAGTACAAGAGCTGGAAAACTATCAGTCAATATTCAACATCATTCTAAAAATGTTTTTGGATTAATTGATCACTATGATAATAAAACTCAGGAATTAATTATTAGTAATATCAATAATAAGGATAAAATTTCAAAAGGTGACAAAGTAGTAACAAGTGGATTAGCCGACCAATTGCCAAGTGATTTATACATAGGAGAAGTGACGAAGGTAGAAAATGATGAATATGGTTTAGCAAAAGAAGTGAGAGTGAAAACTGGAGCTAATTTATCAGATATTCAACATGTATACATAGCGAAAAAAAGTAATAATACGGATTTCAATGAAAGAGAGACCCGATAATGAAAGCGTTCGTTTATATAATGATTGGTATCATCGTTTTTTATCTTGATACACTTATTAGTTTAGTTATTCCTTTTCATATAGGAAACCTAACATTTATCTTAGTTCCTCATTTAACTTTAATGTATTTATTACTTTTATCAATTTATAGACCATTTATGGTCACATTATTACTAAGCATTTTTTTAGGTATTATAACTGATATCTACTTTGGCAGTGTATATGGTTTATATTTGTTTGGTTATATATTCTTAATAACAATATTTAATAAATTCTTGAAGATTTTTTACCGAGACTATATTATGGTATATTGGTTCAGTATCATTGGTGTAATGATTCTTGAAATATTTGTAGCAATTATATATTCTGTCATTAGCTATGTAGAATTTGATTTACTAAATTTTATATTACTACGTATTATCCCAACACTTATATTAAATATTATTTTATTAATTATTTTTATGCCTATATTCTTTAAATTTTTTAAAAAGCCAATATAATAGATTGACATTGAATATAAGTAATGGTAAGATGCAGTAGTTGAGTAGTTTTATAGCTACATACAACCGCTCAAATACAGGTTTAAGCGTTAAAATGTTTTTATTTTATCACCTGTATATGGCGTGACTTATAATTATAGGAGGTGCAAAGTATGTTTGCTATTATCGAAACAGGCGGTAAACAAATTAAAGTAGAAGAAGGTCAAGAGATCTTCGTTGAAAAATTAGATGTTAATGAAGGTGATTCATTCACATTTGATAAAGTATTATTTGTAGGTGGAGATTCAGTTAAAGTTGGTGCTCCAACTGTTGAAGGAGCTACAGTAACTGCTACTGTGAACAAACAAGGTCGCGGTAAAAAAATTACTGTTTTCACTTACAAACGTCGTAAAGATTCAAAACGTAAAAAAGGTCATCGTCAACCTTATACTAAATTAACAATTGATAAAATCAACGCTTAATTATGATTACTGTTGATATTTCAATTAATGATGAAGGTAAAGTAACAGACGTCATTATGGATGGCCATGCTAATCATGGTGATTATGGCTATGATATTGTTTGTGCAGGGGCTTCAGCTGTTCTTTTTGGAAGTGTAAATGCTATTTTAAGTTTAACTTCTGAAAAGCCGGATATCGATTATGATGATGACGGTGGTCATTTTCATATTAGATCAGTAGACACTAACAATGAGCAAGCACAATTAATTCTTCAAGCAATGCTTGTGTCTTTACAAACGATTGAAGATGAATATAATGAAAATATCAGATTAAATTATAAGTGAGGTGTATCCCGATGTTAAAATTAAACTTACAATTCTTCGCATCTAAAAAAGGGGTAAGTTCTACAAAAAACGGACGTGACTCAGAATCAAAACGTTTAGGTGCTAAACGTGCAGACGGTCAATTCGTAACAGGTGGCTCAATTTTATATCGTCAACGCGGTACTAAAATTTATGCTGGTGAAAATGTAGGTCGTGGTGGCGATGATACATTATTCGCTAAAATCGACGGCGTTGTTCGTTTCGAACGTAAAGGTCGCGACAAAAAACAAGTTTCTGTATATGCAGTAGCTGAATAATTTTTGTCTAATTAACACCAGAAGTGAAGACTTCTGGTGTTTTATTTTTGTTTAAAAATGATTATAATAGAATCTAACGTTTTAGAGTTAATGATATAATATTAGCGATGAATTAATAAAATATATAAAAAGAGGTGAGATATATGTTTGTCGATCAAGTAAAAATATCTCTAAAAGCAGGCGATGGAGGTAATGGTATTACTGCTTATCGTAGAGAAAAATATGTACCATTTGGTGGCCCTGCCGGTGGTGATGGCGGTAAAGGTGCTTCAGTTATTTTTGAAGTTGATGAAGGTTTAAGAACACTTTTAGACTTTAGATTTCAACGTCATTTTAAGGCTAAAAAAGGTGAAAATGGTCAAAGTAGTAATATGCATGGTAAAAATGCGGAAGACCTAGTTTTAAAAGTGCCTCCTGGTACCATTATTAAAAGTGTAGAAACAGAAGAAGTTTTAGCAGATTTAGTTGAAGAAGGTCAACGTGCAGTCATTGCTCGAGGAGGTCGAGGAGGTCGAGGAAATTCACGTTTTGCAACCCCTCGAAATCCAGCTCCAGACTTTAGTGAAAATGGAGAACCTGGAGAAGAGCTAGATGTTACCTTAGAATTAAAGCTACTTGCTGATGTGGGACTCGTTGGATTCCCAAGTGTAGGGAAATCAACATTGTTGTCTATTGTATCTAAGGCAAAACCTAAAATTGGTGCTTATCATTTTACAACAATTAAACCAAATTTAGGTGTGGTTTCAACACCTGATCATAGAAGTTTTGTAATGGCAGATTTACCAGGTTTAATTGAAGGAGCTTCAGAAGGAGTTGGTTTAGGTCATCAATTTTTACGTCATGTTGAGAGAACAAAAGTTATTGTTCATATGATAGATATGAGTGGTTCTGAAGGAAGAGATCCACTTGAAGATTATCAAATCATCAATAATGAACTGATAAATTATAAACAAAGATTAGAAGATAGACCTCAAATTATAGTGGCAAATAAAATGGATATACCGGAAGCAAAAGATAACCTAGAATTATTTAAAAAAGAAATTGATGAAGAGGTAACTATTGTTCCAGTTTCTACAATTACAAGAGATAATATTGATCAATTACTATATACAATTGCTGATAAATTAGAAGAAGTAAAAGATATTGATTTTAGTGTAGAAGAAGATGAAGATGCAGGTGTTAATCGCGTATTATATAAACATACGCCATCTCAAGATAAATTTACGATTACAAGAGATGATGATGGTGCCTATGTAGTAAGCGGTAATGCAATCGAACGCATGTTTAAAATGACAGACTTTAATAGTGATCCAGCAGTAAGACGCTTTGCACGTCAAATGCGCTCTATGGGTATTGATGATGCATTAAGAGAACGTGGATGTAGTAATGGTGATATTGTTAGAATACTTGGGGGAGAATTTGAATTCGTCGAATAGGAGGGCTTTTTAGTGGACAGCAAAGATTATAAAAAGTTTTATTTAATACGTGAAGACGTTTTACCAGAATCAGTGGTTAAAACGCTTAAAATTAAAGACGCTTTAAAAAATGATTCCACACTGTCCATTTATGAAGCAGTTAAGCAGTTTAATCTATCAAGAAGTGCTTTTTATAAATATAGAGATACTATTTTTCCTGTAGATGACAAGATTTTTGAACACCGTGAATTCACCTTGATTCTCTATGTTAATGATATAGTAGGAATGCTTGCTCAAGTACTACAAATTATTTCAAAACTAGCGTTATCCGTTTTAACTATTCATCAAAGTGTTCCAATGGAAGAAAAAGCAACGATTACACTCTCTTTGAGTGCAAAAGATCAATCATTATCAATAGAAAAGGTCATGGGCACTTTGAGAAATATTCAACATGTTTATAAAGTTGAATTAATTAGTATGAGTATGTAAGGAAGGTATTTATGTACGCTTATATAAAAGGACATTTATCTCAATTGTTTCCAACACATATTGTTGTAGAAACGTCTAGTGGTATCGGTTATGAAATTCAAACTCCAAATTCATATCGATTTCAAAAATATTTAAATCAAGAATGTAAAGTCTTTACTTCACTTATTGTAAGAGAAGACGCACAATTATTATATGGTTTTATTAGCGAAGAAGAAAAAGAGATGTTCTTAAGCTTAATAAAAGTTACAGGTATAGGCCCTAAATCAGCTTTAGCTATTCTAGCCACAAGTACACCTAACGAAGTTAAACGTGCAATTGAAAATGAAAATGATACTTATCTAACTAAATTTCCTGGTATAGGTAAAAAGACTGCACGACAAATTGTATTAGATTTAAAAGGTAAAGTTAAGATTACAGAAGAGACTAGTGAGACCTTGTTACAAGTTGAGGGACAAGTTGAAGAAAATGACAATATAATTAAGGAAGCGTTATTAGCGCTTGCAGCTTTAGGATACTCTAAGAGAGAGCTTTCTAAAGTTGAAAAAGTACTTAATAAAACATCCATTCACTCTGTTGATGAAGCAGTTAAGATTGGTTTAAAAACGCTTGTATCTTAATATTATGAACGATAACTGGGGGGATAAATATGGATGATAGAATGGTAGATCAATCATTACACAATGAAGAATCTTCTTTTGAATTCT
The DNA here is from genome assembly GCF_004365845.1 of Staphylococcus sp. AtDRG32. NCBI lineage: Bacteria > Bacillati > Bacillota > Bacilli > Caryophanales > Staphylococcaceae > Staphylococcus > Staphylococcus sp. AtDRG32. Next base: position 60,554 of record NZ_SODE01000001.1, read on the forward strand.
CACTCAGACCAACTAAATTAAAACAATATATTGGGCAATCATCAATAAAGAACAATTTAGAAATTTTTATAAAAGCGGCTAAACTAAGGGATGAGCCATTAGATCATGTATTACTTTTTGGCCCTCCAGGATTAGGTAAAACGACACTTTCAAATATTATTGCTAATGAAATGGAAGTCAATATAAGAACTGTATCTGGTCCATCATTAGAGCGACCTGGAGATTTAGCGGCAATTTTATCTGGGTTACAACCTGGCGATGTTTTATTTATTGATGAAATTCATCGCTTAAGTAGTGTAGTAGAAGAAGTTTTATACTCTGCTATGGAGGATTTTTTCTTAGATATTATTATCGGTAAAGGTGATGAAGCACGTAGTATACGTATTGATTTACCACCTTTTACTCTAGTAGGTGCGACAACACGTGCTGGAAGTTTAACAGGCCCTTTAAGAGATCGATTTGGTGTCCATTTAAGATTAGAGTACTATTCGGAATCAGATTTAAAAGAAATCATTATTCGAACTGCTGAAGTATTAGGTACAAAAATTGATGATGAAAGTGCAGTTGAGCTTGCTAAGCGTTCAAGAGGAACACCTCGTGTTGCAAATCGACTACTAAAAAGAGTAAGAGATTTTCAACAAGTAAATGAAGATGAACAAATTTATATCGAAACAACAAAGCAAGCTTTAAACTTATTACAAGTGGATGATGAAGGCTTAGATTACATTGATCATAAAATGATGAATTGTATTATTAATCAATATAATGGAGGCCCTGTGGGACTGGATACGATAGCAGTGTCAATTGGAGAAGAACGTATTACAATCGAAGATGTCTATGAACCCTTTTTAATACAAAAAGGATTTATAGAACGAACACCAAGAGGTAGAAAAGCAACACCATTTGCCTATGAACATTTCAAAAAAACTAAAGAATGAGGGAATAATATGAACGTTGAGGAGTTTGATTATCATTTACCTGAATCATTGATTGCTCAGACACCTTTAAAAAATAGAGATCAAAGTAGATTACTTGTGCTAGGTAGAAAGACTGGAAATATTGCACATAAACACTTTACAGATATTATGGATTATTTTGAAACTGGAGATACATTAGTGTTAAATGACACACGTGTTATGCCAGCGCGTTTATTCGGTTTGAAAGAAGAAACAGGTGCAAAGGTAGAAATGTTAATGCTTACTAGGATAGAGGACAATGACTGGGAAGTGTTATTAAAACCAGCAAAACGTATTAAAGTAGGTAATACTTTATCATTTGGTAACGGCAAAATCATTGCTGAATGTATAAAAGAATTAGAACAAGGTGGGCGTATTATGCGTCTACATTTTGAAGGTATTTTAGAAGAACGCTTAGATGAGTTAGGTGAAATGCCTTTACCACCTTATATTAAAGAACGTTTAGACGATCCGGATAGATATCAAACTGTATATGCTAAAGAAAATGGTTCCGCTGCAGCGCCTACTGCAGGGTTACATTTTACAGATGAGCTTTTACAGAAAATAAAAGATAAAGGTGTCAATATTGCATTTATTACACTACACGTTGGCCTAGGTACCTTTAGACCAGTAAGTGTGGAGGATATTAATGATCATGAAATGCATAGTGAATACTATCAAATGACTAAAGAAACGGCAGATATTCTGAATAAAACTAAAGAAAATGGGCATAGAATTATTTCTGTAGGTACAACGTCTACTAGAACGTTAGAAACCATTCGTCGTGATCATGAACAATTTGTTGCCACAAGTGGTTGGACAGATATATTTATTTATCCAGGTTTTGAATATAAAGCAATTGATGGGTTAATTACTAATTTTCATTTGCCCAAATCAACATTAGTGATGTTAGTCTCTGCTTTTAGTAGTCGAGAATATATTTTGAATGCTTATAAAGAAGCGGTAAAACTTAAATATAGATTCTTTAGTTTTGGAGATGCAATGTTAATAATTTAATGAATGAGAGGTACAGATTATGCCAGCAGTAACTTATGAGCACATTAAAACTTGTAAGCAATCAGGTGCACGTTTAGGGATTATTCATACACCCCACGGCTCATTTGAGACACCCATGTTTATGCCAGTAGGTACGAAAGCAACAGTTAAAACAATGAGTCCAGAAGAGTTAAGACAAATTGAAGCTAAAATTATATTAGGAAATACATATCATTTGTGGTTACAACCTGGAAATGATATTATCAAACAAGCTGGGGGCTTACATAAGTTCATGAATTGGGATGGCCCTATTCTTACAGATTCTGGTGGTTTCCAAGTATTTAGCTTGAGTAATCTTAGAAAAATATCAGAAGAGGGTGTCGAATTTAGACATCATACAAATGGCTCTAAGTTGTTTTTAAGTCCAGAAAAATCAATGCAAATTCAAAATGACTTAGGTTCAGATATTATGATGGCATTTGATGAGTGTCCACCTATGCCTGCCGAATATAAATATGTAAAAGATTCAATTGAACGTACAACGAGATGGGCTAAACGATGTCTTGAAGCACATCAACGTCCAGAAGACCAAGCATTATTTGGTATTATACAAGGTGGAGAGTACAAAGACTTAAGAGAACAAAGTGCTAAAGAACTTGTATCATTGGATTTTCCTGGATATGCTATTGGTGGTTTATCTGTAGGTGAACCAAAACCAGTGATGTACGATATGGTTGAACATACGGTTCAATTTATGCCAGAAGATAAACCAAGATACTTAATGGGAGTAGGATCACCTGATGCCTTAATAGAATGTAGCATTCGCGGCATGGATATGTTTGATTGTGTGTTGCCAACACGCATAGCTAGAAATGGAACATGTATGACATCTCAAGGACGATTGGTTATAAAAAATGCTAAATATGCAGATGATTTTAGTCCTATAGATGAGAATTGTGATTGCTATACTTGTAAGAATTATACACGTGCATATATTAGACACCTAATTAAAGCAGAGGAAACGTTTGGTATCCGTCTTACTACTATTCATAATTTACATTTTCTGCTAAAATTAATGGAAGATATTAGACAGGCCATTCGAGAAGATCGTTTATTAGATTTTAAAGAAGAATTTTTCGAACAATATGGGCTAAATGTAGAGAACCCTAAAAACTTTTAATAAGGAGAACAACATAATGAATGTTTCAGCATTAATCTTGCCTATAATTTTAATTATAGTATTTTATTTCTTTTTAATTAGACCGCAACAAAAACGTGCGAAAGAACATCGTGAAATGATTAGTCGTATCGAAGCAGGTCAAAAAATTACAACTATTGGTGGAATCAAAGGAACAGTTAAAGCTGTGGATGAAACAGCAGTTGTAATCACAGTAAATGGTCATGGTACTGAAATGACATTTGAAAAACCTGCGATTAAACAAGTTGATCCATCATAAATTATAATAAAAAGACATTCCACGACAGTTTGTTGTCATGGAATGTCTTTTTATTAACTATTTATCTTGATTACACTAATAAAGAGGTTATGTTAAGATAGATAAGTCTTGTCACATAGATGTAATCTTTAATTCACTTGCACATGGTTTATTAAAAGATTATTCTAATTACATAAGTAAATAATGAGGTGTTCATGTGAAAAAAACAAGTAGAATAATTGCATTCATACTCATTGTAGCGCTACTGATTGTAGGTATGGGCTTTACATATAAGAATGTAGTTAAGAATGTAAATCTAGGTTTGGATTTACAAGGTGGTTTCGAAGTATTATATCAAGTTAAACCACTTAGCGGTGATGGTAAAATCGATGATAAGGCTTTACAATCTACTGCTCAAACTTTAGAAAATCGTGTTAATGTATTAGGTGTATCTGAGCCTCATATTCAAGTTGAAGACCCTGATAGAATTAGGGTACAACTCGCAGGGGTAAAAAATCCTGATGAAGCTCGAAAAATTTTGTCCTCACAAGCAAATCTGACTATACGTGATGCTGATGACCACGTTAAATTAACAGGTAAAGATATTGTACAAGGTTCTGCAAAACAAGAATTTAAACAAGGTACAAACGAACCTGCAGTCACTTTTAAATTAAAAGACCGTGCGAAATTCAAAAAAGTTACAGAAGAAATTTCTAAAAAACAAGAAAATATGATGGTAGTGTGGTTAGACTATAAAAAAGGTGATAGCTATCATAAAGAGTTGGAAAAACCTGAAGATAAACGGAAATACGTTTCAGCCGCTTCAGTAGATCAACCCATTAATTCAGACAGTGTAGAAATTTCAGGTGGCTTCCAGGGTCAACAAGGCGTAGAACGTGCTAAGCAAATTGCAGAATTATTAAATGCAGGTTCATTACCAGTTGATTTAAAAGAAATTTATTCTAATTCTGTAGGTGCACAATTTGGTCAAGATGCATTAGATAAGACAATCTTTGCATCAATGGTTGGTGTTGCAATTATCTATTTATTTATGGTAGGTTTTTACAGATTACCAGGTATTGTAGCAGTGATAGCTTTAACAGTATATGTTTATTTAACATTAGTAGCATTTAACTTTATTTCAGGTGTACTTACATTACCAGGTTTAGCTGCATTAGTATTAGGTGTTGGTATGGCTGTAGATGCAAACATCATCATGTATGAACGGATTAAAGATGAACTTAGAGTAGGACGAACGCTTAAACAGGCTTATTCTAAAGCAAATAAAAGTTCTTTCTTAACGATTTTTGATTCAAACTTAACAACGGTTATAGCAGCAGCAGTATTATTCTTCTTTGGTCAAAGTTCAGTTAAAGGATTTGCTACGATGTTATTATTAGGTATTTTAATGATATTCATCACAGCTGTCTTCTTATCAAGAGGACTATTATCACTTTTAGTTTCTTCTAATTACTTTAAGAAGAAATATTGGATGTTTGGTGTAAATAAAAATAATCGCCATAATATCAATGAAGGTGTAGATGTTCATGACTTAAAAACAGCTTTTGAAAAATGGAATTTTGTTAAATTAGCAAAACCATTAATTGGAGTAAGTATTTTAATTTTAGTAATTGGTATAATTATTCTAAGTATATTTAAACTTAACTTAGGTATTGATTTCTCATCTGGTACAAGAGTAGATCTTGATTCTGATACGAAGTTATCTCAAACGAAAGTTGAACGTACGATTAAAGATGTTGGTTTGACACCTGATCAAATTCAAATTAATGGTAATGACAATAAACAAGCAACAGTTCAATTTAAAAATGATTTATCTAAAGATGAAACTTTGAAACTTAATAAAGTTATTAATGATCAATATGGTCATAAACCGACAGTGAACACAGTCTCTCCAATGATTGGTCAAGAGTTAGCTAAAAATGCAATGAAAGCATTAATTTATGCAGCTATTGGTATTATTATCTATGTTTCATTAAGATTCGAATGGAGAATGGGGCTTTCTGCTGTCTTAGCATTACTTCATGACGTATTTATTATCGTTGCTTTATTCAGTTTATTAAGACTTGAAGTAGATATTACATTTATCGCTGCAATCTTAACGATTGTAGGTTACTCAATAAATGATACAATTGTTACTTTCGACCGTGTAAGAGAAAATCTTCATAAAATTAAAGTTATAATAGAACCTCATCAAATCGATGATATTGTTAACCAATCTATTAGACAAACGATGACTCGTTCTGTTAATACAGTTCTTACAGTCGTTGTAGTAGTTATCGCCATACTAATCTTTGGTGCATCAAGTCTGTTTAACTTCTCATTAGCATTACTTATTGGATTATTATCTGGTGTATTCTCTTCTATCTTTATTGCAGTTCCACTATGGGGCATCATGAAGAAACATCAGTTGAAAAAATCTGAAAACGGTAAGCTTGTAGTTTATAAAGAGAAAAAATCAAATGATGAAAAAATCTTAGTATAATTAAATATATGATATAAAATTAGTGGAAGAAACAAAAGAATTCTAATTGAATTCAGTGTTTCTTCCTCTTTTTATTTATTCTTTTTTTAGGTATAATTGCTTGTGGAAAAAGGAAGGATAACTTTATGATTCAATCTAAATATAAATGGCTTTATGAAGCACCTAAACAAAATATATCGTCTGAGATTATTAAGGAATTTAATTTATCTCCTATTGTAAGAAAGATTTTAGAAAGTAAATCGATTACACAGTACGATGAGATAAATACATTAATTAATGGTACAAATAAAAAGCATGATTCATGGCTAATGAGTGATATGCAAAAAGCTGTTGATCGAATTAATTTAGCGATTGATAAAAATGAAAGAATATTAGTATATGGAGACTATGATGCCGATGGCGTAACATCTACAACGATATTAGTTCAAACACTGCAGAAATTGGGCGCTGAAGTCGGTTGGTATATTCCTAATCGATTTAGCGAAGGTTATGGCCCCAATAAATACGCCTTTCAAAATGCTTACGATGAAGGCGTATCACTTATTATTACAGTTGACAATGGAATACAAGGTCATGAAGAAATTGAAATGGTACAAGCATTAGGAGTCGATGTAATTGTTACAGACCATCATGAAATAGGCCGTACATTACCAAAAGCATATGCCATTATTCATCCTATGCATCCAGAATTTGAGTATCCATTTAAATATTTATGTGGAGCCGGTGTCGCATACAAATTATCGCAATGTTTAATAGATCATCCTCCAGAATATTTCATAGTTCTTGCAACTATTGGGACGATTGCAGATTTAGTGTCACTGACTGATGAAAACAGAACGATTGTTCAAGAAGGTCTTAAATATTTAAATCAATCCTGTCCATTTCAAATTCAATCATTATTAAATCAAGCAGGATTTAATGATGAGATAGATGAAGAAACAATTGGTTTCATTATTGGACCTCGTTTAAATGCGGTAGGTAGATTAGAAGATGCGTCATTAGCAGCGGAATTACTGATGGCAGAAGATTCTGAAGAGGCGAATTTTTTAGCTGAACAAGTAGAGGCATTTAACATTGAACGTAAAGATATTGTAGCTCAAATAACAGAAGAAGCCCTATTGATGGCTAATGAAAAAGTTGAAAATGGCGACAAATTTTTACTTTTAGCTAAAGAAGGATGGCATGAGGGAGTATTAGGTATTGTGGCTTCAAAAATTGTAGAAACTTATGCTTTACCCACTCTTATTTTAAATATAGATTTAGAACAACATCATGCAAAAGGTTCAGCTAGAAGTATTGAACAAGTGTCCATGTTCGAAATTTTAAGTGCACATCAAGATTTGATATCTAAATTTGGTGGTCATCATATGGCAGCTGGAATGACGATGGAGATTGATAATATTGATGCATTATCAAAAGGACTAAATGAGTGGATGGTTCAGCTTTCTAAACATACTTCTTTAGAACCAACAAAACATATTACGACTAAACTTTCAGAAGATGACATTACTGTATCAAATATTCATGATATTAAAATACTGAAACCGTTTGGTACTGATTTTGAAAAACCTTTATTTGAATTGGATGATACAGAAGTTAATGATGTTAAAGCGATTGGAAAAGATAAAAATCATTTAAAATTAGTAACTGGTCAAGCTAAGTTACAACATTTATTTTGGAAAAATGGTGGTTTAATTACACAAATAGAATTAGGCCAACCCGTCAATATCATAGGACATTTACAAATAAATGAGTGGAATGGCAATCAGACACCTCAAATGATGATACAAGATTTAGCGACTCAAAATGAGCAAATATTAGATTATAGAAGTAAACGTAAACAACTTAACATTGATACGTCATCTAAAAATGTTGCTTTTGTCATTCATTCTAAAAAAGAGAAGCTAGGGGAGAATTATTTCCACTACGGTGAAACAATTGATTCATCATATAATACGATTGTATTTCGTGATTTACCAACTGATTTAGATAGTGTTAAACAATCTCTAAAACATTTAGAATACTCACAACTCTATTTAGTATTACACCATCAACATTCAATTTATTTCGAGGGGTTACCGAGTAGTCATCTATTTAAACAAAGTTATAAAGCACTATTCATTAGGAAAGAAATGAATTTAGAAAAAGAAGGTTTACAATTATGTCAATACTTAAATATTAAGCCAAATACTTTAAAGTTTATTTTAAAAGTATTTCTTGACCTAAGTTTTATTTACGAAGAAAATGGTATAATTAAAATAAATGATAATCCAAGTAAACAATCTATTGAGTCGAGTCAAGTTTATAAATCGAGACAGTCAAGAATTGAAGTTGAAAAATTAATGCTTTATGATGACTTTTCACATCTTAAGAATTGGATTAAAGCTCAAAAAGCGTAACGCATAGGAGGAAATTTTTAAATGGATTTAAAGCAATACGTATCTGAAGTACAAGGCTGGCCTAAACCAGGTGTTAGTTTCAAAGATATTACAACTATTATGGATAATGGTGAAGCATACGGTTATGCAACTGATCAAATTGTAAAGTATGCAAAAGATCGTAACGTTGATATTGTTGTAGGCCCTGAAGCAAGAGGATTTATTATTGGCTGTCCAGTTGCGTACTCAATGGGAATTGGATTTGCACCTGTAAGAAAAGAAGGAAAATTACCACGTGAAGTTATTCGCTATGAATACGACTTAGAATATGGGACAAATGTTTTAACAATGCATAAAGATGCAATTAAACCAGGACAACGTGTTTTAATCACTGATGATTTATTAGCGACAGGTGGAACAATTGAAGCGGCTATTAAATTAGTAGAAAAATTAGGTGGTATTGTTGTTGGAATAGCTTTTATTATTGAATTAAAATATTTAAATGGTATGGAAAAAATTAAAGACTATGATGTCATGAGTTTAATTTCTTACGATGAATAGTCATTAATTTAGTAATTAGATTAATATATACTTTAAAGCGAGTGTAGGAATTCAGATTGAATACTATCTCGCTTTTTTATTTATCGTTGTATCATCATTAATCTAATCACATTTATTTATTTAAAAACTTGTAGTATTATATAACTATTATTTAAACCAAAGTTAATCTTTTAGAGATTTTAATACTTTTGTTAAAATTACATTAATACTCACGCATCTTTAATTAATAGGAGTGGTACTCGGATTAATTAAGTAATGAAAAGAAATGTCTTGATTTTCAATGATTCGGTTATCGGTAGAGTATTTGAAATATTAAAAAGTCGGGGTGTCATATATTGAATAACGAGTATCCATATAGTGCTGATGAAGTACTAAATAAAGCTAAATCCTATTTATCAGCAGATGATTATCAATATGTTTTAAAAAGTTATCATATTGCTTATGAAGCACATCAAGGACAGTTTCGAAAAAATGGGCTACCATATATTATGCATCCAATTCAAGTAGCAGGTATATTAACAGAAATGCGCTTAGATGGACCAACAATTGTAGCTGGCTTTTTACACGATGTGATAGAGGATACACCATATACATTTGAAGACGTAAAGAATATGTTTAATGAAGAAATTGCACGAATTGTAGATGGTGTAACGAAGTTAAAAAAAGTTAAATACCGTTCTAAAGAGGAACAACAAGCGGAAAATCATAGAAAGTTATTTATTGCGATAGCTAAGGATGTTCGTGTCATATTAGTTAAATTAGCTGACCGCTTACATAATATGAGAACGTTAAAAGCAATGGCTAGAGAAAAACAAATTCGTATTTCCAAAGAAACATTAGAAATCTATGCACCTTTAGCGCATCGTCTAGGTATTAATACCATTAAATGGGAATTGGAAGATATTGCGTTACGTTATATTGATAGTGTTCAGTATTTTAGAATTGTTAATTTAATGAAGAAAAAACGCAGTGAACGTGAAGCATATATTCAAAATGCTATGGATAAAATTCAAACTGAAATGAATAAAATGAATATCCAAGGTGAAATAAGCGGTCGCCCTAAACATATTTACAGTATTTATCGTAAGATGGTAAAACAAAAAAAACAATTTGATCAAATATTTGATTTATTAGCTATACGAGTGATTGTGAATTCAATTAATGATTGTTATGCTATTTTAGGCCTAGTTCATACATTATGGAAACCGATGCCAGGTCGTTTTAAAGATTATATCGCTATGCCAAAGCAAAATATGTATCAATCATTACACACTACTGTTGTTGGACCTAATGGTGATCCTTTAGAAATTCAAATTCGAACATTTGAAATGCACGAAATTGCTGAGCATGGGGTGGCAGCGCATTGGGCATATAAAGAAGGTAAAACAATAAATTCTAAAACACAAGATTTCCAAAATAAACTTAACTGGTTAAAAGAGCTTGCAGAAACTGACCATACATCTTCAGATGCACAAGAATTTATGGAATCACTTAAATATGATTTACAAAGTGATAAAGTATATGCATTTACGCCAGCAAGTGATGTGATTGAATTACCTTATGGCGCAGTCCCTATTGATTTTGCTTATGCCATTCATAGCGAAGTTGGTAATAAAATGATTGGCGCAAAAGTTAATGGTAAAATTGTGCCTATAGATTATATACTTAAGACAGGCGATATTATAGAAATTCGCACAAGTAAACATTCATATGGTCCAAGTAGAGATTGGTTGAAAATTGTTAAATCATCTGGAGCAAAAAGTAAAATAAAAAGTTTCTTTAAAAAGCAAGATCGTTCTTCTAATATAGAAAAAGGTAAATTTATGGTAGAAGCGGAAATTAAAGAACAAGGTTATCGAGTTGATGAGATTCTAACAGAAAAAAATATTGAAGTCGTTAACGAAAAATATCATTTTGCCAATGATGATGATTTATATGCTGCAGTAGGTTTTGGTGGAGTTACTGCATTACAAGTAGTGAATAAATTAACAGAAAGACAGCGTATACAAGATAAACAAAAAGCATTAAATGAAGCACAAGAAGTCATTAAAACATCACCAATTAAAGAAGATATCATTACTGATAGCGGGGTTTATGTCGAAGGATTAGAAAATGTTTTAATCAAACTATCTAAATGTTGTAATCCAATTCCTGGTGATGATATTGTTGGATACATCACTAAAGGACATGGTATTAAAGTTCATAGATCAGATTGCCCAAATATTAAAAATGAAAACGAGAGATTAATTAATGTCGAATGGGTTAAATCAAAAGATTCAACACAACGTTATCAAGTAGATTTAGAAGTCAATGCATATGATCGAAATGGGTTACTCAATGAAGTGATTCAAGCCGTAAATTCAACCGTAGGAAGTATTATTAAAATGAATGCACGATCTGATATTGACAAGAATGCAATCATTACAATTAGCGTTATGGTTAAAAATGTAAATGATGTATTTCGTGTAGTTGAAAAACTTAAACAATTGAGTGATATTTATACAGTTTCTAGAGTATGGAATTAAAAGAGGTGCTAAGATATGAAAATAGTTGTACAAAGAGTAAAACGAGCATCTGTCACTAATAAATCTATTCATAACCAAATTGAAAAAGGTTATTGTTTATTAGTAGGTGTTGGGAAAAATTCGACGGAAGCTGATATAGAAGTATTAGCGAAGAAAATTGTTAACGCACGTTTGTTTGAAGATGAAAACGGGAAATTAAATTTAAATATTCAACAAATTAATGGTGCGATTTTATCTATTTCTCAATTTACACTTTATGCAGAAGTTAAAAAAGGTAATAGACCAGGTTTCTCACAATCCATGCGACCTGAAGATGCCAAAATATTATACGATAAGTTTAACTCTGAACTTCAAAAGTATGATATTGATATTCAAACTGGTGAATTTGGGACAGATATGGAAGTAGAAATTATTAATGATGGTCCCGTAACGATTATATATGAAAGTCAGGATGGCAAAGTAATATGAATAAATTAGATACATGGTTAACTAAACATGATCTAAAAAATATGTTGACGTTAGTAGTAGTGTTATTATTTATTCTTTTTATAATATTATTATTTATGTTTATGAATCATAATGATCAAGATAGTAATAGACTAACAATAACGGAAGATGCAGAAATAAGAACAGGTCCTAATGCAGGCTATCCGGTGATATATAAAGTTGAAAAAGGAGATAGTTTTAAAAAATTAAAGACTACAGGAAAATGGATTGAAGTCCAAAATGCTAAAGGAGATAAAAAAGGATGGGTTGCTGGTTGGCATACGAGTTTGAATATTAAAGCTGATGTCAATAAACAGGAAAATCCTTTTAAGAATAAAACTGTGGTACTTGATCCTGGTCATGGAGGTAGTGATCAGGGAGCCTCAAGCTCCACGGCTCTTAAATCTCTCGAAAAAAACTATACTTTGAAAACAGCACTTGAATTAAAACGGGCATTAGAAAAAGCAGGAGCGCATGTTAAATTGACGAGAACAGATGATAGTTATGTAAGCTTAGATAATAGAAAAGCGACAGGCGATGTATTTATAAGTATTCATAATGACTCATTAGATAGTCATAATGCTAATGGCGCTACTGTATATTGGTATCAAAATAGTCAAGAAACATTAGCAGAAATATTAAATGCGAATATTCAAAAAAAGTCATTACTTTCTAATCGTGGTGTTCGTCAACAAAATTATCAAGTTTTAAGACAAACGAATAAACCAGCTGTGTTACTTGAATTAGGCTATATAAGTAATCCTACTGATGAAAAAATGATTAGAAATCAATTACATAGACAGGTGGTAGAAGAAGCAGTCGTAGATGGATTAAAACAATATTTTGCTTCATAATACTTGCAAACTTTTCCTAAAATCGGTATCATAATCAGTGAACTTTATAAATAATACCGTTTGTATTCTTGAAAAGACTAATGAAATAGTGGACAATCATATTGATTGTGAAGAGAAGTAATCCTAGGCTGAAAGATTATACTAGTACATTGGTATCTTTGAACACAAGAAAAGGTGCTTTGATAAAATAAAGCCGGTTTGCGTACGTTACACGTGATGAGTGGAGAATATTTTTATTCTCAATTAGGGTGGCAACACGGCATATCGTCCCTTATATAGCATGAAGCTATATAAGGGACTTTTTTATTAAAGAATTTTAATAGTTAACAACAATTTAGAAGGAGTGATTGTATGATTAAGATTCCTAGAGGAACGCAAGATATTTTACCTCAAGAGTCTGCAAAATGGCGATATATTGAAAATAAATTAGATGAATTAATGAAATTATACAATTATAAAGAGATACGTACCCCAATATTTGAAAGTACTGACTTATTTGCAAGAGGTGTAGGAGATTCTACTGATGTCGTTCAAAAAGAGATGTATACGTTTAAAGACAAAGGCGATAGAAGTATCACATTAAGACCTGAAGGAACTGCAGCAGTAGTGCGATCATATATTGAAAATAAAATGCAGGGTGAACCTAATCAACCTATTAAGCTTTACTATAATGGACCAATGTTTAGATACGAACGAAAACAAAAAGGACGTTATCGACAATTTAATCAATTTGGTGTAGAAGCAATAGGAGCAGAAAATCCAAGTATTGATGCAGAAGTATTAGCAATGGTAATGCATATATATGAATCATTTGGTTTAAAACATCTAAAACTAGTGATTAATAGTATAGGAGACCAAGCATCTCGTAAAGAATATAATGAAGCATTAATTAAGCATTTTGAACCTGTCATTGATACATTTTGTAATGATTGTCAATCACGTTTGCATACAAATCCAATGAGAATCTTAGATTGTAAGATTGATAGAGACAAAGAAGCAGTTAAACATGCTCCAAGAATTACTGATTACTTAAATGATGAATCAAAGGCTTATTATGAAATGGTTAAACATCATTTAGATCAACTAGGTATCAATTATGTTGAAGATCCTAATTTAGTGCGTGGACTTGATTATTATACTCATACCGCATTTGAACTCATGATGGATAATCCAAATTATGACGGTGCTATTACTACACTATGTGGTGGAGGTCGTTATAATGGACTTCTTGAGTTATTAGATGGTCCTAAGCAAACAGGAATAGGTTTTGCCCTTAGTATTGAACGATTACTTCTTGCACTTGAAGAAGAAGACATAGAATTGAATGTGGATGAAGATTTCGATTTATTTGTCGTAACGATGGGTAAAAAAGCAGAACAATATAGCGTGAAACTTTTAAATGATTTAAGAAAACATGGCGTGAAAGCTGATAAAGATTACTTAAATCGAAAAATTAAGGGACAAATGAAGCAAGCTGATCGTTTAAATGCTAAATATACGATTGTAATAGGTGACCAAGAGCTAGACAATAATAAAATTGATGTTAAAGAAATGTCTACTGGTGAAACAAAAACAATTCAATTAGATGAAGTAGTTAGTTTCTTTAATAAAGAAAAGGAGAATAAATAATGGGTAAAAGAACAACATACTGTGGTTTAGTAACTGAAGAATTATTAGGTCAGAAAGTAACACTAAAAGGTTGGGTTCATAATCGACGTGATTTAGGAGGCCTTATTTTTGTTGATTTACGTGATAGAGAAGGAATTGTACAAATTGTATTCAATCCAGATTTTTCAAAAGAAGCTCTATCTATTGCTGAAACTGTAAGATCAGAATATGTGGTCGAAGTCGAAGGTTCAGTCACTAAAAGAGACCCAGAAACAGTTAATCCAAAAATAAAAACGGGTCAAGTAGAAGTTCAAGTATCTCATATTCATATAATTAATAAATCAGCGACACCTCCATTTTCAATTAATGAAGAAAATCAAAGTGTTGATGAAAATATTCGTCTTAAATATCGCTATTTAGATTTAAGACGACCAGAATTAGCTCAAACATTTAAAATGAGACATCAAACAACTCGATCAATTCGTCAATATCTTGATAATAATGGTTTCTTTGATATTGAAACACCTGTATTAACAAAATCTACACCAGAAGGTGCGAGAGATTATTTAGTGCCATCTCGTGTACATGAAGGCGAATTTTACGCTTTACCACAATCACCACAATTATTTAAACAATTATTAATGATTAGTGGTTTTGATAAATACTATCAAATTGTAAAATGTTTCCGTGATGAGGATTTACGTGCTGATCGTCAACCTGAATTTACACAAGTAGATATCGAAATGAGTTTTGTTGATCAAGAAGATATTATTCAAATGGGCGAGGAAATGCTTTCTAAAGTTGTAAAAGATGTAAAAGGTATTGATATCCAAACACCATTCCCTCGTATGACATATGATGAAGCAATGAGACGATATGGTTCTGATAAACCAGATACACGTTTTGGTATGGAATTGCAAGATGTGTCTCAATTAGGAAAAGAAATGGATTTCAAAGTATTTAAAGATACTGTAGAACACGACGGAGAAGTTAAAGCAATCGTTGCTGAAGGTGCTGCAGATAACTATACACGTAAAGATATGGATGGATTAACAGAATTTGTAAATATCTATGGTGCTAAGGGTCTAGCTTGGGTGAAAGTTGTAGATGAAGGCTTAAGTGGTCCGATAGCAAGATTCTTTGAAGAAGAGAATGTTAACACATTAAAAGAATTAACAGGTGCTAAACCTGGAGATTTAGTAATGTTTGTTGCAGATAAGCCAAATGTTGTGGCACAAAGTTTAGGTGCACTTCGAATTAAAATTGCAAAAGAATTAAAATTAATTGATGAATCAAAATTAAACTTCTTATGGGTAACAGATTGGCCTTTATTAGAATATGATGAAGATGCTAAACGTTATGTTGCTGCGCATCATCCGTTTACATCACCTAAAGAAGAAGATATTGCTAAACTAGACTCTGAACCAGAAAAAGTTCAAGCAAATGCTTATGACGTAGTATTAAATGGATACGAATTAGGCGGTGGATCAATCAGAATATCTGACGGAGAATTACAAGAAAAAATGTTTGAGGTTTTAGGATTTACTAAAGAACAAGCTAGAGATCAATTTGGTTTCTTATTAGATGCCTTTAAATACGGCGCACCACCACATGGAGGTATTGCTTTAGGTCTAGATAGATTAGTTATGTTACTTACAAATAGAACTAATTTACGTGATACCATCGCTTTCCCTAAAACTGCTTCTGCAACTTGCTTATTAACGGATGCACCAAGTGAAGTATCAGATAAACAATTAGAAGAATTATCGTTAAGAATTCGTCATTAATCTTCATTTTTAAAATAGAATAATTTAGTGCTAAATTGGGACGGAAATTGAATTTCTGTTCCAATTTTTGTATAAACTAACTTAAATTTTAAATAACAATAATTATATTATGTAAAATTATATATTTAAAAGTATTTTAAAATATAAAATATCTTCATACAGTATTTAAGGATTTATTTAATAATCTCTTTATGATAAAATATGTCTATAAGATAGTCATCTGTGTTGTTCGTATGTTTGCTTTTTATTTGGGCCTAACACTTTTTGATCAGGGAGCCCAATAGGTTTTCTTGCAGCGCACATGCCTCATTTGGAGGACTTGCAAAACAAGAAACAGGGCACCCACCTGTATATAGCAGGCCGAATGATCAAGCTTTTTATAACTACGGCAACTACGGACTCTATCGGTACGTAAGGCTTTAGGCCTTACGTATTTTTTTTTGCTTTTTTCTGTTAATATAGTATTAATATTTGCTAAGTAAAGGAGTTAATTATGAAACATCAATTTTCTAGAAATGAATTAGCCTATGGACAAGAAGGACTAGATTTACTAAAAGACAAGACAGTAGCGGTCTTAGGGGTAGGTGGAGTTGGTTCATTTGCTGCTGAAGCTTTAGCAAGAACTAACATTGGTCACATTATTCTTATTGATAAAGATGACGTAGATATCACTAATGTAAACCGTCAAATTCATGCATTAACTACTACCATAGGTCAAAGTAAAGTAACATTAATGGAAGAACGAATTAAACTCATCAATCCAAATTGTAAAGTTACACCTCTTCACATGTTTTATACTGAAGAGACATATGAAGATATTTTTAATAATTACAATATTGATTATTTTATCGATGCAAGTGACACGATTATATACAAAGTCCATTTAATGAAAGAATGTTTAGATAGAGGAATCAAGTTGATTTCAAGTATGGGCGCTGCGAATAAAATAGATCCAACACGTTTCAAAATTGCTGATATTTCAAAAACATACATGGATCCAATGGCAAAAATTATTCGTAACAAGTTGAAAAAACTTGGAATAAAAAAAGGTGTTCCTGTTGTTTTTTCAGATGAGAGTCCAATAGTTATTCGTGAAGATGTTAAGAAAACAGTTGGAGATGCAAATGCAATAAATCGAAAAGGTCAAATGCCTCCATCATCGAATGCATTTGTACCAAGCACAGTAGGTTTAATTTGTGCAAGTTATGTCGTAAATGATATTTTAAAAGATATTCCTGTACGTAGAATTAAAGATAAAGGTAACAACTAACAAAAAACCTATGGAAGAGATGAATGAAGTATTATCATCTTTTCCATAGGTTTTATTAGTTTTTATGATTTAAATTATCATACACTATTTTAAATTGTTGTTCACTTTTAGACGTTGTTTTTGGTTCATAATATATTTTATTTTTTAAAGCGTCAGGTAAATATTGCTGTTTAATATAACCATTCTCATAATCATGAGGATATTTATAACCGATAGATCGGCCTAAGTCTTTTGCTCCTTGATAGTGACCATCACGTAGATGATTAGGTATTTGTCCAACTTTGCCTTTTCTGATATCACTTAATGCACTATCAATTGCTTTTATAGCTGAATTAGACTTAGGAGATAGTGATAATTCAATTACTGCTTGACTTAGAGGAATTCGTGCTTCAGGCAATCCGAGTCGTTCAGCTGATTGAATAGCTGCTAGTGTTCTTTGACCAGCACTTGGAGAAGCTAAGCCAATATCTTCATAACTAATGACGAGTAAACGTCGTACGATTGTTGGAAGATCACCTGCTTCGATTAATCTCGCCAAATAATGTAAAGCAGCATTAACGTCACTTCCACGAATAGACTTTTGAAATGCACTCATGACATCATAATGCATGTCGCCATCTTTATCACTGATAAAAGCACCTTTTTGTAAACAATCTTTAGCATCTTCTAAAGTAACATGACGTTGATTATTGGAAACTTTAGCACTTAATACTGCTAATTCCAAAGCATTTAAAGCACTTCTTACATCACCATGACTTTGAGTAGAGAAATATTTTAGTGCATCTTCATCAATTTTTGGTTGATACGATTTTAAACCATTTTGATCATCATTTAATGCTCTAGTTAATGCTTGATATACATCCTTTTCATTAAGTGGATATAATTCAAAAATTTGTACACGTGAGCGAATCGCTGGATTAATTGCATGATAAGGGTTAGAAGTTGTAGCACCAATTAAAATGATTTTACCATTTTCTAAATGTGGTAATAAAAAATCCTGTTTTGCTTTATCTAAGCGGTGAATCTCATCTAATAATAAAATGACTTGTCCTGACATTTTAGCTTCTTCAACTACCATTTGCATATCTTTTTTTGTATTAGTTACTGCATTTAATTGTCTAAATTTATATTCAGTACTGCCAGCTATGGCTTTAGCAATACTAGTTTTTCCAATTCCAGGAGGTCCATAAAAAATCATAGAAGATAATTTTTTAGTTTCTATCATACGTCTTATAATGCCTCTTGGACCAACTAGATGTTGTTGTGAAATAATTTCATTTATATTTGTAGGCCTCATTCTTGAAGCTAAAGGTTCTGTATTCAATTTTTTCACACCTTTCTATTACTATATTAACTGAAAAAATGATAGAATGGGACTATATTATTCGAATTAAGTGAGGTAAAACTATGAAAATATCAACGAAAGGGAGATATGGGTTAACTTTAATGATTTCCCTAGCAAAAAGAGAGGGGCAAGGGTGTGTATCATTAAAAACAATTGCTGAAGAAAATCATTTAAGTGATTTATATTTAGAACAACTCGTGGGTCCTTTAAGAAATGCTGGATTAATTCGAAGTATTCGTGGCGCTAAGGGTGGATATCAATTAAGAGTCCCATCTGAAGAAATTTCAGCTGGCGATATTATTCGCTTATTAGAAGGACCTATTACTATTGTAGAAAGTATAGATTCTGAACCACCAGCACAAAAAGAATTATGGTTGCGAATGAGAGATGCTGTTAGAGAAGTTTTAGATAATACAACATTAAAATATTTAGCTGATTTTGTAGAATCAGATAACGATTTAGATGGTTATATGTTTTACATTTAAAAATTTAAATTAATTATGTTTAAAACTTTTTTACTGTGGTATTGGATTAAAGTAAGTAAAATTTACTTATTAAAAATTAAATGCTTAAATTCGAAAGGAGAATTTCAATATGGGATTCATGGATAAAGCAAAAGATACAGCAGAGAAATTTAAAAATAGCGATAACGAACAAGTAAATAAAGTAAAAGATAAAATTAATGAATATACTGGTGGAAATAACGACAGTAAAGATGACAAAAAAGACAATAAATAATTAAAATTGTGAGTGATGATTTTAGTCATCACTCTTTTTTTATGAAAAATTTAAAACCTGTTGACAATTTATTTATGTTCAACAGGTTTTAATCAATATTATTTATTTAATTTTTGAATTACTCGTTTAAAACGCTCATATGATTCAAATTGTCTATCTTGGTCATAAATATAGCTTACGGCCATTATTTCATCAATATCACCATATTCCTCTAAAAATGCTTCTAATTTAGCTTTTACAGTTTCTTCAGAACCAATAAGAGAATCATCAAATCTTTGTTTTGCCATTTCATACTCTCTCGGTGTTAAAAGACCTTTTAAATCATCAGTTGGTGGTTGAACTGGTTGCATTCTTCCTCGAGCAATACTAATGAATACTTGTGCTAAAGAACTAGCTAAATATTCTGCTTCTTTATCAGTTTCTGTCACGATAGCATTTAAACATACAATCATATATGGTTTATCTAATGCTTCAGATGGTTCGAATAAGTCGTGATAAATCTCAATTGCTTCTTTCATTTGCTGTGGTGCAAAATGACCTGCAAAAACATAGGGTAGACCTTTTCTAGCTGCTAAATGTGCAGAGTCAGTTGATGATCCGAGTATATATAACGGTACATTTTTATCTACCGCAGGATAAGCTCTTACATAAGCTTGTTTATTTCCTGGACCAAAATAAGTTTGTAATTGTTCTACTTCTTCAGGGAAAGCATACACACCATTATGTTGATCTCGTCTCAATGCACTTGCTGTCATCATATCAGTACCAGGTGCTCTACCTAATCCTAAATCTACACGATTGGGATAAATGGTTTCTAAGGTGCCAAATTGCTCAGCAACAACTAAAGGTGCATGGTTTGGAAGCATGATGCCACCTGAACCAACTTTAATATTATGAGTATGTTCAAGCGTATGTTGTATTAACAATGATGTAGCTGAGCTTACTAAATTAGGTGCATTATGATGTTCTGCAATCCAATAACGCTCATAATCTAATTCATCTAATTTCTGAGCTAAAGCCACCATATCATTAATTGCATCTTTATCAGTTTGACCTTCTCGTATAGGAACTAAATTTAATGCAGAAAATTTTATATCAGACATAGACTATTTCTCCTTTTTATCTTTATTATCTAATAGTTTAACAACTTAAAACAATTACAGTTATTAAATTGCTCATACTTAAAATAATTATTGAAAGAAAAATAGTTAATATATTAATTCATAAACAAGTAGGTAGAAAATTTTAGAATGAGGTGCTATTATAGGAACATTGATAATATTGTGGGGAGTGTACTTAATAATGGAAGTATATGCAGATTATGCTGCAACTACACCAGTCAAACCAGAAGTTATAGAAGCAATGATGGATATATATCAATCACACTACGGCAATCCATCTTCTATTCACTCAGTAGGTAGAGATGCTAGACGCTATTTAGATGAATCTAGAAGAAATGTTGCTCAATTACTAGGTGCTAAACCAAGCGAAGTTATTTTTACTAGTGGTGCTACAGAATCAAATAATACTGCTATTAAAGGGTTAGTCTATGCTAATGAGCATTTAGGTAATCATATTATTACTACAAAAATTGAACATCATTCTGTATTACACGTATTCGAGCAATTAGAGAAAGAAGGATATGAAGTCACATATTTAGACGTAGATGATACAGGTAGAGTTGATTTGGATCAATTGGAAGAAGCTTTAACAGATGATACTATCTTAGTATCTATTATGTTTGTCAATAATGAAGTGGGCACAGTAGAACCTATTTACGATATCGAAAACATTGTTTCTAATTCAAATGCTCTATTACATGTGGATGCAGTCCAAGCAATTAGTCATTTAGATATTAAATTTAGTGAGTTTAAAATTGATACCATGAGTATTACTGCTCATAAATTTGGTGGACCTAAAGGTGTAGGTATTTTATTAGTAAAAAACAATACACCAATCGAGTATTCTCAATTAGGCGGCGAACAAGAAACTAAACGTCGTGCTGGAACAGAAAGTGTTCCACAAATAGTTGGAATGACAAAAGCTCTAGAAATAGCTACTAAAAATCGAGATCAAAATAATATTCATTTAATGCAATTAAAAGAACTTTTTTTAGTAAGTTTGCAAGAACGTGCAATTCCATTTGAAGTCAATGGTTCAATGGTAGAAACGACTGGCCATATACTTAATTTATATTTTCCATTTATAGATGTAGAAACAATGTTAACTTTATTAGATTTAGCAAATATTTATGTTTCGTCTGGTTCTGCATGTACAGCTGGCTCAACAACTCCGTCACATGTACTTGCTGCGATGTATGAAGATGACGATCGTGCAAAACATTCAGTCAGATTTAGTTTTAATGAAATCACAACTGAACAAGATATAAAATATATTGTTGCTGAAATTCATAAAATATATCATAAATTTAAGGAGGAATAGAATTTGTCAAATAAAGATATACGTGTTGTAGTTGGTATGTCTGGAGGTGTAGATAGTTCAGTCACAGCATACCTTTTAAAGGAACAAGGATATGATGTTATTGGCATCTTCATGAAAAACTGGGACGACACAGATGAAAATGGGGTATGTACAGCTACAGAAGATTATAATGATGTCATAGCAGTATGTAATCAAATTGGTATACCATATTATGCTGTGAATTTTGAAAAAGAATATTGGGATAAAGTATTCACATATTTCTTAGATGAATATAAAAAAGGTCGTACTCCTAATCCTGACGTCATGTGTAATAAAGAAATTAAATTCAAAGCATTTTTAGAACATGCATTAAAATTAGGAGCCGATTATGTGGCTACTGGTCATTATGCACGAATCCGTAGACATGAAGATGGTCACGTAGAAATGTTACGTGGGGTAGATAATAATAAGGATCAAACATACTTTTTAAATCAATTATCTCAAGAACAATTATCTAAAGTCATGTTTCCTATTGGAGACATAGAAAAAAAAGACGTTCGTAAAATCGCTGAAGAACAAGACTTAGCAACAGCTAAGAAAAAAGATTCTACGGGTATTTGTTTTATTGGGGAACGTAATTTTAAATCATTCCTTTCTCAATATTTACCGGCACAATCTGGTGAGATGAGAACACTCAATGGTAAAAAAATGGGCATACACAGTGGTTTAATGTACTATACTATTGGCCAACGTCATGGACTAGGTATTGGTGGAGATGGAGATCCATGGTTTGTTGTTGGTAAAAATCTTGAAGATAATATTTTATATGTCGAGCAAGGCTTCCATCATGATGCATTATATAGTGATTATTTAATTGCTTCTGACGCATCATTTGTTAATCCAGTTGATTTAGAAAATGGATTTGAATGTACTGCTAAATTTAGATATCGTCAAAAAGACACTAAAGTATTTGTTCAAAAAGAAGATGAACAATCTATTCGAGTTACTTTCGACGAACCTGTTCGAGCTATTACACCAGGCCAAGCAGTGGTATTCTATAACGGAGAAGTTTGTTTAGGTGGCGCTACTATAGATGATGTATATAAAACAACAGGTCAACTTAGCTATGTTGTTTAATGTTTAGTAAACCGTTAACTCATTGTAAATGAGAATTAGCGGTTTCTTTTTAATTGTAAATTTATGTTAGAAATGGAGATATGGAAATGATTGAACAAGAAACAATATATCAGTGGATGAATAATGGTAATTATGAAGAAGCCATTAAAGCATTATTTAATAACATTGAAGAGAATCCTAATATTATTGAAAATTATATTAATGCTGGTATCGTTTTAGCTGATGTTGGTGAGATTGAGAAAGCAGAAAGATTTTTTCAAAAAGCAATAACATTAGATGACAAAAATGGCGCTGTTTACTATAATTTAGCTAATCTATATTATGAACAATCGCGTTTTCAAGAAGCGATAAAACTTTATCAACGAGCTTTAAAATATAATATGAATCCCGTTGATGCTAATTATATGATTGGTATGTCTTTTAGCCAACTAGATGCGCAAAGAGAAGCATTACCTTTTTTTATGACTGCTGCTGAATTAGATCAAACTTTGGACACAGAAGTTCAATTTCAATATGGTTTAACATTATGTCATTTAGAAATGTTTCAAGAAGCCATTAAGCAATTAAACTATGTTTTATCTATTAATCCTAATCACGTAGATGCATTATATAATTTAGGTCTTGCAACATATATGGAAACTGAGGATGCTGATAAATCAATTCAGTATTTTGATAAAGCAATTCAAATTGATCCTAAACATTTATTAAGTCAGCATGCTAAACAAACATTTAAATCTCTAAAAAATGAGGAGGAATAATATGTCAAACCCTACGCTATTTGATTACTCAATGGTTAAAGGAACAGTTGATACCATTCTGTTTCAAAATAAAGATAACTTTTATACTGTTTTAAAAGTAGATTCCATTGAAACTAATGAATCATTTGATAATCTGCCTACAGTTGTAGGGTTTTTTCCTAATATTGTTGAAGGAGATGTCTATACGTTTAAAGGACAAATTGTTCAACATCCTCGTTATGGTAAACAACTTAAAGCTGAAACATTTGAAAAAGAATTGCCTCAAACTAAAGATGCCATTATAAGTTATTTATCTAGTGACTTATTTAAAGGTATTGGTAAAAAGACTGCTCAGAATATTGTAAATACATTAGGAGAAAATGCAATAAATGATATTTTAACTGATCCTTCTGTTCTTGAAAATGTTCCTAGTTTAGCAAAAACGAAACAAAAACAGATTGTAGAACAGATTAGTGCAAATCAAGAGTCAGAAAAAATAATGATTCGCTTACATGACTTAGGTTTTGGTCCAAAATTATCTATGGCGATTTATCAATTCTATCAATCAGAGACTTTAAAAGTTTTAGAAAACAATCCATACCAATTAGTTTATGATGTAAAAGGTATTGGTTTTCAAAAAGCTGATACATTAGCTAGAAATAATGGTATTGCTTATAACGATTCAGAACGTTTAAAAGCTGGATTATTATATACTCTTGAAGAAGAATGTATAAAACAGGGGCATACTTATTTAGATGAAAATGCTGTATTAGAAATTACAGAAGATATGCTTTCAGATAAGCATTTAGATGAAACAATTGAACAACAACAATTAAAACATGTACTACAAACACTTTTTGAAGAAAAGAAAATTATTTTAGAGAATAGTCATGTTGCGATTCCAAGTTTATACTATTCAGAACTTAAAAGTGTTCAAAATTTGTATCGTATCAAAACATACAAAAATCACTTTAAAATAATAGAGCAATCAGATTTACAGATACATATTGGTGAACTAGAAGATCAAAATAATGTTAATTATGCTAAATCACAACAAGAAGCACTTGAAACGGCGATGAATTCGAAAATAATGTTACTGACTGGAGGTCCAGGAACAGGTAAGACAACTGTTATTAAAGGGATTGTAGAATTATATGCTGAAATTCATGGTCTATCTCTTAAGTATTCTGATTATCAAGAAGATGATTATCCAATCGTATTAGCCGCCCCAACTGGAAGAGCATCAAAGCGTTTACAAGAATCAACTGGCTTAGAGGCAATGACGATTCATCGATTAATAGGATGGAATCAAGATACTCAACCAGAAGATATTCTTGAGAATGAAATTAAAGCTAAGCTCATTATAATTGATGAAATGTCAATGGTTGATTCTTGGTTGTTCCACCAATTTTTAAGTGCCGTTCCACTAGATGCACAAATCATTCTAGTAGGGGATGAAGATCAATTGCCATCTGTCGGTCCTGGCCAAGTATTTAAGGATTTAATTGAGTCTAAAGCATTTCCAAGAGTTAATTTAACTGAAGTTTATCGCCAACAAGATGGTTCTAGCATTATTGACTTAGCGCATCGCATGAAACATCATGAGCCAATAGATATTACAAAACGTTATCATGATAGAAGTTTTATTCATTGTAATGTAGAACAAATTCCAACTGTAGTGGAGAAAGTAGTATCTAGCGCTGTAAACAAAGGATATGATATGAGTGATATTCAAGTTTTAGCACCTATGTACAAAGGAAGTGCAGGGATAAAAAGACTTAATCAAGTATTACAAAATATTTTAAATCCTAAAGAAAAAGATACAAGAGAAATAGAGTTTGGCGATATAACGTTTAGAAAAGGAGACAAAGTTTTACAACTAGTCAATCGACCCAATGACAATATTTTTAATGGTGATATTGGCGTCATAGTAGGTATATTTTGGGCTAAAGAAAATGCACTTAATAAAGATGTACTGGTTGTCGATTTTGAAGGAAATGAAATTACATTTACTAGACAAGATTTATTAGAACTCACACATGCTTATTGTACCTCAATCCATAAATCACAAGGGTCAGAATTTCCTATTGTCATTATGCCTATTGTCAAACAATATTTTAGAATGTTGCAAAGACCTATTTTATATACAGGTCTGACACGTGCAAAACAATCTTTAGTACTATTAGGAGATCCAAAGGCATTTGACATTGCCTTAAATACGCAAGGTCAAGAAAGACATACACAATTAAAAACACTAATTATAAATTATTTTGGTATGAGTCAGGTTAATATAGATGTAGAAGAGAATGATGAACAGATAAATATAGATGATAAAGATGATAATAATGCAGTTGAACACATTACTTTAAGTGAAGAAACAATTTATCAAATTAATCCAATGATTAATATGGGAAATGTTTCGCCTTACGACTTTGTTGAACATTGACAATTTAAACAAAAATACTTAAAATAAATTTGAATTCGCATAAAGATGAGTAAACTTTTTAACTTATGTAGAGATGTACTGGTTGGTGAAAAGTACAAGTTAATTTGTTGAACGCTACTTTGTGTTATCGTTTATATGATAATTAAGTGATGAGAAATTAAATATATTTTAAAAGTATTTATTTCTTGTAACTAGGGTGGTACCGCGAAAACGTTCGTCCCTTTGTTGGATGAACGTTTTTTTATTTATAAATGTATTAATTATATTAGGAGTGAAAAAATGAAAAAACTTAAAGCAAGTGATATACGTCAAAAATATATTGATTTCTTTGTTGAAAAAGGTCATATGGTAGAACCATCTGCACCACTTGTGCCTATTGACGATGATTCGTTACTTTGGATAAACTCTGGTGTTGCAACTTTAAAAAAATACTTTGATGGACGAGAAACACCTAAAAAGCCTAGAATAGTTAATTCTCAAAAAGCAATTAGAACAAATGATATTGAAAACGTAGGTTTTACTGCGCGTCATCATACTTTCTTTGAAATGCTTGGAAACTTCTCAATTGGTGACTATTTTAAAAAAGAAGCAATTGAATTTGCTTGGGAATTTTTAACTAGTGACAAATGGATGGGAATGGAACCAGAAAAGCTATATGTAACAATTCATCCAGAAGATGTTGAAGCCTATCGTTTATGGCATGAAAATATTGGCTTAGAAGAAAGTCGTATTATTAGAATTGAGGGGAATTTCTGGGATATTGGAGAAGGACCATCAGGACCTAACACCGAAATTTTCTATGATCGTGGTGAAGCATATGGTCAAAATGATCCAGCAGAAGAAATGTATCCTGGCGGTGAAAATGAGAGATATTTAGAAGTATGGAACTTAGTGTTTAGTGAATATAACCATAATAAGGATCATACTTATACACCACTTCCAAACAAAAATATTGATACCGGCATGGGATTAGAACGCATGACGTCTATTTCCCAAAATGTTCGTACCAATTATGAAACAGATTTATTTATGCCAATTATTGAAGAAGTAGAGCATATATCAGGAAAAAAATATCTTGAAAATAACGAACAAGATGTAGCATTTAAAGTCATCGCCGACCATATCAGAACAATCTCATTCGCAATCTCTGACGGCGCTTTACCTGCAAATGAAGGGCGTGGTTATGTTTTACGTCGTCTCTTACGTCGTGCCGTACGTTTTAGTCAAACGCTTGGCATTAATGAGCCATTTATGTATAAATTGGTTGATATCGTTGCTGACATTATGGAGCCATATTATCCAAATGTAAAAGAAAAATCAGATTTTATTAAACGTGTTATTAAATCTGAAGAAGAACGTTTCCATGAAACACTTCAAGAAGGCGTATCTATATTAAATCAACTCATTACGCAAGCAAAAGAATCTACACATCAGATTAATGGTTCTGATGCGTTTAAATTATATGATACGTATGGATTCCCAATTGAGTTAACTGAAGAACTAGCAAGTCAAGAAGGTATTACAGTCGACATGGCAACATTTGAAGCTGAAATGGAACAGCAACGTACTAGAGCGAGAGAAGCTAGACAAAGTTCACAATCTATGCAAGTTCAAAGCGATGTTTTAAAAAATATTAATACTAAAAGCCAATTTGTTGGTTATGAAACAACAGATTATCAAACAATTTTAACAGATTTAATTTATAACGGTAAAACTGTTACATCTGCTGAAGCTGGAGAAACAGTTTACTTTATCTTAAAAGAAACACCATTTTATGCAGTAAGTGGTGGACAAGTTGCAGATAAAGGAACTGTAGGAAATGATCAGTTCGAAATAGCCGTTCAAGAAGTTACAAAGGCACCAAACGGACAAAATTTACACCAAGGTATAGTTCAATTTGGACAAGTAAGTGTAAATAGTCATGTAGATGCAACTGTAAATAAAGAAGAACGTAAAGATATACAAAAAAATCATAGTGCCACTCACTTACTACATGCTGCATTAAAAGAGATTTTAGGTGAACATGTTAATCAGGCGGGTTCACTCGTTGAAAGTGAACGATTAAGATTTGACTTTTCTCACTTTGGTCCAATGACAAAAGAAGAGATTGATCAAGTTGAAAGAAGAGTAAATGAAGAAATTTGGAGAGGAATTTCAGTTCATATTCAAGAAATGCCTATTCAAGAAGCTAAAGAAATGGGTGCTATGGCTCTGTTTGGTGAAAAATACGGTGATATTGTAAGAGTAGTCAATATGGCTCCATTTTCAATTGAATTATGTGGTGGTATTCATGTAGATAATACGGCTGAAATAGGGTTGTTTAAAATTGTAAGCGAATCAGGTACAGGTGCAGGTGTTAGACGTATTGAGGCACTTACCGGTAAAGCCGCATTTTTATATTTTGAAGATATTCAAAATAAATTTAATTCTGTCAAAGAACAACTTAAAGTAAAATCAGATAAACAAGTTTATGATAAAGTTGTTCAAATTCAAGAAAATGAAAAACAATTGAATAAGCAATTAGAGCAACGTAATAAGGAAATTACTTCACTTAAAATGGGTAATATAGAGGATCAAGTAGAAATGATTAATGGATTTAAAGTATTAGCTACAGAGGTAGAAGTATCTAATCCAAAAGAAATCCGTCAAACAATGGATGATTTTAAATCAAAAAAACAAGATACAATTATTATTTTAGCAGGTCATGTTGGTGAAAAAGTTTCGTTAATTGCCGCTGTACCTAAAGAGCTTACAAGTCAGGTTAAAGCCGGAGATATCATTAAAAACATGGCTCCAATTGTAGGAGGAAAAGGTGGCGGTCGTCCAGATATGGCACAAGGTGGCGGCACACAACCTGAAAACATCTCAGAATCATTACGCTTTATTAAAGATTATATTAAAAACCTATAACTTTTTAATCAACTGGTGTAAAATTAATATGTAAGTTAATACATGTCAGAGGAGTGTCGCATCTATGGAAAATATTGATAAAACTATGAAATTCGATTATGATGAAATTCCAAAAGAAAATGTCCAAACAGTTTTAAAAAATGTACATCAGACTCTAGAAGAACGAGGCTACAATGCTGTAAATCAAATTGTCGGCTATTTACTTTCAGGAGATCCTGCATACATTCCTCGTCAAAATGATGCACGTAATCAAATACGACACATTGATAGAGATGTAATTATGGAAGAACTCGTTTCAAACTACTTAAAAGAGAATAATAAATAAATGTTACGTCATAAAATTTTAGGATTAGATGTAGGTAGTAGAACTGTAGGTATCGCAATTAGTGATTTGATGGGCTGGACTGCTCAAGGACTAGACACTCTAAGAATAAATGAAGAAAATGAAGAATTTGGTATTGATAGATTGGTTTCAATCATAAAAGACAATAATGTTGGTTCAGTAGTCATAGGATTACCGAAAAACATGAATAATTCTATTGGTTTTCGTGGAGAAGCTTCCCTTAAATACAAAGAATTGCTTCAAGAGGCTTTACCAAATATTGAAATTATTATGTGGGATGAACGTTTAAGTACCATGGCTGCTGAGCGCTCATTATTAGAAGCTGATGTCTCAAGACAAAAAAGAAAAAAAGTAATTGATAAAATGGCAGCAGTTTTTATACTGCAAGGCTATTTAGATTCAATTCAATAAAGGAGAATTTCATTATGACTGAACATAATCATAATACAGAATTAAATATTAGTAATGAAGAAGAATTATTAACGTTATTCGATGAAAATGGAAATGAAGTTTTATATCGAAAAATGCTTGAATTTTATCATCCAGAATTTAAAAAAGAGTATGTTATTTTAGCTGAAGAAGGTGCTCAATCTGATGATGATGACATGATTGAGCTCATTCCAATGATTAATGAACCAGATGAATCTGGTGATGGTGGTAAACTTGTTCCTATTGAAACAGATGAAGAATGGGATATGATTGAAGAAGTTGTAAATACAAATATGGAAGAATAAACAGTCTTTTGTTAATAATAAATCTCTAATCAATTCACTTTGGTTAGAGGTTTTTAATATTTCAGGCTTAAATTTAATTTAGAATTATGATAAAATATTTAAAGTTAAATTACTGTAGCATAAATTTTTAAATATACAGTCAGTTACTATATTTATACATTAAAACATAAAGTAGGTTTATTATTTTATTTTAAATAATGTAATATTAGTTGACTGATTTATTTTTATGCCTATTGATATTAAAAGGGAAGTTATAGAAGTGGAATCAAATCAATCCTATTTATTAAATCTTCATGAACAGTTAAATAATAATATTGAAGAACTAAGATTTTATGCAGAAGAACACGCTGTTCCTATAGTGGATAAATTAACTTTAGACATGATAAAACAATTAATTAGAATTCATCATTCGAAAAATATTTTGGAAATTGGAACTGCTATTGGATATAGTTCGATGCAATTTGCTTCTGTTTCACCAGATATTTCTATTACTACTATTGAACGTAATGAGAATATGATAAAACAAGCAAAATTTAATTTTAAAAAATTTGAATACGAAAATCAAATTCGTCTTATAGAGGGCGATGCGCTATCACAGTACGATAAAGTGAGCAATCATTTATATGATATGATATTTATCGATGCAGCTAAAGCTCAATCTCAAAAATTTTTTGAATATTATACACCGTTATTGAAAAATGGTGGCTTAGTTATTACTGATAACGTTTTGTATCATGGATTTGTATCTGATATAGATATCGTACGATCAAGAAATGTTAAGCAAATGGTAAAAAAGGTACAAAAATATAATACTTGGCTTATGAAACAAAAGAACTATAAAACAAATTTTTTAAATATGGATGATGGTTTAGCCATATCTATTAAAGGAGAATGAATATGACTGAATTACTTGTCACTCCAAAATCTTTAAATCATATGAAAACATTGATAGAACTCGGTGCTGATGCATTTGTGATTGGAGAGCAAAAATTTGGATTGCGATTACCCGGAGAATTTAATCGTGAAGATGTTCGAAAAGCAGTTAATTTAGCACACGAACATGATAAAAAAGTATATGTGGCAGTTAATGGTATTTTTCATAATTATCATTTAAATGCCTTAGAAAACTATATTGAATTTTTACATGAAATAAGAGTAGATAGAATTATTTTTGGTGATCCTGCTGTCGTGATGTATGTTAAAAAACAAAATAATCCGATACCATTAAATTGGGATGCAGAAACAATTGTTACGAATTATTTCCAATGTAATTACTGGGGTGAAAAAGGCGCTAAAAGAGCTGTATTAGCACGTGAATTAAACCTAGATGAAATTTTAAATATTAAAAAACATGCAAAGGTTGAAATTGAAGTTCAGGTTCACGGTATGACTTGTATGTTCCAATCTAAACGTATGTTATTGGGTAATTATTACACTTTTCAAGATAGACAAATGAAAATCCAACGTAGTGAGAATGAGCAAGATTTATTATTATACGATGAAGAAAGAGAAAATAAATATCCTGTGTTTGAAGATTACAATGGTACTCATATTATGTCTCCTAATGATATCTGTTTAATTGAAGAATTAGAGCCATTCTTTGAAGCAAATATTGATTCATTTAAAATTGATGGTATCTTACATAGTGAATCATACATTAATACTGTTACAGCACAATATAGAGAAGCCATTGACTTATATCATGAAGATCCAGAAGCTTATGAAGATGAAAAATTTATGTTAATTGATCCAATAGAAGAAATTCAACCTGAACATCGTCCATTTGATGAAGGGTTCTTATATAAACAAACAGTATATTAAGGGAGGCGCCAGTATGAAGACATTAAATGAAATTGAAGTAAATGCTAAAAGAAAAATAAAAAAACCTGAATTATTAGCGCCTGCTGGAAACCTAGAGAAGTTAAAGATT
The DNA here is from genome assembly GCF_004365845.1 of Staphylococcus sp. AtDRG32. Lineage (NCBI taxonomy): Bacteria > Bacillati > Bacillota > Bacilli > Caryophanales > Staphylococcaceae > Staphylococcus > Staphylococcus sp. AtDRG32. The sequence continues at coordinate 92,655 of NZ_SODE01000001.1, forward strand.
GCGGTTCACTATGGTGCTGATGCTGTATTTTTAGGTGGACAAGAATACGGGTTACGTTCTAACGCTGATAACTTTACTATGGAAGAAATTAAAGAAGGCGTTGAATTTGCAAACCGTTATGGTGCAAAAATTTATGTTACGACTAATATAATCGCTCATGATGAAAATATAGACGGTTTAGAAGATTATTTACGTCAATTAGAAGCTACAGGTGCAACAGGAATTATTGTAGCAGATCCACTTATTATTGAAACATGTAAGAAAGTAGCTCCTAAATTAGAAATTCATCTCTCAACACAACAATCTCTTTCTAATTACAAAGCTGTGGAATATTGGAAAGAAGAAGGACTTGATCGAGTAGTATTAGCTCGTGAAACAGGCGCTATGGAAATGAAAGAAATGAAAGACAATGTTGATATCGAAATAGAAGCCTTTATTCACGGTGCGATGTGCATTGCTTATTCAGGTAGATGTACTTTAAGTAATCACATGACAGCACGAGACTCTAACAGAGGCGGTTGTTGTCAAAGTTGTCGTTGGGATTATGATTTACTAGCTGTTGATGAAGAGGGAGAATTAGATTTATTTTATCAAGATGGCGAAGTTGTGCCTTTTGCTATGAGCCCAAAAGATTTAAAATTAATTGAATCCATTCCTCAAATGATGGATATTGGTATAGATTCTTTAAAAATTGAAGGGCGAATGAAATCTATTCATTATATTGCTACAGTAGTATCAGTTTATCGTAAGGTTATTGATGCATATGCAGAAGATCCGGATAATTTTAAAATTAAACCAGAGTGGTTAATTGAATTAGACAAATGTGCTAATCGAGATACAGCACCTGCTTTCTTTGAAGGAACGCCTGGATATGAAGAGCAAATGTTTGGTGTTCAACAAAATAAAAAGTCACCATATGATTTTTGTGGATTAGTTTTAGATTATGACGAAGCAACTCATATTGCTACAATACAACAAAGAAATCACTTTAAACCTGGTCAAGAGATTGAATTTTTTGGACCTGAAATTGAATCATTTAAACAGGTTATTGATGTCATTTATGATGAAGAAGGAAATCACCTTGATGCAGCACGTCATCCTCTTCAAATTGTTCAAATTAAAGTGAATCATCCTATTTACCCTAATAATATGATGAGAAAGGAAATCGGCTAATGACACAGACAACAATCATCGGAATCGCTGGCGGTTCAGGATCAGGAAAAACAACTGTCACAAATGAAATAATGAAAAACTTAGAAGGCCATAGTGTTGCTTTACTTGCTCAAGATTATTATTATAAAGATCAATCACACTTAACATTTGAAGAACGACTTGAAACTAATTATGACCACCCTTTTGCATTTGATAATGATTTACTTATTAGTAATTTAAAAGATTTGCGTAACGGTCAATCGGTTGAAGTTCCAACATATGATTATAAAAATCATACTAGAAGTGATGAAACAATTGCATTTGAACCTAAAGATGTTATTATCGTAGAGGGTATATTTGCTTTGGAAAATAAAACATTACGTGATATGATGGATGTTAAAATATACGTTGATACTGATGCAGATTTACGTATTTTAAGAAGACTTGTACGTGACACAAAAGAGCGAGGACGCTCAATGGAATCAGTTATTAACCAATATTTAAATGTTGTCAGACCTATGCATAATCAATTTATAGAACCAACAAAAAAATATGCTGATATTATTATTCCAGAAGGTGGAAGTAATAAGGTGGCAATTGATATAATGACAACAAAAATACAAACGCTTGTTGGGAAGCATTAACGAATAATATGTATTTTTCAAAATTAAATTAACTTGTTGAAAAGGAAGATGAACTTATGGAAAATCAAAAACAATATCCAATGACACAGGAAGGTTATGAAAAGTTAGAACAAGAATTAGAAGAACTTAAAACAGTTAAACGTCCTGAAGTAGTAGAAAAAATCAAAGTTGCTAGATCTTTTGGTGACTTATCTGAGAACTCAGAATACGATGCTGCTAAAGATGAACAAGGTTTTATTGAGCAAGATATTCAACGTATTGAACACATGCTTAGATATGCTTTGATTATTGAAGACAACGGTGATAATAATGTTATTCAAATTGGTAAAACTGTTACGTTTGTCGAATTACCTGGTGATGAAGAAGAAAGCTATCAAATTGTTGGATCTGCAGAAGCAGATGCGTTTAAAGGAAAAATTTCAAATGAATCTCCAATGGCAAAAGCACTTATTGGTAAAAATTTAAATGATGAAGTTCGTGTTCCACTTCCAAATGGTGGAGAAATGAAAGTTAAAATCGTTGATATTAAGTAACAAAAAATCCAAAAATCATTTTGATTTTTGGATTTTTTTATAGTTAAATATTTATAATTATTTAACTATAAATTAGATATAAGCAAGTACATTCATTTAATTTTTAGAACTTTCACATGACAAAAATATAAATATATGCTTAAATAACAATGTAGACAAATTATATAAATATCTTGTACTGAAAGGGGGTAAGCGATTACATTAATGCATTACTTACCTTCTTTTATTATTGTCTATTTGAAAGACATATTAAACTACTATGAATACGTGGATATTTTATATTACTAATATATAAAATGAAATACGTTATTTATAATCGAAGGAGGACCATCATCTTTGGAAATAAAGATTATTAATGAACAATCAATTGCGCTTTATTTTAAAGAAGAAATATCTGAAAGTAATTACAGAGATGTTGAATCCGTTACTAAACATATACACGCTAAAAGAATAGATGGTATCAAAGATGTGATACCGTCATATAGAGCAATTATGATAAATTTTGATAATATAAAGCTTAATTTTAAGCAATTAATAGATATATTAGATTTAAAACAGTTAAATGGTGAACATGCTAAAGATATTTCAGATAAAACGATCATACATATTCCAGTATTATATAATTCAGAAGTCGGACCTGATTTACCATATGTAGCTAAACATAACAAACTAACTACTGATGAAGTCATTCGAATCCATACTCAAAATGAATATCTCGTTTACATGTTAGGTTTTATGCCTGGTTTTCCATTTTTAGGTGGATTGGATTCTCTTTTACATACTCCACGTCGAGATGAACCTAGAGTCAAAATTGACGCAGGTTCAGTAGGAATAGCAAATAATCAAACTGGTTTATATCCTTCTGATTCACCAGGTGGTTGGCAAATTATTGGAAGAACACCATTAAAAGTATTTGATATCAACGACGATGAAATGTCTTTATATCAAGCGGGGGATTATATTAAGTTTTATTCTATTGATGAAAATACATTTAACGACATCCAAAGTGAAATAGCAGAAAATCGATTTAATAAAGAAAAGTGGGTGTTAAATCATGTCGATTAGTATTATTCAACCTGGTATGTTTACAACTGTTCAAGATGAAGGAAGATTTGGTTTTCAACACCTAGGTTTTTCAAGTGCTGGTGCTATGGATTTATATAGTTATTTAATTGGTAAGACTTTAATTGGTAATAATGGACCCAGCCTTGAATATACTATTATCGGTCCAACACTTCAATTTAATAAAGATAATACATTTATTTTGACAGGAGCACATGTAAACGCAAAATTAAATGAAGAGACAGTTGATATTAATACTGTAATTTATGCATGCAAAGGCGATATTTTGAAAGTTGGAGCAGTGACTGCAGGCGCCCGTGGTTATATTTTCTTTGGCCATCCTTTAGATATTCAACCAATAGCAGAAAGTTATTCGACACATACTAGAAGTAAAATTGGTGGTTACAAAGGGAGACCATTATCAAAAGGGGATTTGATATACTTAAAAGAAAATCCATCTTTCAAACAAAATTTGGGTAAAACAACAGTTTATAATGCTATTCCCGAAGATAATATAATACATATTATTACCGGTCCACAAATTGAAGCATTTTCAAAGGAAAGTATAAATAAGCTCGTTAATATGGAATATAAAGTTTCTGAAAAATCTGATAGAATGGGGTACCGTCTTAATGGTGAGCATATCCCTCCTAAAACTGGAGCAGATATTATTTCAGAACCTGTTGCTTTAGGAAGTATTCAAGTCCCAAATGATGGTAATCCTATTATCTTATTAAATGATAAACAAACTATAGGTGGCTATACGAAAATCGCTACAGTCACTCAACTGGATTTAAATAAAATTGCTCAATTTAAGCCGGGAGATTTAATTCGATTTAAGTGGTCAACGATTGAAGAGTCTGCAAAGGTTCAGGAACAATATCTAAATCACTTTAATCATTTAAATGCTGAAATTAACACGTCACCAACCTTTAATATGGGTGAAATGAGACCGACAGCAAAGAAATTGACTAAAATCATTACAGAGGAGAGATAGTTATGGATATTAAAAAAATAGAAGAAGTCATTAAACTTGTAAAATCAAATGATGTAAAAAAATTTAAATATAAAGATAACAAAAACGAAATCGAATTAGATTTTACTGAACAAAGTAATAATCAAAATAATAGTACTCCAGTAATACAATCTGAAGGGAATTCTCAAGACAAAAGTATTTCAGAAAATAACCCTTCAAATGATTCATCAAAAACAATTACTTCTCCTATGGTAGGAACATTCTTCTTACAAGATAGCAAGGAATTAACGGATCCTATAATTCAAGTAGGTGACAACATTAAATCTGGTGATATTATCGGATATGTTGAAGCAATGAAAGTAATGAATGAAGTGACTAGTGATATAGATGGTGAGATTACCGACATTGTTGTTGAACATGGTACAAACGTTGAATACGATCAAGTTCTAGTTAAAGTAAAATAAAGGGGGCAAAAATATGTATCGTTGTTTAGTAGCAAATAGAGGAGAAATTGCGGTACGTATCATTCGAGCGTGTCGAGAAATGGGAATAGAAACTGTTGCAGTATACGCTAAAGGTGATGAAAAAAGTCTTCATGTAAGTTTGGCTGATCAAGCAGTTTGCATTGGAGAAGCAAATCCTTTAGATAGTTATTTAAATATAGAACGTATTATTGGTGCAGCTGAAATCACAGGTTCTAATGCTATTCATCCTGGATACGGATTTCTATCGGAGAGTACAACATTTGCCCAAAAAGTTGAAGAAAATGATATTCATTTTATTGGCCCTAACAAAAAAACAATGGAAATGATGGGTGATAAAATAACTGCTCGTCAAACCGTTCATTCAGCAGGGGTACCAGTTATTCCTGGCTCAACAGATGCAGTAAATTCTGTAGAAGAAATCAAAGAATTAGCAAAAGACATAGGATATCCTTTAGTATTAAAAGCCGCAAGTGGTGGTGGCGGTAAAGGTATTCGAATTGTTAAAGAAGAAAATCAACTTGAGAAATCATTAAAAGAAGCTAAAAGTGAAGGTCAAAAATATTTTAATGATGATCGAGTGTATGTAGAAGCATTTATTCCTGTTGCAAAACACATAGAAGTTCAAGTGATTGGTGACGGAAAAGAAAATTATGTTCATTTAGGTGAACGAGATTGTTCAGTCCAAAGAAAAAACCAAAAATTAATAGAAGAAGCACCATGTGCAGCACTGTCTGAAGAACGACGTGAAAAAATATGTAATGATGCTGTCAAAGTTGCAAAAGCCTCTAATTATCGTAGTGCTGGTACTATTGAATTTTTAGTTACTGAAGAGGCACATTACTTTATTGAAATGAACGCGAGAATTCAAGTAGAACATACTGTTACTGAAATGCGTGCAGATAGAGATTTATTACAAGCACAATTATATTTGTTATTACATAATAAATTACCTTTTAGTCAAGAAGATATTGTATTCAATGGTCATGTAATAGAGGCACGTATCAACGCTGAAAATCCAGAAAAGAAATTCCAACCTACTCCAGGTAAAGTTAAACGTCTACACTTACCTCAAGGTTTTAATATTAGAGTAGATTCGTTATTATATGCTGGTTATCAAGTATCTCCTTACTATGATTCACTAGTTGCAAAAGTTATCGTAAAAGACTCTAATAGAACTTCTGCGATTAACAAATTAAAAGTGGCACTTGATGAAATGGTAATTGATGGTTTCACTACTACTGCTGATTTTCTATATGCAGTATTAAGTTACCCACCATACGCAAAAGGAAATGCAGAAGAAGTTGATATTAAATTCCTTGAAAAACATCACATAGTTAAAGGAGTGAAATTATGATGAAAGTTGATTTAAACTGTGATCTAGGTGAAGCATTTGGTAACTATTCATTTGGAGGTGATAAAGATATCATTCCTTTAGTTACATCTGCTAATATAGCCTGTGGTTTTCATGCGGGCGATGAAAATGTAATGAATCAAACAGTAAAATTAGCTAAAAAAAATCATGTGAGTATTGGCGCTCATCCCGGACTTCCAGATTTAAAAGGGTTTGGTCGTCGAAAGATGGATATTAGTCCAACCGAAGTATATAACCTCATAGTTTATCAGTTAGGTGCTTTAGAAGGGTTTTGTAAAGTACATCAAACACGAATAAATCATGTTAAACCACACGGTGCACTGTATAATATGGGTGCTAAAAATAAAGAAATTGCAAAAGCAATTGCAAAAGCAGTATACGATTTTGATTCTGCTATAGTGCTTGTAGGTTTATCTAATTCATTATTAATATCTGAAGCTAAAGCAATTGGATTGAAAACAGCTTCTGAAGTGTTTGCTGATAGACGTTACGAAGATAATGGACAATTAGTTAGTCGTAAAGAACCAGACGCAGTCATTACTGATACTGATGAAGCACTAAAACAAGTTTTGAAAATGGTAACTGAAAACAAAGTGATAAGTCGCAATGGGAAAGAAATTGATTTGGAAACAGATACAATATGTGTTCACGGTGATGGTAAACATGCACTAGAATTTGTTGAACAAATAAGAAAAAAATTAACGAAAGAAGGCATTGATATTCAATCCTTATAAGGGGGTTTTCTAATGAAAGAAAATTTAAATCAAACACAAGATAAAGACAATTTTAAATTTACAAAAAGTCATAGACGCTTACTTTATGGATCTGTATTTTTAATGGCTACATCAGCGATCGGTCCTGCATTTCTAACTCAAACTGCTGTGTTTACGGCAGAATTTTATGCAAGTTTCGCTTTTGCAATCTTAATCTCTATATTAATTGATATTGGAGCTCAAATTAATATTTGGCGTGTATTAGTTGTAACAGGTTTACGTGGTCAAGAAGCATCAAATAAAGTGTTACCTGGATTAGGAACTTTAATTTCAATATTGATTGCTTTTGGAGGACTTGCTTTTAATATCGGAAACATAGCTGGTGCTGGTTTAGGATTGAATGCAATGTTTGGACTTGATGTTAAATGGGGAGCAGCGATTACAGCCATTTTTGCAATTTTAATATTTGTAAGTAAAAGTGGTCAAAAAATTATGGATATTGTTTCAATGATTTTAGGAGTAATAATGATATTAGTAGTCGCTTATGTCATGGTCGTATCTAACCCTCCCTATGGTGATGCACTTATCCATTCAGTTGCACCAGAACACCCCATTAAATTAATTTTACCAATTATTACTTTAGTTGGAGGAACAGTAGGTGGATACATCACATTTGCTGGCGCACATAGAATACTTGATTCTGGAATGAAAGGTAAAGAGTTTTTACCATTTGTGAATCGTTCAGCTATTGCAGGTATCTTAACTACAGGTATTATGAGAACATTATTATTCTTAGCAGTACTTGGAGTTGTAGTGACAGGTGTCACTTTAAATGCAGATAATCCGCCAGCATCAGTATTTGAACATGCTATTGGACCAATAGGAAAAAATATTTTTGGAGTTGTTATTTTCGCAGCCGCAATGTCATCAGTGATCGGTTCAGCATATACAAGTGCAACTTTCTTAAAAACATTACACAAATCATTATTTAATAAAAATAATTTGATTGTCATTGTCTTCATCGTGATTTCAACAATAATTTTCTTATTAATTGGAAAACCAATTAGTTTATTGATTATTGCTGGAGCAATAAATGGATGGATTTTACCGATTACTTTGGGTGCAATATTGATAGCGAGTAGAAAAAAATCAATTGTTGGAGATTATAAACATCCAACATGGATGCTAGTATTTGGCATTGTAGCAGTTATTGTTACAATTATAACAGGTATATTGTCTCTACAAGATTTAGCTACTTTATGGAAAGGTTAATCATAAATAAATATCTAATTTAGGATTTTAAAATTTAACTGTCGACAGTGTTTAACTGTATCGACAGTTTTTTTATTAAATCATTTTCAAGATTATTTTAATAGAAAAAGTTAGTCGTGATGAACTAGAAATTATGTTAGAATAACATGTGCTAAGATTAAAGTTGAGGTGTAAATATGATTGGAATTATTGGAGCTATGGAAGAAGAAGTAGCGATTTTAAAACATAAATTAGTGAATTTAAATGAGGTTGAAGTAGCACATGTAAAATTTTATCGTGGTCAACTAAATGATAAAGATGTTGTTTTAACACAAAGTGGAATTGGAAAAGTAAATGCTGCAATATCCACAACATTGTTAATTGAAAAATTTAAACCAACATTAATTATAAATACAGGTTCTGCTGGTGCTTTAGATGACAGTTTATCAGTTGGAGACATTTTAATTAGTAATCATGTGATGTACCATGATGCAGATGCAACTGCTTTTGGATACGACATCGGTCAAATACCTCAAATGCCAGCTCAATTTGAAGCTAACCAACAATTACTCCAATTAACTGAAAAAGTTGTAAAACAGCAAAATTTAACCGCTAAAATTGGTCAAATTGTAAGTGGCGATAGCTTTATTGGTAGTAGCGAACAGCGATTAAAAATTAAACGTCAGTTTTCAGAAGCTATGGCAGTTGAAATGGAAGCAACGGCTATTGCTCAAACTTGTTATCAATTTAATTTACCTTTTATCGTCACTCGTGCTGTTTCTGATTTAGCAAATGGGAAAGCAGAAATGTCGTTTGAAGAGTTTCTTGGTAAAGCAGCTCAATCATCAAGTAACATTGTTGAACAGTTGGTTAAAGAAATATAAACAATAAATAATTTAAAGGTGAAATGAATGGGATTAATTAAAAAATATTTTATGCCTAGTGATTATGTACAATCTGTATTTCAAATTGATATTGAAAAGTTAGCAAATTCTGGTTTTAAAGGTATTATTACAGATTTAGATAATACATTAGTAGGTTGGGACGTTAAAACACCAACGAAAGAAATACAAGAATGGTTTAAAAAAGCAAATGATTTAGGATTAACGATTACAATTGTATCAAATAATAGTGAAAAACGTGTTTCCGGTTTTTCGAAAGACTTAGACGTTGATTTTATCTTTAAAGCTAGAAAACCTATGGGAAGAGCTTTTAAAAAAGCTATACAACACATGAATATTAAACCAGAAGAAACAGTCGTTATAGGTGACCAAATGCTTACAGACGTACTTGGTGGCAATAATAACGGTCTATATACTATCATGGTAGTTCCTGTCAAAAAGACAGATGGATTTTTAACTAGACTAAATAGAATAATCGAACGTCGATTATTAAACTATTTTAAAAGAAAAGGCTATATTACATGGGAGGAAAATTGATTGGATGAAACTTTAAAATGTATCGGTTGTGGCGCTCCTTTACAATCTGAAGATAAAAACGCACCTGGGTATGTGCCAGAACATAATTTATTTAGAGATGATGTTATATGCCAACGTTGTTTTAGATTAAAAAATTATAATGAAATACAAGATGTAGGAATGGATAGTGAAGATTTTTTAAATTTATTAAATGGATTATCCGATAGACAAGGGATTATCGTTAACGTAATTGATGTTTTTGACTTTGAAGGATCGTTTATTAATGCTTTAAAACGAATTGTAGGAAATAAGAAAATCATTTTGGCGGCGAATAAATTAGATCTTTTACCAAGACAAATTAACCAACGTCGTGTAAAAGAATGGTTAAAAAGAACAGCTAGAAAGTATGGATTAGAAGCTGAAGAGGTGGTATTAATATCAGCTCATAAAGGATGGGGTATTGATGCACTTTTAGAATCAATCAACCGTTTTAGAAATCATCAAGATGTTTATATCGTTGGTACTACAAATGTTGGTAAATCAACTTTAATCAATAAATTAATTGAGCAAAGTGTAGGTGAAAAAGATGTCGTTACAACATCAAGATTTCCAGGTACAACATTAGATATGATAGATATTCCTTTAGATGAGAACACATTTATGTATGACACACCTGGCATTATACAAGCGCATCAAATGACCCATTATGTTACTGAAAAAGAATTGAAAGTGATTATTCCTAGGAATGAAATTAAACAACGTGTATTTCAGTTAAATGAGGGACAAACTTTATTCTTCGGTGGATTAGCTAGGATAGATTATGTTTCTGGTGGGAAACGACCTCTTGTATGTTATTTTTCTAATGATTTAAATATTCATAGAACTAAAACTGAAAAGGCAAATGATTTATGGCGAAATCAAATAGGGCATTTATTAAGTCCACCTAGTAACCCCGAAAAATTTAATATAAGTGATATGAAAGCTGTACGTCTAGAAACAGGGAAAGAAAAACGTGACATTATGATTTCTGGATTGGGCTTTATTACACTCGAAGCAGGTGCAAAAGTGATTGTTCGTGTTCCTAAAAGTGTTGATGTTGTTTTAAGACAATCTATTATGTAGGGAGGATTCATAATGAAATTTGCAGTGATAGGAGATCCGATTTCACATTCATTATCTCCAGTGATGCATAATACTAATTTTAAAGTTTTAGGTTTAAATGATACTTATGAAGCATTGCATATACCGGTTCAAGATTTCGATAATATTAAAGAAATAATAACTGAAAAAAATTTAAGTGGATTTAATATTACTATTCCTCATAAAGAACGCATTATTCCATTCTTAGATGATATTGATGAACAAGCTAAAGCTGTAGGTGCAGTGAATACTGTGAAAATAGAAGGGAATAAATGGATTGGTTATAATACTGATGGTCTTGGATACGTAAAAGGATTAAAACAAGTATATCCTGACTTATCAAATGCATATATTTTAATTCTTGGAGCTGGGGGTGCAAGCAAAGGTATTGCAACTGCACTTTCACAATGTGTACAACCTAAATTAACTATAGCGAATAGAACAATGAGTCGCTTTGATAATTGGAAATTAGATATTAATGCGATTACCCTACAACAAGCTGAACAATATCTTGATGAGTTTGATATTATTATTAATACAACATCAGCAGGATTAGATAATAATAAAGAGAGTGTAATTCGTCTCAATCAATTATCACCGAATACATTGGTAAGTGATATCATTTATATTCCCTATAAAACATCATTTTTACAACAAGCTGAAGAGAAGGGTAACCCTATTTATAATGGTCTAGATATGTTTGTATATCAAGGTGCTGAGAGCTTTAAAATATGGACTGGCAAAGATGCTGAAATTAAAGAAATGAAATTAGCAGTTTTAAATCAATTAAAAGGAGAATAATATGCTATGCTAACAGGTAAACAAAAAAGATATTTAAGAAGTTTGGCGCATAACATTGATCCAATTTTTCAAATAGGTAAAGCTGGAATTAATGATAATATGATTAGTCAAATAGATGAAACACTTGAAAATAGAGAATTAATTAAAATTCATATACTTCAAAATAATTTTGATGATAAAAACAATTTAGCCCAAACGCTAAGTCAAGCTACTAATAGTGAAGTGGTCCAAGTCATTGGATCAATGATAGTCATTTATAGAGAATCTCAAGAAAATAAGGAAATTTCATTACCATAATTCTATGAAAAAAATTGTTTTATACGGCGGACAATTTAATCCTATTCATACTGCACATATGTTAGTAGCTAATGAAGTATTTCATAAAATTAAACCGGATGTTTTCTATTTTTTACCAAGTTATATGGCTCCACTTAAAGAACATAACGATTACTTAGATGCTCATTATCGCATCAAAATGATTAATATGGTAATTGAGCAGTTAGGTTTCGGAAATATTTGTTATGCAGAATTAGAAAGAAAAGGTCAAAGTTATACGTATGATACATTAAAAGCTTTAATTGACCAAAATCCTTACGATAAGTTTTATTTTGTAATAGGATCAGACCAATATGATCAACTTGATAAATGGTATAAAATAGATGAATTAAAGCAAATGATTATCTTTATAGTAGTAAATAGAGAAAAAAATATTCAAAAGGTTGATGAAAATATGATTTCCATATCTATTCCAAGAATGGATATTAGTTCATCAATGATTAGACAACGTGTAAAAGATAAAAAAACAATTGATATTTTAGTCCCTCGAAATGTTAGTAAATATATTAGAGAGGAAGGATTCTATGAACACTAAAGAAGCAAAAAAACTTATCGAAAATAAATTGCCCGAAAAGCGTTTTAAACATTCTCTTAGAGTAGCTGACACAGCAGTTAAGCTTGCTGAAATCTATGATGGAGATAAAAGTAAAGCAGAGTTAGCAGGCATTTTACATGATTATTGTAAATATGATGATTTAGGAAAAATGTATCAAGTCGTTCGCCAACATGATTTAGATAGCAATTTGTTAAGTTATGGAAGTGAAATTCTTCATGGACCTGTATGTGCAGCATTAATGAAGGCTGATTATGGCATCGAAGATGAAGAAATATTATTAGCCATTAAATATCACACTACTGGTCGTAAAGAAATGACAAAAACTGAAAAATTGGTATTTATTGCTGACTATATAGAACCTGGTAGAAAAACTCCAGGAGTTGAAGAAATTAGAGATATGGCATACAATCAAGGTAGCTTAGATAAAATAATTTATGAAATATCAAAACGAACAGTCTTATTTTTAATTAGTAAAGATATTACTGTTTATGGTTCTACGATTGAATGTTTAAATTATTATAATTATAGTGATCAAAAGATAAAGGATGATTAAATGAATTCAGAAGAATTATTAAATATTGCTGTCACAGCGACAGAAGATAAAAAAGCAGAAGATATTGTTTCTCTTAATATGCAAGGTATTAGTGATATGACTGATTATTTTGTAGTGTGTCATGGTAATAATGAACGTCAAGTTCAATCAATTGCTAGAGCAGTAAAAGAAAAAGTGCATGAAAATAATATTGAAGTAAAGCGTATGGAAGGTTATCAAAGTGCAAGATGGGTCTTAATTGATTTAGCAGACGTAGTAGTTCATATTTTCCATAAAGATGAACGCAATTACTATAATATAGAGAAACTTTATCAAGATGCTCCAATAGAATCATATAATCAGGTAGCATATTAAAATGATGCAATACACTGAAATGAGTAAAGTTTATGATCAGCTTACTCAAGATCAACCTTATGAAGAATGGTTTAATATTGTAAAATATTATACAAGAACAATGTCTTCTAATGATTCAATAAATATTCTTGATATTGGTTGTGGCACTGGAAGTTTAACGCAATTACTTCCTTCTATTGGAACGGTTACAGGCATGGATTTAAGTACAGACATGTTATCTATTGCTGCAAATAAATCTAATCAAGTTACTTGGTTAGAAGGTGACATGACCGATTTTTCATTAAATACAACATATGATGTTGTAACAATATTTTGTGATTCCCTGAATTATTTACCTGATATTGATGATATCGTAAATACGTTTAATTGTGTATTTAATCATTTATCTCATTTAGGAATGTTTATATTCGATATTCATACGATATATAAAATGAACACAGCATTTAATAATCAATGTTATATTGATGATAATGATAATATATTTTTAGCGTGGGAAGCTATAAAGGGTGAAGAACCTTATAGTGTTTATCATGATATGAGTTTCTTTTTAAAACAGCATAATGGTAATTATCACCGTTTTAATGAATCACACTATCAAAGAACATTTGAAAAAGATTTCTATATTCGATTGTTAAAACAAACTGGATTTAATCGTATTGAAACTTTTGTAGACTTTGACATTAATAATCATAATGAAAAAGGTGACAGATTGTTTTTTGTTGCTTATAAATAAAATAAAGTAAACTCATCTCCTTATACGTTTATACATATAAGGAGATGAGTTTTTGTTTAAGTATAGAAATGAAATAATTCAATTATTAACTAAGTGGAAGACTCATATCATCATTTTAATTGCAGTAGTGTTACTTTTTATAGTGATTCTCATGCTTATGAAAAATAATGAGACTTCAGAACATATGACAACATCTAATGCTAATAATAGCCAATTTAATAATAATGAAAAATATAATAAAAATAAAAATGATAATAATTTATCCACTTCTTCTAAAGAAAATTCAACTATTTATGTAGATGTCAAAGGGGCTGTTAAATTACCAGATGTTTATGAAATGAAAAAGAACGATAGAGTTAAAGATGTATTAAAAAAAGCTAAAGTTTCTGAAAACGCTGATATTACAAAAATCAATTTATCTGAAAAACTTACTGATCAAAAAATGATTTATATACCTAATAAAAATGAAACGAAAATAAATGCTACACCCACTAATCAAAGTAATTTAAATACTTCTGAAAGTATTAAAGTCAATCTTAACACAGCAAATGAAAGAGAATTGCTTAATGTTCCAGGTATAGGGCCAACTAAAGTGAAAGAGATTATTAAATACAGAGAGGAAAAGGGACAGTTTAATAATGTTGAAGACTTAAAACAAGTAAGAGGAATTGGAGGGAAAACTTTTGAGAAACTTAAAGATTACTTTACTACATAAATTAAATTGGAAGAAATTTTAATATAAATTATAATAGATATATATTTTTTTAAGGAGTTGAACTTTATGGATAGAATAAAATGGGATGAATATTTTATGGCACAAAGTCATTTGCTTGCATTACGTTCTACATGTCAACGATTATCAGTAGGCGCAACAATTGTAAAGGACAATAGAATAATTGCAGGAGGTTATAATGGCTCAGTAGCAGGAGAAGTTCACTGTATTGATGTAGGATGTTTAATAGAAGATGATCATTGTATTAGAACCATCCACGCAGAAATGAATGCATTATTACAATGCGCAAAACAAGGTGTATCGTCAGATAATGCAACGATATATGTCACACATTTTCCTTGTTTAAACTGTACTAAGTCTATTATTCAAGCAGGTATTAAAAAAATATACTATGCAAAAGATTATCATAATCATAAATATGCTATTAAATTATTAAATCAAGCAGGTATTGAGTATGAAAAAATACCATTTTCTGCTAATAAAATAGCTGAATTTTTAACTAAAGAATGTTAGTTGTTTTATATGCACTTTCTTTTTTAAGTGGTATATTATGGGTTCATCTTAAATTATTTTCAATTTTAATATTTACTATTATATTAATTATTGTGTATCGAAAGAGTATTCCTTTATACCACTATTTATTAATTCTATCCTTTTTCTTTCTAGCTTTATTTCAAGTACACCATACTTTGAAAACAAATCATTTAATACTCCAAAATTTAAAAGTCCACAGTAATATACATTCAAAAGTAACGTTTCAAAATGATATAAAACAATTCAATCAAATTATTAAAGGACAATTTCGATATAAACATAATCTTTATCACTTTACTTTTAAAAGTCCACAATTGAGAGCTAAAGATTTAAAAAATCGAGAATGTAAAATTAATGGAAATATCACAAATAGTATTCAAAATGAAGTCTATGTTTATATCAATCAAATAGATAATAAATATTGTACTAAGGTTAATCATATAAGTTTTATAGATAAACACCTAAATTATATTCAAAACAAGTTATATCATTCTTCGTTAAAATATCCAGAGAGAGTATTAGCTTTAATTACTGGGGATACTGGTGCAATTGATACAGATTACTTAGATAAAGTTAAAGCTATAGGTATTTATCATTTACTTGCTGTCAGTGGATCACATGTTGCTACCATTATTTTTATCATTCAATATAGTCTGGTCAGGTTTAATATTCCAAAATTATTTATACGAGTTTTTATTATTATAATACTAATACTATTTATTTTTTATACAAATTTTGCACCGAGTGCTTTAAGAGCAGTTTTAACCGCTATTACTTTTTTTATTATCCCTAAGGCTTTTAAAATTTCGTCTATAAGTGTATTATCTTTAGTCTTTTTATTGATGACAATTTGGAATATGAATTTTGCTTATGATATTGGATTTCAATTTTCTTTCATCATTTCTTTTTTTATACTACTTTCTAAGCCACTATTTAATAATCAATCAATTTTAAAGAATTATATTTATATAACAATTATCGCTCAATTTTCATCCATGATTATTAGTATTTACCATTTTAATCAGTTTCAATGGATTGGTTTTATTTCTAATGTAATATTTGTCCCATTATATTCTTTCATTATTTTTCCACTTTCTATTGTTTTATTTATTTTCTATCATTTCTTTAGTGACTTGCGATATATAAATATGGTTACAAATCAATTATTTGAACTGCATGATAGAATAATGCAACCGTTCATTTTATTTAGAAATTACCAAATAAATATCGCTGATCAATCAAATTTAAGTCTACTATACTGTTTCATTTTATTAACTCTACTAACTACATTTATATGTTATAAAAATTATAGAGTATTCTTAATTATAATTATCTTATTTATAATATTTTTAAGATTAACTAATCAACCATTAGCGACGACGTTTACTGCTTTAAACGTTGGCCAAGGTGATAGTTTTCTTTTTCAAACAAAAAATAATGAAACTGTGATGGTAGATACTGGTGGTAAAGTAGTTCAAACGAAGATTAAAGATAATCATAATATTGCGAAATATCATATTATTCCTACTTTAAAATCTAGAGGAATATCAAAAATTGATCACTTAATTCTTACCCATCCACATAATGATCATATCGGCGAATTTCCTTATTTAGCACAAAATATAAGAATTAAAAATTTATATTTATATATAAAAAGTTATTCTATAGAACAAATTAAAACTATACATACAACTTGTAGTATATATCATATAAAAGTTATTGATGTTTTAGAGACTAATAAAATTCAGTTGAAAGAAGCTAAAATATCATTTTTAAATGCTTTTATTGATTCCAATGAAGACAAAAATGCACAAAGTATAATCTCATTAATAGAGTACAAAAATTACAAATTATTATTGATGGGCGACGCAATTGAAGAAAATGAAAATTTATTATTAAAGAAATATCATTTACCGTTAATTGATGTTCTAAAAGTTGGACACCATGGCAGTAAAACAAGTAGTTCAAAACATTTGTTAGAAATCATACAACCTAAAATAAGTATTATTTCAAGTGGAAAAAATAATACTTTTCATTTGCCTAATAATGAAACGATAGATAAATTAGAGAAAATTAATTCTCATATCTATAATACTCAGACTGATGGAGATATTACTTTAAATCTCGATAATCAACTTATATCATCCTTTAATAAAAGTTAATGATAGAGAATAATAATTACACAATGCTATAATAACTTAATGGTAGAATTTTGAAAGGGTGCAAGTTTACATGGCTAATAATATAATGGCTATATACGGAGAAGTGCCAGAACTAGTGGAGAAAAAAAGTAATGAAATCGTAGAAAGTTACTTAAATGAAAAAAAAGACGATTTTAACTATGTTAAATATAATCTTTATGATACAAGTTTTAATCAGATTATGGAAGAAGCATTAACGATGCCTTTTATTTCAGAGAAAAAAGCTATCGTTGTTAAAAATGCTTTTATCTTTACAGGTGAGAAAGTTTCAAAAGATATCCAACCAAACAACGAACAAGTGAACGAATTTTTAGAAAAATATGATGGAGAAAATTTTATCATTTTTGAAGTGTATCAAAATAAATTAGATGAAAGAAAGAAAATTACTAAAACTTTAAAAAAGACAAGCAAGCTAACTAAAGTTGAACAGATGTCTGAACAAGAGATTAAAAAATGGATAAAAAATAAACTTCATGAAAATTTTAAAGATATTAAACAGGATGCATTAGATTTATTTATAGAATTAACTGGTATTAACTTTAATATAGTTTCGCAAGAATTAGAAAAAATCATTTTATTCTTAGGAGAGCGACCAACTATAAATAAAAAAGATGTTGAAGAGATTATTAATAGAAGTTTAGAACAAAATGTTTTTCTTTTAACTGAATATATACAAAAAGGAGAAAAATATAAAGCCATTCAACTTATTAAAGATTTAATAGTAATGAAGGAAGAACCTATTAAACTATTAGCATTAATAACAAGTAATTATCGATTATATTATCAATGTAAAATTTTAAGTCGAAAAGGATATAGCGGACAACAAATTGCTAAAACAATTAATGTGCACCCGTATCGAGTTAAATTGGCTTTAAATCAAGTAAAACATTATCAATTAACTCATTTGCTAAATATTATTGATCAATGTGCAGAAACTGATTATAAGTTAAAATCCTCATATATGGATAAACAACTGATTTTAGAATTATTTATTCTTTCTTTATAAATAAAAAAGTTCAAGCTAATCGCTTGAACTTTTTAAATGATTATTTGCTTGAAGACATTAATTGAGATTTAATGCGGTCAGCTTTATTTGAATGAATTAAGTTACTGTGTGCAGCTTTATCAACTGATTTAATTGCGAAGTTAACTAATTCAGCTTTATTATCAGCATTATTTTCAATTGCTGATTTAGCATTTTTCACTGCAGTACGCATAGCGTTTTTTTGTGAAATATTACGTTCTTCAGCAGTTTCAGTTGTTCTTACACGTTTAATAGCAGATTTAATATTTGGCATTACTGTCACCTCCTAAAAGTGATCTAAGCATATCAAATTTTATTTTGATTACAACAAGAAATATTTTATCAAAACATGAATATTTGTGCAATCATTTATTAACATTAAACCTATTTATTTACAAAAAGAACGATATTAACTATTGGAAACCTTTATACAACACTTTATAATTGTTATGTAGTTTAAGAAAAATCTTAAAATTAAAAGTAAATAAAGAATCTTCACATGATGATTCTTTTCTCTTAAATTTGCAAATAATGATTAAAAACGATATTATGTCAAAGATGTATACACATACGGGTAAATTTACGAAAGCGAGAATGATAAGTTATGGATATGCAAGAACGCTATAACCGAAGAGACAATATAAGAAACTTTTCTATAATTGCTCATATTGATCATGGTAAATCAACGTTAGCAGATAGAATATTAGAAAATACTAAATCTGTAGAAACTAGAGAAATGCAAAATCAATTGCTTGATTCAATGGATCTTGAAAGAGAGCGCGGTATTACAATTAAATTAAATGCTGTTAGATTAAAATATGAATCTAAAGATGGACAGACTTATACGTTTCATTTGATCGATACTCCAGGGCACGTCGATTTCTCATATGAAGTTTCTCGTTCATTAGCTGCATGTGAAGGCGCTATTTTAGTAGTTGATGCTGCACAAGGCATTGAGGCTCAAACTCTTGCTAATGTTTACTTAGCACTAGATAATGATTTAGAACTCTTACCGGTAGTAAATAAAATAGATCTACCCGCAGCTGAACCAGAAAGAGTAAAACAAGAATTAGAAGACGTTATTGGTTTAGATAAAGATGAAGTTGTGTTAGCAAGTGCTAAATCAAATATTGGTATTGATGAAATCTTAGAAAAAATTGTTGAAGTTGTTCCTCCACCAGAAGGAGATCCTAGTGCACCGCTTAAAGCTCTTATTTTTGATTCAGAGTACGATCCTTATCGAGGTGTTATTTCTTCTATTCGTGTAATGGAAGGCGTTGTAAAAGCTGGAGATCGTATCAAAATGATGGCAACAGGAAAAGAGTTTGAAGTTACTGAGGTTGGGATTAATACTCCTAAACAACTACCAATTGAAGAACTTACAGTAGGCGATGTTGGATATATTATTGCAAGTATTAAAAATGTCGACGATTCACGTGTTGGGGATACTATCACTCATGTAGATAGACCAGCAGATGCTCCGTTAAAAGGGTATAAAAAGATGAATCCAATGGTTTATTGTGGATTGTTCCCAATTGATAATAAAGATTATAACGATTTAAGAGAAGCTCTTGAAAAACTTCAATTAAATGATGCATCATTAGAATTTGAACCAGAATCATCACAAGCGTTGGGATTTGGATTTAGAACAGGATTCTTAGGTATGCTACATATGGAAATTATTCAAGAGAGAATTGAGCGAGAGTTTGGAATAGAATTAATTGCCACTGCACCTTCAGTTATATATAAATGCGAAATGAATGATGGTTCAGAAGTTATAGTTGATAATCCATCTCAAATGCCTGAACGTGATAGAATTAAAGCGATTTATGAACCATATGTAAAAGCAACAATGATGGTTCCAAATGACTATGTAGGAGCAGTTATGGAACTGTGTCAACGTAAACGTGGCCAATTTATAAACATGGATTACTTAGATGATATCCGTGTAAATATCGTTTATGAAATTCCATTGTCAGAAGTTGTATTTGATTTCTTTGACCAATTAAAATCTAATACGAAAGGCTATGCTTCATTTGATTATGAATTTATCGAAAATAAAGAAAGTAATTTAGTTAAAATGGATATTTTATTAAATGGTGACAAAGTAGATGCACTTAGTTTTATCGTTCACAGAGATTTTGCGTATGAACGAGGTAAAGCTCTTGTTGAAAAGTTAAAAACACTTATTCCTAGACAACAATTCGAAGTTCCGGTTCAAGCTGCAATAGGTCAAAAAATCGTAGCCCGAACTAATATTAAATCTATGGGTAAAAATGTGTTATCTAAGTGTTATGGTGGAGATATCAGCCGTAAACGTAAATTACTTGAAAAACAAAAAGCTGGTAAAGCAAAAATGAAAGCTGTTGGTAACGTAGAAATACCACAAGATGCTTTCTTAGCTGTTCTTAAAATGGATGATGAATAAATTATTAATGCGAGGCTGGAACCTACAATCATATGTTCCAACCTCGTTTGTGTTTTAAAAACTTAAAATTGAGGGTGTAACTATGTCAATAAAAAGTGCGTATATTCATATACCTTTTTGCGTTAGGATTTGTACATATTGTGATTTTAATAAGTACTTTATTAACAAACAACCAGTAGATGAATATATTTCTGCATTAATTAAAGAAATGAAAACAAGTGAAATTAGAAATCTTGAAACAATGTACGTTGGAGGAGGTACTCCTACAGCTTTAAATCTCAAGCAACTTGAAACACTTTTAAAAGCAATACAGTCAACTTTTTCAATTAAAGGTGAATATACATTTGAAGCAAACCCCGATGAATTAACTTTAGATAAAGTGAAATTACTGCACTCATATGGTGTAAATAGAATTTCTATGGGTGTACAAACATTTAAACCAGAATTACTAAAAATTCTAGGTAGAACACATAAAACTCAAGATATATATAATGCTGTAGATTATGCCAGAAAAGCAAATATTGAATCGATTAGTTTAGACCTAATGTATCATTTACCAACTCAAACATTAGACGATTTTTCAGATAGTCTTAATAGAGCAATACAAATGGATATAGATCATATTTCAAGTTATGGATTAATTTTAGAACCTAAAACTCAATTTTATAATATGTATCGAAAAGGCAAATTAAAATTGCCAAACGAAGATCTAGGAGCTGAAATGTACCAATATTTAATGAATGTTTTAGGAGAAACCTCATTTAAACAGTATGAAATCTCAAATTTCGCCAAGTCTCATCATGAATCAAGACATAATAAGACTTACTGGCTAAATGAAGAATATTATGGTTTTGGAGCAGGCGCAAGTGGATATGTAAATGGAGAACGCTATTCGAATCTCAATCCTGTTAATCATTACATCAATGCTATTAATAATCATCAACGTCCTATTTTAACTTCCAATTTCCCTACTCAATCAGAAAGAATGGAAGAAGAAATGTTTTTAGGATTAAGAATGAATAAAGGTGTCGATAAAGTTAAATTTCTTTCAAAATTTGGTACCTCAATGGATAAAGTGTTTGGTGAGACAATAAATAATCTGAAAAAGAAAAATTTACTTTATGAAAGAGATAACCATATTTCATTGACAAACAGGGGAAAAATCATTGGAAATGAAGTTTTTGAAGCATTTCTATTAAATTAATAAATTTTTTTGAAAAATAAGAGCTTTAACGTTGACTTACTTTGACCAATTTGTTAAATTATAATTAGCACTTGAGACAAAGGAGTGCTAATGAGGTGAAGACATGATTACAAATAGACAATTAAGCATTTTAAATGCAATTGTTGAAGATTATGTTGATTTAGGACAACCGATAGGTTCTAAAACCTTAATTGATAGACATAACTTAAATGTAAGCCCAGCTACTATTAGAAACGAAATGAAGTATTTGGAAGAGTTGAATTTTTTAGAAAAAATTCATTCATCTTCAGGGCGTGCACCTTCTGAACAAGGTTTTAGATTATACGTCAATCAATTGTTAAAACAAACATCTCATCAAAAACAAAATAAAGTTCAACGTTTAAATCAACTTTTGATTGAGAATCATTATGATATTTCTTCAGCCCTTAGTTATTTTGCTGATGAATTATCAATAAAATCTCAATATGCAACGTTGGTTGTTCGACCTAATCACAAAACAGATATTATAAATAATGTTCATTTGATTCGTGCAAATTCGTCTATAATTATAATGGTCATCATCTATAATTCTGGACATGTAGAACATTTACATTTAAGTGAATCAATGGAGTTTGACGATGATAGGTTAACAAGGATTTCAAATTTTTTGACTGATAATTATTATAAAAGTCAATTTGATTTTAATAAGAAGTTAAAACAATTTACAAATTCTATTGCGGAACAATCCTTTATAAATGAATTAACTATTATGCTAACTTCTCATCTCCATAAACAAAGTAATAGCATTTTTATGGGTGGAAAGGTTAAACTTATTGATGCACTGAACGAAACCAATGTTTCTTCTATTCAGCCAATCTTACAATATCTAGAATCAGAAAAAATTATCGAGTTACTAGAAAATATTTCTACTTCTGAAATTAATGTTAAAATTGGCCACGAAATAGATAAAGGGTTAAGTGATATTTCAATTATAACGAGCCAGTACCATTTTGATGATGCACTAAAAGGACAAATTGCGGTTATCGGACCAACTGCGATGCATTATCAAAATGTGATTCAATTACTTAATCAAATATGGTGAATCTAATTGTAATTATATTGGAGGGCATAAAATGACAGAAAAAGACGAATCAGTGAAAAATAACACTGAACATACTGAAGAAAATGAAACCGTTAAAAACGAAGCGTCGTCTTTAAATGATGTAGAAAATAATCCTTCTGAAGAAGAATTAAATAATGAATCTACATCTGAACATGATAATGAAGATAAAAATGATCAATCTAAAGACGAAGAGATTCAACAATTACAATTAAAAGCAAATGAAAATGAAGAAAAATATTTAAGATTATATGCTGAATTCGAAAATTATAAGCGTCGAATTCGAAATGAAAATGAAACAAATAAAAAATATCAAGCTCAACACGTGCTTACTGATATTTTACCTACTATCGATAACATTGAACGTGCACTGCAAATTGAGGGTGATGATGAATCATTTAAATCTCTCAAAAAAGGCGTTCAAATGATTCATGAAAGCTTATTAAGAGCATTAAAAGACAATGGCTTAGAAGAAATTGAATCTGAAGGTCAAGAATTCGATCCAAACTTCCATCAAGCTGTTGTTCAAGATGACAATCCTGATTTTAATTCTGGTGAAATCACTCAAGAATTACAAAAAGGGTATAAATTAAAAGATAGAGTTTTAAGACCATCTATGGTCAAAGTTAATCAATAAGATTTAAATTTGAAAAATTTTTAAAATTGGAGGAATTTTATTATGAGTAAAGTAATAGGTATTGATTTAGGTACTACAAATTCTTGCGTATCTGTATTAGAAGGAGACGAACCTAAAGTAATTCAAAATCCTGAAGGTGCTAGAACAACTCCATCAGTTGTGGCATTTAAAAATGGTGAAACTCAAGTAGGTGAAGTTGCTAAACGTCAAGCAATTACAAACCCAAATACTGTACAATCAATTAAACGTCATATGGGTACAGATTATAAAGTAGATATTGATGGCAAATCATATACACCACAAGAACTTTCAGCAATGATTTTACAAAATTTAAAAAACACTGCTGAAAGTTATTTAGGAGATAAAGTGGATAAAGCAGTAATCACTGTGCCTGCTTATTTCAATGATGCTGAACGTCAAGCTACTAAAGATGCTGGTAAAATTGCTGGTTTAGAAGTAGAACGTATCATTAACGAACCAACAGCTGCAGCATTAGCTTATGGTTTAGATAAAACTGAACAAGATCAAAAAGTCTTAGTATTTGACTTAGGTGGCGGTACTTTCGACGTTTCTATTCTTGAATTAGGCGATGGCGTATTCGAAGTATTATCAACTGCAGGGGATAACAAACTTGGAGGGGACGACTTTGACCAAGTAATCATCGACTATTTAGTATCAGAATTCAAAAAAGAAAATGGTGTTGACTTATCACAAGATAAAATGGCGTTACAACGTCTTAAAGACGCTGCAGAAAAAGCTAAAAAAGATTTATCTGGTGTATCTCAAACACAAATCTCATTACCATTCATTTCAGCTGGAGAAAATGGTCCATTACACTTAGAAATCAACTTAACTCGTTCTAAATTTGAAGAATTAGCTGATTCATTAATCAGAAGAACAATGGAACCAACTCGTCAAGCACTTAAAGATGCTGGCTTATCTACTTCTGAAATTGATGAAGTTATCCTAGTTGGTGGTTCAACTCGTATTCCTGCAGTACAAGAAGCAGTTAAAAAAGAAATTGGTAAAGAACCTCATAAAGGTGTAAACCCAGATGAAGTTGTTGCAATGGGTGCTGCTATCCAAGGTGGCGTAATTACTGGTGATGTTAAAGACGTTGTATTATTAGACGTAACTCCATTATCATTAGGTATCGAAATTATGGGTGGTCGTATGAATACGTTAATTGAACGTAATACAACAATTCCAACATCAAAATCTCAAGTATATTCAACAGCAGCTGACAATCAACCAGCAGTAGACATTCACGTATTACAAGGTGAACGTCCAATGGCTTCAGATAATAAAACATTAGGTAGATTCCAATTAACTGATATTCCACCAGCTCCACGTGGTGTACCTCAAATTGAAGTAACATTTGATATTGATAAAAATGGTATCGTAAACGTTACTGCAAAAGACTTAGGTACAAATAAAGAACAAAATATTACTATTCAATCAAGTTCTGCATTATCTGATGAAGAAATTGATCGTATGGTTAAAGATGCTGAAGAAAATGCTGAAGCAGATAAAAAACGTCGTGAAGAAGTAGACTTAAGAAACGAAGCAGATAGCTTAGTATTCCAAGTTGAAAAAACAATTAAAGACTTAGGTGAAAATATCAGTGAAGAAGACAAATCAAATGCTGAAAGCAAAAAAGATGCACTTAAATCAGCATTAGAAGGTCAAGATTTAGATGATATTAAAGCTAAAAAAGAAGAATTAGAACAAGTAATTCAAGAATTATCTGCTAAAGTATATCAACAAGCTCAACAAGCTCAACAACAAGCACAAGACAATTCACAACAATCAAATGATAGCAATGTTGAAGACGCTGAGTTCAAAGAAGTTAAAGACGACGAAGATAAAAAATAAAGCTAATCGTTTATAATGTTTACTATGTAAACATTTATAAATGTAAGCCAAAAAGTCAAAGTCAATTGAACATTGGCTTTGACTTTTTCTTTTATAATTAAGATACTTGAGTATGTGTTTAAATTATAAAAATTTAGAAAAGGAGAGATACTTGTGGCTAAAAGAGATTATTATGAAGTTCTTGGCGTAAGTAAAGATGCTTCAAAAGATGAAATTAAAAAAGCATACCGTAAATTATCAAAAAAATATCATCCGGACATCAATAAAGAAGAAGGCGCTGATGAAAAGTTCAAAGAAATTTCTGAAGCATACGAAGTTCTAAGTGATGACAATAAACGTGCAAATTATGACCAATTTGGACATAGCGGTGCCCAAGGTGGATTTGGCAGTCAAGGATTTGGTGGACAAGACTTCAGTGGCTTCGGTGGAGGCTTTGAAGACATATTTAGCTCATTCTTTGGTGGTTCACGTCAAAGAGATCCAAATGCACCTAGAAAAGGTGACGACTTACAATACACTATGACTTTAGAATTCGATGAAGCTGTTTTTGGTACTAAAAAAGAAATTTCTATTCGAAAAGATGTTACGTGTCATACATGTCATGGTGATGGCGCTAAACCAGGTACAAGTAAAAAAACATGTAGCTATTGTCATGGTTCAGGACATGTATCTGTTGAACAAAATACAATTTTAGGACGCGTAAGAACTGAACAAACTTGTCCTAAGTGTGAGGGTAGTGGTCAAGAATTTGAAGAACCATGTCCAACTTGTCATGGTAAAGGGACTGAAAATAAAACAGTAAAATTAGAAGTAACTGTACCTGAAGGTGTAGACAATGAACAACAAATCCGTCTTGCTGGTGAAGGTGCACCTGGTGAAAATGGCGGTCCACATGGTGATCTTTATGTAGTATTCCGCGTTAAACCTTCTGATAAATTTAGAAGAGATGGCGATGATTTATTCTATGAACTTAATATTAGCTTCCCACAAGCATCACTTGGCGATGAAATCAAAGTACCAACTCTAAACAGTAACGTTATGCTTACAATTCCTGCTGGTACTCAAAATGGTAAACAATTCCGTCTTAAAGAGAAAGGCGTTAAAAATGTTCATGGATATGGCCATGGTGATTTATTTGTTAATATAAAAGTTGTCACACCAAATAAACTAACTGATAGACAAAAAGAATTAATGAGAGAATTTGCGGAAATTAGTGGTGAAAATCCGGAAGAACAACCTGCTAATTTTAAAGACAAAGCTCGTAAATTCTTTAGAGGTGAATAGTCATGAACTGGACAGAATTTGCAGTCACTGTAAATCATGAAGTTGAATCTTTAGTCACTAACATATTAGAAAACTATGGTTCAAATGGAGTAGTTATAGAAGATTCCAATGATTTAATTAATCAACCTACTGATAAATTTGGTGAAATCTACGAATTAAAAAAAGAAGATTACCCTGAACAAGGTGTGAGATTAAAAGCATACTTTAATGAATTGAAATATAACACTCAATTTAAAAATAAATTAGAAAATGAAATATTAAATTTGGATCTTATAGATGATTCAGTAGTTGAGTTTTCAGCAAAGACTATTGCTGAAGTAGATTGGGCTAATGAATGGAAAAATTATTTTCATCCTTTCAGAGCTTCTAAGAGATTTACGATTGTTCCAAGTTGGGAAGACTATTCAAAAGAATCAGAAGATGAATTATGTATAGAATTAGATCCTGGAATGGCTTTTGGTACTGGAGATCATCCAACAACAAGTATGTGTCTAAAAGCGATTGAAACTTATGTAACACCCGATTCCTCAGTCATTGATGTAGGTACAGGTTCTGGTATATTAAGTATCGCTAGTCACTTAATAGGTGTTAAACGAATTAAAGCCTTAGATATAGACGAAATGGCTGTTGGTGTGGCTAAGGAGAATTTTAGAAAAAATCATTGTGAAAATGATATTGAAGCCATTCCCGGTAATCTATTAAAAGAAGAAAATGAAAAATTTGATGTAGTTATCGCAAATATTTTAGCTCATATTATTGATGAAATGATTGAAGATGCTTATAATACACTAAATGAAGATGGTTATTTTATAACTTCAGGTATTATAGAAGAAAAGCATGAAGATATACTGTCGCATATGAAGCGTGTTGGATTTAATATTGTATCAATCAATCATGACAATGGATGGGTTTGCATTGTTGGTCAGAAAGTGAGTGAATAATTTGCAACGATACTTTATCAATCAAAACGCTGATTCTCATCAGCGTTTTTTTATTACCAATGAAGAAGATATACATCATATCAAAAATGTAATGAGAAATACCGTTGGTAACAAAATTATAATTAATTTTAATGATAAAAAAGTATTTATTAGTGAAATCACAAATATAAATTCTAATCAAATTGAAGTTTTACCAATAAACCAATTAGATATTGACACTGAATTACCAGTTGATGTAACGATTTGTAGTGGTTTAATAAAAGCTGATAAATATGAATGGTTGCTTCAAAAAAGTACAGAATTAGGTGCCAATCATTTTATTTCAGTGGGTATGGATCGATCTGTAGTTAAATTACAAGAGAACAAGGTACAAAAGAAAATAGATAGATGGCAAAAGATTGTAAAAGAAGCTGCTGAACAAAGTTATAGACTTGTTATTCCAGATGTTAAATTTCAGTCGAATTTAAAAGTAATTTATGATACCATAAATAATTATGACTATGTGTTAATAGCATATGAAGACGAAGCCAAGCATGGCGAAAAAAGTCGATTTAAAAATATTTTAAACAACTTTCAAACGAATGATCGTGTGTTAATCATATTTGGACCTGAAGGTGGTTTTTCTGATAAGGAAATCGATCTCTTTAGGGAGGTAAGCTTAAACGTTGGTTTAGGTCCTAGAATATTAAGAGCAGAAACTGCGCCACTATATGCACTTAGTGCTATAAGTTTTGAGAAAGAATTGATGGGGTGAATCAAATGGCAACAGTAGCGTTTCATACTTTAGGTTGTAAAGTAAACCATTATGAAACTGAAGCAATATGGCAATTATTTAAAGATGCTAATTATGAAAGAGTAGATTTTGAAACTAATGCAGATGTATATGTCATTAATACTTGCACCGTGACTAACACAGGTGATAAAAAAAGTAGACAAGTCATTAGAAGAGCAATACGTCGTAATCCGGATGCAGTAGTATGTGTTACAGGTTGTTATGCACAAACATCTTCTGCTGAAATTATGGAGATTCCAGGTGTAGATGTCGTTGTTGGTACTCAAGACAGACATAAATTACTTAGTTATATTGATCAATTTAGAGAAGAACGTCAACCAATTAATGGTGTTGGAAATATTATGAAAAATCGTACATATGAAGAACTTGATGTGCCTTATTTTACGGATAGAACTCGTGCATCTCTAAAAATCCAAGAAGGTTGTAATAATTTTTGTACGTTCTGTATTATTCCATGGGCACGTGGTTTAATGCGCTCTAGAGATCCTGAAAAAGTAGTTGAACAAGCAACACAATTAGTTCAATCTGGATATAAAGAAATTGTATTAACTGGTATTCATACCGGTGGATACGGTCAAGATTTAAAAAATTATAATTTAGCTCAATTACTCAGAGATCTTGAGGAAATTGATGGTTTAGAAAGAATTCGAATTTCTTCAATTGAAGCCAGTCAACTTACTGATGAAGTCATTGACGTTCTAAAAAATTCTAATAAAGTAGTTAGACATTTACATGTACCATTACAATCAGGTTCAGATACAGTATTAAAACGTATGCGTCGCAAATATACTATGGAACATTTTTCTGAAAGACTAACAAAATTACATGATGCATTACCTGATTTAGCAGTTACAAGTGATGTTATAGTAGGTTTCCCAGGAGAAACTGAAGAAGAATTCCAAGAAACATATGATTTTATAGTTAAACATAAATTCTCAGAGTTACATGTTTTCCCGTATTCACAACGTATTGGTACACCTGCTGCACGTATGGGTGATCAAATTGATGAGTCAATTAAAAATGAACGTGTGCATAAACTTATTGCTTTAAGTGATCAACTTGCTAAAGAATACGCATCAAAATTTGAAAATGAAGTTTTAGAAGTGATTCCAGAAGAAGTAGGGGAAACAAAAAATACATTAGTAGGTTACGCAGATAATTATATGAAAGTTGAATTTGAGGGTAGTGAGGATTTAATCGGTGAGATTGTTAAAGTTAAAATTAATAAAGCTGATTATCCAATTAACATTGGTAGTGCAGTTAGAATCGTTAATCATGCTACTAATAAAACTGAAGAAGGCATATTATTATAAATTTTTGAAATTATAAAGATTTATAATTGACCATAATTATTTCATATATTATACTAAATAAAGCATAGTTAATTATTTCTATGCAATTATTGACTTTAAGTTTCGTTGATATTTGGAGGGAGGGAAATACAGATGTCTAAAACAGTAGTACGTAAAAATGAATCACTAGAAGATGCATTACGTAGATTTAAACGTTCAGTATCTAAAAGTGGTACAATCCAAGAAGTACGTAAACGTGAATTTTACGAAAAACCAAGTGTAAGACGTAAGAAAAAATCAGAAGCTGCACGTAAACGTAAATTCAAATAATTAATAGCTCTGTTGACTCCCTCAACATGAATGTTAATTATATATATCCTCTCAATTAGTTAAACTAATTGAGAGTTTTTTTATATAATTGTAATACTATAATATAGTATTTATTTCATGTATAATTTAATTGAGAGCGAGGTGAGATAATGATAAGTATAAGTTTGATACATATCGAGAATACTTTTGCTTCATTGAATCATTCATGGTTGAATCATATGTCAAATATCATTGTTAATCCTATTGTTTTATTAATTCTTACATGTATTATCTTTTTAGGTTTTTTATATCAACTTTATTCTAAAAGGATAAATATTTTAGGTATTTTAGCTTCTCTAGCGTTACTTATTCTATTTCTAGGATTTTTAATTAGTGGCGATGTCAATTTGATTTCGATTTTATTGTTTTTCATAGGTATCATCTTACTAATAATAGAACTATTCGTTGTTGGAGCAGTCATTGGAATTATAGGAATAGTGCTTATTATTGTTAGTATGATTATGTTAGGAGATAATATTTTAGTTATGCTCTTTAATGTTATTGTCGCTTTAATATTTTCTATTATAGAATGGGTGATTTTGGTGAAAGTATTTAATCGCAAAATACCATTTTTTGATAAAGTGGTATTGAATGATTCAACGAGTACAGAAGCTGGTTATAGATCTCATGATGATCGTTCTTACTTAGTGGGAAAAACTGCGTATACTACTACTGATTTAAGACCTGCTGGAATCATAACTTTAGATGACAAAAGAATTGATGCTGTTTCTGACGGTACATTTATCCTGAGAAATAAAAAAGTAAAAATTTTAGAGGTAGAAGGTAGTAGAGTAGTTGTAAGAGAAATAAAAATATAAAAGGAGTAAAATCAATGTTAAATATTGGAATTATAATTATTGCGATTATTATAATAGTTGCGTTATTGTTATTATTTTCATTTGTACCAGTCGGATTATGGATTTCCGCTATTGCTGCAGGTGTAAAAGTTAGTATTGCTACACTTGTAGGAATGCGACTTCGTAGAGTATCTCCTCGTAAAGTGATAGGTCCTCTTATTAAAGCTCATAAAGCAGGATTAAATTTAACAACAAATCAATTGGAATCTCATTATCTAGCTGGTGGTAATGTAGATAGAGTAGTGGATGCCAACATAGCAGCTCAACGTGCAGATATCAATTTACCTTTTGAAAGAGGTGCCGCAATAGACTTAGCGGGACGAGATGTCTTAGAAGCTGTTCAAATGTCTGTTAATCCCAAAGTAATCGAAACTCCCTTTATTACCGGTGTTGCGATGAACGGTATCGAAGTTAAAGCTAAAGCTAGAATTACAGTAAGAGCTAATATTTCTAGACTTGTAGGTGGTTCTGGAGAAGAAACAATTATTGCACGAGTTGGTGAAGGTATTGTTTCCACAATTGGTTCTAGTGAACATCATACACAAGTACTTGAAAATCCTGATAATATTTCTAAAACAGTATTAAGTAAAGGATTGGATTCAGGAACAGCATTTGAAATTTTATCGATTGATATTGCAGATGTAGACATCGGTAAAAATATCGGCGCTGATTTACAAACGGAACAAGCACTCGCAGATAAAAATATTGCTCAAGCTAAAGCTGAGGAACGACGTGCTATGGCTGTTGCCTCTGAACAAGAAATGAAAGCACGTGTTCAAGAAATGCGTGCTAAGGTAGTAGAAGCTGAATCAGAAGTACCACTAGCAATGGCTGAAGCTTTACGTAAAGGTAATATCGGAGTAAAAGATTACTATAATTTAAAAAATGTAGAAGCAGATACAGGTATGAGAAACGCTATTAATAAACGTACCGAACAAAATGACGATGAATCACCAAATTAAATAGAGGGGTGATTAAATGAATATTGGAATTCTTATATTCGTTATTTCTGTGATTGTTACTGGTATTAGTGCAATGAGAGATAAAAGTCATGAACAACGAAAAAATCAAATGCCTCCACACAAAAATACACAAAGTCCTACGCAAAACACACCAAGAAAAAAAGGTATTTTTGAACAGATAGAAGAAGCTTTTAATGAGATGGCATCAGAATTTGATGAAGAAGAACAAACTAAAAAAACATCATCACCAAAACCATCTTCTAAAAAAGAAACGGTTCACAGTGATAAAAATCTAAAAAAAAATGTTACGCCTGAACATCATCGTGGAGAATCAAAACGGTTTGAAACTAAACAATCTCACACCGGAAAAGTGCCTTCTAAAGATAGATATTCAACTTCACGAGAGAGATCTCAAAGTGAAAAAAATATTAAAAAACAGTTAGAAGACTCGCTATCAAAAGAATTATTTAATGTGAGATCTGAAATTGACAGGGAAAAAGAAAAACAACTTTCTTTAATTGAAAAGAAAGCTAAAGAAATTATTAATGATAAGTATTTATCTGAAAAAACGAAACGTTATAAACTGAATCAACTACTCAATAGTAAATCTATTGAGAAAAATATGACACATCAAACGTTTCAATTTGATAATGATCCAATAGTTGATGGAATTATTTGGCAAGAAATATTAAATAAACCTAAAAAATTATAAGAGGTTATAAATAAAAAAATAAGACAAGATTCATTGTTTCATTCTGACCTCTATAAGAGACTTTCTACGTGAAAGTCTCTTTATTTATGTTCCTAATAAGTTAAGACGCCCCTAAAACTCATAGTGTTCTTGGTACTTTTTTGTTATGCTATATTATCTTAGGTTAATTATTCATTCAAAACATTTAAATTTGTATACTTTATCATTGTTTAGTAAAATTTATATGAAAGATTAATTATTAATGAATATGTTTTATGTGAAAAGGAGCGCTTTTATGCCAGGAATAATTCAAATAGATAACATCAATCATTCTCAAGCTTTAATTGGTAATAATGATGAACACTTAAAGTCGATTGAAGAAGCATTTGATGTTATCATACATGCTCGTGGGCAAGAAATTGCAGTAAAAGGTCAAGTATTAGAGCATGTTGAAAAAGCAGAATTAGTTCTTAAAAATTTATTAAAGGTAATTGAGTTAGGACATTCAATTACATTAAAGGATGTTGAGGCTGCCATAAAGATGGCTAAAAATGATACTATTCAATATCTATTGGATTTATATGATGAAGAGATTACTAAAGATGCCTTTGGTAAAACAATTCGTGCAAAAACAATGGGGCAACGTCTTTATATTAATGCTATGAAACGTAATGATTTGGTATTTGGTATAGGTCCTGCTGGAACAGGTAAAACTTTCCTTGCAGTTGTTTATGCTGCAAAACAATTAAGAAAAGGAACTGTAAAAAGAATTGTTTTAACAAGACCAGCTGTAGAAGCTGGTGAATCATTAGGTTTCTTACCAGGAGACTTAAAAGAAAAAGTTGATCCATATTTAAGACCTCTTTATGATGGTTTAAATACTGTCCTAGGTAGAGAACAAACAGCACGATTTATTGAACGAGGTACAATTGAAATTGCTCCCTTAGCGTATATGAGGGGTAGAACTCTAGATGATGCATTTGTCATTTTAGATGAAGCTCAAAATACAACACATGCACAAATGAAAATGTTTTTAACTCGTCTAGGATTTGGTTCAAAAATGGTTGTAACTGGAGACCAAACTCAAATTGACTTACCAAAAGGTGTTAAAAGTGGATTAAAAGAAGCTATTAAGAACCTTCGTGGTGTTAAAGGAATAAATATTATGGAACTAGATCAAAGTGATGTAGTACGACACCCATTAGTAAGTAAAATTATCGAACGTTATGAAGGAGACAATTAAATGTTTACGATTGATTTCAATGATCATACAAACTTAGTTAAAGATAAATGGTATCATCAAATTGAAGACTTAATTAACTTTGCTAAAGAAAAAGAAAACATTCATGAAGATGCTGAATTGTCAGTTACTTTTGTAGATAAAGATGAAATTCAAGAAATAAATAAAAATTATCGAGATAAAGATAAAGTGACTGATGTTATTTCTTTTGCACTTGAAGAAGATGAACCAGATATTATTGGTTTAGATATTCCTAGAGTATTAGGAGATATTATTATTTGTACTGATGTAGCTAAGGAACAAGCTGAATCTTATAATCATTCATTTGAAAGAGAACTTGGTTTTTTAGCTTTACATGGTTTTTTACACTTATTAGGTTATGATCATATGAATGAAGAAGATGAAAAAGAAATGTTTGGACGTCAAAAAGAAATTTTAAATGCATACGGATTGACTAGAGATTAAATTTTTAAAACGATTTAAATACACCTTTGATGGTTTAAAAACACTTCTTCAAAAAGATCACAATTATCTAATACACTTAATCTTCGCATTCATAGCTATCATTTTAGGAATTATCGTAAGACTTTCAACTGTAGAATGGTTGTTTGTTTTATTAAGCATCACTTTGGTACTTACGCTTGAAGCTGTGAATACGGCTATAGAATGCGTCGTAGATTTAGTTACTTCTGACTATCATGAATTAGCTAAACAAGCTAAAGATATTGCCGCCTTTAGTGTTATGGTTGTTTCAATCTTTGCACTAATTATAGGTTTAATTATTTTTATACCTCACATCTTTTTTTAAGGGGACAATAAAATGAGTTATCAATCACATTATTTTCAAGAAGTTAGAAAAGCTCAACAACGTGCTTATGTACCGTATAGTCATTTTAAAGTAGGTGCATATTTAAAAACAAAAGACGGTCGTCATTTTTATGGAGCAAATGTTGAAAATGCAGCTTATCCAGCAACGATTTGCGCAGAACGATCTAGTTTAGTAGCTGCAATTTCAGAAGGCTATCGACCAGGAGATTTTGAATCAATAACAGTTACCGTTGACGCTGAACATCCGTCATCACCTTGTGGAACATGTCGTCAAGTATTAAAAGAACTCTGTGATGACGACATGCCTGTGTATATGACAAATCATAAGGGTGAGATGATTAAATCAACTGTAGCAGAACTATTACCTCACGGCTTTTCAGGAAAGGATTTAGAATAAATGACAGAACACAAATCAGGATTTGTATCTATTATAGGGAGACCGAATGTGGGAAAATCCACATTTATGAATAGAGTCATTGGACATAAAATTGCAATTATGTCAGATAAAGCTCAAACAACAAGAAATAAAATTCAGGGAGTAATGACAAGAGAAGATGCTCAAATCATTTTCTTAGATACACCAGGCATTCATAAACCTAAGCATAAATTAGGAGATTATATGATGCGTGTAGCTAAAAATACGCTATCAGAAATCGATGCTATTATGTTTATGGTAAATGTAAATGAAGATATTGGTCGTGGTGATGAATATATAATGGAAATGCTGAAAAATGTTAAAACACCGGTATTTCTAGTGTTAAATAAAATTGATTTAGTTCATCCAGATGCACTTATGCCTAAGATTGAAAAATATAAAACCTATATGAATTTTACTGAAATCGTGCCAATTTCGGCACTTGAGGGATTGAATGTGGATCATTTTATCGATGTACTTAAAGATTATTTACCTGAAGGTCCAAAATATTACCCTGATGATCAAATATCGGATCATCCAGAACAATTTGTAGTAGGCGAGATTATTAGAGAAAAAATCTTACATTTAACAAGTGAAGAAATCCCACATGCAATAGGGGTAAATGTAGACAGAATGATTAAGGAAAGTGAAGAAAGAGTAAGAATTGAAGCAACTATTTTTGTTGAACGTGATTCTCAAAAAGGAATTGTTATAGGTAAGGGTGGGAAAAAACTTAAAGAAGTTGGTAAAAGAGCTCGACGCGATATTGAAATGCTTCTCGGATCAAAAGTTTACCTTGAATTATGGGTAAAAGTTCAGAAAGATTGGAGAAATAAAGTAAACTTTATTCGTCAAATGGGATATGTTGAAGATCAAGATTAACGTTTAAATTAATAGGAAAGCCGGTGAGATGCATTGTTAGAAAAACAAAAAGGAATTATCATAAAATCAGTAGATTATGGTGAATCCGATAAAATTATTACAATATTAAACGAGCATGGTGCTAAAATTCCTATTATGGTAAGACGTGCTAAGAAATCTAAAACCGGCTTGCAAGCTCATACACAACTCTTTGTGTATGGCTTATTTATTTATAATAAATGGAAAGGTATGGGGACGCTCAGTTCTATTGATGTCATAAACCAATATTATCAATTACGATTAGATATTTTTGATAGTAGTTATGCGACTTTATGTGTCGAAGCAATAGATCGATCATTAGAACCAGATGAAGTTTCTCTATATCATTATAAGTTATTAGAATTTGTACTCAATAAAATTTCAGAAGGTAATTCTGCTCAATTAATGTCGATTATCGTATTATTGAAATGTATGAATAAATTTGGTTTTGGCGCATTTTTCAATTATTGTGCAATTACTGGTGATACTGATCAATCTAAGCTTATTGCTTACAGTTTTAAATATGACGGGACAATCTCAGAAACTGTATTAAATAATGATCCTTATGCATTAAAGCTATCCAATAAAACATTTTATTTATTGGATATTTTACAAAAGTTGCCAATTGATAAAATGAATCATTTTAATATTAACCAAGCTTTATTAGATGAAATGTCAGAATTAATGATAATGCTGTATAGAGAATATGCTGGCATGTACTTTAAAGGTCAAAAATTAATTAATCAACTTAAGCGATTAGAATAATATACAATGTTTAAATTAATTAAAAGAACCCACTTATTACTCATAGCAAGTAATAAGTGGGTTCTTGTTATATTAAAACTTAACTTTTTCAGCTAAGAATGTTTCTAATTCTGAGATTGGCATACGAACTTGTTCCATAGAATCTCTATCACGTACTGTAACTTGATTATCTTCTAATGAATCGAAATCAAATGTAATACAGTAAGGAGTACCGATCTCATCTTGACGACGATAACGCTTACCAATTGATTGTGATTCATCAAAATCAACAGAAAACTTAGAACTTAATTGTTCAAAGATTTTAATTGCTTCTTCAGATAATTTTTTACTTAATGGTAAAATAGCAGCTTTATATGGGGCTAAAGCAGGGTGGAAATGCATTACTGTACGAGCATCTTTACTACCTTCAACGCCTTCTTCATCATAAGCATCACATAAGAAAGCTAATGTAACACGATCTGCCCCTAAAGAAGGTTCAATACAATATGGAATATATTTCTCATTTGTTTCTGGATCATGATATCTGAAATCCTCGCCAGAATGTTCACTGTGCTTTTTCAAGTCAAAATCAGTACGGCTTGCAATACCCCATAATTCGCCCCAACCAAATGGGAATTTATATTCAATATCTGTAGTCGCATTAGAATAGTGAGATAATTCTTCTTCATCATGGTCACGTAATCTCATATTTTCTTCATTGATGTTTAAATCTTTTAACCATTGACTTGCAAATGTTTTCCAGTAATTTTGCCATTCAATTTCTTCACCAGGTTTACAGAAGAATTCTAATTCCATTTGTTCAAATTCTCTTGTTCTAAAAATAAAGTTACCAGGCGTGATTTCATTACGGAATGATTTACCGATTTGACCAATACCAAATGGTAATTTTTTACGCATTGAACGTTGAACGTTTTTATAGTTTACGAAAATACCTTGAGCAGTTTCTGGACGTAAAAATAGTTCATTAGTAGAGCCCTCAGTAACACCTTGGAATGTTTTAAACATTAAGTTAAATTGACGAATATCTGTCCAATTAGCAGTACCACTTACTGGACATACAATACCTTCATCATCGATGATGCGTTTCATTTCTTCAAAACTTAAGCCATCAGCAATGAAATTTTCATCACCTTTTTCATTTTGCATATAGTCTTCGATTAATTTATCTGCACGATAGCGAATTTTACTATCTTTATTATCAATCATTGGGTCATTAAAATTACCTAAATGACCAGATGCTTCCCAAGTTTTTGGATTCATTAAAATTGCAGCATCAATCCCAACATTGTATGGTGATTGAGTAATGAATTTTTGCCACCATGCTTTTTTAATATTATTTTTTAATTCAACACCTAATGGACCATAATCCCATGTATTAGATAAACCACCGTAAATATCACTACCTGGGAATACAAATCCTCTATGTTTAGCTAGTGATACAATAGTATCCATATCTTTAACCATATTATCTCTCCTTTTAAAATAAAAACGTCCCAAGACAATAAATAAATATAAAACAATACTTATTATTATCTTGGGACGAGTTAATAATTCATCTATATAAATATATAGTGTTAACAAAATAACCCGCGGTTCCACCCAAATTAGTGTAGACACTCGCTTTTATGTAATGATATTGATAAGCCAATTTTTAAAATGTTAAGCTTCCACCAACCTTAACTCGCTTAATCATATTTTAATTCATAGAAAATTTAATAGCAAGGATTTATATGTATTTGTAGGTATATATATAAATAGGTATAATAAAACATGAAATTAAAAGGGGTGAAGACCTATAGAATTAAGTAAAAGACAAGAACAAATAATTGAAATAGTTAAGGATGGTGGCCCGATAACAGGTGAACATATAGCAGATAAGCTTAATTTAACTCGTGCTACTTTACGTCCTGATTTAGCTATTTTAACTATGTCTGGTTTTATTGAAGCTAGACCACGTGTGGGTTATTATTATTCAGGTAAATCCAAGAATAAATTAATCAGTGATCATTTACGTCAATATATAATAAAAGATCATATGTCTCTACCTGTTATCGTTAAAGAAGATACGACAATTTATGATGCTATATGTACTATATTTTTAGAAGATACAGGAACATTATTTATTACTAATCAAAAAGATGAATTGATTGGTGTGAGCTCGCGAAAAGATTTGTTACGTGCCTCTATGATTGGTCAAGATATTCATACTATGCCTATAAGTATCATCATGTCACGTATGCCTAATATTGTTTATTTAAAAGAAGAAGACCTCGTCATCTATGCTGCAAGTCAAATGATAGATAAGGAAATTGATTCAATTCCCGTCGTTAGAAAAAAAGAAAATAGTAAATATAAAGTTGTAGGTAGAATATCTAAAACAACAATAACAAAATTATTTGTTTCATTATTTAAAGAATAGGTGATAAACAATGGAAAATATAAAGATAATCATTGCATCTGATTCAATAGGAGATACAGCTGAGTTGGTTGCTAGTGCTTGCGTCGCTCAATTTAATCCTAAAGCTTGTAAACATGGTTTTTTGAGATATCCTTATATAGAAACCTTTAAGGATATAGATGAAGTTATACAGGTCGCTATAGATAAAAATGCAATTATTGTATATACGTTAGTAGAACCAGAAATTAAAGCATATATGAAGAAAAAAGTAGACGATTTCTCTTTAAAAGCTGTTGATATAATGGGTCCTCTAATGACACTACTTAATCAAACGCATGATGAGGAGCCGTATAATCAGCCAGGCAGAGTTCATAAATTAGACGATGCCTATTTCAAAAAAATAGATGCAATCGAATTTGCGGTAAAATACGATGATGGTAAAGATGCGAAAGGATTACCTAAGGCAGATATTGTTTTAATTGGCATTTCAAGAACTTCTAAGACGCCTCTATCTCAGTATTTAGCGCACAAAAGCTATAAAGTAATGAACATTCCTCTAGTTCCAGAGGTAACGCCACCAGACGAATTATTTAAAATTAATCCAACTAAATGTATAGCATTAAAGATTAGTGAAGATAAACTTAATTTAATAAGAAAACAACGACTTAAACAATTAGGATTAGGTGAACATGCTAGATATGCGACTGAAGATAGAATTAAAGAAGAAATTCAATATTTTGAAAAAATTGTCGAAAAAATAGGATGCCCTGTTATTGATGTATCTGATAAGGCTATTGAAGAAACAGCAAATGATGTTATACAAATTATTGAAAGTAAAGCATAAATATTTAAAAACCTTTTATAAAAGTGTATAATATTATGACTACTATTTAATAGGTGATATATATTGCGTATAGAACAGTCTGTAATTAACGAAATAAAGGAAAAAACAGATATTTTAGATTTAGTAAGTGAATATGTGAAATTAGAAAAAAGAGGACGCAATTACATTGGTTTGTGTCCTTTTCATGATGAAAAAACACCTTCTTTTACAGTTTCTGAAGATAAACAAATATGCCATTGCTTTGGTTGTAAAAAAGGTGGAAATGTTTTTCAATTTATTCAAGACATTAAGGACATTTCATTCGTAGAAGCAGTACAAGAACTTGGAGAACGCGTTAATATAAAAGTAGATATTGGTCATTCTAATCCCTCTACAACTCAAATAGCATCTGAAGACTTAAAAATGATTGAAATGCATGAATTAATTAATGAATATTATATGTATGCATTAATGAAATCAGTAGAAGGTGAAGAAGCTTTAAATTATCTCGTAAATCGTGGTTTCACTGAAGAATTAATAAAATCTCGTGGAATAGGGTATGCCCCTAATAACGCTCACTTTTGTCATGACTTTTTAAAACAAAAAGGATATGACATAGAACTAGCTTATGAAGCTGGTTTGTTATCACGTAACGAAGAAAATTTTAGTTACTACGATCGTTTTAGAGATCGCATCATGTTTCCTTTAAAAAATGCTCAAGGAAGAATTGTCGGTTTTTCTGGTAGAACTTATAACAATCAAGAACCTAAGTATTTAAATAGTCCTGAGACACCGATTTTTCAAAAAAGACGATTACTTTATAATCTTGATAACGCAAGAAAATCAATTAGAAAAAATGATGAAGTAATGTTGTTAGAAGGATTTATGGATGTAATTAAAGCTGATTACGCTGGATTAAAAACAGTGGTAGCAAGTATGGGTACAGCATTATCAGAAGATCACATGACAGTTTTAAAAAAATTAACCTCTAATATAACTTTAATGTTTGATGGAGACTTTGCTGGTCAAGAGGCCACTTTAAAAACTGGAGAACATTTACTGAAACATGGATTAAATGTATTTGTAGTACAATTACCAAAAAACATGGATCCCGATGAATATATAGTTAAATTCGGTAAAGAAAAATTTATAGAATTTTTAAATAATGAGAAGAAATCGTTTATTATTTACAAAGTTCAATTCTATCGAGAAGAAATTGAAAATAATGATCTAGCTTATGAGCGTCACTTTAAAGAGATTACTGAAGATATTTCATTTGTCAGATCTTCAATATTAAAAAATAAAATTGTGAATGACGTAGCTGACATTTTCAATATTGATGCCAATACTATTATGTCCAATGTACATCAACAACCTGAATTTATCTCATATGAAGAAGACTATATTGGAAATACCAATGATAACTCGAATTCAAATTCTCAAAATTTAAACATTGTTTTTACACATTTAAACAAAAGTGAAAAAGCACAAAGAGCTTTATTAAAACATTTTATGATGGATAAAGATGTATTTCTAAATTATAATCGACAACTTGAAGCAAATGATTTTACGAATAAATATTTCCAAAGTATTTTTAAAGCGCTAACCGATTATTATTCTGAAAATGATTACTATTCGATTAGTGATTTAATATTATACATTGAAGATAAAGATATTAGAGAAGCAATTATACAGCTTGATGATTATGAATTAAATCGAGAACCTTATGATTTAGAAATTGAAGAATATATCTCAACCTTAAATGAAAACAAATATGAAGATTCTATTGAAGAACTTAATCATAAATTAAAAGAAGCACTTAGAATTGGTGACGTAGAATCTCAAAAATATTATTTACAAATGATAGTTGATAAAAATAAGCAACGCATGTAGATGAACATTTAAATTTAAAAAATATAAACAAATATTAAACTTTTAATATAGTATTTATATTTAATAACCATTACTGTATAATGGTTATTATGCTTTTTTAAAGGGTAGACAAATAGTAAGTTAAATATTTATGAAATAAGGATATCATTTTTATTACCTATAGAATGATAATATTTCATGTTTATTATAAAATATACTTTTCTTATTATAATAATTTATTATATAATTAAATATCTTAATTGAAAGCTTAAAATACGATTGGGAGGCCTTTTCATGTCTGATAACCAAGTTAAAATCAAAAAACAAACAATTGATCCGACTTTAACATTAG
Organism: Staphylococcus sp. AtDRG32; assembly: GCF_004365845.1. Classification (NCBI taxonomy): domain Bacteria; kingdom Bacillati; phylum Bacillota; class Bacilli; order Caryophanales; family Staphylococcaceae; genus Staphylococcus; species Staphylococcus sp. AtDRG32. The sequence goes on from NZ_SODE01000001.1 coordinate 135,251, forward strand.
AAGATGTTAAAAAACAATTAATTGAAAAAGGTAAAAAGGAAGGTCATCTAAGTCATGAAGAAATTGCTGAAAAGCTGCAAAATTTTGACATGGATTCCGACCAAATGGATGATTTCTTTGACCAACTAAATGATAACGATATTAGTTTAGTAAATGAAAAAGATAGTTCAGATACAGATGAAAAATTAAATCCAAATGACTTAAGTGCGCCTCCAGGTGTTAAAATTAATGATCCTGTAAGAATGTACTTAAAAGAAATTGGACGTGTAAATCTTCTTAGTGCACAAGAAGAAATTGAATTAGCTAAACGTATTGAACAAGGTGATGAAGTAGCAAAATCTCGCCTTGCAGAAGCCAACTTGCGATTAGTTGTAAGTATTGCAAAACGGTATGTTGGTCGTGGTATGCTTTTCTTAGACTTAATCCAAGAGGGGAATATGGGTCTTATCAAAGCAGTAGAAAAGTTCGATTTTAGTAAAGGATTTAAATTTTCTACTTATGCTACGTGGTGGATTAGACAAGCCATTACACGTGCTATTGCTGACCAAGCTCGTACCATCCGTATTCCTGTGCATATGGTTGAAACTATTAATAAGCTTATTCGCGTACAAAGACAATTATTACAAGACTTAGGTCGTGATCCTGCTCCTGAAGAAATTGGTGAAGAAATGGATTTACCACCTGAAAAAGTTCGCGAAATACTTAAAATAGCTCAAGAGCCAGTATCCTTAGAAACGCCAATAGGTGAAGAAGATGACAGTCACTTAGGAGACTTTATTGAAGATCAAGAAGCACAAAGCCCTTCTGACCATGCTGCTTATGAGTTATTGAAAGAACAATTAGAAGACGTTTTAGATACACTTACTGATAGAGAAGAAAATGTTTTACGTTTAAGATTTGGCCTTGATGACGGACGAACTAGAACATTAGAAGAAGTGGGTAAAGTGTTCGGTGTTACAAGAGAACGTATTCGTCAAATCGAAGCTAAAGCGCTTAGAAAATTAAGACATCCAAGTCGTAGCAAGCGTCTTAAAGATTTTATGGACTAAGATTAATGGTGAATCTGAGTTAACGATAGATGTTATGTATAAAGAAACTTGAGGCTAAGACAATACTATGTCCTAGCCTCTTTTTATAATAAAGGAGATAACAATGATATCATTAAATCATCGATTAAAAGTTGTAAGCCAATACTTATTAAGTAATTCATTAGCTGATATCGGTTCTGATCACGCTTATTTACCTATTTATGCATTACAACATCATCTATGCGATGATGCTATTGCTGGCGAAGTAATCAAAGGACCTTATACAGCTGCTAAAAAGAATGTAGCACAGCATCAACTTACTCAACATATCGATGTTCGATTAGGTGATGGTCTTAGTATACTAACTGAGAAAGATAAAGTAGATAATATCACAATTTGTGGAATGGGTGGACCTTTAATAGCGAAAATATTAGATGAAGGTAAAGATAAACTTGCACATCATCCACGTCTAATTTTGCAAAGTAATATTCAAACTGAAACCTTACGCAAGACACTTCAACATCTTAATTATGATATTATCGCTGAAGAAATTTTAGAAGAAAAAGGACATATCTATGAAATTGTAGTTAGTGAATGGAAAGAAAATCTTAATCTTCTTAATAAAAAATCACTTAAATTTGGTCCTATTCTTTTAAATAATAAAAACGGTATTTTTATAAAAAAGTGGGAAAGAGAGTTAGCAGCTTTAGAGCATATTCGTAATCAATTGAATCCAATACAACATCGTGAGAGACTAGAAGAGATTGAAGAAGAGATATCAATGATAAGAGAGGTACTCTATAATGAAAATTAAAGAACTAATGTCAATTATTGACCAACACGTTCCCCTTAAAACTGCTGAAAGCTGGGATAATGTGGGTTTATTAATTGGAGATGACACTAAAGAGATAACAGGTATTTTGACAGCATTAGATTGCACAATGGAAGTAATAGAAGAGGCAATTAGCAAAGGATACAATACAATTATTGCCCATCACCCTTTAATTTTTAAAGGTATTAAATCATTAGTTAATGATGGATATGGTAAATTAATACACATGCTTATTCAAAATGATATTCAACTTATTGCTTTGCACACCAATTTAGATAATCACATTGATGGTGTCAATGAGATGCTAGCAAAAAAATTAAATTTAACTAATATTAGATTTTTAAATGAAGAAGAATCATTTTACTATAAAGTACAAACTTACATTCCCGAAGAAAATCTAGAATCATTTAAATATCATATTAATAATATTGGTTTAGCAAAAGAAGGGAATTATGAATATTGTTTCTTTGAGTCCAAAGGTAAAGGTCAATTCAAACCAGTTGGAGAGGCTCGCCCTCATATTGGAGAACTAAATCGAATTGAATATGTAAATGAAGTGAAGCTAGAATTTATGATTCGTAAAGATCAATTAAATATTGCTAAAAATGCAATTATTAATTACCATCCTTATGAAACACCTGTATATGATTTTATTAAGATGACGACATCTGCTAATTATGGTCTTGGAAAAATAGGCGAACTAAATGAGCCGTTAAATTTAGAACATTTTGCTAAATATGCTAAAGCACATTTAAATATTCCTAGCGTTCGTTATACAGGTCCTTCAGAAGCGTTAATTAAAACAGTTGCTATTATCGGAGGTGCTGGTATCGGTTTTGAAACTAGTGCTTTTAAAAAGGGAGCAGATGTTTTCGTTACTGGAGACATAAAACATCATGATGCACTTGATGCTAAAACTAATGGCATTCATTTATTAGATATCAATCATTATAGTGAGTACGTTATGAAAGAAGGACTTAAAGGCTTACTAGGACAATGGTTATTTAGTAATGAGAGTAAGCAGTTTAATATAGAAGCTTCAGAAATAAATACAGATCCATTTAATTATATTTAAAACTATACAAAGGAGGTCAGATGAATGGCTAATCATCCATTTGAAATATTTAATTTAAATACAAATCTTATTGATGCAGTTAAAGATTTAAATTTTAATAAACCTACTGAAATTCAAAATAGAATTATTCCACGTATAAAAAAAGGAACCAATTTAATTGGTCAATCACAAACCGGTACTGGCAAATCACACGCCTTTTTATTACCTTTAATAGATTTAATTAATACTGACATTAAAGAACCTCAAAGTATTGTTGTTGCACCAACTCGTGAATTAGCACAACAATTGTATAAAGTGGCTAGTCATCTAGCTAGTTTTCAATCAGATATTAAAGTAAGTTTATTTATTGGTGGTACTGACATAGAGAAAGATAAACAACGAACAAATCAACAACCTCAATTAGTGATTGGTACACCAACACGAATCAATGATTTAGCTCAGAGTGGACATTTGCATATTCATAAGGCATCATATTTAATTATCGATGAAGCAGATTTACTCATTGATTTAGGCTTAATAGAAGATGTTGATTATATTGCTGCTCGTTTAGATGAAAATGCTAATATTGCAGTCTTTAGTGCAACAATTCCAAAATCATTAGAACCGTTTTTAAATAAGTATCTTAGTCACCCTGAATATGTTGTAGTTGATAACAAATCCCAAAATAAAAAAAATATTGAATTTTATTTGATTCCTACTAAAGGAACTGAAAAAGTTGATAAAACTTTGCAATTAATTGATATACTAAATCCATATCTATGTATTATTTTTTGTAACAGTAGAGAAAATGCAAATGAACTTGCTCAATCTCTTAATGAGTCTGGCATTAAAGTTGGTATGATTCATGGCGGTTTAACACCAAGAGAACGTAAACAACAAATGAAACGTATTCGGAATTTAGATTTCCAATATGTTATTGCAAGTGATTTAGCTTCAAGAGGAATTGATATTGAAGGCGTTAGTCATGTAGTGAATTTTGATGTTCCTAATGATATTGATTTCTTTACTCATAGAGTGGGTAGAACAGGACGTGGAAATTATAAAGGCGTGGCTCTAACATTATATAGCCCAGATGAAGAACATAATATTTCTCTTATTGAAGATAAAGGCTACCACTTTGATAATGTTGATATTAAAAATGGAGAACTTAAGCCAATCAAAGCGCACAATACACGTCATAAACGCGAACGTAAAGATGATCATTTAACAAATCAAGTAAAACATAAAGTAAGAAGTAAATCTAAAAATAAAGTTAAACCAGGTTATAAAAAGAAATTTAAACAAGAAGTAGAAAGAATGAAACGACAAGAAAGAAAGCAATACAGTAAACAACGTAGTAGACAACAACGAAAAAACAATAAAAAAGGTTAGGTGAAACAAATGTTAATTGGCTCACATGTATCAATGAGTGGTAAAAAAATGTTAGAAGGATCGGCCGAAGAAGCACATCAATTTGGTGAATCAACATTTATGATTTATACAGGTGCACCTCAAAATACAAGAAGAAAAAGTATAAACGATTTAAATATTGAAAAAGGGCATAAAGTTATGGAACAATATGGTTTATCAAATATTGTTGTACACGCTCCTTACATAATAAACATAGGAAATACAACGAAACCTGAAGTTTATGAATTAGGTGTTAATTTCCTTCAAAATGAGATTGAACGTACGCAAGCTTTAGGAGCGAAAGATATTGTCTTACATCCAGGTGCACATGTAGGTGCTGGTGCAGATAAAGGAATTAATCAGATTATTAAAGGATTAAATGAAGTGTTAACACATGATCATGATGTACGAATTGCACTTGAAACAATGGCTGGAAAAGGAACAGAAATTGGACGTAGTTTTGAAGAACTTGCTCGCATTATTGATGGTGTGACACATAACGATCGGTTATCTATTTGCTTCGATACCTGTCATACACATGATGCTGGTTATAATATCAAAAATGATTTTGATGGCGTTTTGAATGAGTTTGATAAAATTATTGGAATAGACCGTATTAAAGTTGTTCATGTAAATGATAGTAAAAATGAACAAGGTGCACATAAAGACCGACATGAAAATATTGGATTTGGATATATTGGTTTTGATGCCTTGAATAATGTGGTACATCATGAAGCTTTTAAAGACATTCCTAAAATCCTTGAAACTCCTTATGTAGGAGAAGATAAGAAAAATAAAAAGCCGCCTTATCGCTTTGAAATTGAAATGTTAAAATCTCAAATTTTTGATCCTAAATTAAAAGAAAAAATATTGAATCAATAATTAAAATAAGAGTAAGATAGCATAATCTACAAAGAGACTATCTTACTCTTATTTTAATTCGTAAACATTACTATTTACAAAAAACATATATAATTGTATAGTATTTAGCGAGGTGAAAAGATGAATCAACCTGTTTTTGAATTAAAAAATATTGATTATTATTTTGATAATAAACAAGTATTAGAAAACATTAATATCCGAATTAATAGAGGTGACTTTCTTGCAATTGTTGGTCCTAATGGAGCAGGAAAATCTACTCTTTTAAAGGTTATTCTTGGCTTATTACCATTACAACGCGGTGAAATATACATTGACGGGAAATCTTATAAAAAAAATACTCAATCTGCATTAAAAATTAGTTATGTGTCTCAAAAAGCCAATGCTTTTACTGCAGGATTTCCTGCTAGTGTGAAAGAAGTTGTTTTAAGTGGTTTAACTAAAACGAAAAGAATTTTTCAGTGGTTTAATAAAAATGATGAACAACAAGTAGATAATGTCTTACATCGTTTAAATATTCATCATCTAAAGAATAAAAATATTGCAGAATTATCAGGTGGACAACAACAACGTGTACTAATTGCACGCGCTTTAATTTCAAATCCATCTGTCTTAGTATTAGACGAACCGACAAATGGGATTGATGCAAAACATGTGAATGAATTTTATGCCACCTTGCAACATTTAAAAGAAGAAGGTATAACGATTATTTTAGTTACTCATGATATAGGCGTTGTGGTAGACACAGCTACAAAAGTCGCTTGCTTAAATAAACATCTTCATTTCCACGGTTCTACTGAAGAATTTAAGTCTCTTGATGAAGTTGAAATTTCAAAAATATATGGTCATCCAATTAAATTTGTTGATCATCAACATAATCGTTCATGCTGTGAAGCATAATTTTAAATAGGAGTTAATTATGATAAGTATATGGATTGAATTAAGAGGTGAATATCATGATTGAAGCATTGTTAAACTTTGATTTTATGAGATATTCACTTTTAAGTGGGATATTGATTGGTTTTATTGCACCTTTAATTGGTGCATTTATAGTGGTAAGGCGATTATCATTAATTGCTGATGCTTTAAGTCACGTCACACTAGGCGGTATTTCGTTTGGAATGTTTATTATTACCTTATCACCAGTATTAGTATTTATAAACCCTATGTGGTTTGGTATAATCTTTGCAATAGTTGGAGCTTTACTTATAGAAAAATTAAGAACTTCGTATTCAAACTATCAAGAAATTGCAATTCCAATTATAATGAGTGCTGGAATTGCATTAAGCGCAATTTTTATTTCTCTAGCTGATGGGTTCAATCAAGAAATTGTTGGATTATTATTCGGATCAATTAGTGCTGTAAATTTAAGTGACTTAGTCACAATTACGATCATTTCAATCGTCGTATTATTATTCATTCTTTTATTATACAAAGAATTATTTATTTTATCTTTTGATGAGGAATATAGTAAGGTTATTAATATTCCAAAATGGATTCAGTTTTTATTTATAACGATTGTTGCTATGGTTATTTCTGCATCAATGAGAGTAGTAGGAATTTTACTCGTGAGTGCATTAATTACATTACCTGTAGCTATAGCAATGCGATTAACTAAAGGATTTAAACAGTTGATTATCTTAAGTATTATTATAGGTGAATGTTCTGTCATTCTAGGACTTACCTTAGCATTTTATATTAATATATCTCCTGGTGGTGTCATCGTGGTATTATTAGTTCTAATTTTAGGAATAACGATGTTACTACAGAAAACTAAACGAACTGCCAAAAAGGAGCATTAAATTATGAATACAAACGACGCTATTAAAATTTTAAAAGACAATGGGTTAAAATATACTAAGAAAAGAGAAGATATGATTAATATCTTTGTTAATGAAGATAAATATATTAATGCTAAATATATACAACAACAATTAGACAATGATTATCCAGGTATATCTTTTGATACTATTTATCGTAATCTTCATCTTTTTAAAGATTTAAATATTGTTGAAAGTACAGAATTAGATGGAGAAATGAAATTTAGAATCGCTTGTACTAATCACCATCATCATCATTTTATATGTGAAAATTGTGGAGATACAAAAGTAATAGATTTTTGTCCAATTGAGCAAGTTAAGCAATTTCTACCTAATGTAGATATTCATACTCATAAATTAGAAGTATATGGTATATGTGAAACTTGCCATAATAAAGGTATAAATTAAAATGAGATATGTTCTGAGACGTAAATAAGCGTCTCAGTTTTTTTATAGGTCAAAAGTCTGAATTTTTACCAATATTGAAATATAATGTTTAAAAACTACTAAAATGAGATATAAAAAGAGTATAATAAGAAATATGACAACTATGTGAATAATATTTAAAGCAAATGATTTGTTGTACATCATATAGCTTGTTATGATTTATGTGAAGATAATTTAGGAGGATGATTATTTATGGCTTTTGAATTACCAAATTTACCATATGCAGCAGATGCATTAGAACCACATATCGACAAAGAAACAATGGAAATTCATCATGACAAACATCATAACACTTATGTTACAAAATTAAACTCTGCAGTTGAAGGTACTGATTTAGAATCTAAATCAATTGAAGAAATTGTTGCAAATTTAGATAGTGTACCTGAAAATATTCAAACAGCAGTACGTAATAATGGTGGAGGTCATTTAAATCACTCATTATTCTGGGAATTATTAACTCCTAATTCTGAAGAAAAAGGTACTGTAGTTGATAAAATTAAAGAACAATGGGGTTCTTTAGATGAGTTTAAAAAAGAATTCGCTGATAAAGCTGCAGCACGTTTTGGTTCAGGTTGGGCTTGGTTAGTAGTAAATAATGGAAAATTAGAAATTGTTACTACTCCAAATCAAGATAACCCTATTACTGAAGGAAAAACTCCAATTTTAGGCTTAGATGTTTGGGAACATGCTTATTATCTTAAATATCAAAATAAACGTCCAGATTATATCAGTGCTTTCTGGAATGTTGTAAATTGGGAAAAAGTAGACGAGTTATACAATGCTGCTACAAAATAATAAATAAAAAAAGTATTTATTAGTGATCTCTTTTTGGGAGATCACTTTTTTTATGAAAAATATAGAAAAATTATACAATTTCATATATCATTTATAAGTATACATGATTAATAATTGAGGTCGGTTGTCTTGCTTAAAAGATTAAAAGAAAAATCAAATGATGAAAAAATAAAACATACGATGAATAAACGAATTCGTTTTATATTTGGTGCAATTGTTTTGATTTTCGTATTAATTGTCCTAAGACTAGGATATTTACAAATTGCACAAGGTGCACATTATAGTCAATTAGTGAAAAATGATGAGAATATTACTGTCAATGAGTCCGTACCACGAGGAAGAATACTAGATAGAAATGGCAAGATTTTAGTTGATAATGCTTCGAAATTAGCAATTACCTACACGCGTTCTAGAAAAACAAGTCAACAAGACATGTTAAATACCGCTAAAAAATTAGCTAAACTCATTACAATGAATACTGATAAGATTACAAAGCAAGATAAACAAGACTTTTGGATACAAAATCATCCAAAAGAAGTTAATAAATTAATGAAAAAAGAAACAACTATGCTTAACAATGGTAGCATAAGTCAAGAACAGTATGATAAACAATTACATAGTAAAATTAAAAATACTCAATTAAATAGTTTATCTAAGCATGATTTACAAGTGTTAGCTATATATAGAGAAATGTCATCTGGATCTACACTTGATCCGCAAATGATAAAAAATGAAGATGTTAGTGAAAAGGAATATGCTGCTGTTTCTCAACAATTGGATAATTTACCTGGTGTCAATACTTCAATGGACTGGGATCGAAAATATCCATATGGTGAAACTTTAAGAAGTATATTTGGTAGTGTTTCTACACCTTCTGAGGGTATTCCTAAAGAATTAACTGAACAGTATTTAGCAAAAGGATATTCTAGAAATGACAGGGTAGGGAAAGCTTATCTAGAGTATCAATATGAAGACATTCTACGTGGTAAAAAGAAACAGCTGAAATACACTACTGATAAATCTGGTAAAGTTATTAGTTCTAAAGTGATTAACCCTGGGTCACGTGGAAATGATTTACAACTAACAATTGACATTGATTTACAGAAAAAAGTTGAGTCTCTGTTAGAAAACGAAATAAAAACACTGCGTAGTCAAGGAGCAACCAACATGGACAATGCGCTTGTAGTTGTTCAAAATCCTAAAAATGGTGATATTCTTGCAATGGCTGGAAGACAAATTGATAAAAATGGTGAACTGCTAGATTATGATTTAGGTAACTTTACTGGCCAATTTGCAGTCGGTTCTTCTGTTAAAGGAGCAACCTTATTAACTGGTTATCAAAATCATACTATCAAAGTCGGTGAAGAAATGATTGATGAACCTTTACACTTTAGAGGCGGACTAACTAAACGTTCTTACTTTAACCAAAATGGCAAAGTCCTAATTAACGACAAAGAAGCATTAATGCATTCTTCAAACGTATATATGTTTAAAACTGCTTTAAGACTAGCTGGTGATCCTTACTCAAGTGGTATGAGTTTACCTAATAATATTGAAGAAGCTGGTCAAAAACTAAGAAAAGGTCTAAATCAAGTAGGATTAGGTGTTAAAACAGGTATCGATTTACCTAATGAAACAATTGGTCAAATTGAACCATTAACTAATAATCCAGGCAATTATTTAGATTTATCAATAGGTCAGTATGATACTTATACACCTATTCAACTTTCACAATATATATCTACAATTGCAAATAATGGTTACAGAGTACAACCGCACATTGGTTTAGCTATACATGACGCAACAAATAGTGATCAAGTAGGACCGGTTAAAGATAAAATTAAAGGTAATATACTAAATAAAGTTAATAATTCTCAAGATGAGATAGATGAAGTAAAACAAGGATTCAAGATGGCTTTCAATGAAAAAGATGGTACAGGCTATGCAAGCTTCCATAAAACTGTTGTTCCATCAGCTGGTAAAACTGGTACTGCTGAAGTTTATCAAAACGGACAATCTAGAGTTAACTCAACATATATAGGTTATGCGCCTATTAAAGATCCTAAATTAGCTTTTTCTATCGTATATACTAATCAACCTGTTCCACCACCATGGTTAAATGGGGGAGATTTAGGAAGAGATATCATTAATTACTACTTTAAAAATGAAAAATAATTTTAATAACCGTTGATAAGATGCTTTTCTACTTAATACTAGTAAAAATTAATACTTTTCAATTAATCGTCTAAGTGGTATGATAATAAAGTCGTATTTAGAAAAGGTAAGGAGGTATAATCATGCGCGTAAACGTAACATTAGCTTGTACTGAATGTGGTGACAGAAACTACATTACTACTAAAAATAAAAGAAACAATCCTGAACGTATTGAAATGAAAAAATATTGTTCACGTGATAACAAACAAACTCTACATCGTGAAACTAAATAATATTAAAAGTAAAAAAGGTTGGAACAAAATTGTTCCAACCTTTTTTACTTTAGTAGATCATTCAACCATTAATCATCTTAAATATATAATTAGCAATTATATTTATTTTATATAGATTAATATATTTTTTAACTTAAAATAATTTGAATTATCATAAATGACATCACTATATAATAACGTTATAATATATTAAAGGATGGGAGAAAGAATGGGTAAAAAGCAAATTAGAAAAAATATTTTATCACAAATGAAAGACTTTGATAAAAAAAATAAGCGTAAAGCTGATATTTGGTTAATGAAACAATTAATTGAAAATGAAAAATTTAAAAAAGCACATCGTATCGGTATATTTTTGTCTATGCCACACGAGATTAATACATACAATATTATTACTTTCGCTTTAGATAATGGAAAACAAATTTTTGTGCCCGATACAGATTACAGAAGTCGTAATATGAATTTTAAACAACTATTAGATTTGTCATCAATAGCTACCGATGATAAAGGTATTAATTATGTTAATGAAGATACATCTATTAGTAATGACATGGACTTACTTATTGTACCTGGAATAGCTTTTCAAACAAATGGTTTTCGTATAGGATACGGAGGAGGTTACTATGATAAATTTCTAAATCAACACGATATTAACTCGATTAGTCTTATATATGACTTCCAAATATCAGATTTCGATGTGGAAAAACATGATCAACCTGTAGATAATTTAATTATATGTAATACTAAATTTGGGAGGAATTAATGAATATTGATAAACTATATTGGAAATCAATTTATTATTGGATCAAATATTTTAACTATAAATTAGAACACACAGATAAAAATACAAATGAAATTTGGTTATCCAATAAGAAAAAAGAAGAACTTATTGTATTTAGAAAAGAAGTGAGTTCAACTCAAGAGATACGCTTCGACAAATCTAAAATAAATGATCATAAAGAGAATTTACAAAAAAAGTTAGGATTTAAAATTAAAAAAGTCGAGTTCTTCTACTTTTTAGAAACATCGATGAATATTGATCATCTCGATGAAATGCATCCTACTAAGTTGATTTATCATAGTATCACTAATGAAAAAGACTTAGAAAATACAATGCCTAATTTTATTTTAAAAAAGCGCATTAATAAAAAAGAAAAAAAATCATCGTTGGATTATAAAAAACGTGTACTTAATACGAATCTTGTTGATAAGTATATGATGATGTTTTCACCAATGACTTATACACTTATAGCTATAAACGTTCTAATATGGTTATATATGAAGATTTATCTAAATCATTTTTCAGATATTAAGTTACTAGATGTTGGGGGATTAGTACACTTCAATGTAGTGCACGGAGAGTGGTACCGTCTTATTACCTCGATGTTTTTACATTTTAATTTTGAACATATTTTAATGAATATGCTATCTTTATTCATTTTTGGTAAAATTGTAGAGACTATCGTTGGTCCATATAAAATGTTAGGTATCTATTTAATTTCTGGTTTATTTGGAAACTTTGCTTCGTTATCCTTTAATATAAGTACCATATCTGTTGGTGCAAGTGGAGCTATTTTTGGTCTTATAGGAGCTATTTTAACGATGATGTACTTAAGTAAGACTTTTAATAAGAAAATGATAATACAATTGTTAGTTGTTGTATTAATATTGATTTTTGTCTCGCTATTTATGTCGAACATTAATTTAATGGCTCATTTAGGTGGTTTCATAGGTGGTTTCCTTATTACATTAATAGGCTATTATTTTCATGAGAACCGTAATTTATTTTGGTTATTTTTAATTTTATTATTAGTACTTTTTGTTTTATTACAAATTAGAATATTTTCAATTAAAGAGGAAAATATTTACGATAAACTTATTAAAGACGAAATGATATCTTATAATTATGATGATGCTTTATCAATTGTTGAACATACAATCAATAAAGGATACGATGATGATGAAACATATTACTTAAAGGGTTTAATAACTGCTACTAAAAGTTCTAAAGCAGAAGCAATGGCTGATTGGGAAAGAGGCCTAAGAAGTCATCCTAACTCTGCATTACTAAACTATGAATTATCCATAGCTAATAGAGCATTAAATGATAACGATAAATCTTTAAAATATATAAAAAAAGCTTTAAAAATTGATGGCAACAACCAAAGCTATAAAAATTTAGAAAAAGAATTGAAAGATAGTAATGAATCTAAAAATTAACAATTTTTATGATGTCTTGCAACTTTTGAAACGTTATGGTTTTATTATATATTTTAAAGATAAAGAAGATATGTATGAAATGATGCAACAAGAAATACGTTCTCTTTACAATTATGATCTTTTATCAAAAGAAGAATATCTAAAATGTATTTTAATAATTAATCAAAGAAGGAATGAGCATAAATGAAAAATATTATTTTAGCAGCTGATATAGGTGGAACAACATGTAAACTAGGTATCTTTGATACGAAATTAGAACGATTACATAAATGGTCTATTGAAACCGATACTTCAGACCATACAGGTCGAACATTATTAAGGCAAGTCTTTGATTCTTTTAAAGAAGCAACTGAATCTTATCACTTTGATCTTCAAAATGTTATCGGAGTTGGTATAGGAGTTCCCGGTCCTGTTGATTTTGAAACGGGAATCGTACATGGGGCTGTTAATTTACATTGGCCTGGAAATGTAAATGTGAGAGAGATTTTTAGTGAATTTATAGATTGTCCTGTATATGTTGATAATGATGCAAATGTAGCTGCACTAGGTGAAAAGCATAAAGGTGCGGGTCAAGGTGCAAATGATGTAGTTGCTATTACACTTGGTACTGGTCTTGGTGGAGGTATCATTTCAAATGGTGAAATTGTACATGGTCATAATGGTTCAGGTGCGGAAATAGGTCATATTAGAACTGATTTTGATCAACGTTTTAATTGTAACTGCGGCAAATCAGGATGTATTGAAACTGTTGCTTCAGCTACTGGAGTTGTTAATTTAGTCAATTTTTATTATCCTAAACTTACTTTTAAATCATCTATTTTATCACTTATAAAAGAAAATAAAGTAACTGCTAAAGCTGTATTTGATGCAGCAAAAGCAGGAGATCAATTCTGCATATTTATAACAGAGAAGGTCGCAAATCATATCGCTTATTTATGTAGTATAATTAGTGCTACAAGCAATCCTAAATATATTGTTTTAGGTGGAGGAATGTCTACAGCAGGATTAATATTAATTGAAAATATTAAAACAGAATATCATAATTTAACATTTACTCCTGCTCAAAAAGATACTGAAATTGTCCAAGCAAAACTTGGAAATGATGCTGGTATCACTGGTGCTGCTGGACTAATAAAAACATATATAATTGAAAAGGATGGTGTTAAATAATGGCTATTGTTGATGTAGTTGTTATACCAGTTGGAACGGAAGGTCCAAGTGTTAGTAAATATATTGCAGAAATCCAAATGAAACTAGAAGAATTTAAAAAACAAGGTAAAATTGACTATCAATTAACACCTATGAATACGCTTATCGAAGGTGATCTTAAAGATTTATTTGAAGTAGTTCAAGCAATTCACGAATTACCATTTGATAAAGGATTAAATAGAGTATGTACAAATATCCGTATTGATGATAGAAGAGATAAGTCTCGTAAAATGAATGATAAGTTAAAATCTGTTCAAAAACACTTAGATAAACAAGGTGAGTAATATGAGAATTTCTAATTTATCTTTAGGATTAGTTGATACAAACGCATATTTTATAGAAAGCGATAACAGTGTATTATTAGTTGACCCTGCCGGAGAATCTGATAAAATATTTAAGCAATTAAATCAAATCAATAAACCTTTGAAAGCAATATTACTTACACATGCTCATTTTGATCATATTGGTGCTTTAGATGATGTATTATCCAAATATGATGTACCTGTTTATATGCATAAAGAAGAATTTTCTTTCTTAACTGATCCTGAAAAAAATGGTTCTTCAAAGTTTAAACAATATGGTATGCCACTCACTACTAGTAAAGCTCAACCAATTGCTTTAGATGAAGGTAATTTTACAATTGATGAATTTAAATTTAATGTTATTCATACACCAGGTCATTCACCAGGAAGTTTAACTTACGTTTTTGACGATTTTGCAGTAGTCGGAGATACATTATTTAATAACGGTATTGGAAGAACAGACTTATATAGAGGAGACTATGAAACATTAGTAGACTCAATTAAAGACAAATTATTTGAATTAGACGGAGATTTGCCTTTATTCCCAGGTCACGGTCAATACACTACGGTAGATGATGAACAACTCAATCCATATTTAGATGGACAATAAAAAAAGTAATTTAAACACCTCTTACGTTTATATATGTAGGAGGTGTTTTTTTGAAATTATTATTTCAAGAAATAATTAATAAAGCAATTTCAAAAAATGCAAGTGACGTACACTTTATTCCTTCAGAGGATAAAGTACATATTAAATTCAGAGTGAATGATAGGTTAGAGACGTATGAAATATTTAGTAATGACATTTATGAAAAATTATTAATTTATATGAAATTTAAAGCAAATTTAGATGTATCAACACATCAAGTAGCTCAAAGTGGTAGATATACTTATCATGCTAAATCAATATTTTATTTAAGAATTTCTACTTTACCTTTGTCATTAGGAATAGAAAGTTGTGTTATCAGACTTATCCCTCAATATTTCACTTCTAAAAGAGAGTATAAAGACTTTAATGACTTTAAACCTCTAATGAATAAAAAGCAAGGTCTCATTTTACTTACTGGTCCAACAGGTTCAGGTAAAAGTACTTTGATGTATCAATTAGTACTCTATGCTTTTCAAGAATTAAATTTAAATGTTATTACAATAGAAAATCCTGTTGAACAATTATTAAAAGGCATAACACAAGTGTCAGTAAATCATAAAGCTGGTATAGATTATGTTAATTCATTTAAAGCAATATTAAGATGTGATCCAGATGTTATTTTAATTGGTGAAATTAGAGATGCTGAAGTGGCAAAATGTGTTATTCAAGCAAGTTTAAGTGGTCATTTAGTACTAACCACTATGCATTCAAGCAATTGTAAGGGCGCAATACTCAGATTGTTAGAGATGGGGATTAGTGTTCAAGAAATTTCACAAGCAATAAATGTCATTTCAAATCAAAGATTAGTTACAACTACTTTAAATCAAAGAAAGCTTGTTTGTGAGTCTATTACAAATAAGCAAATTCAATATTTTTTTGAACATAACCATACGCTTCCTGAGACATTTAATAATTTAAAAGAAAAATTGTTATCGCTATCGAAAGAAGGTCTTATATGTGAAGATGTGGTTGAAAAATATATTTAACAAACATTCTAAAGTTCTTAGCGAAAACCAACAAATTATACTTCTAAATAATTTGAATAACTTACTTAAAAGTGGATTTACATTATTAGAATGTTTTAATTTTATAAATTTGTATTTTAATTATAAAAATAAAAATATAGCAAATAAGATAGTTAAAATAATAAAAACGGGAGGAGAATGCGATCAAATATTAGAATTAATAGGCTATCCTAAATCTATTATCACTCAAATTCAATTTGCGCAGAAATATGGGAATATAAATGAAGCACTAGAGGAAGCAATGAATTATTTAAAAACAAATCTTCAAGCTAAACAACGAATATTAAAAGCTATTCAATATCCCATTATTTTAATTGCAATATTTATAACTATGTTAAGTATATTAAATTATACAGTTTTACCTCAATTTAAACATCTGTATTCAATGATGGATGTTAAACTCAATTTATCACAAACTATTATTACATATTTAATTAGTCATTTACCACAAATTTTTCTTTTTGTTTTTTCTACTTTACTAACTTTATCCATCATTATATTTATCTTTCTTAATAAATTAGATATATCCAAAAAACTTACATTCATTTCTTACATACCAATTGTACGTTTTTATTATTCGACTATAAAAACATATCAACTTGCTAATGATTTAGCTTTATTTTATAAAAATGGTATTAGTATTCAACAAGTCGTAGATATGTACATTCATCTACAAAACAACTCATTTTTGAATTATATTGGTATCGTTATTCAAAATGAACTAAATAGAGGCATTAATTTATCCAATATTTTGATTAAAATACCATGTTATCAATATGATTTAATACAGTTTATTAAGCAAGGTGAGAAAAACAATAAATTAGATATTGAGTTGAAAATGTATTGTCAAATATTAATTCAAAGGCTCCAACAAACAGCTTTAAAACAATCAAAAATGATCCAACCTATCGTATTTATATTCTTAGGAGCCTTTATAGTCAGCTTGTATCTAGTGATCATGTTACCCATGTTCCAACTTATGCAAAATATTAAATAAAGTAAAATGGAGGTTTTTATGAAAAAATTCAAACATAAATTAAAAGCTTTTACTTTAATCGAGATGTTACTTGTACTATTAATAATTAGTGTTTTACTCATTCTTATTATTCCAAACATAGCTAAACAAATGGCACATATTCAATCAACAGGATGTGAAGCACAAGTGAAAATGGTCAATAGTCAAATTGAAGCTTATACTTTAAAACATAATAGAGTTCCTAATTCTATTGAGAACTTAATAACTGAAGGGTTTATAAAACAAGGGCAATCATCTTGTAAGTCTGGAGAAACTATCAGTATTAAAAATGGAGAAGCAGTTGCAGAGTAAGAGTATTAAATCATTCACTTTTATAGAGAACCTATTAATCATTTTGATTTTAACAATCTTACTTAATGCAACGTTAAGGGTAAATGTATTTAACAATATTTCTTTGTCAGACGATATAAAAGCAACACAATTTGTTAATCAATTAGAATATTTTAAATCTAAAGCGATGCGTAATCATCAATCTATTACATTGTTAATTTCAAAACATTCCTCAATTATAAAAGTAATAGAAGCACATGGTGGTCGGTACAATTACAATATTGAAGATGGAAAAATAGTTGAAGTTAAAAATTTAGGGAAAATTACTTTTAATAAAGAAGGAAGAACAAATCAGTTTGGCTCTTTAATATTGAAAATTAATCAACATCAATATAAATTAATCATTAATATTGAAAAAGGAAGAATTAGATATTTTAAAATTTAAAGCAGTGTTACTCATCGATAGTTTATTTAGCTTATATATATTCACTACTATAGTTTTTACTTTAATTCCACTACTAATCAGTTTAAATCATACATTAAAAAGAGAATACCAAATTGTTGAAATCAAGCAAACCATAATGAGTAGTATCAACCATTATGATAAAAAAACCATTTCAAAAGGTATAAATTTAGGTGATTATCATATTAAACTTTATTCCAATAAAATATGTGGACTTCACAAAGAAACTGAAATCGAATCATGCGTTAAATATTAAATTAAAATCGTTCACTTTAATAGAAATGTTAGTTTCATTATTTTTAACAACAATGATGTTAACATTTTTTCCTCAATTAATTAAATTGACTCATTCCTATTTATACGAGTCATATAATAGTTATCAAACAGAATATGCTTTTTTTCAGACAAATATAACTCAAATTATTTCGAAAAAACATCATGCCCTTATAATTAAGGATAAACATACAATTATCATTGATAATGAATCGTCTAAAGATTATATAGAATTTAAAAACAACAAATTATTTTACAAAATTAATGGAAATGGCAATATCGTTTTACTAAATAACGTCATCAATGCAGAATTTCAAATTTTACCTTCTAACATCATAAAATTAAATCTAAAAATAGGTGATAAAAACGACTACTATGAAAAAAACTTATTTTTATAAAATGAAAGGATATATAAGTAGCTATACATTATTTATTCTTAGTATATATTTGATAATTATATCTACTTATTCTGCTCAATATAGTATAAAATTAAAAACAATACATAATATTCAAATATATTATGATAGTATAATAAGTGATAAACTTAAGAGAGGTGATTAGGATGACTCATTCTTATTTACCACTTATATTAACAGGCTTTATGGGTACTGGTAAAAGTACTATTGGTGAATATTTGGCTTCAAAATTATACTATTCATATATTGATTTAGATACATATATAGAAATGAAAGAATTTAAAACAATACCAGATATTTTTAATGAAATTGGTGAAAAAGGATTTCGTAAGTTAGAATATAACTATTTAAAGGATTGTATTGGTAAATACGATATTATATCAACGGGAGGAGGGATTATAGAAAACGATGATTCTATCTCACTTTTAAAAAATAAAACAGTTATTTGGTTAGATTGTGATATTGATATTATCTATCATAGAATTGCTAATGATCCACATAGACCAAATGCGAAAAACAAAAGTGAAAAACAATTAAAAGACTTGTATTTATCGAGAGTTTCAAGATATAATGAAATCGCATCCACAAAAGTAGATAGTAGTAAAACAATTGAATGTGTATATAAAACAATTTTAAATCATATACCATGCGAATGATCAGTATTAGAGAGAATAACTTGAACTGATTCTATAGTTGTTTTGAAATTATGTCATGTTATCGCCGAAGGTGCAAGTAAACTACGAAACTCTCAGGCAAAAGGATAATACTGTTACGCAGTCCTGGATTTGTTATTTAGACAGGGTAGCTTCTGCTACTCTGCTTTTTTTATAAAATAGGGGGTTTTTAAATGACAAGCGAATTAAAAAAGACACCATTATATGAAACTTATGTAAATAGTGGTGCTAAAATAGTTGAATTCGGTGGGTGGGCTATGCCTGTCCAATTTACTAGTATTAAAGAAGAACATAACGCAGTTAGATACAAAGTGGGTATGTTCGATGTAAGTCATATGGGAGAAATTTTAATTGAAGGTGAAAATGCTAGTAAATTTGTTCAATATTTACTTTCAAATGATACTACTAATTTATCTGAAACTAAAGCTCAATATACAGCTTTATGTAATGATGAGGGTGGTATTATTGATGATTTAGTAACATATAAAATTGCTGATAACAAATACTTATTAATTGTTAATGCAGCCAATACTGATAAGGATTTCGAATGGATTCAAAAACATCAATCTAAATTTAATGCTGCTGTAACAAATGTGTCTGAACAATATGGTCAATTAGCGATTCAAGGTCCTCAAGCAAGAACTTTAGTAAGTGAACTTGTTGATGTTGATGTAAGTGAAATGAAGCCTTTTGAATTCAAACAAAATGTAACTATCTTTGGAAAAAATGTTATCTTATCTCAATCTGGATATACAGGTGAAGATGGTTTTGAAATTTATTGTAATTCAAATGATACAGTTGACATTTGGAATGGTTTTATTGATAAAGGCGTTGTACCTTGTGGTTTAGGTGCAAGAGATACACTTAGATTAGAAGCTGGTTTACCTCTTCATGGACAAGATCTCACTGAATCAATCACGCCTTATGAAGGTGGAATTGGTTTTGCTGCTAAACCTTTAATTGAAGATGAATTTATTGGTAAATCTGTTTTAAAAGATCAAAAAGAGAATGGGTCAAAACGACGTACTGTGGGTTTAGAACTTATAGATAAAGGCATTGCAAGAACGGGTTATACAGTAATGAATCTTGACGGAAAAGAAATAGGTGAAATTACTTCAGGAACTCAATCACCTTCTTCAGGAAAATCAATTGCTATGGCTATTATTGATCGTGATGAATTTGAGTTAGGTAAAGAATTACTAGTTCAAGTTCGTAAAAGACAATTAAAAGCTAAAATTGTTAAGAAAAACCAAATCGAAAAATAACTAAGGGGTGTGCAATGTGAGTCATCGTTATATACCATTAACTGATAAAGATAAAAAAGAAATGTTAGAAACAATTGGAGCAAATTCAATTACCGAGCTCTTTGGAGATATTCCAAAAGATATTTTACTTAATAGAGATTTAAATATAGATAGTGCAGAAGCTGAAACTTCACTTTTAAGAAGATTGAATACTATTGCAAATAAAAATATTACTAAAGAAACACATGTGAGTTTTTTAGGTGCAGGAGTATATGATCATTACACACCTGCAGTAGTAGACGCTATGATTTCTCGTTCTGAATTTTATACTGCTTATACACCTTACCAACCTGAAATTTCTCAAGGTGAACTACAAGCAATTTTTGAATTCCAAACATTAATTTGTGAACTTACTCAAATGGATGTCGCAAATTCATCTATGTATGATGGCATAACTAGCTTTGCCGAAGCTTGTATATTAGCTTTTAATCATACTAAAAAGAACAAAATTGTAGTATCTAAAGGTCTCCATTATCAGGCTCTACAAGTATTAAAAACATATATTAAAGTAAGAAAAGAATTTGAAATTGTTGAAGTTGATTTAAATGGAACGATTACTGACTTAGAAAAATTAGAACAAGCAATTGATGATGATACTGCAGCAGTTGCTGTACAATACCCTAACTTCTATGGAACAATTGAAGATTTAGAAAAAATTCATTCTTATATTGAAAATAAAAAAGCGTTATTCATTGTTTATTCTAACCCATTAGCATTAGGCGTTTTAACACCTCCAGGACAATTTGGAGCAGATATTGTTGTTGGTGATACACAACCATTTGGTATTCCTACTCAATTTGGCGGTCCTCATTGTGGTTACTTTGCTACTACTAAAAAGTTAATGCGTAAAGTTCCTGGCAGATTAGTAGGACAAACGCAAGATGATGAAGGTAATAGAGGATTTGTTCTTACTTTACAAGCTCGTGAACAACATATTCGTCGTGATAAAGCCACATCAAATATTTGTTCAAACCAAGCATTGAATGCTTTAGCATCCTCAATTGCTATGTCAGCTCTTGGTAAACAAGGTATTTATGATATTGCGGTTCAAAACTTAGAACATGCTAATTATGCTAAAAATCAATTTAAAAATAACAGTTTTGAAGTCCTAGATGGTACATCTTTTAATGAATTTGTTGTTAAGTTTGATCAACCTATCAAAAATGTAAATAAAAAATTAGCAGAACATGGTTTCATCGGAGGCTTTGACTTAGGTGAAGTTTCATCAGACTTTGACAATCATATGTTAATTGCTGTTACTGAATTAAGAACTAAAGAAGAGATTGATACATTTGTTGAGAAAGCTGGTGAGCTAAATGACAGTAAGTAAATCTAGTCCATTAATTTTTGAAAGATCTAGAGAAGGTAGATATGCATATTCTTTACCGCAAAGTGATATTAAAACTGACTCTGTTGAACGTATTTTAGATGATAAATTTATTCGTAAAAATAAAGCAGAGTTTCCTGAAGTGGCAGAATTAGATTTAGTACGTCATTACACGGAACTTTCGAATAAAAACTTTGGGGTAGATTCTGGATTTTATCCTTTAGGTTCTTGTACTATGAAATATAATCCAAAAATCAACGAAAAAGTTGCTCGTATTTCTGGATTTGCAGAATCTCATCCACTACAAGAGGAAGAACAAATTCAAGGTTCATTAGAAATTATTTATAGTTTACAAGAAGAACTAAAAGAAATTACAGGTATGGATGAAGTAACTCTACAACCAGCAGCAGGTGCTCATGGTGAGTGGACAGCTTTAATGATTTTTAAAGCATATCATATAAAAAATGGTGAGGGCCATCGTAATGAAGTTATTGTTCCAGACTCTGCACATGGTACAAACCCTGCATCAGCTTCATTTGCTGGATTTAAATCAGTAACTGTTAAATCTAATGAACGCGGTGAAGTTGATATCGAAGACTTAAAGCGTGTCGTTAATGAAAATACCGCTGCTATTATGTTAACTAACCCAAATACTTTAGGTATCTTTGAAAAAAATATTATGGAGATTCGTGAAATTGTTCATGAAGCAGGCGGGTTACTCTATTATGATGGAGCAAACTTAAATGCTATTATGGATAAAGTTCGCCCTGGAGATATGGGATTTGATGCTGTGCACCTAAACTTGCATAAAACTTTCACAGGTCCTCATGGCGGTGGTGGTCCTGGTTCAGGTCCAGTCGGCGTAAAAAAAGAATTAGCAAGTTATTTACCAAAACCAATGGTGATTAAAGACGGTGATACATTTAAATATGATAATGATATTGAAAATTCAATCGGTCGGGTAAAACCATTTTATGGTAACTTTGGTATTTATTTAAGAGCTTATACGTATATTAGAACTATGGGTGCACAAGGATTAAAAGAAGTGTCTGAAGCAGCTGTCTTAAATGCGAACTACATTAAAGCACGATTAAAAGATCGTTATGAAATCCCTTATGAACAATATTGTAAACATGAATTTGTCTTAAGTGGATCTAAACAAAAAGAATATGGTGTCCGTACTCTGGATATGGCAAAACGTTTACTAGACTTTGGTGTACATCCACCAACAATTTACTTCCCGCTAAATGTGGAAGAGGGTATGATGATTGAACCAACCGAAACTGAATCTAAAGAAACTTTAGACTACTTCATTGATGCAATGCTTCAAATTGCAGACGAAGTTGAAAGTAATCCTGATAACGTATTAGAAGCACCTCATACAACTATCATTGATAGATTGGATGAAACAACTGCAGCTCGTAAACCTATTCTTAAATTTGAAGATTTACATCAAGAAAAACTTTAATATTGTAAATAGTTTAATGGATGATTTAATTTCAGAAATAATAAAACTCTCAAGAAATTTCTTGAGAGTTTTATTTCTGATAATTATTTTTTAGTTTTAATTTTACCAGTCCATTTTTTATAGCCGCCTTTAAGCATGTATAAATCTTTATATCCATTTTTTTTCAAAATGCGAGCAGCACGATAACTGGCAATACCATTTGCATCACAAAGATATACAGGTTGATCTTTACGTAAACCTTGAAATCTTTGTCTAAACATAGATATTGGAATATTGCGAGCACCATTAATATGACCATAATCATAATCAACTTTTTCACGTACATCAATGACTTGGGCTTTTCTTAAACCTTTATGAAATTCGTTTTGATCTAGTTCAGTTACAGCTCGTCGATTAAGAAAGAAATTTCCAACCATGTAAAGGATTATTAAAACTATAATTATTAATGCTATAATCAAAGATACATTCATATTGCATCCTCCCTAATTAACCGATATTATTAATTATAAAGGTGTTAGCTCAATTTATCAAAATTTTTTTATTGTTTCATATTACTGATACATTCTAACGTAATATTAACGTTGAATTTATATAAATTAAGTTGTGATTGGAGTTTTTATATGACTGAAACATGGAATTTTATCAATACTGGAAGCCATGACCCCTATTATAATATGGCGATGGATGAAGCCTTATTAAATTTTGTTTCAAGAGGGGAAATTGATCCTGTAGTTAGATTTTATACTTGGGATCCTGCTACCTTATCTGTAGGTTATTTTCAAAGATTAAAAAAAGAAATTGATATCGATAAAGTGAAAGAAAAAGGATTTGGTTTAGTTCGCCGTCAAACTGGTGGTAGAGGCGTTTTACACGATAAAGAATTAACATATAGTGTTATCGTACCTGAATCTCATCCAAATATGCCTTCTACAATTACTGAAGCTTACCGTGTCATTTCAGAAGGACTTTTAGAAGGCTTTAAATTATTAGGATTTGATGCTTATTTTGCTATTCCACGTTCTAAAGAAGAAAGAGAAAAATTAAAACAACCAAGAAGTGCCGTTTGCTTTGATGCTCCAAGTTGGTATGAACTGGTCGTTGAAGGACGTAAAATTGCAGGTAGTGCACAAACACGTCAAAAGGGCGTTATTCTTCAACACGGATCACTACTTCAAGATGTAGATGTAGACGAATTATTTGATATGTTTATTTTTAAGAATGATCGCTTGAAAGAAAAAATGAAAAAAGCTTTCGTAGATAAAGCTGTAGCAATAAATGATATATCAGATAGACACATCTCTATTGAAGAAATGGAAAAAGCATTTGAAGAAGGATTTAAAAAAGGATTAAATATTGAATTTAAACCACTATCTCTAACTGAAAATCAATTAGCCGAAGTAAAAGTGCTTGAAGAAAAATATCGTTCAGAAGAGTGGTTATATAAAAAATAGATATAAAACAAGGAGGCTTAAGAGTACTAATACTCTTGAACCTCCTTGTTTTTATTTTCGTTGTCTTTTTTTATATTTTCGAACTGCTCTTCGGTATTTTCTCTGATCTTCTGTAAGGAAGAAAAAATAATAGATAAAGTAAATAATAAGAGCAATCATTATAAGTGTGAAAATTGATTTCATGAACGACATTACAAAAATATTTAGATTTAGCAGTAAACCTATAGCTGCTATAATTAAAACGAAATAAAATATAATATTTTTCAACTAAACAACTCCTATTTTATGAACTACTAGAAACATTAATCTGTGATAACTTCATCTTACCTTGATTTATTTTCTTTTTATTATTAGATTCATAGCCATTTTTAATATCTTTAAAACCAGATTGAAGATTTTTGTTTATTTGTTTAATATTTTTGTCTTCGTTAGTATTATCATTTGATATATTACCTTTATCTGTATCACTTTTATATTTACTGTAGGCATCATCTATATCATTTGATAATGAATTTAGCTTTTCAAGATTTTGATTTTTATCATCTTTTTTAGTTTTATTTAAATCAAGTTGATTAAATTTATCGATAATCTTAGCAATATCTTGATAATAATTTGAAGAAGCTTGTAAAAAATTAGCTTCATTATTATTATCAACAGTTTTAGATACATTCTTTTTATCTTTATTTAATGCTTCTAACTGAGATTTTTGATTATTTATATCTTGATTTAGTTGTTGAATTTTTAATTTTAAATTATGATTCTCATCTCTTAAATTGGTTGTTTTATCTTCTAAAGGTCCTAAATTTTGAGAGCCACAGCCAACCAAAAACAAAGAAGCTCCTAAAATCGTTAATAATCTTTTCATGTAAATCTCCCTAAATCAAAATATCTTTAATATTTTAAGTATGTTATTATTTTAATGTATATAATAAAAATGTACAAACGTTATACAAGGAGTGGGTTAAATGGATAAATTAGCTAAAGTTCGTCATATATTAGAAAGTGAAAATCTTGATGCTCTTGTTATATTATCTGACTATAATAGACGTTATATTTCTGATTTTACCGGAACAAGTGGAGCTTTAATTATTTCTAATAATGAAAATAAGTTGATTACAGATTTTCGTTACATTGAACAAGCCACAAATCAAGCCACTCATTTTGAAATTGTAAATCGACGTAGTGGGATTATTGATGAGATAAAAGAAATTATAAAAAACAAGCAGTATAAAACAGTAGGTTTTGAAGGTCATTTAGTTAGCTATGATACGTTTCGAGAATTAAGCCAAATTGATACGAATTACGTAAGTATAGGCAATGCCATTGAAAAAATTAGAGAAGTTAAATCACCTGAAGAAATCGATAAAATAAAATATGCGGCTAAGATTGTGGATGATACTTATAACTACATTTTAAACATTGCAAAAGTTGGAATGACTGAAAGAGAGTTAAAAGCATTGCTTGAAAGCAAAATGTTAGAACTAGGCGCTGATGGTCCATCATTTGATACAATCGTTGCTTCTGGTTATAGAGGGGCTTTGCCTCATGGAGTTGCTAGCGATAAAGTAATCGAAAAAGGTGACATGATTACTCTTGATTTTGGTGCATATTATAGAGGATACTGTTCAGATATTACTAGAACATTTGCGATTGGTGAACCTGATAAAAAATTGAAAGAAATCTATAATATCGTGCTTCAGTCTCAAATAAAGGCAATTGAAGAAATCAAGCCAGGTATGACAACTAAGGAAGCTGATGCATTATCTAGAGATTATATTAAAGCACATGGTTATGGTAATGAATTTGGTCATTCTTTAGGTCATGGTATTGGTTTAGATATTCATGAAGGTCCAGTATTATCTAAAAACACTAATGATACAGTTCAAGTTAATAATTGTGTTACTATTGAACCAGGTATTTATGTAGATGGTCTTGGTGGAGTGCGTATAGAAGATGACATTTTAATTACTGAAAATGGGTGTGAAGTCTTTACTAAATGCACAAAAGACCTTATTATTTTATAGTAAGCGTATAATTGAGGAGGAAACTGAATGATTTCGGTTAATGATTTTAAAACAGGTTTAACTATTTCAGTAGATAATGGAATTTGGAAAGTAATTGATTTCCAACACGTAAAACCAGGTAAAGGTTCTGCTTTTGTTCGTTCTAAATTACGTAATTTAAGAACAGGCGCTATTCAAGAAAAAACTTTCCGAGCTGGTGAAAAAGTAGAACAAGCGATGATTGAAAATCGTCGTATGCAATATTTATATGCTGATGGAGATACTCATGTCTTCATGGATAATGAAACATTTGACCAAACAGAATTATCTGGCGATTATTTAAAAGATGAATTAAAATATTTAAAAGCGAATATGGAAGTTCAAATTCAGTCATATGAAGGCGAAACGATTGGTATTGAATTACCAAAAACTGTTGAACTTGAAGTTACTGAAACAGAGCCAGGTATTAAAGGTGATACTGCAACTGGTGCTACAAAATCTGCTACAGTTGAAACTGGTTATACTTTAAATGTACCATTATTTGTTAACGAAGGCGATGTGTTAGTTATTAATACAAGCGATGGCAGTTACATTTCAAGAGCATAATTAATAATTTTAAAAATTTAAATTAAAACAGGTTAATGCATATTTAATTATGGATTAACCTGTTTTTATATAAATGATTAAAAAGAATAATCAATATTTTAGTATCTAAGTTTTAATATAAATTTACTATATTATAATCACTTATATACTTTTTTAATCATAAGTTAGATCTCAGTTAAATGAACACGCTTGAATTGAATTTCACACTCAAGTAAAATAGATGGGTAGATGAAAACTAAGTCGAGGAGTCATTAAATTATGAACTTTAAAGAAATTAAAGAATTAATTCAAATTCTTGATGAATCAAGTTTAACTGAAATTAATATAGAAGATAATAAAGGTAGCGTAGTTAATTTAAAAAAACAAAAAGAAACTGAAATTATTACGCCTCAATATTCACAACAACCAACAGTGATGGCATCTCAACCATCAGTACAAACACCAATGGCAAATGAAATATCTCAAACTAGTGAAGTAAACCAAGAAAATGAAACGTCAAACTACGAAACAATTAATGCTCCGATGGTCGGGACTTTTTATAAATCCCCATCACCTGAAGAGGAAGCTTATGTACAAGTTGGGGATAAAGTCACTAATGATTCAACTGTATGTATCTTAGAAGCCATGAAATTATTTAATGAAATTCAAGCAGAAGTTACAGGAGAAATCGTTGAAATTTTAGTTGAAGACGGACAAATGGTAGAGTATGGCCAGCCGTTATTTAAGGTGAAATAATGAAAAAAGTATTAATTGCAAATCGTGGTGAGATTGCAGTTAGAATTATTAGAGCTTGCCATGATTTAGGTATTCAAACTGTTGCTATATATTCTGAGGGAGATAAAGATGCATTACATACTCAAATCGCTGATGAAGCATATTGTGTCGGTCCAACTCAGTCTAAAGATTCATATTTAAATATTCCAAACATCCTATCTATAGCAACTTCAACAGGATGTGAAGCAATTCATCCAGGTTATGGATTTTTAGCCGAAAATGGGGATTTCGCTGAACTTTGTGAAGCTTGCCAATTAAAATTTATTGGACCAAGTTATCAATCCATTCAAAAAATGGGTATTAAAGATGTAGCTAAAGCTGAAATGATAGCCGCTAACGTGCCTGTAGTACCAGGAAGTGATGGATTAATTGATTCGATTGAAGATGCTAAAAAAGTGGCTAAACAGATAGGATATCCAGTTATTATTAAAGCTACTGCTGGTGGCGGAGGTAAAGGAATTCGCGTTGCACGAAATGAGAACGATTTAGAAAATGGTTACCGTATGACACAACAAGAAGCTCAAACAGCTTTCGGTAATGGTGGATTATACTTAGAAAAATTCATTGAAAATTTCCGTCATATTGAAATTCAAGTGATTGGTGATCAATTCGGTAATGTCATTCATTTAGGCGAACGTGACTGTACAATTCAAAGACGTATGCAAAAATTAGTAGAAGAGTCACCTTCGCCAATACTTACAGATGAAAAACGTAAAGAGATGGGTAAAGCCGCTATTCGAGCAGCTAAAGCAGTGAATTATGAAAATGCTGGTACTATAGAATTCATATATGATTTAAATGAAAATAAATTCTATTTTATGGAAATGAATACACGAATTCAAGTAGAACATCCAGTTACTGAAATGGTAACAGGTGTAGACTTAGTGAAATTGCAATTAAAAGTTGCTATGGGAGAACCGCTACCTTATACGCAAGATGATATTACAATAAATGGCCATGCCATTGAATATAGAATTAATGCTGAAAATCCTTATAAGAATTTTATGCCTTCACCAGGTAAAATCACACAATACCTTGCGCCAGGAGGATACGGAGTAAGAATCGAATCAGCATGTTATACAAACTATACGATTCCTCCTTATTATGACTCAATGGTAGCAAAATTGGTTGTGCATGAACCTACCAGAGATGAAGCAATAATGACTGGGATTCGAGCACTAAGTGAATATTTAATTCTAGGAATAGATACAACCATTCCATTCCATCTTAAATTAATGAATAATGATATTTTTAAATCTGGAGATTATAATACAAACTTTTTAGAAAAGTATAATATTATGGCTGAGAGTGAATAGGAGGATAAAACAATGGTAAATGTAGCAGATTATTCACATGCTAATTTAGGTAAAGTAGAAATTGTACCAGAAGTTATTTCAGTAATAGCAAGTATTGCTGTTTCTGAAGTTGAAGGAGTGACTGGGCATTTTTATGAACTAAAAAAGAGTAATATTGAAAAAATAAGTCGTAAAAATTTAAATAAAAATTTAAAAGTTAATACTAAAGATGATGGTATTCATATTGATGTTTATTGCTCTATTAAACATGGAATAAAAATAGCTAAAGTTGCAAGTAAAATTCAAACTTCTATTTTTAATTCCATTAAAACAATGACTGCTATCGAACCCAAAGAAATTAACATTCATATCATGCACATCACAACTGAATAAATTAAAGTTACCATAATACAAAGGAGTTTCTTATGAGTCGCAAAGAATCAAGAAAACAAGCATTTCAGACATTGTTTCAACTAGAAATGAAAAATACAGATTTAACAATCAATGAAGCTATAAATTTTATAAAAGACGATTATCCAGACTTAGATTTTGAGTTCATTCATTGGCTTGTTACAGGAGTGAAAGATCATGAACAAGTTTTAGATCAATCAATTGAACCAAAATTAAAAGACTGGTCTATACAACGATTATTAAAAACGGATCGTATTATTTTAAGAATGGCTACCTTTGAATTGCTTCATAGTGATACGCCTCCTAAAGTCATCATTAATGAAGCAGTAGAGCTAACAAAACAATTTAGTGATGAAGGTCATTATAAATTTATAAACGGTGTCTTAAGTAATATAAAATAAACATATTTGAGTGATGAATCATGTCAGAATATTTAAGTGTCTCTACTTTAACTAAATATATTAAATATAAATTTGATCAAGATCCACACTTGCAATCTATCCTATTAAAAGGTGAACTCTCAAATTTTAAAAAACATTCTAGTGGTCATCTTTATTTTAATGTGAAAGATAAAAATAGTGTGATAAGTGCTATGATGTTTAAGGGAAATGCTTCTAAACTAACATTTGATCCTAAAGAAGGAGACGAAGTTTTATTAGAAGCTCGAGTTTCGGTTTATGAACGTAGAGGAAATTATCAAATTTATGTTAATAAAATGGAAATTGACGGTATAGGAAATTTATACCAAAAGTTAGAGCAATTAAAAGAAAAACTAAATAAACAGGGGATTTTTAATCAAAATCATAAAAAAGCAATCCCTAGATTCCCTAAAAAGATTGCTATTCTTACAGCTGATACTGGAGCAGCAATCAGAGATATTCACACTACTATAGATAGTAGATACCCTCTAGTAGAAAAAATATCAATTAGTACATTAGTACAAGGTATTAATGCTAAAAATGATATTATTGAAAAAATTAAGTATGCAGATACTTTAGGAGTAGATACCATCATTCTAGGCCGTGGAGGCGGCTCTATTGAAGATTTATGGAATTTCAATGAAGAAGAAGTTGTTCGAGCTATATATGAGTGTCATACACCAATTATCTCAGCTGTAGGACATGAAACTGATTTTACTTTAAGTGATTTTGTAGCAGATATGAGAGCAGCAACTCCTACTCAAGCTGCTGTTATCGCTACACCAGATCAGTACGAACTCATTCAGCAAATACATCAGTATCGATTTTCTCTTACTAAAAGTATTAAACAACTAATAGAAAAACAACATAAACAATTAGATTATTTATCATCTTATTATAAATTTAAGCAACCTACGTTGTTATATGAACAACAGATTCAACGAAGAGATGATTTAGAAAAAAAACTAACACAACGTTTAACGTTAAATATTGAAAAAAAAAGAAACAATATCACTGTATTGCGTCAACATTTTAATATAAGAAGATTAAATGATTCAATTGTACAATATCAAAAAATGATCCGTAATAATGAAAATAGATTAATAAATTTAACATATAACTTAATTAATCATAATAAAGCTAATTTAAAGAATAAAATTGAGCAATTAAATCAACTTAGTCCAACTAATACAATGTTAAGAGGATATTCAATTATTAATAAGGACAATAAAGTCATTACAAGCACACACGATTTAAATGAACAAGATGAAATCACATTATCAATGAAAGACGGTAATATAGACGCTATAGTTAAGAAAGTAAGGTGTGAAGATGAGTAAAGAACAACAAAGTTTTGAAGAAATGATGAAAGAATTAGAAAGTATAGTTCAAAAGTTAGATAATGAAACTGTTTCATTAGAAGAATCTCTTGATTTATATCAACGTGGTATGAAATTATCATCTGCTTGTGACAAAACTTTGAAAGATGCTGAAAATAAAGTAAATCAATTAATCAAAGATGAAGCAAAGGATGAAGATGATGTTGAAGAAATCAATGAATGAATTGATTGAAATTATAAATAATAATCTTGACGGTATTATAAAATCGTCTCCTTTAAATACTAAACTAGAGGAGAGTATGCAATATTCACTTGATGCTGGTGGTAAAAGAATTCGTCCAGTGCTTGTATTACTCACTTTAGAAGTGTTAAATGAAAATTATAAAAAAGGTTTACAAACCGCACTGGCATTAGAAATGATTCATACTTACTCACTTATACATGATGATTTACCTGCAATGGACAATGATGATTTTAGAAGAGGAAAATTAACAAATCATAAAGTGTATGGAGAATGGAAAGCGATTTTAGCGGGAGACGCCTTACTAACAAAATCATTTGAACTAATTGCAAATGATAAAAACTTAGATGCTGAAACAAAAGTAAAAGTTATTTCAAGACTAGCACATGATAGTGGCAATCTCGGCATGGTCGGTGGCCAAACCTTAGATATGGATAGTGAGAATACTCCAATAGAATTACATACTCTAGAGCAAATTCATAAGGCAAAAACTGGGGCTCTTTTAAAATTTTCTATTTTAAGTGCTGCGGATATTGCCAATGTAAACAAAGAAATTTTAAATACATTAGATTGTTTCAGTGAACACTTAGGCCTAATGTTTCAAATAAAAGATGATTTATTAGATGTTTATGGTGATGAGAAAAAATTGGGTAAAAAAGTAGGAAGCGATGTAGAAAACCATAAAAGTACTTATGTTTCTTTACTTGGTAAATCAGGCGCTGAAGAAAAACTAAAATATCATAAAGATGCTGCAATAGATACAATTAATCAATTGAAACCACAATATGATGTTGAACCGCTTCTAGAAATTGTAGATTTATTTTATTCACGTGACCATTAATAGTTAGAGTTTTTCTCTTTAAAGATTACTAAGACAATAATCTTTAAAGAGTTTTTTGTTTTAGTAATCTACTTTTAATGATTTAAAATGCATAAATGTATATAAATTTAAATTTAATTTAAATAGAAAATATAATAATACGTATCATAAATAATAATATCATTCTTCAAATCAACCTTTCTAAAGGATAACTTTAGTAGTAGTTAAAATAACGTTGTGTTAAAATCATTGTATAAATATTCGAAACTAGGAGTGTTCATAATGGCAAAAAAATCTGTAAGACATATAAAAATAAGAGAAATTATTTCAAGT
This sequence comes from Staphylococcus sp. AtDRG32, assembly GCF_004365845.1. NCBI lineage: Bacteria > Bacillati > Bacillota > Bacilli > Caryophanales > Staphylococcaceae > Staphylococcus > Staphylococcus sp. AtDRG32. Next base: position 168,289 of record NZ_SODE01000001.1, read on the forward strand.
GAACAAATTGAAACACAAGATGAACTTGTAAAACGTCTAAATGAATACGACCTAAATGTTACTCAAGCGACTGTCTCTCGTGACATTAAAGAATTACAATTAATTAAAGTACCTGCTTCATCAGGACAGTATGTATACAGCCTTCCCAACGATAGAAAGTACCATCCTTTAGAAAAATTAGGTAGATACTTAATGGATTCATTTGTAAATATTGAAGGAACAGGAAACTTACTCGTACTAAAAACGCTTCCTGGTAATGCTCAATCTATCGGAGCAATCTTAGATCAAATTGATTGGGATGAAGTATTGGGAACTATTTGTGGTGATGATACCTGTCTATTAATATGCAGAGATGAAGAAGCAAGTCATACAATTAAAACAAGAATTTTCAATTTATTATAAGGATGCGATTAATCTATGTTACAAACCTTATCAATAAAGCAATTTGCAATTATAGATGAACTCGAAATTCATTTTTCTGATGGTTTAACTGTGCTTAGCGGTGAAACTGGATCTGGTAAATCAATTATTATAGATGCAATAGGCCAACTTATTGGTATGCGTGCCTCTTCTGATTTTGTAAGACATGGAGAGAAAAAAGCAATTATCGAAGGGATTTTTGATATTGATAATAGTAAAGAGGCCATTTCAGTTTTAAATGAGTTAGATATTGATATTGATGAAGACTTTCTATTAGTAAAAAGAGAAATTTTTAGTTCGGGAAAAAGTATTTGTCGTATTAATAATCAAATTGTTACGCTTCAAGATTTAAGAAAAGTGATGCAAGAACTTTTAGACATACATGGCCAACATGAAACGCAAACGTTATTAAAACAAAAATATCATTTAAAATTATTAGATGATTATGCTGAAAATCAATATAGCAATGTTAAAGAACAATATGAAACTACATTTAATGAATATAAAGAAAAGAAAAAAGAACTTGAAGAGTTACAGTCTGCTGATCAAGCATTATTGCAACGTCTTGATTTAATGAAGTTTCAATTTGAGGAATTGCAAGAAGCCTCTCTAAAAGAAGGTGAAATTACTCAATTAGAATCTGATATAAAACGAATCCAGAATTCTGAAAAATTAAGTTTAGCATTAAACAATGCACATGTCACACTTACAGATGAACATGCTATCACTGACCGTTTATATGAATTAAGTAATCATTTACAAACTATTGATGACATTATTCCAGGTAAATTTAAAAAACTTAAAGAGGATATTGATCAGTTCTACTATACCTTAGAGGATGCTAAACACGAACTATACGATGAAATGTCAAATACTGAATTCGATGAACAATTACTTAATGAATTAGAATCTAGAATGAACTTACTGAATAATCTTAAACGTAAGTACGGTAAAACTATTGATGAACTTATTACTTATCAATCTAAATTAGAAAGTGAAATTGCTAAGATTGAAAATTATGAAGAAAGTACTTCTCAATTAAAAGAAGAAATTGACCTACTTTATGAAAAAGTAATAAAATATGGACAGTCATTATCGAAGGAAAGACGAATTGTAGCTCGAACGTTACGGGAGCATATCGTGGCTGAAATTCAAAATTTACAAATGAAAGAGGCTAACCTCGAAATTTCATTTCAGCCATTAGAAACTCCTACAATAGAAGGAATTGAATTTGTAGAGTTTCTCATTAGTCCTAACAAGGGCGAACCACTTAAAAGTTTAAATAAAATAGCTTCTGGAGGAGAACTTTCTCGTATTATGCTAGCGTTAAAAAGTATATTCGTTGAATCAAGAGGTCAAACTGCTATTTTGTTTGATGAAGTTGACTCGGGTGTTTCTGGTCAAGCAGCTCAAAAAATGGCTGAAAAAATGAGAGATATTGCAAAATATATTCAAGTTATTTGTATATCTCACTTACCCCAAGTAGCTTCTATGAGTGATCATCACTTATTAATTAGTAAAATGTCTAAGAATGATCGTACAACAACTCAAGTGAAAGAGTTAAAAAAAGAAGATAAAATTGACGAAATTGCCCGTATGATTTCTGGAGCAAGTGTAACTGAATTAACAAGAGAAAATGCTAGAGAAATGATTGCTCAAAATCATAAATAGTTTATAATTGAATAATTTAAATTAAGGTTGGATGTCGGAAAGAAATAGAACATATTGAGTATAATGTTATTTTTTATATTCAAATTGTTTATTCACACTTTTCAATTCTAACCTTTAAATCTGATTAATAAGGAGTAACAAAATGTCTGAAAAACAATATGACTTAGTTGTTTTAGGTGGTGGGACAGCAGGATACGTAGCAGCGATTCGTGCTTCTCAATTAGGAAAAAAGGTAGCAATTGTAGAGAAATCTTTATTAGGTGGCACATGTTTACATAAAGGGTGTATCCCTACTAAAGCGCTACTTAAATCTGCTGAAGTGACTCGTACTGTTAGACAATCTTCAGAATTTGGTATAGACACAAAGGGTTCACATATTAATTTTGAAAAAATGATGAATCGAAAAACGGATATTGTTAATCAAATGCATAATGGCGTTCAAAGTTTAATGCAAAAAAATCATATTGATATTTATAATGGTATTGGACGTATTATGGGAACTTCTATATTTTCTCCACAAAGCGGAACAATCTCTGTTGAATACGAAGATGGCAGCTCAGAGTTACTTCCAAATCAATTTGTACTTATCGCTACAGGGTCACGACCTCAAACATTACCATTTTTAAAAATTAATCATCGAAATATTTTATCGAGCGATGATATATTACAAATTGATACACTTCCAGACAGTATTGCTATTGTTGGGGGCGGCGTGATTGGCCTTGAATTTGCTTCCTTACTAACTGATTTAAATGTAAATGTTAAAGTGATTGAAGCAGGTAAACGTATATTACCTTCTGACAGTAAATCCATTTCTACATTTTTAAAAGATAGTTTAATTGAACGAGGTGCAGAATTTTTTGAAGATTGCCAACTAAGTGAAGAGAATATCATACATAAAAATGATGTCATCCAAATACATATAAATGAAAAAACTACTATTACAGTTGATAAAATATTAGTTGCAGTAGGTCGCGTACCTAATACAAGTGATATTGGTATTCAAAATACTAAAATTCAATTAGATACTCATGGTTATATCAAAGTAAATGAATTTCAACAAACGAGTGATAAGCATCTTTATGCAGCAGGTGATTGTATCGGAACATTACAATTAGCTCACGTAGCTTCTAAAGAAGGAATCACTGCAGTTGAACATATGTTTAATGATCATCCGCTTCCAGTGAATTATCATTTAATGCCCAAATGTGTTTATACTTATCCAGAAGTCGCATCTATCGGTTTGAATATAGAAACTGCTAAATCTCAAAATATTAAGGCAACAAGTTATAAAGTTCCTTTTAATGCTATTGGAAAAGCAGTTATTGAAGAAACTAAAAATAAACGTGGTTTTTGTGAAATTATATTAAATAAGGACAATGGAGATATTATTGGTCTAAGTATGGTAGGCCCACATGTCACGGAGTTAATAAATGAAGTTGCTTTATTACAATTTATGAATGGATCAACATTAGAATTAGGATTAACGACTCATGCACATCCGTCATTGTCTGAAATATTGATGGAACTTGGACTAAAGGCTGAAAATAGAGCAATACACGTTTAAAGGAGGAAATAAAAATGATTGACTACAAATCTGTGGGACTTACAGATGAAGATTTGAGAGAAATATATAAATGGATGGACTTAGGACGAAAACTAGATGAACGCTTATGGTTACTTAACCGTGCTGGAAAAATACCATTTGTAGTAAGTGGTCAAGGTCAAGAAGCCACTCAAATTGGTATGGCGTATGCAATGAAAGAAGGAGATATTTCATCTCCGTATTATAGAGATTTAGCTTTCGTTACATATATGGGGATTTCACCTTATGATACAATGTTAGCTTCTTTCGGTAAAAAGGATGACATTAATTCTGGAGGAAAACAAATGCCTTCTCATTTTAGTCATAGAGAAAAAGGTATTTTATCTCAAAGTTCTCCGGTAGCAACACAAATCCCTCACTCAGTAGGAGCAGCATTAGCATTAAAAATGAATCAACAATCTAATATAGCAACTGCTACTGTAGGAGAAGGTAGTTCTAATCAAGGAGATTTTCATGAGGGATTGAATTTTGCTGGAGTCCATAACTTACCGTTTGTATGTGTAATTATCAATAATAAATACGCAATTTCAGTACCAGATTCATTACAATATGCAGCAACGCATCTATCTGATAGAGCAATAGGTTATGGTATTCATGGAGAAACCGTAGATGGAAATGATCCAATTGCGATGTACAAAGCAATGAAAGAAGCAAGAGAAAGGGCACTTAATGGCGAAGGGGCAACATTGATTGAAGCTATTACCACTCGAATGACTCCTCATTCTTCTGATGATGATGATACATATCGTTCTAAAGAAGAAAGAGATGCTTTTAAGACATCTGACTGTAATCTTAAATTCAAAAATGAATTACTCGATTTAGGCATTATTAATGAAGATTGGTTAAACGAATTAGATAACGCACATAAATCTATTATAGATAAAGCTACAAAAGATGCTGAAAATGCTCAATATCCAGATGTAGAAGAAACATATCAATATGTGTATGATCCAGAAGGAGATATTTTCAATGACTAAAATGAGTTATATAGAAGCCATTCAAAATGCACAAGACTTGGCTATGGAAAAAGATAATAATATTTTTATATTAGGAGAAGATGTAGGACGAAAAGGTGGTGTATTCGGTGCGACACGTGGTTTACAAGAAAAATATGGAGAACTGCGCGTAATTGATACGCCTTTAGCAGAATCAAATATTATCGGTACTGCAATTGGTGCAGCAATGCTTGGCAAACGTCCTATAGCTGAAATTCAATTCGCAGATTTTATTTTACCAGCAGTTAATCAAATTATTAGTGAAGCCGCTAAAATGCGATATCGTTCTAATAACGATTGGCAATGTCCTTTAACTGTTCGTGCACCATTCGGTGGTGGCGTACATGGTGGTTTATATCATTCTCAAAGTATTGAGAGTATCTTTGCGTCTACACCTGGATTAACAATTGTAATTCCTTCAACTCCATATGATGCGAAAGGTTTATTATTATCTTCAATTGAATCAAATGATCCAGTATTATTTTTTGAACATAAAAAAGCATACCGATTTTTAAAAGAAGAAGTACCCGATTCTTACTATACTATTCCTTTGGGCAAAGCTGATGTTAAACGTGAAGGTGATGATATTACAGTTTTCACTTATGGTTTATGTGTTAACTATTGTATTCAAGCAGCCGATATTTTAGAGGCAGATGGCATTAATGTTGAAGTAGTTGACTTAAGAACAGTTTATCCATTAGATAAAACAACGATTATTGAACGCGCTAAACGAAATGGTAAGATTTTGCTTGTAACTGAAGATAACCTTGAAGGTAGTATCATGTCTGAAGTTTCAGCAATCATAGCTGAACATTGTTTATTCGAATTAGATGCACCAATTATGCGGTTAGCTGGTCCTGATGTTCCATCAATGCCATTTTCTCCTAACTTAGAAAATGAAGTAATGATGAATCCTGATAAGATATTAAAAAAAATGCGTGAGTTAGCACAATTTTAGGGAGGTAACATAATGGATGTTAAAATGCCAAAATTAGGAGAAAGTGTCCATGAAGGTACAATCGAACAATGGTTAGTTTCTGAAGGGGATCATGTAGATGAATATGAACCACTATGTGAAGTAGTTACAGATAAAGTAACAGCAGAAGTTCCTTCAACTATTTCTGGTACAATTACAGAGTTAATTGCTACTGAAGGTGAAACGATTGAAATCAATCAAATCATTTGTAAAATTCAACCCGATGATACATCTTTAAATTCTAATCAAGACGATACTAATGAAACACCTAGTCAAACACAAAGTAATTCTGTAAAGAGTCAGTCTAAGCCTTCTAACACAAATCAATCATCTACGAATTCGATCAATAATGGAAGATTTTCTCCAGTCGTATTTAAGATAGCTTCAGAAAACGATATTGATTTATCACAAGTACCTGGCACAGGATTTGAGGGTAGAGTAACTAAAAAAGATATTGAAACTTATATTCAAGAAAATAACCAGCAAGACTTAAAAGAAACACCTACCACTCAGATAACCAATCATTCCGAAACGAGTTCAAGAAATAATAACGCTTCATCAAATGAACCATTAGACGATTATACAGTACCAGTTAAAGGCGTGCGAAAAGCAATTGCCCAAAATATGGTTACCAGTGCCACTGAAATTCCACATGGCTGGATGATGATAGAAGTCGATGCTACAAACCTTGTGAAAACTAGAAATCATTATAAGACTGTGTTTAAAAAACAAGAAGGATATAATTTAACATTCTTTGCTTTCTTTGTAAAAGCTGTAGCAGAAGCTTTGAAATCTAATCCATTACTTAACAGCAGTTGGGATGGTAATGAAATTATAATTCATAAAGACATCAATATTTCGATAGCTGTAGCTGATGAAGACAAATTATATGTTCCTGTAATTAAAAATGCAGATGAAAAATCAATTAAAGGTATTGCTAGAGAAATCAATCAACTAGCACAAAAAGCTCGAAATCAACAACTGACTCAAGAAGACATGACTGGTGGTACTTTTACAGTTAATAATACTGGGACATTTGGTTCTGTATCTTCAATGGGTATTATTAATCATCCTCAAGCAGCAATCTTACAAGTAGAATCAATTGTTAAAAAACCTGTTGTCATCGACGATATGATAGCTATAAGAAATATGGTTAATTTATGTATTTCAATTGATCATCGTATTTTAGATGGTGTTCAAACTGGACGATTTATGTCGCAAGTAAAAAATCGAATTGAAAGCTATTCAATTGAAACAACAAATATTTATTAAAAGTTTGTTATATTACAACCAACCTATTTGAACTATATGTTGGAAATTAGTAAAATGACAATAAATAATAATTGACTGAAAGGTGATTCTAAATGGATTTAAATTTTGATTTATATATGAATGGTGTTGTAGAACAAGCTAGAAATGAAATTGAATCTGCTGGTTATGAACAATTAACTACTTCAGATGAAGTTGATAAAGTATTTAAACAAGATGGTACTACACTAGTAATGATAAATTCAGTTTGTGGATGTGCAGGAGGTATAGCGCGTCCAGCCGCAAGTCACGCACTTCACTATGATAAGTTACCTAATAGATTAGTTACTGTATTTGCTGGTCAAGATAAAGAAGCCACTCAGCAAGCAAGAGACTATTTTGAAGGATACGCACCTTCAAGTCCTTCATTTGCACTTATGAAAGATGGTAAGATTACTGAAATGATAGAACGCCATCAAATAGAAGGTCATGACGTAATGGATGTTATCAATCAACTTCAAAAGTTATTTGATAAGTATTGTGAAGAAAGATAAGAGGAACAATACATGCTAACTTTAAATCCTTATAGAATTGGATTTAGAACACTTAAAACAGCTGTAGGAATTACATTAGGCGTTATTCTAGCTAAATGGATAGGACTTGATAACTATGCTTCAAGTGCTATCCTCATTGTTCTATGTATTAAACATACTAAAGTTCACTCACTACAAGCAATTGGTTCTCGATTCGTTTCGTGTTTATTAATGTTATTTTTTGGTTCATTTATTTTTAATTTACTTGGTCAAAATGCAGTCGTTTTAGGATTAATTGTTTTATTATTTATTCCACTTACAGTGATGTTGAATGTTCAAGAAGGTGTAGTGACAAGTTGTGTCATTTTACTTCACGTATTTAATGCCAAAGTTATTGGTCTTCATTTAATTATTAATGAAATTTTACTTCTTATAATTGGTTTAGGAATAGCATTTTTAATGAATTTAATTATGCCTAGTCTAGATAATACATTAGATAATTTTAAGAAGGAAATTGAAAATGAAATTAAAGCAATATTTAAACAATATAGTGAAGCATGTTTAAATATTAATAAACAATTGTCAATTTCTTTTGATACATTAGAAAACAATATTCGTAAAGCTAAATCTATTGCGTTTAGAGACGTTAAAAATCACTTTGTGCGAAATGAAAACTCATATTATCACTATTTTGATATGAGAGAAGAACAACTAGAAATACTACGCAGAATCCAAACATTAATTCATAATACTTCATCTAATGATCCTTTGTTAGAGACTGTTGCCCATTTAATGGCTGAAATTGGAGATAATGTTAATAGTAATGATTATACTGTGTTAAGACTACATTCATTATATGAGATACGTTTAAAATTAGACGAATTGCCATTGCCAGAATCACATCAATCTTTAAAATCAAGAGCAAGTATGATGCAAATTTTAAATGAATTAGAAGAATATTTAAATATTAAATCTCACTTCGGCTCTTTAAAATTACATAGTGAAATATAACATCTAAAAATAATTTCTAATCAAAGTAAAAAGACAAACTTCCTTTAAATACAAAAAGTTTGTCTTTTTTATTTGCATAAATTTAAGAAATAATAATAAAAACTATCGTCAAATTTGGTTTTTTGTCGATAGTTTCTATTCTAAGTAATTTTTAATGCATGAGGGGAACAAGACTTGTAAGTAACAGTGCAGCTACAACTGCAATTAACATGATAATGATAATAATTTTTAGCACTTTATTATTCAATGTAAACGCTCCTTGAAACCTTTAAATAATTTAATTATTCGTTATATTAATAACTTATAATATATAAAATAACCTTAAATGATTTCGATAAAAATGGCAATCAATTTATTTACTCTAATTCTCAAAGTCAGTTAAAATATTAACTATATAAGAAAGGGGTTTTCATAATGATTAATAGTCGCCGTTTACTTAATACTTTTTTAGAGTTAGTGCAAATTAATTCTGAAACTGGGAATGAAGAAACGATACAACCCATTCTAAAAAAGAAATTTATAGATTTAGGATTAAATGTTGTAGAAGATAATGCGTCTAAAAGAGAATGGTTAGGTGCAAATAATTTAATTTGTACCTTACCAAGTAGTGAAGGAAAAGAACATGTTTCTAAAATCTATTTTACTAGCCATATGGATACAGTTGTTCCAGGTATTAACGTTAAACCAATCCTTAAAGAAGATGGCTATGTATATTCAGACGGCACAACTGTATTAGGGGCAGATGATAAAGCAGGTATAGCTGCTTTGTTAGAAATGATTCAAACTATAAATGAACAAGAATTACCTCATGGACAAATTCAATTTATTATCACTGTAGGAGAAGAAGCAGGTTTAAAAGGTGCTAAAGAATTAGATCAAAACTTAATAGATGCAGAGTTCGGCTATGCTGTCGATGCCAGCCAAGCGGTTGGAACAACAGTGGTGGGTGCCCCAACTCAAATGATTATTAATACAACTATTTATGGGAAAACAGCACATGCTAGTAAACCCAACCAAGGTATAAGTGCAATTCATATTGCAGCTAAGGCGATCAATAAAATGCATTTAGGTCAGATTGATCAAGATACCACAGCTAATATTGGTAAATTTTATGGCGGTTCTGCTACAAATATTGTTGCAGATAAAGTCATTTTAGAGGGAGAAGCTCGTTCGCATAATGATAAAAGTTTAGAATATCAAGTCAACCATATGAAAAAGACTTTCGAAACGACAGCAAAAGAATTAGGCGGTAAAGCAAACGTTGAAATTTCTAAGAGCTATCCTGGTTTTAGAAGAAACGATTCTGAGACTGTAACTCAATATGCTATAAAGAGTGCGAAAACTTTAGGCCTTTCAGGTAAAACTGTTATTGCTGGCGGAGATTCAGATGGAAGTATTATTAACACATATCATATTCCAACTGTCATATTAGGTGTAGGATATGAACACATTCATACTACTTCTGAACGTATTTCTGTAGCTGCTTTAAATCAACTTACGAATCAATTGATTAAAATTGTTGAATTAGTAGCGAAATAATATTTTACTTTAGTGAAGTCATTTATATTTTTGTGATACAATACTAATGAAATTATTGAATAAGAGAGGTAAGTAATATGACTCAACAAATAGGTGTAGTAGGTTTAGCTGTTATGGGTAAAAACCTTGCATGGAATATCGAATCACGTGGTTATAGCGTATCTGTTTATAACCGTTCTAGTGATAAAACAGATTTAATGATTAAGGAATCAGAAGGTAAACAAATTCATCCAACGTATTCTTTAGAAGATTTTGTAAACTCTTTAGAAAAACCACGCAAAATATTATTAATGGTTAAAGCTGGTCCTGCTACAGATGCAACAATAGATAGCTTATTGCCTTTATTAGATGACGATGACATTTTAATTGATGGCGGTAATACAAACTATCAAGATACAATTCGTCGTAACAAAGCACTTGCTGAAAGTGGTATCAACTTTATTGGAATGGGTGTTTCTGGTGGTGAAATCGGTGCGTTAACTGGTCCATCTTTAATGCCTGGTGGTCAACAAGAAGCTTACAACAAAGTAAGTGATATTTTAGATGCCATTGCTGCTAAAGCAAAAGATGGTGCTGCATGTGTAGAATATATTGGACCAAATGGTGCAGGACATTATGTAAAAATGGTTCATAATGGTATTGAATATGCTGATATGCAATTAATTGCTGAAAGTTATGCAATGATGAAAGAATTATTAGGTATGTCTCATGAAGAAATTTCTAAAACTTTTAAAGAATGGAATGCTGGAGAATTAGAAAGTTATTTAATTGAAATAACAGGCGATATTTTCACTAAATTAGATGAAAATAATGAGCCTCTTGTAGAAAAAATTCTTGATACTGCTGGTCAAAAAGGAACTGGTAAATGGACATCAATTAATGCATTAGAATTAGGTATACCATTAACAATCATTACTGAATCTGTATTTGCACGTTTCATTTCTTCAATTAAAGAAGAACGTGTGAAGGCATCGAAAGTATTAAGTGGTCCTAAATCAAACTTTGATGGAAATAGAGAAGAATTCTTAGAAAAAATCCGTAAAGCGTTATATATGAGTAAAATTTGTTCATACGCCCAAGGTTTCGCCCAAATGCGTAAAGCGAGCAATGAAAACGAATGGAACCTTAAATTAGGTGATTTAGCAATGATTTGGCGTGAAGGTTGTATTATTCGTGCCCAATTCTTACAAAAAATTAAAGACGCATATGACAATAATTCAGGTCTTCAAAACTTATTATTAGACCCTTATTTCAAAGGTATTGTTACTGAATATCAAGATGCACTTAGAGAAGTAGTTGCTACTGGTGTTAAAAATGGTGTACCAACACCTGGTTTCTCAGCAAGTATCAACTATTATGATAGCTACCGTTCAGAAGATCTACCTGCTAATTTAATTCAAGCACAACGTGATTATTTTGGGGCACATACTTATGAACGTAAAGATAAAGATGGTATTTTCCATACTCAATGGACTGAAGAATAATTATTGCATGATTAAAAATCTGGGACACCATTAAGTGTCTCAGATTTTTTTATTATGATAGGTTTGTATAGATCTCTTAATAAATATAGTTTTGTTATTTTAATTTATATTTAATCGATATATCCCAAGTTGACATTTAGAAACTCGATTAGTACGATAAATATAGGCGTAAACGTTTTCTTAAAAATGGATTATCCATATATAATGCTATTACATATTATTTTATATTTCTATAAATCCAGAAAAATTTAAATTATATATTGAAGACTAACATTGACTATTAAAATAACTAACTCGAATATTATAATTCATTATTTCAAAGTTAATTTATTTACATAATATTTTCAAAGGAGCGGTATAAATGGAAAAAAATTGGTGGAAGGAAGCCGTAGCATATCAAGTGTATCCAAGAAGTTTTAATGATAGCAATAATGATGGTATTGGTGATTTACCAGGGATGGTAGAAAAGTTGGACTATCTGAAAGATTTAGGTATTGATGTCATTTGGCTTAGCCCTATGTATAAATCTCCAAACGACGATAATGGTTATGATATTAGTGATTATCAAGATATTATGGAAGAATTTGGAACAATGGAAGACTTTAATCATTTGTTATCTGAGATTCATAAGCGTGAAATGAAATTAATTTTAGACCTTGTTGTTAACCATACATCTGATGAACACCCATGGTTTATAGAATCTCGTTCTAGTAAAGATAATCCTAAACGAGATTGGTATATTTGGGCAGATCCTAAACCTGACGGTTCTGAACCTAATAATTGGGAGAGTATTTTCAATGGTTCAACATGGGAATATGATGACACAACAAAACAGTATTATTTCCATTTATTTAGTAAAAAGCAACCTGATTTAAATTGGAGTAATCCTGATGTTAGAGAAGCTGTTTTTAAAATGATGAATTGGTGGTTCGAAAAAGGAATTGATGGTTTTAGAGTCGATGCGATCACTCATATCAAAAAAACATTTGAAGCTGGTGATTTACCTGTTCCAAAAGGAAAACAATACGCTCCAGCATTTGATGTTGATATGAATCAACCAGGCATTCAAGATTGGCTTCAAGAAATGAAGGACAAATCACTTAGTCATTATGACATTATGACTGTTGGAGAAGCAAATGGCGTGAATCCAGATAATGCAAAAGAGTGGGTTGGAGAAAAAGAAGGTAAATTTAATATGATTTTCCAATTTGAACATTTAGGTTTATGGAGTACTGGAGACTCTAAATTTGATGTTTTATCTTATAAAAATGTATTAAACCGTTGGCAAAAACAACTAGAGGGTATAGGATGGAATGCACTATTTATCGAAAATCATGATCAACCTAGACGTGTTTCTACTTGGGGAGATGATAAAAAGTATTGGTTTGAATCTGCTACTAGCCATGCAGTGGTATATTTCTTACAACAAGGCACACCTTTTATTTATCAAGGTCAAGAAATTGGTATGACAAACTATCCATTTGAAAGTATTGAAACATTTAACGATGTTGCTGTAAAAACAGAATATCAAATTGTTAAATCTCAAGGTGGAGATGTTAATCAGTTATTAGATAAATATAAAATGGAGAATCGTGATAATTCTAGAACACCTATGCAGTGGACTAATGAAGTAAATGGAGGTTTTACTGAAGGTACGCCATGGTTCCCAGTCAATCCTAACTATAAAACAATAAATGTAGCACAACAATCCGAGGATTCAGATTCCGTTCTTAATTTTTATAAACGTCTAATTAAAATAAAAAAATCTGATGATATATATACTTATGGTGAATTTAATTTAATCGATGATGCGAACGAGAATATTTTTGCTTACACACGTAAACTCAATAATAAGACAGTTCTAGTTGCAGGAAATTTAACAGATCATGTTGCATCATTAAATTTACCATTCGAAGTTGAACCATCTCAAATTAAGCTACACAATTATAAAAATGATTTAGATATCACTAATATGAGACCTTTTGAAGCGTTCGTAGCCGAACTTTAATAGTAAAGCGTTAGATGACATAAGTTTAATAACTTAGTCATCTAACGCTTCTTTTATTCTATATCATAAGTTTCTTGTTTAATAGGTAGCCATAACTGTATTTTAGTGAACGGGTCCTCGAATGAGAGATCAAAAGGATAAATTTCAACATATAAGCTATTTTTTTCATAAGGTAGAGTAAGTTGTAAGCTGGATTCAATATAATACCAAGCTTCATTAACAGTATAATCCACTTGACCTTGCAAATTAAATTTTGCATAGTGTCGCCCTGGCAACAATCGACTTTCTAAGTGAGCTGGATAACGTTCACTAGGTACGCCCACAAATAATTCTACACCTTCATCTAAAGGACATGTAATAACAAATAACTCATATGGACTTATATTATTATATCGTTTTAATTCTTTTATTTTACCATCTAAATATAAATCTTCTAAAAAATCAGGAACTTTGTAAGGGTTAGATAGTTGATTAGCCTCAATATATTTTACATATCCAACTAAAGGTGTGTCTTTAGTTGTTTCTAGTCTGTAAGGGTATGGTGCTCTTTCTGTAGTTGTTAATTTAATATACAAACGTTCATTCATTTTTAGTTCTTCTTTTTTAGTAGAAGCTTGAATAGGAGATATTCCATGAAAATCACTAAAATCATTTGCAAAGTCATTGGAACTTAAATAATTATAGCGTTTTGCTACATCAACCAATCTCGAAGAACTTTGTATCATTTCTTTAGCAGCTTCAGTCATTTTTCGAGAGTGAGCATAACTTTCAGGAGGTTGTCCAACAATCATTTTAAACGATTGATCAAGATGGTAAGGGGAAAGACCAACGTAATCACTTAAATCTTGCAAATTAAAAGGCTCTAATAAATGATCTTCTATATATACAATTGCCTGTTGTATCTGCTTGATAACGTCCAAAACCTTCACTCCAATAAATTTACAATCAATACTAATATTTTACATTATTTTATAAAAATATACATCAATAATATAAAATTAAATTAAATTTTTAAATGACTCTTTCAATATTCAATTTAAAAAGGACAAGACCTTATTTTCAATGAGTGAAAATAATATAATATGTCTTATCCTTTATACATCTATCACATGAAGCTTCTAGTATATCTGTTTATTGAATATCGTCCCACCAATGATTTCCATCTCTGCTTAATAATAAATCACTTTCGATAGGGCCATTTGTCCCTGATTTATAATTAGGGAAGTTTGGATCAATCATGGTCCAATGTTCTTGAATAGCGTCTACAAATTTCCATGTAGATTTAAGTTCTTCCCAATGTGTAAAGTTGGTTGCATCACCTTTAAGACAATCGAATAACAAGTTTTCATATGCATCTACTGTGTTCATTTTATCTTGTGCACTCATAGCATAAGACAGTTGAACAGGCTTTGTTTCGATACCTTGAATACTTTTCTTAGCATTTAAGTGTAATGAAATCCCTTCATTAGGTTGAATATTAATAACTAATAAATTAGAATCTAGTAGTCGATCCGTTTGATAATATAAATTCATAGGAACTTCTTTAAATTCTACAACAACTTGTATACATTTAGACTTCATACGCTTACCAGTACGAATGTAGAATGGTACACCAGCCCAACGGAAGTTATCGATAGTTAATCTTCCAGAAACAAAGGTTGGTGTATTGGAATCAGACGCAACACGATCTTCATCTCTATAAGCGATAACACGTTGGTCATTAATAGTCCCTTCTCCATATTGTCCACGCACAAAGTTTTGATTGACTTCTTCAGGTTTTAATTGTCTTAAAGATTTTAATACTTTCACCTTTTCAGCTCGAATATCTTCACTTTTAAGACTAATAGGTGCTTCCATTGCTAGTAATGCAACCATTTGTAACATATGGTTTTGTACCATATCTTTTAATGCACCGCTCGATTCATAATAACCTCCACGATCCTCAACACCTAGTATTTCTGAAGAAGTGATTTGGATATTAGAGATATACTTATTATTCCAAAGAGGTTCAAACATCGCATTAGCAAATCGTAGAACTTCGATATTTTGCACCATATCTTTACCAAGATAGTGATCAATTCTGTATATTTCTTCTTCTTTAAATGATTGTCGTAATTGATTATTTAATTTTTCAGCAGATTTAAAATCACTACCAAATGGTTTTTCAATTACAAGGCGTTTAAATCCTTTAGTTTCAGTTAAGCCAGAAGCTTTTAAATAATCAGAAATTGGTCCAAAGAATTGAGGCGCCATTGCTAAATAGAATAGGCGATTACCTTCTAATTTAAATGTGTCATCAAGTTCATTAGAGAATGTTAATAATTCATGATAACTTTCTTCTTCATTGACATCATTTTTAAAATAGAAAACATGTTCTATGAATTCATCGAGTCGATCAGTATCTTTGACGTGCGTTTGAATAGATTGTTTAACTTGTTCACGGAAAAAGTCGTTAGTATAATCTCTTCGACCAACGCCAATAATGGCAATATGGTCATCTAAATTATCTTGTTGATATAAATGGAATAAAGAAGGGAATAATTTTCTATGACTCAAATCTCCAGTTGCGCCAAATATAGTAATTAAACAAGGGATATGTTTAGTGTGTGTGTTCAAATTCAAAACCTCAATTCTTTAATTGCTATGATTAATTCATTATAAATTAAAACTGTTTTTCTTGATATGTTTTTGCCTAAAATTGTTGATAATATTTACAACATTAAACTAAATAACATACAATTTATTTTTTATAAGTTACATTATACCCTAAATTCTGATAAATTCATTTATTTTATTTCATATGATAACAAACTTATAGACGTATGATAAAATATATTATTGAAGAAAGAGGAGGCAAATGCATGGAAGTTACATTTTTTGGAACGAGTGCGGGTTTACCTACTAAAGATCGTAATACTCAAGCGATTGCTTTAAATTTAGAACCTTATTCAAATTCAGTATGGTTATTCGATGTAGGAGAGGGGACTCAACATCAAATTTTGCATCACTCAATAAAATTAGGCAAAGTTGATCATATTTTTATTACGCATATGCATGGCGACCACATTTTTGGATTACCTGGATTATTAACAAGTCGTTCATTCCAAGGTGGAGAAGATAAGCCATTGACGTTAATAGGGCCAACAGGTTTACAACAATTTATTGAAACTGCTTTGAAATTATCTGAATCTCATTTAAACTATCCTATTACATATATTGAAATTGATAATAATTTTACATATCATCATCATGGCTTTACAGTTTCATCAAGGTTATTAAATCATGGTATACCTTCATATGGTTATCGAATTGAGGCTCCTACAACACTAGGTACAATTGATGTAACTGCATTAAAGGCAATTGGACTAGAACCGGGTCCTAAATATCAAGAAGTAAAAATGTTTGATACTTTTGAATATAATAATCAAATTTATCTTTCTAAAGACTTTAAAGGTCCAGCCAAACCAGGACCTATTGTTACTATTTTTGGAGATACGAAACCGTGTGACAACGAATATATACTTGCAGAAAATGCGGATATTATGATTCATGAAGCAACATATATTGAAGGTGACAAAATTTTAGCAAATAACTATCATCATAGTCACATTGATGATGTATTTAGGTTAATTCATCAGTCTAATGTGAAGAAAAGTTTTATTACCCACCTAAGTAATCGATATAATTTAGAAGATATAGAAGAGATAAACCGTGCATTAAAAGAAATGAAAGATACACCAAACTTTGAGTTTGTTAAAGACTTCGATACATTCAAATTTTAAATAATATTAGCGTTTTATAATGATACGTAAAAACTCATAAAAAGCTATAACGATATGTATGACTTAATTTTCGTTATAGCTTTTTTTATTACTCATCTTCACTTTTAGAAAGGGCAATACTTCTATGAACTGCCGCGTCTAGACAGGCTTTAAAAATACTCTCAATATCATGTCGATCAAGTTCATTTAATCCAGCTTGTGTTGTACCACCTTTAGAGGTAATATTTTTTCTAAGTTGTTCCATACTTAAATCCGATCGTTCAATCATCTTACTTGTTCCAATAATGAGATTCTTAATGGATTCTTCAACTTGTTTCTTTTCAAGACCTAATGATGTTCCTGCTTTAACATATTGTTCAAATACGTGATATAAAAAAGCTGGTCCGCTTCCTGTAATAGCCGTCACTTGATGTAAATATTCTTCGTCAACTTCAATAACTGAGCCAAAAGCACTAATTAATTCTGTTACTTCATCTTTAGAATGAGGATCGAAATTACCAGAAAAACTAATACCTGTCACTGAATGACCTACCTGTGCATTTGTATTAGGCATAATTCTAGCAACAGGATTATTCGTTTCTAACTTTTCTCGGATATAATTTATCGATAAACCAGCCATAATAGATATAAAACGATGGTCTGATTGTATATGTGATTTAATACGTGATGCGACCGTTTCAAAATCATGAGGTTTAGTACCTAAAAAAACATAATCTGCATCTTTTAATAAAAATGCATCATCGTAACTGTATTTTACTCCTAATTCTTTCGCAAATAATTTTAAAGTATTCTCATTTGATTTATTTGTTAAATAAATATCGTTATGATTTAATATTTTAGAATCAATAATTCCTTTAAAAATGGCTTGTGCCATGTTACCAGCGCCATAAAATACTAACTTCATAAAATAGCACCATCCTTACCCTTAATTGATAAAACTATAGTAACATATTCATTATAATTATTATCAAAAATTAACTATACTTGTTAGATAGGAGAGACTCATCAGTGATTGTAGGTAAACATTTCATCGTAACTGGAGGAACTAGTGGCTTAGGTTTAGAAATAACGAAAAAATTATTAAAAAAAGGTGCATATATTACCCTCATTGTTCGTAGTACGGAGAAATTCGAAAATATTAATTTTAATCCGTACAAACATCGTGTTTCAATGATTAAATGTAATTTACAAGATACTTCACAAATAGATACTATTTCTAAATCCCTTTGTTATCCGATTGACGGAATTATTTATAGTGCAGGTTTAGGCTTTTTTAAATCAATACAATCTCATTCGTTAGAAGAAACCTTGGAGACTTATGATGTGAATGTGCTTGGTTTTATTACATTATTTAAAACTGTTAAACCATATTTAACAATGAATGCTTCTATAGTGGCTATTTCAAGTCAGGCAGCATTTGTAACGCAAGCGAACGCTGCATTTTATGGCTCATCTAAAGCTGCTTTAAATGGCGTATTAAATGCTCTAAGAATTGAGGAGCAAGGCTTTCATGTTATGACTGTTAATCCAGGTCCGATTAATACACCATTTCACAAAAAAGCAGATCCATCATTGAAGTACGCTAATAAATATGCATCACTAATGATAGATCCTAAAATACTCGCAGAAGATATCGTTAAAGGTATCATCACTCGTAAAGTAGAAATTAACAAGCCGCTATGGATGAATCCACTATTAAAACTTTACCAATTAGCTCCTAGAAAAATTGAAAAATATTTTACTTCATTGTTTAAAAATAAAATATAATTTAACCTAAAAAAATGATGAAGCATTCATCATAGATACTTCATCACTTGTACTTTACATCAACGATTGTTTATAAGAATTTATTAATTAATTACTCAAGATGCTGAGTATATTCTAAATCTTTCACGCGGTGACGTGCAGATTTAATTTGATCCAAACTTACTGTTTTATTAAAATTAGTAATATTATCTTTTAATTGTGAAACAGAACTTGCACCAACAATAATAGATCCTAATGCATCATGGGATTTTAAATATTCGAATGATAAAGCACTTAAATTACTTTCAACTTCCTTAACAGAAGCAATCGTTTCTCCTAATTCATGATAATTATAGTCAAAAATACCATCTGAGAATTTCTGATCAAGTACATTAACACTATTTGAAGTAAGTAACCCTTTAAACACGGGACCACGTGCTAAAACTTTTACGCCATGAGAATGAATGTGATTCAAAAGACGTTCTGGACGATTATCAATAAGATTAAATTGAGACATAATCGTTTCTATTTGACTGTGTTTTAAATAATACTCAATCACGTTAGGTCTAATAGAAGAAATTCCATAAGCTTTGATTACACCTTCTTTTTTCAGTTCATCGAATGCACTAATCGTCTCATCTAGGGGATCATCAATTGTACCACCGTGAAGTTGATAAAGATCTAACTGTTCTAAGCCTAAACGTTTTAAAGAACTTTTAACACTTTCTTTAATATATTTTTTTGAAGGATCCCAAGTAGTACTACCATCATTAAGCGGTCTATTTCCTACTTTTGTTCCTATAACAATATCATCTCTATTTTGATATTTCTTTAAAGACTTTCCAACAATGTCTTCATTGACACCTCTATCATAAATATCTGCGGTATCAAAATATGTGATACCATTTTCAATTGCACACTCAATGATTTCCTCTGCGTGATGGTATTCTGTGCCTAAACTCATACACCCTAAACCTAGTTCCGAAATTTCAATGCCACTTTTTAATATATTTTTTTGCATGAACAATCTCCTTCCGATACACTTTAGTTAACGCATTTATCTTATCAATTTATTAACTTAATGAAAAGGGACGTGGATATAATGGACTTTAATGAAAAAACTTTTGATAGAACAGTCATTTATAATGGTAAAATTATCGATCTAGAACTACACGATGTGGAGTTACCAGACGGGAAAACTTCCAAGAGAGAAATTATCAAGCATAATGGTGCTGTGGCAATTTGCGCTATTACTCCAGAAAAAGAAGTATTATTGGTTAAACAATATCGTAAACCTATTGAAAAACCCTTGTTAGAAATTCCAGCAGGTAAACTAGAAGAAGATGAAGAAAGAGAAGAAGCAGCTAAACGCGAATTAGAAGAAGAAACTGGCTACAAAGCTAATCATCTAACATTCATCACTCATATGTATGGTTCTCCAGGATTTTCAAATGAGAAACTAACCATTTATTTTACTGATAATTTAAGTGAAGGAGAATTGAATCTGGATGATGACGAATTTGTAGAATTGCATAAAATACACTTAGATGATATCCATGCACTTTTAGAAAATCATGAAATTGAAGATGCGAAAACAATGATTGCTTTACAATATGTATTATTAAATTATAATCATTCTAAATAAGACGTGATAACTACTTGATTTTTACTAAATTTATTGGTAATTTATTAATTGAAATAATTTAATTTAAAATGATTATAATTAATTGAGGAGTGATGCTCCCGTGGAAGAACGTCTAAATAGAGTAAAACAACAATTACAGCAATCTTCTTACAAATTAACGCCTCAACGCGAAGCAACAGTTCGTGTGTTAATTGAAAATGAAAAAGATCATCTAAGTGCTGAAGACGTATATTTAAAGGTAAAAGATAAAGCACCTGAAATAGGTTTAGCTACTGTTTATCGAACTTTAGAACTACTTGCTGAATTAAAAGTAGTAGATAAAATTAATTTTGGTGATGGCGTAGCACGATTTGATTTGAGAAAAGAAGGTGCTAAACATTTTCATCATCACTTAGTTTGTATGGAATGTGGTAAGGTAGAGGAAATTCATGAAGATTTATTACCAAAAGTGGAAGAACGTGTTGAATCAGAATATCAATTTAAAATTTTGGATCATCGCTTAACATTTCACGGTATATGTTCAGAATGTCAAGCTAAAGGTAAATAATAAGTTAAACCTAATAAAGTGTTGTATCAACTTTATATGCAAATGCCTAGAAGAGCTTTTCAAGATAAAAAAAGTGATATGTAATAATTAATCGATAGAAGGTGTGAAATTAAGAATCAACTTTGAATTCTATTTCATACCTTTTTTATATAAACAGAGGTGTAATATGAATACGATTATTGAAGAATTCTTAAAATTTATTCAAATTGAAAAGGGATTGAGTGACAATACTATCGGCGCATATCGACGCGATTTAGCTAAATATGAAGAGTACATGAAAGAACATAAAATTGCTCATATCGATTTTATTGATCGCCAAGTCATACAAGAATGCTTAGGATATTTAATAGACCAAGGTGCTTCAGCTAAATCAATGGCGCGTTTTATCTCTACAATTCGCAATTTTCATCAATTTGCACTTAGAGAAAAATATGCCGCTAAAGATCCAACAGTCTTAATTGAAACTCCGAAATATGAGAAGAAGTTACCCGATGTTTTAGAAGTTGAGGAAGTACTTCAACTTTTAGAAACACCGGACTTAAATAAGAAAAATGGGTATCGTGATCGTACAATATTAGAATTATTATATGCGACTGGCATGCGTGTTTCGGAACTGATACAAATTAATATTGAGGATATCAATCTTATTATGGGATTTGTTAGAGTATTTGGTAAAGGTAATAAAGAACGAATTATACCATTAGGAGACACTGTGATTGAATTTCTAGATACGTATTTAGAAAAGGTACGTCCTCAACTTTTGAAAAAGACTATTACGAATGTATTATTTTTAAATATGCACGGTAGACCTTTAACTAGACAAGGAATATGGAAAATGATTAAACAATATGGTTTGAAGGCCAATATTAATAAAACTTTAACCCCTCATACGTTGAGACATTCATTTGCTACACATCTTTTAGAAAATGGGGCAGATCTAAGAGCAGTTCAAGAAATGCTTGGTCATTCAGATATTTCAACGACACAACTTTATACACATGTGTCTAAATCCCAAATAAGACAAATGTATAATCAATTTCATCCTAGAGCTTAAAATAAAAGAAAGAAAAGTGAATTATTTAACTTTTCTTTCTTTTATTTTTAAGTGCTTTTTTTCTAGCTGCAATGATATCGCTTCTATCTCTTAGACGATGACAATGAACAATCATGTCATCATTGTTAATTTGTTTCTTATATTCATAATTAGGATATAAATTGATAAGTTCCCTTTCTATTGAAGATGTAATTGGCAACTGTATTGGTTGAAATGTCTGATCATGTTTCACTTTTTCTATTTGATTTTGAATCAATAAAGTAAATTCATTGACCTTTAAACCTAGTGTATCCTTATCCTTTGCATGCTTAAATGTATATAACGCTTTTTTAAAGCTTTTTAATGCACCTAACTTATTACATCGTCTATAGTGATACATGGCAGTTGAAAATAGTATTAAACTCACTATAGCATCTTTCTTAGAAAAATTAGGGTTAGACTTCCATAATTCTTCTAAAATATCATGACATAAAAAATAATGTTGGTGTGTATGAAATTGATAGTAGAATTGACTTAATGCTTTATTCATGAATACTCCCCCTTAATTTAATTCTAATATATATTCATGCTATAATATTTAGGTGAATTATGCACAATTTAGATTTTATAATACAAGGAAGTTAATTTATGTACGAAGTTAAATTAGATGCTTTTAATGGCCCATTAGATTTACTTCTTCATTTAATTCATAAATATGAAATAGATATTTATGATATACCAATGAAAGCTTTAACTGAACAATATATGCAATATGTTCATGCAATGAAAGAAGTTGAAATTAATATTGCAAGTGAATATTTAGTGATGGCTTCAGAATTATTAATGATAAAAAGTAGATTATTATTGCCACAACAAGAAACTGAAAATGACTTAGAAGAAGATCCTCGTGAGGACCTTGTAGGTCGTTTAATCGAATATCAAAATTATAAAGAATATTCTTTACTATTAACAGAATTAAAAAAAGAACGAGAATTATATTATACTAAATCACCAGCTGATTTATCTCACTTGGAAAAAGAAACGCATTGGGACAAAAATCAAACGATTGATTTGACTCAACTGATTGTTGCATACCAAAGAGTAAAAAATAGAGTAGCATTAAATACGCCAAAAGTAGTTGAAATTTCAAAAGATACTTTTACAATTCAACAAGCTACTGAAGTGGTTGCTAAACATTTAGAGAAACAAACAGCATTTAACTTCTTTAGTTTATTTAACTTTAATGAACCTGTGAGTAAAGTCGTTACACATTTCTTAGCAATATTAGAAATGGCTAAAGCAGGTCTTATTAATATAGAACAGTCAAATAACTTTGAAGACATCAATATCATTAGAGGAGTGAACTATGCGATTGGATAACCTTGGAATTATAGAGTCCTTATTATTTACTGTAGGCGATGAAGGACTGGAAGCACGTCAGCTTGCAGATATTTTAAAAATGGATTTAGATGAACTTGATCAATTAATTTCGACGTATCATTCAAAAGGTCTTGAAATACAAAGATATGGTTCCATTTATATGTTAACCTCCAAAAAAGAGTGTGCACCTTTTATCGAAGTACTAGTGAAGCAAAAAGCAAACATGAAATTATCTCAAGCTGCTATGGAGACACTATCAATTATTGCTTATAATCAACCATTAACTAGAAGTGATATCGAAATAACAAGAGGTATCAATTCTGATGGTGCAGTGAGAACATTAATTGCTAGAGGACTTATTGAAGCAAAAGACATGGAGAATTCGCGGAGTCATTTACTCATGACTACTGATTTATTTTTAAATGTTTTTGGAATGAAATCAATAGAAGAATTACCATCTACTGAAGAAGATAACGAAGAGATTGAGAATTTCTTTAGTACACTTACAAATCAAAAGGAGAAATAAAATGAATAAAGATTTAGAAAGACTTCAAAAACGAATTGCTAACAGTGGATATACCTCTCGAAGAAAGGCAGAAACTTTAATCACTGAAGGTAAAGTGAAAGTAAATGGTCAAGTAGTTACAGAACTTGGAACGAAAGTTAAATCTTCAGACACTGTTGAAGTTGAAGGAATTAAAATTGAGCAAGAAGATAAAATTTATATTCTGTTCTATAAACCAACGCAAGTTATTACTAGTGTTTCAGATGATAGAGGTAGAACGGTTGTAACAGATTATTTTAAAGATTTAGAAGCAAGAATTTATCCAGTTGGACGATTAGACTATGATACTTCAGGGTTATTATTACTTACAAATGATGGTGAATTTACTAACCTAATGACTCATCCCAGATATCATATTCAAAAAAAATATGTTGCAAAATTAAAAGGGTATTTAATGAGAGAAGAAGTTAAATCATTAGAACAAGGAATTGAATTAGAGGATGGTTTTACACAACCTGCTCAAGTTAAAATAAAAAATCAAAATAAAGAAAAAAATACGACACTGGTTGAAATAACTATTAGCGAAGGTAGAAATAGACAAGTTCGACGTATGTTCGAACATTTTAATCACACCGTCGATAAATTAATACGAATCGAATTTGGAAATCTTAATTTAAAAGGATTAAATGCAGGTGAAGGTAGAGTATTAACACCTCATGAGGTGAAAATATTAAGACATATGGCTGAAAATGGTAATTAATTCGAAATAACTTAACAATACAAAGTATATTCTCAATTACAATGTGTATTCTTTTTTTATTTATTCACTGTAATAATAAATCATAGGTTCTACATTAAAAAGATATTTTGATATTTTTTTCACAAAGTCAATTGAATAGAAAGCTTTAATATAGTGAATATGCTATAATTAAAACGGTATAGAGCATGTGTAGGAGGTATATTGTAATGACGAATGAAATATTAATTGTAGACGATGAAGATAGAATCAGAAGATTATTAAAACTTTACTTAGAAAGAGAATCGTTTACTATCCATGAAGCAAGTGATGGTAAAGAAGCATATGAACTTGCTATGGAAAATGACTATGCGTGCATTCTTTTAGATTTAATGTTGCCTGAAATGGATGGTATTGAAATGTCGTCAAAATTACGTGAGCATAAAGATACGCCTATTATTATGCTTACAGCTAAGGGCGAAGAAACTAATCGTGTGGAAGGGTTCGAATCAGGTGCAGATGATTATATAGTGAAGCCTTTCTCTCCCCGAGAAGTCGTATTAAGAGTGAAAGCATTACTACGTAGAACTCAAACATCTAAACCAGAACAAAGCGAACCACATGCAAGAGATGTCATTGAGTTTAATCATCTTATTATCGATAATGATGCGCATCGTGTATTAGCGGATCAACAACAAGTGAATTTAACTCCAAAAGAATATGAGTTATTAATATACTTAGCAAAAACACCTAATAAAGTATTTGATCGTGAACAACTATTAAAAGAAGTTTGGCATTATGAATTTTATGGTGATTTAAGAACTGTAGACACACATGTTAAACGATTAAGAGAAAAATTAAATCGAGTTTCTGAAGAAGCAGCACATATGATTCAAACCGTTTGGGGTGTCGGTTACAAATTTGAGGTCAATACAAATGATGAATCGTCTAAATAGTGTTGTTATAAAACTGTGGTTAACTATAATATTTATAGTAACGACAGTTTTAATTTTATTAAGTGCAGCATTAATTACATTTATTCAATATTATTACACCCAACAAACAGAAAATGCTATAAGAGAAGATGCTTCAAGAATTAGTCACCTTGTTGAAAAAGCTGATAACAAGTCACTTGCCATACAACATAGTCAGGAATTGATTGATGGCACAGGTGGCGTTATTATTATGTCTAATAAAAATATGTCAGCAGAAAAATCATATAATTTGATTAAAAAAAGAATGTTAAAAGAAATTCAAAACAACGACAACTTTAATAAAGTATTTAATACAGGGAAATCTGCCACACAAAATGTCACAATAAGTGAAAAAGGGACATCCCATTCTTATATTCTTTTAGGATATCCGATGCAATCTCAAGATCGTAAGCATGCTAAGTTTAGCGGAGTATTTATATATCAAGATTTAAAAACAATTGAAGATACTAATAATGCAATTACCATTATTATTTTAATTACTGCTATTGTATTTTTTATTGTTTCAACGATTTTTGCGTTCTTTTTATCTAATCGTATTACTAAACCACTTAGAAAATTAAGTACACAGGCAATTAATGTATCGAATGGAGATTACTCTCAAAAAACAACCGTAAATACGAAAGATGAAATTGGTGAACTTTCTTATACTTTTAATAATATGAGTTATAAAATTCAAGAGCACATTGAAGCTTTATCTACTCAAAAAAATATTCGTGATCGTTTATTTAATTCTATGATTGAAGGTGTAGTGGGTTTAAATGATAAAAGTGAAATTATTTTATCTAACAAAATGGCAGACCAAATACTACCGACAATTGATAAATCTATTTATTCAGAAATTAAAAATCAAATTAATGCCACGTTTCATTCAAAAGGCACAGAGTTTAATGAATATGCAATAAACTCTAAGTATTATGTATTTATAATGAGTTATATTGATCGTATTCAACAAGATGGTCGTAGTGGAATTGTAATCATCATAAGAGATATGACAAATGAACATAATCTTGATCAAATGAAAAAAGATTTTATCGCAAACGTATCCCATGAACTCCGTACACCGATTTCGTTATTACAAGGTTATACTGAATCGATAGTTGATGGCATTGTAACAGAACCTAACGAAATCAAAGAATCACTATCAATTGTATTAGATGAAACAAAACGACTTAATCGCCTTGTCAACGAGCTTTTAAATGTTGCAAGAATGGATGCGGAAGGATTAACCATTAATAAAGAAATACAGCCCATAATGCCATTATTACGCAAAATACAACTTAAATACCGTCAACAAGCACAAGATTTAGAACTAAACATAGACTTGTTACCAAATATTAATGAAGATGATTTATGGAATTACGATGCTGATCGAATTGATCAAGTACTCACAAACTTAATTGATAATGCAACACGCTATACACACCCTGGAGATTCAATTACGATTACTGCTAATAAAGATAGTCAGTATCAAATTTTAAATATAAACGACACAGGTAGCGGTATTGCTCCTGAACATCTTGATCATGTATTTGATCGTTTTTATAAAGTAGAAGCTTCTAGAACTAGGGGTAAACAAGGAACTGGTTTAGGATTATTTATTAGTAAGATGATTATTCAAGAGCATGGCGGAATTATTTCTGTAGAAAGTACAGTGAATAAAGGCACAACCTTTATTATTAAATTACCTAAACCTTCTATAGATTCTAAATAATTAACTTTCAACAAAATAGGATTAAATATCCAAATTTTTTGAGATTATGTTCTTCAAAGTTAAAGATAAAACTTTGAAGAACATTTTTATATCTATAGTTTTTTAAATATAATATTTCATGTCATATTAATTTAAAATCAGTCGATGAAACTGATGAAACATATCTCTCATTTTTATAAATAAACAGACATATTGCAATGAAAGATTTATTCGTGTAATATAAATTTTAAATGATAAATTCAATAATTCATCTTCGGGGTAGGGTGTAATTCCCAACCGGCAGTAATTTGAGCCTGCGACCCTCTTCAATAGAAGTGGCTGATTCAGTGTAAATCTGAAGCCGACAGTATAGTCTGGATGGGAGAAGGTGGAGGTTTTTTGTTGTGTAAACGTATCCTCCAATTCTTAGTAAGATGAATGGAAGGAGAAAACTGAATATGCAACAAAATAAACGTTTAATTACCATAAGTATGTTGAGTGCAATTGCATTCATATTAACATTTTTGAAATTTCCGTTACCATTTTTGCCTCCATACTTAACATTAGATTTTAGTGATGTACCGACTTTATTAGCTACTTTTATTTTTGGTCCTTTATCTGGTCTTCTTGTAGCATTAATTAAAAATATATTAAATTTCTTATTTAATATTGGCGATCCTGTTGGGCCTGTGGCAAATTTTTTAGCTGGAGCTAGTTTTTTACTAACAGCTTATTTTGTTAGTCGTCGTAAACAATATTCATCTCGTCGTTCACTAATTATAGGATTAGTTGCCGGTACTATTGCAATGACTATCGTTTTAAGTATTTTAAATTATTTTGTCTTACTACCTTTATATGGTATGATATTTAATCTTGGTGATGTGTTTACTAATTTAAAAGTAATCATTTTATCTGGTATTATTCCTTTTAATATTATTAAAGGATGTGTCATATCGATCATTTTTATCTTGCTATATCGCCGTTTAAAAAAAGTATTGAAATAAAATTAAAACCTCCGATGACTTCTAAGTAGGAATCATCGGAGGTTTTATATTATAATTATGGTAATACAATTTTATTTACAGATTTATTCAAATTTTAAGGCATCTCCATCAAAAGGCTCTTCTTCAATTTTAATTGAATCAGTTGGACAGCCTTCAAGAGCATCTTCCATATCTTCATATAATTCTTCTGGTACTTCTGCAGTACCTTGATTATCGTCAAGGATTACGAAAGCAATACCTTCGTCATCATAATCGTAAATATCTGGTGCAGCAGCGCCACAAGCACCACAAGCAATACATGTATCCATATCAACGATTGTGTACTTTGCCATTTTATTCGCCTCCTTTGATAAAAATGCTACACTAGTCATAATAAATAATTTTATTATATTCTAGATATAAAAGTTCTATAAAAGAGGAGTTCACTCATGCAAGAAATGATTAGTTATGTTAAACATCACTCATTCAATTATAAAACTAATAAAAGTATATATAATATTTTAAGTGGAAAAAAGTCACATCAAACGTTTTTTGATGCGAGCTCTCAACAACTTTTATCATTATATCATAGTTTACCTAAATTAAAATATCAGACATTTGAACGACTTTTGAATAAAAATGATATAAAAGAATTAAATATCAAGGTGCATCCTCGGTTCACTTATGACAGTCTTAATAATACTTTTAAATGTATTCAATTATTAATTCAGACGATATCTCAATATCTCCATCATCAACTTAAATTCGTACCAATGAACCAACAAGTTATTATTCAAAATAAAGTTAAAAAGATTTATGGAACTATTATTAAAAATGATTTAATAAAAGATTTTGAAAATGAAGTGACTGATTTATTTCAAGCAATCAGTTTAAATAATAATAATAAGTGCTACCTTCATTATTATTTGCATGGTTATGATGAGCCTATGTATACAAGACAACAGGTAAGTTTGATTGAGAATATTTCTATTTCAAAATTATATACATTAGAATTGAATAATTTAGTCACCTTAGGAAGTGAAATTGAAAATAAACAACGTTATCCTATATTGTCTGAATGTATTATTCTTTCATCATTATTAAATAAAACATCTATTACTCAACAATATCTTCATCAAGGTTTGAGTTTAAATGAAATTGCAATTGCACAGAATGTTAAACTCAATACAATAGAAGATCATATTTTAGAATTATTTATTAAAGGTTATGAGAAAAATTACGAAAATTACGTAGAGAAAAAAGATGTTTTTCAATTTACTCAATACTATACAGAGCATAAAGGAAAAAGATTAAAAATATATAAACAAGAGTTTGACCATTTATCATACTTTGAAATTAAACTCATGATTGTTGGGATAGAAAGAGGTGAAATCAATGTTAGAGAACAATCTTAAACAATGGTTTGGACATGAAAGTTTTCACCCAGGTCAGAAAGAAGTTATAGAAAGTGTGTTACAAGGCAATCATACACTTGGTGTTTTGCCAACAGGTAGTGGGAAAAGTCTGTGTTACCAATTTCCAACTTATATGCAACAAAAACCTACTCTTATTATTTCACCGCTAATTTCTTTAATGGACGATCAAGTGATGCAACTTAAATCTCAAGGTGAACGAAAGGTTGTATGTATTCATTCAGGTATGGATGAACAAGAAAAGAAGGAAAATATCAATTTATTAAATCAAAGTCGTTTTATATTTCTAAGTCCTGAATTTATTCTTCAATCTCATCATTTCAATTTAATTAAAAACATCCCATTTGGTTTAGTAGTATTAGATGAAGCGCATTGCTTATCAGAATGGGGATATGATTTCAGACCGCATTACGCACTTATCGGTCAAATCACTCATCATTTTAAATTAGCGACTATTTTAGCATTAACTGCTACTGCACCGCCACATTTAACAAGTGATTTAGAACATATTTTAAAAGTTAAATTAAACACTATACAAACTACTATGAATCGTAAAAATATTTCGTTATCACATTTTAATTTCAAGGATGACGACGAAAAAATAGAATGGTTATTGAAATTTATTGAATCTTCAGGTCCCACAATTATTTATGTATCATCTAAGAAAATATGCTTACAACTCGCAAAACTCATTTATCAACATGGATATTTAACTGGTATTTATCATGGGGATTTAACTTATCAAGAACGTCAAACTGTTCAAAATCAATTTATTAATAATTTTATTCCAGTTATTGTAGCTACTAGTGCTTTTGGAATGGGGGTTAATAAAAAAGACATTCGGACTGTGATTCATTTTCATTTATCATCTAGTCCTTCAAATTATTTACAAGAAATTGGAAGAGCTGGGAGAGATGGAAAACAAAGTCAAGCGATTAGTCTATATCAACCAGACGATGCTTATATTCTAGAGACGTTACTATTTAATGATGCTATCGTAACAGAAGATGTCGAAAATTTTGAGCTAGGCGCATTCCTTCCACCTAATAAAGAAGAAATTTTAACAGTATTACACCAAAATTATACATTTAAAGAATTGAAACACATTTTTAAAACCTCATATATACGTAAACAAGCTGGTTATCAAAGAATCATAGGTTATACTCGTATAGATCAATGTAGAAGAAAATTTTTATTGGAATTTTTTGGAGAATCTCCTAATCAACCTAATGAATGTTGTGACAATGATTCAGATTTAAGTAAAATTGAGTGTTACAACAGAAAAAAAGTTAAAAGACAATTTACTTTCAATGAAAAAATTAAAAACTTATTTAGAGTTTAGTGACTTTACTTTACTAAAATATTTTATACAGGATATAATTAAATTACATAGTGATTTATAAGAAATTTAAAAATGATACATATTTATGCATTACTTGGGTATAAATAATGTGACAATTAAAATAAGAAAAAGAGAGGATGTTGACTATGTCTAGAGATAATTTTAAGGATGATTTTGAAAAAAATCGACAATCGATAGATTCAAACGATCAATTCGATCGTGTAAATAATGAAACTAACGATGAAATAGACAATTTTAACAATGAAACCGATCAACAGTTTCCACCAAGAAATGCACAAAGACGACAAAGAAGAAGAAACCAATCTTCTAGTCGTAACAAAAAATTTAATGATCAGGTTAATGATTATGAAGAAGGTTCATTAGATGACCGTTATGATGAGGAGACATTTGACAAAGTACATAACGATAATAATTCTCATCATAATCACGAGAATGATGAGAATAATCAACGTTCCGATGTAGATGAGCGTTATGATGAACATAATCGTCATTCTAATCATCGTCTTGAGGACGATAGTTATGAAAATGATGATAATAGTGATGATAGAATGAATAGTGATCATCGTCGTCATCGTGATTTTGATCAAGATAACGATAGACATGAAGCTCATCATTCAAAAATCGGAAAAGACGCAACAATTGCTGGAGGAGCTGCTGCTACAGGAGCTGTTGGAGCAAAAGCATCACGTAATAAAAAACGTAAAAATAATCGTCATGATGATGAAAATTATAGAGATAATGAAAATAGAAGTGTTCAACATAACAGCGAAGATAATAATGAACTAGATAATAAACATCACAGAAAAAAAGGTAATAAAGGCAAAAAAGCTGCTGCAGTCGGTGCTGGCGCAGCTGGAGCAGGTGCTGCTGGTGCTGCCGCTTCTAAACATAAACAACATGATGAACATAACAATCTAAATCATCATGATGCTGATAAACATCGTGAATACGAAGATAATGATGGTTTCCAAGCACATAACGGTAATAAAAAACGTGGTTTAATGGGAATTTTACTTCCACTCATAGCTTTATTACTTATTTTAGCTGCTCTAGCTATTTTTATTGGCATGTATCTTAACAATGACCATAAAGAAAAAAACAATAACACTGCAGATAATAAAACAGAACAAACTGAGAACAAAGATAACGCTAAAGACAAAGCTACAAATGAAAAAGACCAATCAAATGAAAAAGTAGCAACAAAAGAAGATAAATCAAGCGAATCAGATAATAGCACTAAAAAAGATAGTAATGAGTCAAATGAAGTAGCTACAACAGAAAATAGTACATCAAACAATAATAATGATAAAAATTCTACTGAAAGTGCAACATCTGAAAATGATAACAATAAATCAAATGTATATAACAATTCATCAAGTTCAGACAATAACTCAAATTCTCAATCAACTCAAAATAGCACACAATCAAGTAATAGTGCTGGCCAACAAACTCACGTAGTATCTGGTAATGATAATTTATATCGTATTGCAATTCAATACTATGGTGAAGGTACAGTTGAAAATGTAAATAAATTAAAACGAGCTAACGGCTTAACTAGTAATAATATTGTAAATGGTCAAAAATTAGTTATTCCTCAATAATATCTGAATGTATTAAAAAAGGTACACCTAAAATGGTGTATCTTTTTTATGTTCATTTGAAGATAAGTAAATAACAATGTAAATATTTTTATTTAGAAATATATCTGTAAACTGATATAATATGTTAGTGATTAAAGGAGGCCATTAAACATGCAAACAATTGAAAGTATTATTATTGGTGGAGGCCCATGTGGTTTAAGTGCAGCAATTGAGCAAAAGAAAAAAGGCATAGAAACACTAGTAATTGAAAAAGGTAACATTGTAGATGCCATTTATCATTATCCTACGCATCAAACTTTTTTCTCTTCTAGCGATAAATTAAGTATTGGAGATGTGCCATTTATTGTAGAGGAAAGTAAACCTCGTCGTAACCAAGCACTTGTCTATTATAGAGAAGTAGTAAGATTTCATCAGTTGAATGTACATCCTTTTGAGGAAGTATTAACAGTTAAAAAAATTGGAAATAAATTTACAATTACAACAACTAAAGACGTGTATGAATGTAAATTTTTAACAGTTGCGACTGGTTATTATGGTCAACATAATACTTTAGATGTTAAAGGTGCGGATTTATCTAAGGTTAAACATTACTTTAAAGAAGCACATCCATACTTCAATCAAGATGTCGTGGTTATTGGAGGTAAGAATTCTGCAGTAGATGCAGCTTTGGAATTGGAAAAGGCTGGGGCAAATGTGACTGTATTGTATCGTGGAGATCGATATTCAGCAGCAATTAAACCTTGGATTTTGCCAAACTTTGAATCTTTAGTTAACCATGAAAAAATCGATATGGAATTTGATGCAAATGTTACTGAAATCACTCAACATTCAGTAACTTATGAAAAAAATGGTGAAACAGTAACAATACCAAATGACTTTGTTTTTGCAATGATTGGTTATCATCCAGACTATGAGTTTTTACAATCTATTGGTATAGATATTCATACTAATGAATTTGGAACAGCTCCAATTTATAATAAAGAAACGTATGAAACAAATGTGGAAAACTGTTATATTGCTGGTGTTATAGCAGCTGGTAATGATAATAATTCAATTTTCATTGAAAACGGTAAATATCATGGTGGTATTATCGCTCAAAGTATTTTAAGAAAAAAACAAACTCCACTAGAAAGTTAAATTTCATTTATTTTAATTAAAAGAGAGAAACAATGAGTGCATCATCATTGTTTCTCTCTTTTTTAAGTTTCAAAGTATTCTTTCAATTCCTTATGATTCATATGGTTACTTAAACCAATTAAAAGTTTTAATCTTGCTTTAGGGCCATTTAATCCGTTAGAAAAAATAAGACCCTCTTCAGCTAATCGAAAACCTCCACCTTCATAATCATATACTGGACTTACAATGCCATTAAATGAGCGAGACACGAGTACGATAGGAATATCTTTTTTGACACATGATTCAATACCTTTCAAACAACTTGGAGGTAAGTTACCTTGGCCTAACGCTTCAATAATTATACCTTGAACGTTTTGTTGAGCATAAAATTCTAAAACATCCTTAGTCATTCCCATATACGCTTTAATTAATGGCACATTTAAACTTTCATCTATTCTTGGAAATACTTTTTGTCGATATGGACGATTATAAAATTGAACACGATCTTTAGTTAAGATACCTAAAGGGCCTTGATTAGGACTCTGAAAGGTATTGATATTCGAGGTATGTGTTTTAGTAACATTTCTCGCAGTATGTATTTCGTCATTAAATACGACCATCACGCCTTTATCAGAAGCTTCTAATGAAGTTGCAACTCTAATTGCTGAGATAAAGTTATATAGCCCATCTGAACCAATCTCGTTTGATGAACGCATTGCACCTGTTATAACAATAGGTTGACTTATATCGATTGTTAAATCGAGCAAATAAGCTGTTTCTTCTAACGTATCTGTGCCATGTGTAATCACACATCCATCATAATGATTCTTAGAAAATTCCTTCATAATGATATCTTTTAACTTTATGACATGAGAAAGTGTGATATGTGGTGATGGCACATTAAAGGGACTTATTTCATATACATTTGCATATTGATCTATGATGTTTTTATGCAATGAAATAGGATTGATATCATTTGTAACGACCTGATTGAGTTGATTTTGAGACATACTAATTGTTCCACCTGTATGAATAACAAGTATCTTTTTCATTAAACTCCTCCTATTTTTAAAATATATATTTATGATAAAATAATACAGATAAAACAACAAGAAAGGAAAAATGTTATGAATCCAATTAATATTGCATTAGATGGTCCTGCTGCTGCTGGGAAAAGTACAATTGCAAGACAAGTAGCTAGTAAATTATCAATGATTTATGTCGATACTGGTGCAATGTATCGTGCAATAACGTATAAATATTTAAAGCAAGATGCTCCTGAAGATTTTCAAAATTTAATTAATCACACTTCTTTAGAATTAACTTACAATCCATCAAAAGGCCAACGAATTATTTTAGATAACGAGGATGTGACAGACTATTTAAGAGAAAATGATGTCACACAACATGTTTCATATGTTGCATCAAAAGAACCTGTACGCACCTACGCCGTACAAAAACAAAAAGAATTAGCAATAAAAAAAGGAATTGTTATGGACGGTAGAGATATTGGTACCGTCGTTCTTCCAGATGCTGAGTTAAAAGTATATATGATTGCCTCTGTAGATGAAAGAGCGGAAAGAAGACAAAAAGAGAATGAATTACGTGGCATTCCTTCCACTTTAAATCAATTAAAAAAAGAGATTGAAGAAAGAGATCATTACGATATGAATCGTGATATTTCACCTTTAAGAAAAGCGGAAGATGCTATAACAGTGGATACAACGAGTAAAACTATAGAAGACGTAACTGAAGAAATATTAAAGTTAGTAGAGAATCTGTAATTTTCATACATAGCTATTTAATTTAATTCGTCAAATGACTAAAGTATAAGCGAATTATTTTAAATAGCTATTTTAGTTATATATAATTAATTATGAAAATATAAACAATAAATTTTCTTATTCTTATATTCAATCATAAGTTTCGATTTTCATCGATATTAATAAATATATTTTTCTATTGCTTAATATTAAATAATTTTAAAAAATGATATATTTTTTAAAAACTTATGAAACTAAAGGGGTATTTCTTGACAATTCCTCGTGTTTATAAGATGTTATAGTTATGTAGTGTATAAGGAGGCAAACATGATGACTGAAGAATTCAATGAATCAATGATTAATGATATTAAAGAAGGTGACAAAGTCACTGGAAAAGTTCAACAAGTTGAAGATAAACAAGTAGTAGTTCATATTGATGGGGCTAAATATAACGGAATTATTCCAATTAGCCAACTTTCAACTCATCACATTGAAAATCCAAGTGAGATTATTTCAGAGGGTGATGAAATTGAAGCATATGTAACCAAAATTGAAATTGACGAAGAAAATGAATCAGGCGCTTACATTTTATCAAAACGTCAACTTGAAACCGAAAAATCATATGAATATTTACAAGAAAAGCTTGATAATGACGAAGTAATCGAAGCTAAAGTTACTGAAGTAGTTAAAGGTGGCTTAGTTGTGGATGTGGGCCAAAGAGGATTCGTTCCTGCGTCACTCATTTCAACTGATTTCATTGAAGATTTCTCTGTATTTGAAGGACAAACCATTCGTCTTAAAGTAGAAGAATTAGATCCTGAAAATAATAGAGTCATTTTAAGCCGTAAAGCAGTTGAACAAGCTGAAAATGACGTTAAAAAAGCATCGTTATTAGATTCACTTAATGAAGGAGACGTTATCAAAGGAAAAGTTGCGCGTCTTACTAACTTTGGTGCTTTTGTAGATATTGGTGGCGTTGATGGATTAGTTCACGTATCAGAATTATCACATGAGCATGTTCAATCTCCTGAAGACGTGGTAAGCGTTGGACAAGAAGTGGACGTTAAAGTTAAATCTGTTGAAAAAGATACTGAACGTATTTCTTTATCTATTAAAGATACTTTACCAACTCCATTCGAAAATATTAAAGGTAAATTCCACGAAAACGACGTTATCGAAGGTAAAGTAATTCGCTTGGCTAACTTTGGCGCTTTTGTGGAAATTGCTCCTGGTGTTCAAGGACTTGTACACATTTCAGAAATTGCTCATAAACATATTGGTACACCAAGTGAAGTGTTAGAACCAGGACAACAAGTGAGCGTTAAAATTTTAGGTATTGATGAAGAAAATGAGCGTATTTCTTTATCTATTAAAGCTACATTACCAAATGAAGATGTGATTGAAAGTGACGAAGCTACAACTCAATCATATTTATCTAATGAAACAGATGAAGACAATCCAACTTTAGGTGACGTTTTTGGTGATAAATTTAAAAACTTAAAATTCTAATATTAAATATTTTATTATTTAATTTAATGATGAGAGCAAGAAAAGATATTCAAATAGAATTCTTTCTTGCTCTTTTTTTATTTATCTTTACTCACTATCTATCGTATGACAATATATACTTGTTTTTAAATCATCATTGCGTATGATAAAATTATAGAGATTTTAGAAAGAGAGGAAGTTAGCTTATGACTAAACCTATTGTAGCAATTGTAGGTAGACCTAATGTGGGGAAGTCTACAATTTTTAATAGAGTAGTAGGTGAACGTGTATCAATTGTTGAAGATACTCCAGGTGTTACGCGTGATCGTATTTATTCTTCAGGCGAATGGTTAACACATGAATTTAATATCATTGATACTGGAGGCATCGAAATCGGAGATGCACCTTTCCAAACACAAATAAGAGCTCAAGCAGAAATCGCTATTGATGAAGCAGACGTTATTATCTTTATGGTAAATGTGAGGGAAGGTCTCACTCAAAGTGATGAAATGGTGGCTCAATTACTTTATAAATCAAAAAAACCTGTTGTTTTAGCAGTAAATAAAGTAGATAATCCTGAAATGAGAAGTGATATTTTTGATTTTTACTCTTTAGGTTTTGGCGATCCTTATCCAATTTCTGGTTCACATGGTTTAGGTCTAGGTGATTTATTAGATGAAGTCGTTAAACATTTTAAAGAAGAAGATAGTGATCCATATGATGATGACACTATTCGTTTATCTATTATTGGCCGTCCAAATGTGGGTAAATCTAGTTTAGTAAATGCCATTTTAGGTGAAGAACGTGTTATTGTATCAAATGTAGCAGGTACAACTCGAGATGCTGTAGATACTGAGTATAGCTATGATGGACAAGATTACGTGTTAATAGATACAGCAGGTATGAGAAAAAAAGGTAAAGTATATGAGTCAACTGAGAAATACTCTGTATTAAGAGCCTTAAAAGCAATTGAGCGTTCAAATGTGGTGTTATTAGTTATTGATGCCGAAGAAGGAATTATTGAACAAGATAAGCGCGTTGCTGGATATGCTCATGAAGAAGGAAAAGCAATGGTGATTGTTGTAAATAAATGGGATGCTGTAGAAAAAGATACTAATACCATGAAAAAATTTGCTGATGATGTACGTAATCAATTTCAATTTTTAGATTATGCACCTATCGCTTTCGTATCGGCAAAAGAGCGACTACGATTAAAAACACTTTTCCCTTATATAAGAGAAGCAAGTGAAAATCACAAAAAACGTGTTCAAAGCTCAACACTTAACGAGGTGGTGACGGATGCAATTTCAATGAATCCTACACCTACAGATAAAGGTAGACGTTTAAATGTCTTCTATACTACTCAAGTGGCTATTGAACCACCAACATTTGTGGTTTTTGTAAATGATGTTGAGTTAATGCATTTTTCTTATAAACGCTATCTTGAAAATCAAATTAGAGATGCATTTGGTTTTGAAGGAACGCCTATTCATATCATCCCTAGAAGAAGAAACTAAGAGGAGAGATTAAGATGACTAAGATTACAGTTTTTGGTACAGGAAGTTTTGGTACTGCATTAGCAAATGTTTTAGCAGAGAATGGCCATTCAGTTTTAATGTGGGGAAAAAATGAAAATACTGTAGATGAAATTAATCAATCTCATCAAAATAAACGGTACCTGAAAGACGTAACATTAATTGAAACAATTAAAGCAACAAATCAATTAGAACAAGCAGTTAATTTTTCAGATATATTTTTAATTGCTTTACCTACAAAAGCAATTAGAGACGTTGTGACTGAAATTAATCAACATATTAAAACTAAAAAAACATTTATTCACGTTGCAAAAGGTATTGAAAATGAAACATTTAAACGTGTATCAGAAATGATTGAAGATTCAGTATCTAAGAACCATAAAAATGGTGTGGGGGTACTATCTGGACCAAGTCATGCTGAAGAAGTTGTAATTAAACAACCTACAACTGTTGCAGCTTCGTCAAAAGATGAACGTATAAGTAAACTTATTCAAGATTTATTCATGAATGATTACTTACGAGTATATACTAATAATGATTTGATAGGTGTAGAACTAGGTGGTGCACTTAAAAACATTATTGCTGTAGCAAGTGGTATTGTTGCTGGAATGGGTTATGGTGATAATGCTAAAGCTGCTTTAATGACAAGAGGTTTAGCTGAGATTAGTCGACTAGGTGAAAAGCTAGGGGCTGATCCTATGACTTTTCTAGGTCTTGGTGGCATTGGTGATTTAATTGTAACGTGTACGTCTACTCATTCAAGAAATTATACTTTAGGATATAAATTAGGAAAAGGTAAAACGACTGAAGAAGCACTTAACGAAATGAATATGGTTGTTGAAGGAATTTATACAACAAATTCAGTATATCATTTAGCAAAAGCTCAAAATGTTGATATGCCAATAACCAATGCTTTATACAAAGTATTATTTGAAGATAAACCAGTGAAAGATAGTGTGAAGGATTTAATGGGACGAGATAAAAAAGCTGAATAAAGTGTAATTTTGCTATTTAACGCAAATATTTTATAAAATTATTCACGAAATACTGATAATTCAACGTTTTAAGTATATAAATCGTTGCGGTAAAGGGAATTATTGTGTTAAAGTCATACCATAATGATATAAATTTATCATTATCATTCATCTGGAGGTGAACTCATAATGAATAAAACTGACTTAATCAATGCGGTTGCAGAACAAGCTGATTTAACTAAAAAAGAAGCTGGTTCAGCAGTAGACGCTGTTTTCGAATCAATTCAAAACTCACTTTCTAAAGGTGAAAAAGTTCAATTAATTGGTTTCGGAAACTTCGAGGTACGTGAACGTGCTGCACGTAAAGGACGTAACCCTCAAACAGGTAAAGAAATCGAAATTCCTGCAAGTAAAGTTCCAGCATTCAAAGCTGGTAAAGCATTAAAAGATGCTGTAAAATAATTTACTTAAAAAGCCCTATAAGGGCTTTTTATTTTATATATTGTTTAATTCTAAATACATATGTTTTATTTATAATTGTACAATTCACTGTGAAGCGTCTGTGAAGTTATTTTCGTCATAAGCACTATATTTTATTTTTATGAATATAATGTTAATATGTATATTGATACTAACGTGAGGTGTGAACATGGAAAGAACATTAAGCAAATTAAATAGACAAATTACTCAAAGGCTTAAAGGAATTAATGAATATGAAGCAATTCACATTAATAAAGGATTAAGTGATGTTTTAGATCATTTTAATATTCCAGAAAATGCTAAACTTGCCTGCCTCACTATTGATACTTCAATGAAGCATCTAGATGATATTTCTAAAAATAAATTATCTAAGAAATCAATTCTAATTGGTGACTTATTAAGTGCTCATTTTTATACTTTAATATCTGAAATTGGTGATGTGTCATATCAAAAGCTAATGAGTGAAGCGATTATAAAATCTAATGAGCTTAAAACTTCATTGCATCATCATTCACTCGAGCGTCATGATATATATAAGGCTGTGTTAGATATAGAAACACTTTTCCCTTTTATAACTATTTCTCATTTTACAGATATTGAGATTTCTCAATATGAAATATTTGAAAAATTATTTAGTGGGGTACATCAATATTATCCCTCTTATTTAAGTGAATATGATGAAGATGAAATAAACCAATTTATTAAACATATAAAGCAAAGCGATAAAGAGAAAAGTAGAGGTAATAATTAATGACTGAAAATAATGCAAAAAAAGAACAAGTTCATACGGTTTTTCAAAATATTTCTAAAAAATATGATCGATTGAACAATATAATAAGCTTCGAACAACATAAAATATGGCGTAAACATGTAATGAAAGATATGAATGTGTTACCTGGAAGTAAAGCACTTGATGTATGTTGTGGTACAGCAGATTGGACTATTGCTTTAAGTAGAGCAGTAGGACCTAATGGAGAAGTTACAGGTTTAGATTTCAGTGAAAATATGCTTGAAGTTGGTAAAGAAAAAACTAAATCAATGCCTAATATTCACTTAGTGCACGGCGATGCTATGAATTTACCATTTGAGGATAAAACATTCGATTATGTAACCATTGGTTTCGGTTTAAGAAATGTGCCTGATTATTTAGCAACATTAAAAGAATTAAATCGCGTATTGAAACCAGGCGGTATGATTGTATGTTTAGAAACAAGTCAACCAACATTACCCGTATTTAAACAAGTTTATAAACTTTACTTTAAATTTGTGATGCCTATTTTCGGGAAATTGTTTGCTAAATCTAGGGAAGAATATGAATGGTTACAACAATCTACATTCAATTTTCCAGATAAAACTAAATTAAAGCGTTTATTTGAGCAGGCTGGTTTCAGTCATGTAAAAGTTCGTAGCTTTACAGGTGGCGTTGCTGCAATGCACCTTGGCTATAAATAGAAACTTCTACTAAATAAAAGGTGATTAATGTGGCAAAGTTAAGTATGAATAGTGAAATTAAAAATGTTGAAAAGCGTTTAAAAAATGCTATTAAAAGTAATGATTCTGTATTACAAGAAGCAGCATTTCATTTATTATCTTCGGGTGGCAAACGAGTGCGTCCAGCATTTGTTCTTCTTAGTAGTCAGTTTGGACCAAAGAAAATTACTGAAGATACGTATCATGTTGCAGTAGCTTTAGAATTAATTCATATGGCAACACTTGTGCACGATGATGTGATTGATAAAAGTGACAAACGTCGTGGTAAATTGACTATTGAAAAAAAATGGGATGTCACTACTGCTATCCTAACTGGCAATTTCTTACTAGCTTTAGGTTTAAAACAACTTTCTAAAATTGAAGATCATCGTGTTCATACTATTATTTCTAACGCAATTGTTGATGTTTGTAGAGGGGAGCTCTTCCAATTCCAAGACCAATTTAATAGTCATCAAAATATTACGAACTATTTGAGACGTATTAATAGAAAAACGGCGTTGCTTATTCAACTTTCAACAGAAGTTGGTGCAATAACATCACAAGCTGATAATGAGACGATTCGAAAATTAAAAATGATTGGTCATTATATTGGAATGAGTTTTCAAATTGTAGATGATATTTTAGATTTTACAAGTACTGAGAAAAAATTAGGTAAACCTGTGGGT
Organism: Staphylococcus sp. AtDRG32; assembly: GCF_004365845.1. Taxonomy (NCBI): domain Bacteria; kingdom Bacillati; phylum Bacillota; class Bacilli; order Caryophanales; family Staphylococcaceae; genus Staphylococcus; species Staphylococcus sp. AtDRG32. Next base: position 210,731 of record NZ_SODE01000001.1, read on the forward strand.
AGTGACCTAATGAATGGTCATATTACATTACCAGTTTTATTAGAGATGAAAAAAGACCCGGTTTTCAAAAAACAAATTGTTGAGTTATCACACCTGACAAATAAACATCAATTTGATCCACTTATTGATCAAATCAAGAATTCAAATAGTATCACACAATCTCAAGAAGTGAGCGATCATTATTTAAATAAAGCACTCGACTTAATTGATCAATTAGAGGAACCAAATTCTCAAAATTTATTTAGAAAGCTTATTAAAAGAATGCGTTCTAGAAATACATAAGAATAGAAAAAAGTTGAAAACGCTTTAATAACCTGTTAGTATTTAGTAGTAGTAGGTTGTTTGCTATTAAATGTATTTATACATATTAAATCAATTTTTTTATTAGGGGGATTTGTATAATGGAACGCACTTTTTTAATGATTAAGCCAGATGCAGTACAACGTAATTTAATAGGAGAAATTATTTCTAGAATTGAAAGAAAAGGTTTAAAAATAGTTGGCGGTAAATTTATAATTCCAACTAAAGATACTGTTAACATACATTATGCTGAACATACAGAGAAGCCGTTTTTTCATAAACTTGTTTCTTTTTTAACTTCTGGACCTGTGTTTGCCATGGTTGTTGAAGGAGAAGACGCAGTTGCGGTATCTAGACATATTATCGGAAAAACAAATCCCACTGAAGCCGCTCCCGGTACTATAAGAGGCGATTATGGTTTAACAGTAGGGAGAAATATTATTCACGGATCAGACTCTGTAGAATCTGCTGAAAGAGAAATCAATTTATGGTTTAATGATGATGAAATATATAGCTACGAAGCTAATAGAGAAAATTGGCTTTATGAAGAATAATTTTTAAAAAGTAGAATAAATTGGAATTTATTTTCAATTCAACCATTGACTGCCGACATGTTAGAAAGTACCTAAGACAACAGTTGTCTTAGGTACTTTTTTATATAAAATTATTTGAATTTTCAAACACCAATTATTCTACACTAGTTATGTAATTTCATTGAATATGATATGATAACAAATAATACATAATACTATTTAAAGTGGTAAAGGAAAGGAGCTATTAATCATGAGATATTTAACTTCAGGAGAATCACATGGTCCACAACTAACCGTGATTATTGAAGGTGTTCCAGCTAACTTAGAAATGAGAGCTGAGGAAATAAATAAAGAAATGTTTAAGCGTCAAGGTGGATACGGTAGAGGACGTCGAATGCAAATTGAAAAAGATGCGGTAGAAATTGTTTCTGGTGTAAGAAATGGCTTTACTTTAGGTAGTCCAATTACAATTGTAGTTAAAAATGATGATTTTACTCATTGGAGAAATATTATGGGTATTGAACCAATTAGTGACGAGGCACGTGAAAATATGAAACGTACAATTACAAAGCCAAGACCTGGTCATGCAGACTTAATTGGCGGAATGAAATATAATCATCGTGATTTGAGAAATGTACTTGAACGTTCTTCTGCAAGAGAAACAGCTGCACGTGTAGCTGTAGGAGCAGTGTCCAAAATTTTACTTTCTCAACTAGACATTCATATGTATAGTCGTGTTGTAGAAATTGGTGGAATTAAAGATGTAGGGTTATACGATACAGAAACATTTAAACAAAATATCGATAAAAATGATGTACGTGTGATTGATGAATCGATTGCTCAAAAAATGAGAGATAAAATCGATGAAGCTAAAAAGGAAGGCGACTCTATAGGTGGCGTAGTTCAAGTTATGGTTGAAAATATGCCAGTTGCAGTAGGTAGCTACGTGCATTATGATCGTAAACTCGATGGACGCATTGCTCAAGGTGTTGTAAGTATTAATGCCTTCAAAGGTGTCAGCTTTGGCGAAGGGTTTAAAGCTGCTGAAAAACCTGGAAGCGAAATTCAAGATGAAATTTTATATCATTCTGAAAGAGGTTATTATAGAGGATCTAATCATTTAGGTGGCTTTGAAGGTGGAATGACTAATGGTATGCCTATCATTGTAAATGGCGTTATGAAACCTATTCCAACTTTATATAAACCTTTAAATTCAGTAGATATTAATACTAAAGAAGATTTTAAAGCAACTATAGAACGTTCAGATAGTTGTGCAGTTCCAGCAGCAAGCGTTGTTTGCGAACATGTCGTTGCATTTGAAGTTGCTAAAGCTCTTTTAGAAGAGTTCCAATCTAATCATATCGATCAACTTAAAGAACAAATTGAAGAACGTAGAAAGTTAAATATAGAATTTTAAACATCTTTAATTAACCTTTAGAAATGAGGTATATCATGCAATTACAAACCACATATCACAGTGATAATTATCCAATTATTGTAGAACATCATGCATTTAAATATTTATCCGATTATATTCAAGATTACGATAAAGTATTCTTAATTATAGATGAATTTGTTGATTTTAATTTTAGAGATAAATTTGAAATATTATGTCACAATTCAAACATTCAAAAAGTTATCGTTCCTGCCGGTGAAAAAATGAAAACGTTTAATCATTATCAATCTATCATGGAACAACTACTAGGAATGAACCTTACTCGTAATACATGTTTAGTGGCTATAGGTGGTGGGGCCACAGGAGATTTTACAGGATTCTTAGCTTCTACATTATTAAGAGGTGTTGATTTTATACAAGTACCTACAACGATATTAGCGCATGACTCAAGTGTAGGAGGCAAAGTTGGAATAAATTCTTCCCATGGTAAAAATCTTATAGGCGCATTTTATAGACCTAAAGCAGTCATATATGATTTAAATTTTTTAAAAACTTTACCTTATCATGAAATTTTAAGTGGATACGCTGAGGTATATAAGCATGCTTTATTGACTGGCGCAGTTGCTACAGAAGATATTGAAAAACACTTTTCAGATAGGAAAACACTTGAATCACTTAAAGATATGGATCAATTTATTTTTAAGGGCATAAAAACAAAACTAAACATTATTATAAAAGATGAAAAAGAAAGTAATGTTAGAAAATATTTAAATTTAGGTCATACCTTTGGACATGCAGTAGAATATAAGTATAAAATACCTCATGGTCATGCCATTATGATTGGGATGATTTATCAGTTTATTGTGGCAAATCATCTTCTTGGCACACAATTTGATATTCAACATTATATTAATTATATGAATCAATTAAATTATCCGCTGGATTTAATTCAGCAGATTGATTTTGAAGAAATGTATCAATATATGTTATCAGATAAAAAAAATAATGGTGAAGGTATTCAAATGGTTCTACTCGAGAAATTAGGTAAACCTAATGTATATCATGTAGAAAAAAATATATTGAAGCAATCATTTAAACAACTACAATTATTAGTAGAGTAGGTGAAATACTGTGACAACAAGTCAAACAATAGATATTCATGGTCCATTAAAGGGTGAGATAGAAGTACCTGGAGATAAATCTATGACGCATAGAGCAATTATGCTATCGTCACTCGCTAAAGGTAAATCAATTATTGAACAACCGCTTCTAGGTGAAGATTGTTTACGTACAATTGAAATTTTTAAACTCTTAGGTGTTGAGATTGAAATTGAAGAACATCGTCTTATTGTTAATTCTCCAGGATATCAACATTTCAATATACCACATCAAACGTTATATACTGGAAATTCTGGTACAACAACGCGCTTACTTGCTGGTCTTTTAAGTGGATTGGGCATAGAGTGTGTCTTATCTGGAGATACATCGATAGGAAAACGACCTATGGATCGTATTTTAAAACCTTTAAAATTAATGAATGCAAATATTAATGGTATTGAAAATAACTATACACCACTTATTATTAAGCCTTCAGCCATTAATGGTATCAATTATCAAATGGAAGTCGCAAGTGCTCAAGTTAAAAGTGCAATTTTGTTTGCAAGTCTATTTTCAAAAGAAGCATCACAAATTACAGAATTAGACATAAGTAGAAATCATACTGAAACGATGTTTAAACATTATCAAATTCCAATACAAGTAAATCAAAAAGTGATTACAACATCTCCTTATGCTATAAGCAATATTCAACCTAAAAACTTTGTAGTACCAGGAGATATTTCTTCAGCTGCTTTCTTTATTGTAGCTGCTTTGATTTCTCCAGGAAGTGATATTACAATTCATAATGTTGGCATCAATCCTACACGTTCAGGTATTATAGATATCGTTGAACAAATGAATGGTAACATTGAATTATTTAATGTTACAGAGTCTTCAGAACCAACTGCGTCGATTAGAGTTCAGTATACGAACAACTTGAAACCAATCACAATTGAAGGAGATTTAATTCCTAAAGCAATTGATGAATTGCCAATTATTGCTTTGTTATGCACTCAAGCTTCTGGTACAAGTATGATTAAGGACGCAGAGGAATTAAAGGTAAAAGAAACTAATCGTATTGATACAACTGCAGATATGCTTAATTTACTAGGTTTTAAATTACAAGCTACAGAGGATGGATTAATTATTCATCCCTCTGAATTAACTAGAAATGCTATAGTAGATAGCTTAACTGACCACAGAATTGGCATGATGCTTGCAGTCGCCTCTATTTTAAGTGATTCGCCATTAACGATACGTCAGTTTGATGCAGTAAATGTATCATTCCCTGGTTTCTTGCCGAAATTAAAGCTTTTAGAAAATGAGGGATAAAATATTATGGAAGATATCTATAAATTAATAGACGATATCAATCTTCAAAAATTAGATCATTTAGATACACGTGTAAATGAAGCATTAACATCCAATAATGATGATGCTTTATTTATTTTAGGAGAAACATTATATAACTTTGGATTAACACCTCAAGGTCTTGAAGTGTTTAGAACGTTATATCATAAGTATCCAGATGAAAGTGAACTATTAATTTATTTTATCGAAGGCCTTATGTCTGAAAATCAAACAGACGAAGCATTAGAATATTTAAATCAAGTTGAATTATCACCTGAAAAGTTAATGTTAGAAGCCGACTTATATCAACAAATCAATATGACTGAAGTTGCTATTGATAAGTTAACTGAAGCGCGTGAATTAGAACCTAATGACCCAATTATTCATTTTGCTTTAGCAGAATTACTTTATTTTGATGGACAATACCTTCGTGCTACACGAGAATATGAAGTTGTTTTAGATACAGGCGAATATGAAATAAATGGAATTAATTTATTTTCAAGAATGGCTGATTGTGCGTTACAAAGTGGAAATTATAGTGATGCTATACAGTTATTTGATGAGATTAGTGAAGATGAAATGATCTCTGATGACTTTTTCAAAAAAGCCATCGCATATGAAAAAAATGATCTAACTCAAGAAGCTATAAAAATTATGACTACACTTCTTTCTAAAGACCCAGACTTTATTCAAGGTTACTTTTATTTACAATCTTTATATGAAAATGAAAAAAATTATCCAGATGCGATTGAAACAGGTAAAGAAGGGTTACGTCTTAATCAATTTTATAAAGAACTCATGGTTTCTACCGGTAGTTTAGAAATTGAACATGGAGATGCGAATGAGGGGGTAGAACTTCTTAAAAAAGCACTTGAAGTAGATAATGGTTACCATAAACCTTTACTTATCTTAAGTGATTTATTCCGTCAAAAAGAAGACTATGAAGCCATCATTTCACTTCTATCTTATGTAGATGAAGAAGATCTTGACCCTGTCTTTATGTGGCATTTAGCACATGCATATGGGGAAGAAGAAAGAGATACTGAAGCCCAACATTTCTATGAATTGGCTTATCCAACATTAAAATCTCAGAGTCTATTCTTAAGCGATTATTATTTCTATTTAATTGAAATTGGCCAAAAAGATAAAGCTAAAGTATTACTTAACGAATTATTAATTATCGATCCAACTAATGAAACTTGGAATGAAGAATTGAGCAGATTGAATGACTAGAGTGGGTGTTAAAATTGAATGACACATTAGTTAAAATGAAACAAAGCTATATTGAATATGCTTTGTTTCATTATCATTTTAAGTCCAGAATTAGTGTGTGGCTATTAAATTATTTAAAAGCCTCACCGCCAAAATTAAATTGTAGTCATTTTGTAAATAAGAAAATTAAAAGTCATATAACCCTTGAAATTGGCCTAAAACACTCCAATTTCTCTGCGATTAAATTAACAAAAGACGATCAAACATTAATTAATACAAATGAAATATTCAATTATATAGCTTCTAAAGATATTTGTATTGATATATTCATTCACTTTGAATACAACGATAAGCAAGATGGGCGATTAAATGAGCTTATAATTCAACAATTAATATATTCTGATCAATATCTTGCATATCTTAATAATATATATCACTTAAGTCTTGATCTAAATAAAAAGTATTCACTAATCGAACAATTAGAACATCATATCGATGTAAGTTTACAAATGAAAGATCAACAACGTTTTTATCAATTATCACAAATTTTGAGTGTATTAACTCATCACTCATAGATCAAAATTAAAGGAATTATAACTTATGCCTACTTTAAGACAACTATGGGAATTATCATTATATCAACGTTCCATACTCGTAATATTGCTTATATGTAATGTTTTAGGCACCATTTATGGTTTTATATGGTATGGTGATCAATTACTTAAGACACAATGGCATTATCTAATTTTTGTACCAGATAGTCCTATTGCATCGCTATTGTTATGTATATCAATTTGTTTAATTATTTTAAATAAACAAAATAGTATTATTGAAGGACTAGCATTTGTAACATTATTTAAATATGGTTTATGGGCTGTCATTATGAATTTGATAATGATGGTTAATAATAACGATATAACTATTATGAATGTACTTTTAATTATTAGTCATGGAATTATGGTACTTGAAAGTATCTATTTTTATCCACGATTCAAAATTTCTATACTCAGTTTGTTTATTTCTATGATATGGATATTTAACAATGATTATGTAGATTATATATTAAAGAAATATCCTTATTATGATTTTATACAGCAACACGTTCATTTAGTTGCTTTTATCGCGCTATGGCTAAGTATTATGTCACTTATCCTTTATTATAGTTTTAATAAATTAATAAAGGTTAAATTATTTGATAAAAAATTCGATAGTCAGTAGAATATGATTAAAGGAGAGTGAAATTGATTGTCTATAGTGTCTTATATTATATATATCGTCATTATTATGCTCATTCCAATGTGGGCTCAACACAAAGTAAAATCAAATTATGAAAAATATTCACAGGTAAGATCAACAAGTGGTAAGACGGGTCGTGAAGTAGCAGAAGAAATTCTTCATGCTAATGGAATTTACGATGTAGATGTAGTTAAGGGCGAAGGCTTTTTAACAGACCACTATGATCCAAATAAGAAAGTAGTTTGTTTATCTCCTGCAAACTTTGATCGTCCTTCAGTAGCTGGTACAGCTATTGCGGCACACGAAGTTGGACACGCTATTCAACACCAACAAGGTTATGCGTTTTTACGTTTTAGAACTGCTTTAGTACCTTTAGCAAATATTGGTAGTTCATTAAGCTATATCATTATTATGGCTGGTATCTTTTTAACAGCATTAGGTAGTGCTTTTGGCTCAACTGCATTATGGATTGGTGCTGGGTTAATGTCATTAGCAGTTTTATTCTCAATCGTGACATTACCAGTTGAATTTGATGCAAGCTCAAGAGCGATGAAACAAATTACTGCACTTAATATTGTGAATGAAAAAGAATATAAACATGCGAGAAAGGTATTATCAGCAGCAGCTATGACTTATGTAGCAGCAACAGCTACAGCTGTAGCCGAACTTGTTAGAATTATTTTACTGGCACGTGCAAGTGATAACTAAACTACCTTTATAAACTAACTCAATCTTAAATCTTGTGTAACAACATTTAAGATTTTCAAGGAGTTATATCGAGCGAAATATGAATTCAAAAATGAATTCTGTTTCGCTCTTTTTTTATATCTCATAGAATAGAATTGATAAAATGCATTAACAACTAATTTGAGATATACTTAGAAAGAAACGGAAAAAAGGAGAATGATGATGAAATCTTTAAATCAAATGCAAAAAGAAGTAGATGACTATATTAGTCAATTTAAAGCGGGTTATTTTTCTCCATTAGCTAATTTAGCCCGTCTAACAGAAGAAGTGGGCGAACTTGCAAGAGAAATCAATCATTATTACGGTGAAAAGCAAAAGAAACCAACGGAAGAAGAAAACTCTGTTAAAGCTGAATTAGGAGATAATTTATTTGTTTTACTTTGCATTGCTAATTCACTTGGTATTGATATGACAGAAAGTTTTAATGATACAATGGATAAATTTAATACTAGAGATAAAAATCGATTTGAACGTAAATAATGGATAGAAAGGGGGTTATTTTATGAAAATAGGTATTACATGTTATCCGTCAATGGGTGGCTCAGGTATCATAGCAACTGAATTAGGTATAAAAATGGCAGAAAGGGGACATGAAGTTCACTTTATTACGTCAAATATTCCTTTTAGAATTCGTAAGCCTTTGCCTAACATTACTATCCATCAAGTCGAAGTAAATCAATATGCAGTATTTCAATATCCACCATATGATATTACATTGAGCACAAAAATATCTGAAGTTATTAAAGAATATGATTTAGATATCTTGCATATGCATTATGCTGTACCACACGCTGTATGTGGTATTTTAGCACGTCAAATGTCTGGAAAAGATATAAAAATTATGACAACATTACATGGTACTGATATCACAGTGTTAGGCTATGATCATTCACTTAAAGGCGCTATTAAATTTGGCATTGAACAAAGTGACCTCGTGACTAGTGTCAGTCATTCATTAGCTGAACAAACACAGTCAATTATTGAAACAGATAAAGAGATTATTCCTATTTATAATTTTGTTCGAGAAAAAGAATTTCCTACACAACATGAAAATCAATATAAAGAGCTTTACGATATAAAGCCTGAGGAAAAAGTTCTTATACATGTATCAAACTTTAGAAAAGTCAAACGTATTGACACTATTTTAGAAACTTTCGCTAAAGTTCATAAACATATACCAAGCAAGTTGATCTTATTAGGTGATGGTCCAGAACTTTTAGATATGCGTAAAATAGCAAGGTCATTACATATCGAAGATGATGTATTATTTTTAGGTAAACAAGATCAAGTTAGTAAATTCTATCAAATGGCTGATTTAGTTTTGCTGTTAAGTGAAAAAGAAAGTTTTGGCCTTACACTATTAGAGGCAATGACTACAGGAGTCGTACCTATAGGTTCAAATGCTGGTGGTATCAAAGAAGTCATCAAACATGGTGAAACAGGTTATATTGTAGATGTAGGAGATAGTGAACAAGCAAGTCATTATGCACTAAAATTATTAACAGATGAGCAACTTTATCAAGAATTACAAAGTAATATGCTTAAAGATATTAAACAACGATTTAGTTCTGAACTTATCGTCGATCAATATGAATATTACTATAAAAAAATGTTGAATTAAAAAAGAGGATTAATATGGGTAATGAATTATTTGAAACAGCTTTGCCAATTCTAAATCAAATAGAAAAACATCATTTCGAAGCTTATTTTGTAGGCGGGGCAGTCAGAGATTACATTATGCATCGTACAATTCATGATATTGATATCACTACAAGTGCGATGCCAGACGAAATTGAAGATATATTTGAACACACTATTCCAATTGGAAAAGAGCATGGCACAATCAATGTTGTTTTCAACAATGAAAATTACGAAGTGACAACATTTAGATCAGAAGGTGATTATTTAGATCACCGTCGTCCAAGTGAAGTTAATTTTGTGAGAAATCTCTATGAAGATGTACAACGTAGAGATTTCACTATCAATGCTATTGCTATGGATAAAAATTATAAAATATTTGATTACTTTGGTGGTCAAAAGGATATACAATCAAAATTGATACGTACGGTAGGGAATCCAAGTGAACGATTTAAAGAAGATGCATTAAGAATTATTCGTGGCCTTAGATTTCAGTCACAACTTACATTTGATATTCATACTGAAACCTTTGAAGCAATGCAATTAACTTGTTCGGACGTTAAATATTTATCAATCGAGCGAATTGTTGTAGAATTTAAAAAATTAATCTTAGGAAGTAATGTTAAACAGAGTTATCATAATTTATTATCTTTAAAAATTTTTAATTATATTCCATTTTTTAATGAATTAGATATGACATGTGTTTACATCAATGAACCTCTTGAATTTGAACAATGGTTAGCCATCTTACTTATAAAAAATAATAATCTTCCTTCTTTAAAGCAATTAAAAATTAGTAATAAAGAAAAATCAGATATACATATATATATTGCTATCATTGAAACATTACCTCAAATTACTACTAAAGATGCTTTGAAATTATTTGTTTATGATTATAGTGACTATTATATCTTAAAGGTTTTAAATATTTATTCTGTACTTCAAAATAATCAAATTCCTACCGCTTCAGAACTTATTATCAATTCTCTTTCTATTAAACAAGTCGTTCAACACCTTCAATTACATGAACGTAAAGAAATGGATGTGAATGGAAAAGATTTACTTGCACATTTTAATAAAAATGGTGGCCCTTGGTTAAAAAATGTATTGAGAGAAATAGAATGTGCGATAGTTACTGATAAAATCAAAAATAACAAAGAAGAAATTTTGAAATGGGTGAATGAAAATGTCAAAATATAGTCAAGATGTCGTTAAAATGTTATATGAGCATCAATCAGAATATATTTCTGGTCAATACATTGCAAATCAGCTTAATATATCGAGAGCTGCTGTGAAAAAAGTAATTGATCAATTAAAAGCAGATGGATGTGATATTGACTCAATTAATCATAAAGGACATAAGCTTAATGCATCGCCAAATCGTTGGTATAGAGGCATTATCAATAAAGTACTAGAGTCTAATCATTTAGTATCCAAAATTGAAGTATATGATAGTGTTGAATCTACTCAAACTATTGCTAAACAAGGTCTTGTTGATAATCAGCATACCATGTTAATTTTAAGTGATGAACAAACAAAAGGTCGTGGTCGTTTCAATCGTAATTGGTCTTCTTCAAAAGGAAAAGGGTTATGGATGTCTGTTGTTTTAAGACCTAATGTCTCATTTGCAATGATTCCAAAATTTAATCTTTTTATAGCTTTAGGAATTAGAGATGCTATCCAAGCATTTTCTAGAGACAAAGTAGAGATTAAATGGCCAAATGATATTTATATTAATGATAAAAAAGTATGTGGATTTTTAACAGAAATGGTAGCAAATGCTGATGCAGTTGAGGCCATAATATGTGGTATTGGTATTAATTTAAACCATCAAGAAGAAGATTTTTCTGATATGATACGTCATCGTGCTACAAGCATTCGCTTGCACCATTCAGAAGAAATCAATCGATATCAATTTTTGAAACGTTTAATTGAGGAAATTGAAAAGCGTTACCATCAATTTCTTAACTCTTCATTTGAAACAATTAGAGATGAATACATTCGTACATCTAATATTTGGCATCGTAAGTTAACATTTACTGAAAATGGAGAACAATTTATAGGTGAAGCTATTGATATTAATAATGACGGCTTTTTAATTGTCAAAGATGAAGATAATCAGACTAGACGACTTATAAGCGCAGATATAGATATATAAGCATACGGATAGAATTAGGAGAGATAGATATGGCATATACAAGTTTTGCGGTAGTAGATTTAGAAACAACCGGAAACCAACTTGAACATGATGAAATTATACAAATTGGTATTACATTTGTACGTGATAATAAAATATCAGGAACTTATCATTCAATGATTCGTACTGATTTGGAAATCCCACCATTTATCCAAGCTTTGACTTCTATCGAAGAAACTATGCTAGAACAAGCACCGTATTTTCATGAAATTGCTGATGATATATATGAACAACTCAAAGATTGTATATTTGTAGCCCACAATGTTGACTTTGATTTGAATTTCATTAAAAAAGCATTTGAAAAAAGTAATATTCATTTTAAACCTAAAAAGGTGCTTGATACCCTAGAATTATTTAAAATTGCATTTCCTACTGAAAAAAGTTACCAATTAAGTGAATTAGCAAATGCTCATAATATACCTCTGACAAATGCACATCGAGCAGATGAGGATGCAACAACAACGGCCTATTTAATGATTAAAGCTTTTAAAAAGTTTGAGTCATTACCTATAGATACCTTAAAACAATTATATTATTTAAGTAAGCATTTAAAATATGATTTATTTAACATTTTATTTGAAATGGTCAGACAACATCATAATCATGATATAGATTATCAGTATGCTCAATTTGAACAGATTATCTATAAAAAACAACAAGACTTAAAAGTGCCACAAATTGAATTTAAAGGTTCATTAAAAGATTTATATCTAGAAGTTACAACAGCACTTGAACTTACTTATCGCCCACAACAACTCTATTTGTCAGAAATTATTTTAGAGCAGTTAATGCATAATGATAAGGCACTTATTGAAGCACCTTTAGGAAGTGGTAAATCATTAGCATACTTATTAGCTGCATTGATGTATAACATTGAAACAGGCAGACATGTAATGATTTCAACAAACACGAAATTACTTCAACATCAATTACTTCAAAAAGATATTCCTAGTATTAATCGCGCGCTAGATTTCAAAATTAATGCTGCACTTATTAAAAGTAAAACAGACTATATTTCACTAGGATTGATAAGTCAAATTTTAAAAGATGATACAGCTAACTATGAAGTGAATATTTTAAAAATGCAATTACTTATATGGATATTAGAAACAAATACTGGAGATATACAAGAGTTAAATTTAAAAGGTGGTCAGAAAATGTATTTTGACCAAAAATTAGAAACTTATGTTCCAGTAAGACACGATATTCATTACTATAATTATATAAAGCGTAATGCTCAAAATATTCAAATTGGTATTACTAATCATGCGCATCTTATTCATTCAGATCAAGAGAATTCAATCTATCAGTTATTTGATGATTGTATCATTGATGAAGCACATCGTTTACCTGATTATGCTCTTAATCAAGTGACCAATGAATTAAATTATTCTGATATCAAATATCAGTTAGGTTTAATAGGGAAAAATGAAAATGAAAAGCTTCTTAAATTAGTAGATCATTTAGAGCAACAACGTATTTTGGAACGATTAGATATTCCACCTATTGACGTGTTTGGTTTAAAATCTAATATTTCTGATTTACACGAACTAAATGAAACCCTATTTAATCATATTTTCGATATTGTTCAACACTCAGATGTACATGATGATGATGTACATCGATATCATTATGTATTCGACTTTGATTCTACACGTATTCTAAAAGATTTACATACAATTGTAGACAAAATCAATAAAACTTTAGAATTTTTTAATGGTATTAACCATAAAACAATCAAATCTATACGTAAGCAATTACTTTACATTAACGATAATTACAGACATATAGAACAAAGTTTAAAACAAAATCATACTGCTTTCATATCTATCAAAAATTTGAATCAAAAATCGACCATACGTCTAATTGTAAAAGATTATGAAGTACGGGATATTTTAACAAAGCAAGTGCTCGAGAAATTTAAATCATTAACATTTATTTCAGGCACACTTACATTTAACCATTCGTTTGAGGCATTTAAAAACTGGTTTAAAGAAGATGTAGAATTTAATACTTATGAAGTACAGTCATCACTTCAAAATCATAAATCAACAAATATTTATATTCCAAGTGATGTTGTTTCTTATGATTTTAAAAATACAGAGGATTATGTAGCGTCTATTGTAGACTATATTCAAGAGTACGTAACTATAACACAATCTAAATGTCTCGTACTTTTCACCAGTTATCGAATGATGCATATGGTACAAGAGCTATTAAATGAATTACCAATATTTGACGATTATGTTATTTTGACCCAACAACAAAATCAAAACTATAAAATCGTTCAACAATTTAATCACTTTGATAAAGCTATTTTGTTAGGTACATCAACATTTTTTGAAGGATTTGACTATCAATCTAATGGTATTAAATGTGTGATGATTGCTAAATTACCATTCATGAATAAATATAATACAAAGCATTGGCTAATGGATTCAGAATTTGAATCTACATTTAAAGATTATGTCTTACCTGATGCTGTAACGCGTTTTAGACAAGGTCTAGGTAGATTGATTCGTAACGAAGACGATAAGGGACTCATTGTTTCCTTTGATGATCGTTTAACAAATAGTAACTATAAGCATTTTTTTGAACAATCGTTAGAATCTTATTCTCAAAAAAAAGGGGATATTCAACAATTTAATAAATTACTTTACCGCATGCAGGCAAGTAAACTGAAAAACAGAAAAAAATAGTTTATTTTAAATAATGAGAACACTATTCAGGTGCTAGAAGTTCACTTTCTATTTTGATAAAATAAATAAGTATTGTATAAAAAGAAAATAAAGTAGGAGTTTGATTATGAAAACAACAATTAAACAAGCAAAACAATACATTAATCAAGAAGTCACAATTGGCGCTTGGTTAACAAATAAACGTTCAAGCGGTAAAATCGCATTTTTACAATTACGTGATGGTAGTGGATTTATGCAAGGTGTTGTCGTTAAATCAGAAGTCGATGAAGAAACATTTAAACTTGCTAAAGACATTACACAAGAATCATCACTTTATGTCACAGGTACGATTACAGAAGATAATCGTTCTGATTTAGGCTATGAAATGCAAGTAAAATCAATTGATGTCATTCATGAAGCTCACGATTATCCAATCACACCTAAAAACCATGGTACAGAATTCTTAATGGATCATCGTCACTTATGGTTAAGATCTAAAAAGCAACATGCAGTAATGAAAATTAGAAATGAAATCATTAGAGCAACATATGAATTTTTTAATGAAAATGGCTTTACTAAAATTGATCCGCCTATCTTAACTGCAAGTGCACCAGAAGGTACTAGTGAATTATTCCATACTAAATACTTTGATCAAGATGCATTTTTATCTCAAAGTGGTCAATTATATATGGAAGCTGCAGCTATGGCACATGGACGTGTCTTCTCATTTGGACCAACATTTAGAGCTGAAAAATCTAAAACAAGACGTCATTTAATTGAGTTCTGGATGATTGAACCTGAAATGGCATTCACAAATCACGAAGAAAGTTTACAAGTTCAAGAACAATATGTATCTCATATCGTAAAATCTGTATTAGAACATTGTAAATTAGAATTAAAAGCGCTAGATAGAGATACGAGTAAATTAGAAAAAGTATCTGCGCCATTCCCACGCATCTCTTATGATGATGCTATCAAGTTCTTAAAAGAAGAAGGATTTGATGACATTGAATGGGGTGAAGACTTTGGTGCGCCACATGAAACAGCTATAGCCAATCATTATGATTTACCAGTATTTATTACAAATTATCCAACTAAAATTAAACCATTCTATATGCAGCCAAACCCTAACAACGAAGACACAGTTTTATGTGCAGATTTAATTGCACCAGAAGGTTATGGTGAAATTATTGGTGGTTCTGAACGTATTAATGATTTAGAATTATTAGAACAACGTATCGATGAACATCAACTTGATACAGAAAGTTATAACTACTATTTAGACTTACGTCGTTATGGTAGTGTGCCACACAGTGGTTTTGGTTTAGGTTTAGAACGCACAGTTGCATGGATTTCAGGCGTTGAACACGTGAGAGAAACATCACCATTCCCACGTTTATTAAATCGTTTATATCCATAAAATATCACGTTTTATAAATCATACATGGGGAGTGAGACTAAATGATGTTATTCATGTCTCACTCCCACTTTTTAAAATAAGAAAGAGAGGGGTATCATGGACACACATCAACTTAAAACTCGTCCTGTTGTAGTTAGAAGGGAACTTTTCGATCATTACAATGAATTAGGTTTAAATGAAAAAGATTTAGTCATTTTGATTAAGTTGATTTATGCCGCTGAAGTTTCTAATAAACAACCCTCAATAGAATTTTTGCAAAAAGGTTCAAATATGGAGCCGAGAGAAATAACATCAATTATTCAAAATTTAATTCAGCGTGATTTACTTGCACTACATGTAAGTAAAGATGAGGAAGGAAAATTTACTGAATATATGAATTTAAATCGTTTTTACGAAAAGTTAAGTGATATTTTAACTCAAGAAAAAAATGAAACTACACATCATCAAACGCAACAAAACTTTAAGGAATTATTTCAATATATTGAACAGTTGTTTTCGAGACCATTATCACCATATGAAATCGAAACGCTCAACCAATGGATTGATGTAGACCAACATGATTACACTTTAATACGTGCTGCATTAGATGAAGCATATAGTCATGATAAATTAAGTTTTAAATATGTTGATCGTATCTTATTAAATTGGAAGAAAAACAATGTAACAACTTTAGAAGAATCTAACAAAGTGAGAGAAAAATTCAATAAACCTAAATTAACTCATACTGTAAAACATATACCTAAATTTGACTGGTTAAATGGAGAGAATCTAGATGGTAAGTAAGAAAAAAGCATTAGAAATGATTGACGTTATTGCAGATATGTTTCCTGATGCAGAATGTGAATTAAAACATGATAATCCCTTTGAATTAACAATAGCTGTATTATTATCTGCGCAATGTACAGATAATTTAGTTAATAAAGTGACACGTTCACTTTTTAAAAAATATAAAACTCCTGAAGATTATTTAAAAGTAGATATAGAAGAATTGCAGAATGATATAAAATCAATAGGTTTATATCGTAATAAAGCAAAAAATATTAAAAAATTATGCCAATCTTTACTCGACCAGTACGGTGGACAAGTTCCTCATACACATAAAGATTTAGAAAGCTTAGCTGGAGTCGGACGAAAAACAGCGAACGTTGTCATGAGTGTAGCTTTTGATGAGCCTTCTTTGGCAGTAGACACACACGTTGAACGTGTTTCAAAGCGTCTAGGTATTAATAAGTGGAAAGATAATGTTAAACAAGTAGAAGAACGTTTGTGTGATATTATTCCAAAAGAAAGATGGAGTAAAAGTCATCATCAACTTATCTTTTTTGGACGTTATCATTGTATTGCTCGAAAACCAAAATGTGATATTTGTCCATTACTTGAGGATTGTAGAGAAGGGCAAAAACGCATGAAAGCAATGAAAAAGGAAGTCGGAACAAATGATTAATAAATCACAATTTGAATCGCTAGAAAATGAACTTGATGTCTATGCTAAGAAAAGACAACTAAATTCTGATTTAGCAAAACAATATATCGATGATTATTTTGAACTACTTCTTTTGTTCTTTAAACAAATTAATGAAATAGAGTCTATTGATTTAAATCATTTAGACCAATATCCAGTTGTTCCTATGAATTTTTTAGAACGATATCAATATATGTTAAAAAGAAAATACCACTTTATGGGGTATAGTCAAATGAAAACATTAAAAAATGAGCTTATTAAAATGAACGCTTCATATCAAATTAGAAGAAAAAATCAAAATAATAATTAATATGAAAGATAGTCTAGAGCAAAGTTGTTCTAGACTTTTTTTAATTAAAAAAACGACATAGCCTTATAAAAGACTATGTCGTTTTTAAAGCTATTACGACGCTTTTCTAAAATTAAAAATCGTGTTTGCTTTAAATATGTTAGATAAACTACTATTGTTATTTGTATTATCATTATTATTATTTTGTTGAGTTGATGTGGTACTATTGTTAGCACTGTTGTTCGTAGTTGAATTATTTGCTGAGTTATCAGTTGTATTACCAGTATTCGTTGTAGTATTACCGTTCGTTGTTGATGTAGTATTTGAGTTGTTATCACTGGTAGAAGTAGAATTGCTTGAACTACTTTCTGTACTACTAGAATTACTTGAATCATTTGATGAGCTACTATCTGAACTACTAGTAGACTTGTTATCATATTTACTTCCTGATGTTGTATTATTATCTGGATGATCTTTAACAGATAGTGTACTTGCACTTGAACCAGTAACTGAATCAGGTTTTTTGAAGTCACCATCATTACTTGAAGTAATATCTGACATCACATCTTTATATAGATATTGTGCATATTCTTGTTCAGAATGTCCTAAGAATGAATCTTCACCGCCTGGTTTAATTTGGCTGAAGCCCATCCAAATTGACATTGTATATTTAGGTGTGAAACCATTCATCCAAATATCTTTAGCTGCATTGTCAGGTAAGTTATATTGATTATTAACTTCTGTGCCATAAGTACTTGTACCTGTTTTAGCACCCATATTAACGCCAGCAACACCATGACCGTAAGCAGAACCATATGGTTTAAATGTACCAGTTAACATTTCTGCAAGCATGTAAGCAGTATAATCTTCCATCGCTTTATGACTTGTATGATCAAATTCGATAGTTTCATCATCAGATGTTACAACTTTGCGAATTGAATGTGCATTATTGTAAGTACCACCATTAGCTATTGATGCGAATGCTGATGCTAATTGAGTAGGTGAGAATTCAGAAGCACCGCCACCTAAAATTTCAGATGGCCCTAAATCAATTTCATAATCTAAACCAACTTTAGACGCAAAATCTTTTGGAGCATCTTTACCTGCATTTGATGATACTTGTTGCCAAGCTTTTAAAGCAGGAATATTAAAACTTTGTCTTAATGCATCGTATGCAGATACTGTACCATGACCTTGCCCATCATAGTTACGGAATGTACCACCATCAATGGAATAACTTGATTCATCTTGCATTGCGTGGTTTGTAGCCCATTGCATATTTTCAATTGCTGGACCGTATGATAAGAATGGTTTCAGTGATGAACCAGTCAAGTGTGTATCTGTAGCAGCGTTACGATCAACGACATCTCTATAATTTCGTCCACCAGAAATGGCTACAATGCCTCCTGTTTTACTATCAAGAATGGTTGAACCTACTTGTTGATCATCATTTTTATAGTAATCACCATTATCAATGCGATCTTGAAGCGTTTTTTGAACGTTTTTATCCATATTTGTATAAATCTTAATACCACTTTGCATTAAATCACTATAGTTTTTATTTTTAAAGTGTTTATTGCCTATTAATTCAGCTTTAACAAAATTAACGTAAGAATCATACTCACTATTAGAATCATCATTAGATATTTGACGTTCTTTTGTTGTACGTTTTACTAAATTATCTTCTAATGAAGTAGCTTTAGCTTCTTTCCACTGTTTATCAGAGATTCTATGATGGTAGTGCATTAAGTATAAAACAGTTTCTTTACGATTTTCAGCTTCTTTCGGGTTATCATAAATGTTATACAGGTTAGGAACTTGTGGTAAACCAGCTAGATAGGCTTCTTCAGCTAAATTAAGTTCATTTAAATTTTTATTAAAGTAATATTTAGCTGCAGCCCTAACGCCATATACACCATCTGAGTAATAAATTTTATTTAAGTACATTTGGAAAATATCATCTTTACTGTACTCTTGCTCTAAACGATAAGATAGATAAGCTTCTTGCGCTTTACGTCCAATAGATTTCTTTTCTGAAAGGAACGAACGCTTAACCACTTGTTGTGTTAAAGTAGACGCCCCTTGGGAACCAAAACCACCAGTTAGGTTCTTACCAATAGCACCAAATAAACGTTTATAGTCTAAAGCACCATGTTCATAGAAGCGATTATCCTCAGTTGCTAACACGGCATTTTTCATATTTTTAGGAACATCTTTCAATTCAACATGTTCTCTACGTGCACCATTGTCTAATTTCTTAACCAAATCACCGTTTTTATCATAAATTTCAGCAGGCTTTGGATCTTGTAATTTAGACTCATTAAATGCTGGAGCTTTCCAAGCATAGTATGCAAATAGAAGTATACCGAGTAGAAGTAACACGATAAAGGCAATGAATAAAAAGCCTATAATCTTAATAATCGTTCTTTTTACATTCTTATTCTTTTTTGATTTGGATTTCCCATTTTTGCCTTTATTTGGTTGGGAAGATCCTTTATTTTCCGTCATACGCGGTCCTCACTTTCATCTAATATCAACTTATCAACAGCCTTGAGATAATTCAATCTAGGTTGATACTGATAAGGAATATAGTAACTATTTTTTTTGATTTCTTCAACTGTTATTGATTTTTTTATTTCCTTTTTATATCTTTCCCAAAAAGGTTCAAACTTCGAAAAAGGTAATAGATATACCTCATCAAGCACTTTAAATCTAATCAATAAAAAGACGAGTCCTTTTTGTAGAAAACAACTTTTCATATGTTCTACTTGATGATCATGGATATTATTTAAAGGGAAAGACGTTTTATTTTTGGTTTCTTTCGCTTCAAAATCAATATAATAGCCTCGATAAACGCCATTATAATCAGTTGTAGAAGGTGTACGAAAGTATGCTTCATTAATTACAGCTTTACTTCTTTTAGGATAATGAACATTTACAATTTGAATAGGAGTAGGTTTCTTATGTATAACAGCCACACCATGCTTAAAATAATAATTGTTAGATTGCTCAATATCTTTTTCGAGAGTCATACCTCGTCCACCATATTTAATGTTACTAGAAGCCTCACTTTGATTACTTCCAACCTTAGTAGGATTTAGTTTGAATGGTTTTCCATTTGGATAATTTATCATACTCACCACACAAATTTAATATTACACTTTCAATGTCTAAGAGAATAATATTAAACTATAATATGATAATAATGAAATGAGCATAATATTTATATTATACTACACATAATTAAATATATTCATTAATTATCTATTCTATTTTAACGTGCTTTAACAGTGAAAACAATATGTTTAAAAATTTGTAATAATGTAAAATTTATATCTAAACAATACTCTATAATAATTGTAATAAATTGTAAGAATATAGGAGGCATCGTTATGTACACATTAATTAATGAACTACTTAAAGAATTACAGTACATGGCGTCAAGCTATAATGAAATAAAATTGACACAGTCAGAGAAGCAATTTCATCGAGATGTTGTTCCTTATGTAAAAAAAATTGATGGTTTAACTGAAGAATTATCTCATTATCATGATGAACTAATCCAATTTCCTTATATGAATAAAGAAAAATTAGAAATGTTAGTTAAACATATTAAGGAATTATCTGTAGAGTGTCACTACAATAAAACAAGTAAGAAGTTATTTAATGAAAAATTGAAGTCCGTTAATTATGATCTTACCAATTTGTTTAAATATATCAAAGATAAAGAGGAATCAATGCATTGAAAACAGTATATGTGACTGGATATAAATCATTTGAATTAAATATATTTAAAGATGATATGAAAGAAGTGGATTATCTTAAACAATTTATAGAACATAAATTATTACAGTATATTGACGAAGGGCTAGAATGGGTACTTATTCAAGGACAAATTGGTATTGAATTATGGGCAGCTGAAGTAGTATTAAAATTGCAAGACACACATCCTGAGTTAAAATTAGGTATTATCACACCATTTTATGGTCATACCTCCAAGTGGAATGAACACAATATAGCAAAGTATGAATCTATTGCTAGTAATGCACAATTTCTAGATAGTGTATTTCATTCTGAATATCAAGGACCTTTTCAATTTAAACAAACAGATCAATTCATATTAGATCATACAGATATGACGTTATTAATTTATGATGATGAACAAGAAGGAAGTCCAAAATATTTTAAGAGGATGTTAGTTGATTTTATGGAAAAAACGACTTATAATTGTGATATTGTGACATTTGATGAACTTACTGACTTTATTAACGATTTACAATGGCAACAAGACCAAAGTTTTGAATGAGGTGGAAATTAATGGCAGATGTTTCTTTAAAGCTTTCAGCAAAAGATATCTATGAAAAAGACTTTGAAAAAACGATGGCTCGCGGCTATCGTCGTGAAGAAGTCGATGCTTTTTTAGATGATATCATTACTGATTATCAGAAAATGGCTGATATGAATAATGAAGTAGTCAGACTATCTGAAGAAAATAATAAACTTAAAAAAGAAGTTGAAGAATTGAGAATCAGAGTTGCAACTTCACGTCCTTCTGATAATAAGTCATTTGCTTCAAGTAATTCGAAATCAGCGAATAATAACGTAGATATTTTAAAAAGAATTTCTAATCTTGAAAAAGCTGTTTTTGGTAAATAATACATTGGTATCTTAAAGATATAAGCTTGTTACGAAGCATGTTTGATTGCTATTATGTTGGATTTTGATAGCTAATTATTTATCTATTTAAAATTCTATTAAATATTTTAAAATTATGTTATACTCACACAAGTGATATTTTGGGTAATCGCTATAGAAATATAGAGGAAAGTCCATGCTCACACAATCTGAGATGATTGTAGTGTTCGTGCTTGATGAAACAATAAGTCAAGGCATTAATTTGACGGCAATGAAATAACCTAAGTCATTAATTGATACGGTTAAAATAGTTTGAAAGTGCCACAGTGACGTAGCTTTTATAGAAATATAAAAGGTGGAACGCGGTAAACCCCTCGAGTGAGCAATCCAAATTTGGTAGGAGCACTTGTTTAGCGGAATTCAACGTATAAACGAGACATCTTTACTCGCATAGTAAAGATTTGTAGACAGATGGTTACCACCAAAGTACCAGTACAACTAGTGTACGTTATGAGTACAATGGTACAGAACATGGCTTATAGAGATATCACGGACTAGTTTAGCTCTCCCTTTTTATGGAGAGCTTTTTTTATATTGTATACATAATTATTTTAATATTTGTTAATATACTAATATGATATGAGACAAAGGAGATGAAATAATGTATCAATTATTAGCAGTGTGTCCAATGGGTCTTGAAGCCGTAGTTGCTAAAGAAATACAAGAACTTGGTTATGATACTCAAGTTGAAAATGGACGTATTTTCTTTGAAGGTGATGCTAATGCCATTGTAAAATGTAATTTATGGCTACGTACAGCTGATCGATTAAAAATAGTAGTAGGTCGCTTCAATGCTAAAACATTCGATGAACTTTTTGAAAAGACAAAAGCATTACCTTGGGAAACAATTATCGATAAAGAGGGGCAATTTCCTGTCCAAGGTCGTAGTGTAAAATCTACACTTCATAGCGTTCCTGATTGTCAAGCCATTACTAAAAAAGCTATCGTTGAACGTCTTAAAAAAGCTTATAATGAAAAAGGATGGTTAAATGAAAGTGGTGCGAAATATCCTGTTGAAGTAGCCATTCTTAAAGATAATGTCCTACTTACCATTGATACGTCAGGTTCAGGGCTAAATCGTAGAGGGTACCGTATTGCACAAGGTGAAGCACCTATTAAAGAAACATTAGCAGCTAGCTTAGTACGTTTAGCCAATTGGAAAGGTGATACACCCTTTATTGATCCATTCTGTGGTTCTGGAACAATTGCTATTGAAGCATGTTTAATTGCTCAAAATATTGCGCCAGGTTTTAATAGAGAATTTGTATCAGAGGAATGGAATATCATGCCTCCTAATATTTATGACGTCATGCGTGATGAAGCTGATCAACAAGCTGACTATGATAAAGATATTCAAGTGTATGCGTCTGATATAGATCCAGAAATGGTTGAAATTGCTAAACGTAATGCTGAAGAAGTAGGCCTAGGTGATATTATTCAATTTAGTGTTAAGGATGTTAATACATTAACTATCGACCAAGAAGGGCCTGTAGCGTTAGTTGGTAACCCACCATACGGCGAACGTATTGGAGATAGAGATGAAGTAGAAGAAATGTATCGATATGTAGGTAAACTAATGAAACAACACCCGTATTTATCAACATATATTCTTACAAGTAATAAAGAATTTGAGTATTTAGTTGATCGTAAAGCAACAAAACGTCGAAAACTTTTTAATGGTTATATCGAATGCACGTATTATCAATACTGGGGAAAAAAGCCTAATATTGATAAATAAATTGATTTGAAGATTTATTTGAAAATAATTAATTTTGTAAATTTTTCTTAATAAATTAGATAATATTTATTTAAAATTTATGTATTTATTAGCACTATAATAGTGACTATTGTAAAGTTATTAGTAAGCGTGTTAAAAACACAGCACATTTAAACAGTATAGTAAGGAGAGTAAGTTATGCAAACAGTTCTAATTGTAGGGGCTAACGGAAAAGTATCAATTGAAGCAACTAAAATTTTCTTAGAGAATTCTAGTTTTAATGTTGATTTATTTTTAAGAAATGCCCATCGTATTCCTGATTACGCATCTAATCGTATCACTGTCTTTGAAGGTGATGCTAAAAATGTTGAAGATTTAGAAAAAGCATTAGATCAAGTAGATATTGTTTTTGCAAGTTTATCAGGATCCCTAGATAGAGAAGCACAAGCCATTATAGATGCCATGAACAAAAAGAATGTTAAACGTTTAATATTTGTGGCGGCTCCTGGTATTTATGACGAATTACCAGATAAATTCAATACATTTAATAAAGAACAATTTGGTGAAAAATTAACTAAATATCGTAAAGCAGCTGATTTAATTGAAGCTTCTGACTTAGATTATACAATTATTCGTCCTGCTTGGTTAACATTTAAAAATGAATCAGATTATGAAATTACTCAAAAAGGTGATACCTTTAAAGGAACAGAAGTTTCTAGAAGAAGTGTAGCCAATTTAGCAGTACGTATAGCGAAACAACCTGAACTTTATTCTAGACAAAATATTGGAGTAAATAAACCAAATACTGATGGCGATAAACCAGCTTGGTTTAACTAATTCATTCTATATAGGTTTTTATTATTTCTTATGATAAAATTTAATAAACACAGCTAAAGATAATTTAGTTTTATCACCCTAAAAGTAAGGTTATAATTCTTTTTAGTTTTATAACCTTAATTTTTTTATATTTTAGAGTGAGCGAAATAAAGGGGATAGCATTATGCAAAATAATGAACAATTAGATGTATTATACAAACTAAAAAAAGAAATAGAAAAATCGAATAACGAAGCATTAGTACATACAATAAATCAAGTGATTAAAAAAGTATATTTAAATCAATATACTTTATCATTTGTTGGACATTTTTCAGCTGGTAAATCAACATTAATCAATTTATTATTAGAACAAGATATATTGCCTAGTTCACCTGTACCAACGACGAGTAATACGGCTATAGTTTCTGTTTCAAAAGAAGAAGAGATTATTGCTAATTTAGAATATCAAAATTATGTTAAGCTAAAAACGTATGAAGATGTAAAAATAATGAACCGATTAAATATGGATGTGGAATCTATTGAAATAAAGTTCCCTTCAAATAAGTTTAATCTTGGTTTTACATTACAAGACACTCCAGGAGTAGATTCAAATGTTTCTGCACACCAATCCACTACTGAACAATTTTTATATACAAGCAATATGATTGTGTATACAGTTGATTATAATCATGTTCAGTCTGCACTCAATTTCCAATTTATGAAACGCATGAATCAAGTAGGCATACCTATTATTTTTGTTATCAATCAAATTGATAAGCATAATGAGAATGAAATTTCTTTTGATACATTTAAACAAAAAGTAGAACAATCTATACAAGATTGGGATATTAAAGTCGATCAACTATTTTATGTTAGTAAATTTGATCATCCAAACAATCAACTTCATTTATTCTCAGAGTTTTTAGAAGAAAAAGATAAACTACGTGAACCTATTGAAGATTTTGTAACACGTATCATTGAATTTATACATCGTACTCAGCTTTCATATATTCAAGAGCATATGCAAAATATACTTGACGACTTAAATATCAATGAATCCGAATTTGAAGAATCCTATAAACAATTTCAACAGAATCAAGCTATAAGTGAAGAAGCACAATTATTAAATCATTCTTCTCAATTATTAATGTACTTAAAAGAAAAACGGAAAAATATATTAGATAATGCTTATATTATGACTCATGATATGCGAGAAGATATTCGTTATTATCTTGAAAGCATGGCTTTAGACTTCAAAGTGGGTGGTCTTCTAAATAAAAAAAAGAAAACAGAAGAAGAGAGAGCAAAACGTTTACAAAATGTTGTAGACCGTTTACAAGAAAAAGTGAATCGACACATTCGTCAACCCATGCGTGAAGATTTATCTTTTATAACTCGCTTTATCCATCATTCTGAAGTGAATCAACGAATTTTAAATCAACATTATCAAATTGAACCTACTTTAATTTCTAATTTATATCAAGTACAAACAAGCATTAATAATACCTATGTGCTCACATTTAGTGATGACGTTGTAAAAGCAATTGCACGCGTTGTCGAAAAACAATCAGATTCATTATTTAAAGATATTATTGAACATACTGAAGCAACGGAATTATCTAACATAGATAATAATGATGCACATTTATATGAACAGTATCTTGAGTTCAAGAATTTAAAACAGTCATTAACAACTGAAAATTATAAACATTATTATATTCATATGAATGACTCACTCGATAAATTAATTGATCGAACAGAAATACATTATGAACTTAATCAATCAACCATATCTTCAACAAATGATTTAGACGAAGATATTACATCAACTAAGGCTACGAGAACTCATCACTTTGATATTCAGAAAGCACTGGCTATCATTGAGCCTGTTCCTTTATTCAATAAAACAAAGCAAGACATCAAAGAAACATTGCAACGTATAGATAATAAAATTGTAAAAATAGGTGTCTTCGGTACATTTAGTGCAGGAAAAAGTAGCTTGATTAATGGTTTACTTGGAGATCATTATCTTGTAAGCTCACCTAATCCAACAACGGCAGCTACAACTGAAATCTCATATGGTCATGATAGTCAAATTACTTTGAAAACAAATACGCAATTGTTAAATGAATTAAATCAATTGCTTGAATATCAAAACGTTTCTTTTAACTCTTTAGAAGAATTTATGAATAGTAACATTGAGTCTTTAAAACAACAATTAGAAAAAAATCAATTGGCTTTTATAACATCAGTAGAGAAGCACTTTTCAATGTACCAAGATATGCTAAAAGAAGGTATAACACATACTATTTCACAACATGAAATTAAGCAATGGAGTGCAGAAGACGAATACGCTACATTTGTTAAAACCGTTCATATACACCTTCCACTGGATTGGTTAAAAGACAAAATTATCGTTGATTCATTAGGGTTACATTCTAATAATCAACGACATACAAATGAAACTGAACAAATCTTAACTTCTTCAGACCTAATTTTATATGTGAGCTATTTTAATCACTCATTTACTGATAATGACAAAGCATTTATTGAACATATGAAAGATATTAACCAATTAAATGAAGCACAGACATTTAAAATGATTATTAATGCGGTAGATTTAGCTGAAACTAATGAAGATTTAATAGCAGTGGAGCAGTATGTAAAAGATGCTCTATCTCAAGTGAATCTGCCATCTGAATTATTCGGTGTATCAAGTAAACGTGCATTGGAGACTAAAGATGAAGGCATTCTTAAATTAAAAGAAAGTATTAATCATTTTGTCGAAACTGAATCGAAAACGATTTTAGAGAAGCAAATGGTTCATCAAATCGAGCAAATGCGCGATAACTTTAATCAAATCATCTATGAATTTAAAACAAATCAAACACGTATGTTAGAACGACAACAACAACTTGAAACTTATAAAGATAAAACACCATTAACTAACCAAATGATTCATACAAGTGAGCAACATACTAAAAATGAAGTTGAAGAACAAATCTATCATTTAAATAAACGATTACAGCTTCAATTATTAGATGAGGTTAAAAAAGTATATAATAGTCAAATGACACAAAATAATGATTTTAATGATGAAAAGAAACATGCTACGAAAATGTACTTAGATCAAGTTCATCAACGATTATATTTAGAACAAACTTTATTAGTCGAAAGAATAAAAACATACTTTACTTCTCAATTAGATCAACAAGTAGCACCAACAATTCAAAAATTAAACTCAGTTCATGTACTTATCCAACCTCATTTTAAAATAATAGCGCCGTTTACTGATGATGCACTATTACGTATTAGTTTAGAAGAGATGCTTTCAGTTTTACCTAAACAGTTGTCTAAACGTAAAATTTTAAATGCAAATGCGCAAAGAGAACTACAAGAAATGATTTGTTCAAATACACTAGAACTACTACAACCATCACTAAACGCATTAAAACAACAATTAGATTATTATGTTTCTAACTTAACTCACGACGCGAACATCGAACTTAATCAGTTAAATAATAATGTTTTAGAACAAATCAATGACTTATTATCTAAACGTATCGATGATTCACTCATTAAACAATTAGAAACAGTAAATCAACAATTGGACCCACTTTTAAATTAGAAAGAAGGATTAATATATGACTCAACGTGTCTTACTTGTAGATGGAATGGCGCTCTTATTTAGACATTTTTATGCTACAAGTCTACACAAACAATTTATGTATAATTCTAAAGGCATTCCAACCAATGGGATTCAGGGTTTTGTTAGACATATTTTTACGGCAATTAAGGATATTAAACCAAGTCATGTCGCGATATGTTGGGATATGGGGCAAGCGACCTTTAGAAATGATATGTATACTTCTTATAAACAAAATAGACCTGCACCACCAGATGAATTGATACCTCAATTCGATTACGTAAAAGACATTTCAGAACAATTTGGTTTTGTGAATATCGGTGTTGCAAATTATGAGGCAGACGATGTCATAGGAACACTCGCTAAAATATATTCAAAAGATAATGAAGTACATATTGTAACTGGAGATAGAGATATTTTACAATGTATCAATGAACAAGTAGAAGTCTGGTTAATCAGAAGAGGTTTTAATATTTATCATCATTATACTCTTAATCGTTTTAATGAAGAGTATGCATTACATCCACTTCAACTTATTGATATTAAAGCATTTATGGGAGATTCAGCAGATGGGTATCCTGGTGTTAAAGGTATTGGAGAAAAAACCGCCATTAAATTAATACAATCTTATGGTAGCGTTGAAAACGTACTAGACAATATCGAATCACTTACACCTAATCAACAGAAAAAAATTGCAATTGATAAAGAAAATTTGATTCTATCCAAACAATTAGCGAAAATCTATACAGATGTGCCTATTGATACAACTGCATTATATGAAGAAATGAAGTATACACATTCATTGAATCATATTCTTTCAATTTGTAATGAACACGAACTTTATGTCTCTGGTAAATATCTTGCTTCAAAAATTTTAATGTAAAACAGATAAAAAAAGAAGATAAAAGAATTCAACATAAATTCTTTTATCTTCTTTTTTACATTATTATTGTTTATTCTTAATTAATTTGTATAGAGCTTGTTGTGCTAATTGATTTGCTTCTTTATTTTTATCTCTTGGAACCCATTTTACAAATAGCAAATCAACACTTGCTTCTAAAATCTCCATATTTTCAAAAAATGGTTTGAAACGCGCATTTTTTACATAACCTTGATTCACGCTATCTTCTATCAATTTAGAATCTGTATGCAATAAAGCATTTGAAACATTTAATTCACGAGCATGCTCTAATGCATGAATGAATGCAGACCATTCAGCACTATGGTTGTCCAATTCTCCTAAATCATGTGTATAAGTATATTTAATATCATTTTCTTTAATTACTATCCCACACGTACTACGTCCCGGATTGCCACTCGTCGCAGCATCAAAAAATATTTTAGCCATTAAAAACACCTCTAGTTTAAGCATTAATTAAACACTATTTGTCTATTTAAAAATAGCATATTGCTTAGTAAACCTAAACAATATGCATGTATGATTGTTTTAATAACCTTCGTCTAATTTTTGAATTTTTCCATTTCGATAGAATGACTTCGCAATATAACCAAATGGAACATTGAAAATCGTTGAGACTAATTTTAAAACATACGTAGTAATAAAGATTTCAAATACAACACTTGCAGGCAATGTACCGATAAATGCGATAGTTACAAATAATGCAGTATCAATAATTGAACTTAATACCGTACTTCCATAAGCTCTAATAATAAATGTTTTATCTGATTGGAAAACTTTTTTTATCATTGAAAAGATGAACACATCTACATGTTGCCCTATAATATAAGCAATAATTGAACCTAAAGCAATTCTCGGCACTAAATCAAAAATCGTAGATAATGCTTTTTGAGATATATCTTCTGGTGCGGGTATAAAATGTAATGACATTTGCATTACAATTATCATAACAAGAGTTGATGAGAAGCCTAACCATACAGCACGTTTAGCAACTTTTCGTCCATAAATATCATTTAAAATATCTGTAGCTAGGTAGATAGAGGCAAACATTACATTACCTAGAGTTGCTGAGATACCAAAAATATCAACCGTTTTGATGACTTGGATATTAGCAATAATTGTACCGATAGCTACCCAAGCGATAAGACCTTGTTTACCAAAACAACGATACATTAAAACCATTACAATAAATGTTACAAAAAAAGTAGCAATGCCAAAAAATTCATTATACATCATTTATCCTCCTAAATTTTGATAATGCGGGTGTTTAGAAACCGCTAAGCAACTTTAATATTTTATAGTAAAAGTAATTCAAATTCAATACTCATTAATCAATTCATATTATAAATATTAAAAAATAAAATCGATTATTTTAAAATGATCATCATATAAGTTATAATAACTCCATATTTATAAAATTAAGTATAAGGAGTGAAAGTTATACTTACACATTCCGAACAAAATGCAATAGAAAAAATTGATGAATTAATGAATACTTATTGTGATAAATGTTTACTGAAAACACACATTAGAAAAACAGAAGGAAAAACACAAGCACATCATTTTTGTATTTCTGAATGTTCAATAGGTAAGCAAATTAAGCAATTAGGCAATGAACTTCAATAGGAGGGAATTTTATGCATATAAAGTCAATTGAAGACACACCAAATTATAATACGATTAAAATTAATTTAAGTGAAAAACGTAAAGATAATCAATCAAATACGTATACATCTGCTCAAGATGGGCAACCTGATTTTATTAATCGATTATTTGATATCGAAGGAGTAAAGTCAGTTTTTTATGTCATGGATTTTATTTCAGTAGATAAAGAGGAATATGCCAATTGGGATGATCTTGTACCTAAAATTGAAGACACATTTTAATTTTAGGAGGAACAGTAGTGGAAATATTAAAAATTGAACCAACACCAAGCCCAAATACAATGAAAATCGTTTTAAGTGAAAAGCGTGCTGATAATCAGTCGAACACATATACAGAAGTCAAAACATCTCAACCTGATTTTATTAATGACTTATTACAAATTAAAGATGTTAAATCTATATTTCATGTAATTGACTTTTTAGCTATTGATAAGTATCCGAAAGCAAATTGGGAAGAGGTATTACCTCAAATTACTGCGTCACTTCAAAAAGAGGAAACGATTAGTCAATCATCTCAGTTTGATGAACACTATGGAGAAGTGAAAGCAGAGATACTCACTTTTAAAAATATCCCATATCAAATTAAATTAACAAATGCTCATGAAGAAATACGTAAACAACTACCTGATATCTTTATCAATAGTATGCTTAAAGCACAAGAAGATGATGATAATGTTATTTTTCTTAGAAAATGGAAAGAGGTTGGTTTACGTTATGGAGAACTTTCTTTAGTTATGGAAGAAGTTTATGAAGAAATCATTGCATTGTATCCAAAAAGTCGATTGGAACAATTAGTCGTTCAAGCTTTATCTAAGCAAACGAAAAGTACATCTCATTTTTATCAACATGTTTCATACGAGGAGTACTTGAATGAATCAGACTGGAAAGTACGTCTCAGAATGTTAACAGAATTTCCAACACCAACACTTGAGGATATTCCACTCTTAGAGCAAGCCTTAAATGAAAATAAGTTACCATTAAGACGTCAAGCGATTGTTTTATTTGGTATGATTGAAAGTAAAGAAATATTGCCATATTTGTATAAAGGATTAAATGATAAGCATCCTGCTATTCGACGTACAGCTGGAGATTGTATCAGTGATTTAGGTTATAAAGAAGCTTTGCCAGAAATGGAAAAAGCACTTGATGATCCACAAAAAATTGTTCGTTGGAGAGCTGCAATGTTTTTATTTGAAGAAGGTGGCAAAGCGCAACTCGCATCTCTAAGAGCGCATGCGAACGACAATGCTTACGAAGTAAAACTTCAAGTGGAAATGGCAATTTCTAGAATTGAAAATGGCGATGAAGCATTAGGTTCCGTATGGAAACAAATTGCTAATCGTAATAAACATTAAAGGAGTTTTTTATATGAATCCGTATGAACAATATATGCATGAACTAGCACAACAAATGCGTTCTGAATTAACTGATAATGGTTTTACAAGTTTAGAATCAAGTGAAGATGTATCAAACTATATGAACAATGTTAAAGATGACGAAACAACATTTGTTGTTATTAATTCTACATGTGGTTGTGCTGCTGGTCTAGCGAGACCTGCCGCTGTAGCAGTTGCTGATCAAAATGATAAAAAGCCAACACATAAAGTCACAGTGTTTGCTGGACAAGATAAAGAAGCAACGCAAACAATGCGCGATTATATCCAACAAGTACCTTCAAGCCCTTCGTATGCTTTATTTAAAGGTACAGAATTAAAACATTTTATTCCGCGTGAACATATTGAAGGTAGAGATATTCAAGATATTTGTATGGATATTAAAGATGCTTTCGACGAAAATTGTTAATATTATTAGACTAATTTACTCTATCTTAATATGCATCTCCAATAATAAATTATCAAACTAAGATAATTTATTATTGGAGATTTTTAAATATAAAAATGTTTTGAAATAATATATACTCAATAATATAATTCATTCAATATCTTTCTATTTTCTAGTATAATGATAATTAATATAAAATTTAGGAGAGATGTACATATGCTCAATCCTTTTGATTCGGCTTATCACGATTTATGTAATGACATTTTAGAAATTGGTAATCAACGTGATGATAGAACACATACAGGTACCATTTCTAAATTTGGACATCAAATCCGCTTCGATTTAACGAAGGGATTCCCTTTACTCACTACAAAAAAAGTATCTTTCAAACTTATTGCTACTGAGTTATTGTGGTTTATAAAAGGAGATACTAATATTAAGTATTTATTAAAATATAATAATAATATTTGGAATGAATGGGCTTTTGAAAAATATATTCAATCTGAAGATTATCATGGTCCAGATATGACAAATTTTGGACATCGTTCTCAAAAAGATGAAAATTTCAATAAAATGTACCAACAGGAAATGAAAAAATTTAAAGAGAAAGTGTTAAATGATGATACTTTTGCTAAAAAATATGGTGATTTAGGACATGTCTATGGAAAACAATGGCGTGATTGGGTAGATCAATATGGTAATCATTTCGATCAGCTTAAAACAGTTATTCAACAAATTAAGACAAACCCTAATTCGAGAAGACACATTGTTTCAGCATGGAATCCGACTGAAATTGATAGTATGGCATTACCACCATGTCATACAATGTTTCAGTTCTATGTACAAGATGGCAAATTAAGTTGTCAACTTTACCAACGTAGTGCAGATATTTTCCTAGGTGTGCCTTTTAATATTGCAAGTTATGCATTACTTACGCATTTAATTGCTAAAGAATGTAATTTAGAAGTTGGAGAATTCATTCATACTTTTGGAGATGCACATATTTATTCTAATCATATAGAGGCAATCAAGACTCAACTTTCTAGAGAAAGTTTTGCACCTCCTACATTAAAAATAAACTCTGAACAATCAATCTTTGATATTAATTATGAAGATTTAGAACTTGTAGATTATCAATCTCATCCAGCAATTAAAGCGCCCATTGCTGTGTAATCTATCTTTAATTAAAAATAAACTAAAAGGGGATATGATAAATGACATTGTCAATTTTAGTGGCACATGATCAACAACGTGTCATTGGTTATAAAAATGCTCTACCATGGCATATTCCAAATGATTTAAAACATGTAAAACAACTCTCAACTGGCCATACACTTGTAATGGGTAGAAAAACATTTGAATCTATTGGCAAACCATTACCAAATAGAAAAAATGTAGTTTTAACTCGTGATAACAATTTTAAACCTGACGGCGTTGAAGTGATTCACACAATAGATGATATCTACAACTTAGAGGGTCATGTTTTTATTTTCGGTGGCCAAACATTATTTGAAGTAATGATTGATAAAGTTGACGATATGTATATCACTGTAGTAGACGGAAAACATCAAGGTGATACATTTTTCCCTCCCTACACATTTGAAGATTGGACGGTTGCATCTTCTGAAGAGGGTCAACTTGATGAAAAAAATACTATTCCACATACCTTTTTACATTTAGTACGAAAATAAAATAAACTAAGAGGAGAAATTATGACTAAACAAGTAATCGTTACAGACTCTACCTCAGATTTATCAGCTGAATATTTAAATCAACATAACATACATGTCGTTCCATTAAATTTAACTATTGATAAAGAATCATTTGTAGATCAAGTAGATATCTCATCTGAGGAGTACATTAAACGTATTGAAGAAAACGCTGACGTCAAAACGAGTCAGCCATCAATTGGTAAATTTATTGAATTATATGAACAACTTGATAATGACAATGACGATGTAGAAATCTTTAGTATTCATATGTCTTCAGGATTAAGTGGAACATATCAGACTGCTTTACAAGCGAGCAATATGGTTGAAGCAAAAGTAAATGTGATTGATTCAAAATCAATTTCATTTGGATTAGCATACCAAATTCAACGTTTAGTAGAACTTGTAAATACTAATCTTTCAAGTATAGAAATTATTAAACATATTTCAGACTTGCAGAAAAATATTAAACTATTTGTTGTTATTGGCCAACTCAATCAATTAATTAAAGGTGGACGCATCAGTAAAACAAAAGGTTTAATCGGAAATATAATGAAAATAAAACCGATAGGAACACTTAGAGAGGGATATTTAGAAATCGTACATAATTCTCGTACTCAAAATTCTAGTATTCAATATCTAAAAAAAGAAATTGCTAAATTTATTGAAAATCATACTATTCAATCGATTGGTATTGCACATGCAAATACGATTGAATTTGTTGAAAAAGTAAAAAATCAATTTAATGAAGCATTTGGACAACAAAGCTATGATGTTAATGTAACGACACCAGTCATTTCTACACACACTGGTCAAGGCGCTATCGGTCTTGTCGTAGTTAGAGGATAATAGATAAATAATAGGTCACTTAAGTTATTGATTTCTGAGTTAATTACTTTAATTTAATATCATTATATCGTAAATTTAAAGAAAGATAGAGGAGGTAATATAATGGCATATGCAACATTAGCAGGAGGATGTTTCTGGTGTATGGTTAAACCCTTTACATCTTACCCAGGTATTGAAGATGTCGTATCAGGTTATAGCGGCGGAGATATAGAAAATCCAACGTATGAACAAGTATGTTCAAATCAAACGGGTCATAGAGAAGCAGTTCAAATTACTTATAATCCAGATATTACGTCATTTGAAAATATTTTAGATGTTTACTTTAAACTATTTGACCCGACAGATAATAAAGGGCAATTTTTTGATAGAGGCGAAAGCTATGAACCAGCAATATTTTATCACGATGAACAACAAAAAAAGGCTGCCGAATTAAAAATCCAACAACTAAATGAAGAAGGTATTTTTAAAAAACCAATCATCACACCCGTTCTTCCTTACAAAAACTTTTATCCAGCAGAAGATTACCATCAAGACTATTATAAAAAAAATCCTATGCATTATGAGCAATATCAACGCGGTTCTGGTAGAAAAGCATTTATAGAATCACATTGGGGGTCTCAAAATGATTAAAAAAGATAAAAGCGAATTAAATGATATGGAGTATCTTGTTACTCAAGAAAATGGTACAGAACCTCCTTTTCAAAATGAATATTGGAATCATTTTGATAAAGGAATATACGTAGATAAAATTTCTGGTAAGCCTTTATTTACTTCTGAAGAGAAATTTGAATCTGATTGTGGTTGGCCGAGTTTCTCAAAAGCATTAGATGATGATGAAATTGTTGAACTCGTAGATAAATCATTTGGTATGATTCGAACTGAAGTTAGATCAGAAGATGCTAACAGTCATTTAGGTCACGTATTCAATGATGGCCCAAAAGAAAGTGGCGGATTGCGTTATTGTATTAATTCTGCAGCCATTCAATTTATTCCATACGAAAAATTAGAAGAATTAGGATATGGCGATTTGATTCCACATTTTAATAAATAGGAGCGATGAATAATGTTTAAAAAATTATTTGGTAAAGATAAAGAAGTCAATAAAGAAACTCAACTATATGCACCATTAACAGGTGAATATGTCAAAATTGAAGATATACCAGATCCTGTATTTGCCCAAAAAATGATGGGTGAAGGTTTCGGTATTAATCCTACTGAAGGTGAAGTAGTTTCCCCAGTTGCTGGAAAAGTTGATAATGTTTTTCCAACAAAACATGCAATTGGTTTAAAAACTAAAAATGGTCTTGAAATTTTAGTACACATTGGTTTAGATACGGTGCAGTTAGACGGTGAAGGATTTAATGTACTTGTTAGCAGTGGTGATACAGTACAAGTAGGCGACCCTCTACTCAAATTCGATTTAGAATTTATTAGAAATAATGCCAAATCAGTTATTTCACCTATTATTATTACAAATTCTGATCAAACAGAATCTATTTCACTCGATGATGTTAAAGCTGTTATTAAAGGTGAAACTAAAGTTGTCGATGTGACAATGAGCTAATGAAAGATCATTCATTTTATCAATTTGCCTTAACGGTTAGAGGACGTAAAGATGATAAAGGTGAATTAGCCGAAGACATTTTCAATGACTTATCGTTTCCAAAACATGAAAGTGACTTCAACATATTATCAGACTATATCGAAATGCAAAGTGACATTACTTTACCTATGTCCGTATTTGATGATTTATATGAAGAATATACAGAATGGTTAAAATTCTAATTTAAATTCGTTTTATGTCTAAATATGATATGGAGTGGCATATAAATCTTAATTTTAGATTTATATGCCACTCTTTTTATTTTTATCTAATTAAGAAATACAATTTCTTATAATTTGCGTTTGCTCAAAAATAAAGACATACTAGGTATGTCTTTATAAAAAATGATAAGAGACAAGATGTAATTAGAGGAAGTGATTTTATGAATAATCATTCTGAGGAGCACCATGACGGACAATCAGATGAAAAAAGATATGCATCTACTAAAAAAAAGATGCATTTGACAATATGGCAGTTTATCTTAATTTTATTAAGTGTTATTATCATTACAACGATTATAGCTGTATTTGCGACGATAGGAATCAATCATAAATTAAGTGGTTTAACTAAAGAAGAACGTCAAGAAATGAAAAAAATAGAATTTGCATATAAAACGTTAGATACAGATTATTACAAAAAACAAAACTCAAGTAAACTTTCTGAAGCTGCGATTAATGGTATGGTAAAAGAATTAAAAGATCCATATTCTGAATACATGACAAAGTCTGAAACAAAGAGCTTTAATGAAGATGTATCTGGAGATTTTGTAGGTATTGGTGCAGAAATGCAAAAGAAAAATAAAGATATTATGATTACAAGTCCCATGAAAGATTCTCCTGCTGAAAAAGCTGGCCTTCAACCTAAAGATATTGTCACAAAAGTTAATGGCAAGTCAGTGGTAGGTAAACCTTTAGATCAAGTTGTTAAAGTGGTAAGAGGTAAAGAAGGCTCAAATGTTAAGTTAACTATTAAACGCGGTTCTGAAGAAAAAGATATTAACATTAAACGTGGTAAAATTCATGTTAAAAGTGTGGAATATAAGAAAAAAGGTAACATAGGTGTATTTACGATTACTAAATTCCAACAGAATACTGCGGGTGAATTAAAATCTGCAATTATAAAAGCTCATAATGCTGGTGTTCGAAATATCATCTTAGACTTGCGTAATAATCCAGGTGGATTATTAGATGAGGCAGTTAAAATGGCTAATATTTTTATTGATAAAGGTCAGACTGTTGTTCAACTTGAAAAAGGCAATGATAAAGAAGCAATTAAAACTTCTAATGATGCTTTAAAAGATGTTAAAGATATGAAAGTGAGTATTTTAGTAAATGAAGGTTCCGCAAGTGCGTCAGAGGTCTTTACAGGAGCAATGAAAGATCATCATAAAGCTAAAGTGTATGGCTCAAAAACATTTGGTAAAGGAATCGTTCAAACCACACGAGAACTTAAAGATGGCTCATTATTAAAATATACACAAATGAAATGGTTAACACCTGATGATCATTATATTCATGGAAAAGGTATTAGACCAGATGTTACAATTGATTCTCCTAAGTATCAATCATTAAGTGTTATTCCGTCTGATAAAACATATTCTGTTGGCGATAATAATAAAAATGTTAAATCAATAAAAATTGGTTTAGATGCTTTAGGTTATTATAACGGAGATGAATCAAACCAATTTGATAATCAATTAGCTAATACTATTAAACTATTCCAATCAAATAATCAACTATCTGAAACGGGAAAATTTGATACCAAAACAAATGAAAAATTCACTCAATTATTAGTTGAAAAATCAAATAATGAAGACACGGTCTTAGATAAATTATTAAAATTAATAAAATAGAAAGGAATATCTATTATATGATTAGACTAGGTAAACATGAAGATATTAATCAAATCGAAATATTAGTGTCAGAAGCAAAAGATTTAATGAAATCATTTGGGAATAATCAGTGGGACGATAAGTACCCAACTCCTGAACATTTTAAGGCAGATATTGATACTAAGACGTTGTATGTTTTAGAAGAAAATAACACTATTTATGGATTTATTGTTGTCGACCAACAACAATCAGAGTGGTATGATAATTTAGAATGGCCAATTGATAGAAATAACGCTTATGTTATTCATAGATTAGTTGGTTCTAAAGATTATAAAGGTGCAGCAACTCAATTATTTGATTTTGCAGTTAAATTAGCAGAAGAACATCATATCCATGTGATTCTGACAGATACTTTTGCATTAAATAAACCTGCTCAAGGTTTATTCGAGAAATTTGGTTTCCAAAAAGTAGGAGAAACAGAAATTGACTATCATCCATTCAATAGAGGCGCACCATTCTATGCATATTATAAAAACATATAAGAATAGAGGTTAATAATCATGTCTAAAATTGCGTTTACCGGAGGCGGCACAGTAGGCCATGTGTCTGTGAACTTAAGTTTAATTCCAACTGCATTAGAAAAAGGACATCAAGTTTTTTATATTGGCTCTAAAAACGGAATTGAACGAGAAATGATTGAATCACAAATTTCGAATATTAAATATTACCCAATTTCAAGTGGTAAACTACGTCGTTATTTATCTTTTGAAAATGCAAAAGATGTTTTTAAAGTATTAAAAGGTATCTTAGATGCCCGTCGCGTTCTAAAAAAAGAAAAGCCTGACTTATTATTTTCTAAAGGAGGATTTGTTTCTGTTCCTGTTGTTATAGCAGCACGTTCATTGAATATTCCTACCATTATTCATGAATCAGATTTAACTCCTGGTTTAGCAAATAAAATATCTTTAAAATTTTCAAAAAAAATATATACAACATTTGAAGATACGCTTAAATATCTACCTAAAGATAAAGCTGATTTTGTAGGAGCAACAATTAGAGAAGATTTAAAAGAAGGTAATCAACAAAAAGGTTATGAAATAACAGGGTTTGATTCAGATAAAAAAGTATTACTTGTTATGGGTGGTAGCCTAGGTAGTAAAAAATTAAATGATATTATTAGAGAGAATCTTGAAGCTTTACTACATGATTATCAAATCATTCATTTGACGGGGCATGGATTAGTAGATGAGTCTTATAAACAAAAAGGATATATCCAATATGAATTTGTTAAAGAAGAATTAACGCATTTATTATCGATTACAGACACAGTCGTAAGTCGTGCAGGTTCTAATGCTATCTATGAATTCTTGACTTTAAGAATCCCAATGTTGCTAATACCACTAGGACTTGATCAATCTAGAGGAGATCAAATTGACAATGCTAAATATTTTGAATCCAAAGGATATGGAAAAATGATTCCAGAAGATCAACTTACACAATTCAAATTACTCGAACAACTAAAACAAATTGAGTCTCACCGTAATGATATTATTCATCAAATGGAATCTTATAAAGAAAGTTATACTAAAGAAGACTTATTTAATAAAATCTTGAACGATGCGCTTTAATATAGGAGGACCAATTGATGAATAGAACGAAACGCATTACATTGCTCATTGTTTTTACATTAATCTTTGGCATCATTGCATTTTTCCATGAATCACGTTTAGGCAAATGGATTGATAATGAAGTATATGAATTTATTTATGCATCGGAGAGTTTTATTACTACATCTATTTTATTAGGTGCAACAAAAATTGGGGAAGTATGGGCAATGGTTTGTTTGTCATTAATGCTTGTTGCTTATTTAATGCTTAAACGTTACAAAATTGAAGCTTTATTTTTTGTTATCACTATGTCACTATCAGGTATATTAAATCCTTTACTAAAAAATATTTTTGATCGCGAACGTCCAACATTACTACGTTTAATTGATATTTCTGGATTTAGTTTTCCTAGTGGACATGCAATGGGTTCGACTTCATTTTTTGGAAGTGCAATGTATATTGCCCAACGTAGAGCATCAGGAAGTACAAAAGGTGTTATTATCGGACTATGTGCGGCACTTATTTTACTCATTTCTATTTCAAGAGTTTATTTAGGCGTACATTATCCAACTGATATTATTGCAGGAATCATCGGAGGTGCTTTCTGTATCGTTCTTTCAACTTTAGTATTAAAAGGATTATATGAGCCTACAATCTTATAAACAATAAATAAGTGCGCCTTATTTGGCGCACTTATTTATTATTTACGTATCGTTTTAAAACGAACGTTTATTAATATTTACGGACACATAAATTAAGGGGGGAATGGCTTGAAAATGATTATAATTCTAAGTATTTTGAATTATAGGGGAAACTTAGAATTAATTGATAATCATTTTCAATTAATATTATAACTTATTGATAATGATTGTCAATTAAAATTTTACTTTTTATTTTATTCATTCTAGTAACAAATAATTTTTATGATAAAATATTGGTTATATTACGAGAAGTCATACGTTTATTAAAAAAGAGGTGTCTGAAAAAATGACTAATATTTTAATCGTAGAAGATGAACAAAATTTAGCCAGATTTCTTGAATTAGAATTAACACATGATGGTTATAAAGTAGACATCGAATATGATGGGGAACCTGGTTTAGAAAAAGCATTAAATAACGATTTTGATTTAATTATTTTAGATTTAATGTTACCAAATATAAATGGACTAGAAATTTGTCGACGTGTACGCCAAGTGCAATCAACACCAATTATTATCATCACTGCTAAAAGTGATACTTACGATAAAGTGACTGGATTAGATTATGGTGCAGATGACTATATAGTAAAGCCCTTTGAAATTGAGGAACTTTTTGCAAGAATTCGCGCTGTATTACGTCGTCAGCCTCATAAAGATATTATCGATATCAATGGTATCAGAATAGATATTGATGCATTTAAAGTAACTGTTGATGGCAAGCAATTAGATTTTACTAAAACTGAATATGATTTATTGTATCTATTAGCAACGAATCGCAATCACGTATTACAACGTGAACAAATTTTAAATCATGTATGGGGATACAATAGTGAAGTAGAAACGAATGTGGTTGATGTATACATCAGATATTTAAGAAATAAATTGAAACCTTTTAATAAAGAGAAAGTCATTGAAACTGTTCGTGGTGTAGGATATGTGATTCGATAATGAAAAATCATACATTACAATATAAATGGATGACAATCACTACATTGATTATGTTTACGACAATTATTTTATTTTGTCTTATTATTATATTTTTCTTAAAAGATACTTTAAGAGAAGGAGAAGTGGAGGAAGCAGAACATAGTTTAAGTGATATTGTCAATTTAATTCAAACGCGTCCGATTAATAATATATCGATATTAGATTTAAGTGCTTCATTAGAAAATTATGAAGAAGTCATTATTTACAATCATATAGGTCAAAGAATAATGAAATCATCTAATGAAAGTACAATTCAGTTTATACCTAACAACAATTTACAAAAAACCGATCGAATTCAGGTAATGCGAAATAATGGAAAAGAATATTTAGTTATTACTGAACCACTTCATAGTCCAAACTTTAAAGGTTATAGCGTACTTATTCATTCTCTTGAGCATTATAACAACTTAGTAAAATCACTTTATATTATTGCTGTTGTTTTTGGTCTACTCGCTACAGTGATTACTGCATGTATTAGCTATTTCATTTCTAAAAACATTACAAAACCGCTAGTAACAATGTCTAATAAAATGAATCAAATACGACGCGATGGTTTTCAAAATAAATTAGAACTTGATACAAGTTATAAAGAAACAGATAATTTAATAGAAACTTTCAACGAAATGATGTATCAAATTGAAGCCTCTTTTAATCAACAAAGACAATTTGTTGAAGATGCTTCTCATGAGTTAAGAACACCACTTCAAATCATTCAAGGCCATTTAAATTTAATTAAACGATGGGGTAAGAAAGATCCTGACATTTTAGAAGAATCTTTAAATATTTCATTAGAAGAAATGAATCGAATTACAAAGCTAGTAGAAGAATTATTATTATTAACCAAAGATAAAGTAAATATGCAATCCTTAGAAAAAGAGGACGTTGATATCAATGAAGAAATTCAATCACGAATTAAGGCACTTCAACAACTGCATCCAGATTATTTATTTGAGATTGAATTAGAACAAAAACCTTTAGTTTTACAAATTAATCGTCATCAATTTGAACAATTAATCTTAATTTTTATAGACAATGCTATGAAATATGATAAAGAGAGAAAGCATATATGTATTAAAACACAATTGCGTAATAAACAAATAAGTATTGAAATTACCGATCACGGCTTAGGCATACCAAAAGAAGATCAAGAATTTATTTTCGATCGTTTCTATAGAGTAGATAAATCTAGAGCAAGAAGCCAAGGTGGTAATGGTTTAGGGCTTTCAATTGCTGAAAAGATTGTGAGTCAATATGGAGGTTACATTTCTGTAGATAGTGAACTTAATCAATTCACAACATTTAAAATCAATTTTAAATAAAAACACAGATGATAATAATCTGTGTTTTTTTATTAATATAAAATTAAAAAAATTTATCTTTATTGAATTTTTTCTTTTTACATAATATTCAGTCAATAGTCTTTATCAATAGTCAAAATAGTGCTATGATAGTTTTGTAAGCGGTTTAACTATTTTGTGGAGGGTATAAAATGGCAAAGGATAAAAGGGATGTTACGGAAGCTCCAGTAAATTTTGGGGCAAATTTGGGTCTTATGCTCGATTTATATGATGATTATCTTCAAGACCCAACTTCTGTCTCAGATGATTTACAAGTGCTTTTTAGTACAATAAAAAATGGCGAAGCACAAATTAAAGCTAAGTCTACCACAGATGGGAGTGGTACTTCAGCAGATGATAGCACAATCAAACGTGTCATGCGATTAATTGATAATATTAGACAATATGGTCATCTAAAGGCTGATATTTATCCTGTAAATGCGCCTAAAAGAACGCATGTCCCAAAATTAGAAATTGAAGATTTTAATTTAGATAAAGAGACATTAGAAAATATTTCATCTGGTATCGTATCAGATCACTTTAGTGATATATACGATAATGCTTATGAAGCGTTAAAGCGTATGGAAAAGCGTTATAAAGGCTCTATTGCGTTTGAGTACAATCATATTAACAATAATAAAGAACGTACTTGGCTAAAACGTCGTATTGAAACACCTTATAAAGCTACTATTAATAGTGATGAAAAAATCAACTTATTTAAAACACTTGCTCATGTTGAAGGTTTTGAAAAATATCTACATAAGAACTTTGTCGGAGCAAAACGTTTCTCAATTGAAGGTGTAGATACATTAGTGCCAATGTTGCAACATACATTGAAGCGTGCTGCTCAAGAGGACATTCAGAATATTCAAATTGGAATGGCACATAGGGGACGTCTCAATGTTTTAACACATGTATTAGAAAAACCTTATGAAATGATGATTTCAGAATTTATGCACACGGATCCAATGAAATTCTTACCTGAAGATGGCAGTTTAAAACTTACTGCTGGTTGGACAGGAGACGTTAAATATCACTTGGGTGGCGTAAAAACTACTTCTTCATATGGTATTGAACAACGTATTTCTTTAGCAAACAATCCTAGTCACCTAGAAATTGTAGCACCTGTAGTTATAGGAAAAACACGTGCTGCTCAAGATGATACACATCATGCGGGTGGACCAACTACAGATTTTCATCACGGTATGCCAATTATTATTCATGGAGATGCTGCATATCCTGGTCAAGGTATCAATTTTGAAACAATGAATTTAAGTAATTTAGATGGTTATTCAACTGGCGGATCACTACATATAATTACAAATAACCGAATTGGTTTTACAACTGAACCTATTGATGGTCGTTCTACAACGTATTCATCAGACATCGCTAAGGGTTATGATGTACCTATTCTTCATGTGAATGCAGATGATGTAGAAGCGACAATTGAAGCCATTGATATTGCTATGGAATTTAGAAAAGAATTCCACAAAGACTTTGTCATT
This sequence comes from Staphylococcus sp. AtDRG32, assembly GCF_004365845.1. Taxonomy (NCBI): domain Bacteria; kingdom Bacillati; phylum Bacillota; class Bacilli; order Caryophanales; family Staphylococcaceae; genus Staphylococcus; species Staphylococcus sp. AtDRG32. The sequence continues at coordinate 255,653 of NZ_SODE01000001.1, forward strand.
GATTTAGTAGGTTATCGTCGATATGGACATAATGAGATGGATGAACCATCTATTACAAATCCAACATTATATCACAATATTAGAAAGCATGATTCAGTTGAAGTGATTTATGGAAATAAACTTGTAGATGAAGGTATTTTAACGAAAGAACAAATGTCTGAAATGATTGATTCTGTACAAAAAGAAATGCGTACTGCTCAAGATAAAATTGATAAATCAGATAAAATGAATAGTACTGCAATGAATAAACCAGAATCGCTTCAGTTGCCTTTACAAAGTGATGAAAAAGAGTTTAGCTTTGAACATTTGAAAGAAATTAATGATGCAATGTTAAACTATCCTGAAGATTTCCATGTATTTAGAAAATTAAATAAAGTATTAGAAAAACGTAGAGAGCCTTTTGAAAATGAAAATGGTCTAGTTGATTGGGCTCAAGCAGAACAATTAGCTTTTGCAACAATTGTTCAAGATGGCATATCAATTCGTTTGACAGGTCAAGATAGTGAACGTGGTACATTCAGTCACAGACATGCTGTACTACATGATGAAGACAATGGCAATACGTATACACCGCTTCACCATGTACCAAGTCAAAAAGCAACATTTGAAGTGCATAACAGTCCATTATCAGAAGCTGCAGTCGTAGGCTTTGAATATGGATATAATGTTGAAAATAAAAATAGTATGAATATTTGGGAAGCCCAATATGGAGATTTTTCAAATATGGCACAAATGATGTTTGATAATTTTATGTCATCTGCCAGAGCTAAATGGGGCGAGCGTAGTGGTCTAACTTTATTCTTACCACACGCTTTTGAAGGTCAAGGTCCTGAACATTCATCAGCACGTTTAGAAAGATTCTTACAACTGGCGGCTGAAAATAATAGTACAGTGGTCAATCTATCAAGTTCTAGTAACTACTTCCATTTATTACGTGCACAAGCTAAAAGTTTAAATACTGAAGCGATGAGACCATTAATTGTGATGTCACCTAAGAGTTTGCTAAGAAATAAAACAGTGGCTAAGCCAATTAGTGAATTTACAACTGGCGGTTTCAAACCAATTATTGTTGAAGATGCTCAAAAAGCTAAAGTAACAAAAGTCATTTTAGCTTCTGGAAAAATGTTTATTGATTTAAAAGAAACATTAGCAAAAGAACCTAATGAAAATATACAACTTATTGCTGTGGAAAGATTATATCCTTTCCCAGAGGAGGACATTAAAAAAGCTTTAGAAGAATTACCAAATTTAGAATCTGTTGCTTGGGTTCAAGAAGAACCTAAAAACCAAGGCGCATGGTTATTTGTTTACCCATATCTTAAATCTATTGTTGGACATCAATATAATTTAAGTTATCAGGGTAGAATACAACGTGCAGCACCTGCCGAAGGTGATGGAGAAATTCACAAACTTGTTCAACATAAAATTATTGAAAATAGTGTCAAAAATAACTAGGGGGAAATATAATGGCAGAGGTAAAAGTTCCAGAATTAGCAGAATCAATTACAGAAGGTACAGTTGCAGAGTGGCTAAAAAACATAGGGGATAATGTTGAAAAAGGAGAAGCTATTCTTGAATTAGAAACTGACAAAGTGAATGTTGAAGTTGTATCTGAAGAAGATGGTATACTTCAAGAACAACTTGCATCTGAAGGCGACACTGTAGAAGTGGGCCAAGCTATTGCAATTGTCGGTGAAGGTAAAGGTAGTACAAGTAGTTCAAGCGAATCACAAAATAACGATTCAAATTCTGAAAATGAAAACACAAAAACAGATTCTGCAGAAACTAATTATTCAACACCACGCACTTCTACTGAAGCACAAGGTAGCGATACAAGTTCAAATGACGACTCAGAATCAATCAATAATAAAAGAGTGAATGCAACACCATCAGCACGTCGTCATGCTCGTAAAAATGGTATTGATTTAAATGAAGTAGCTGGAAAAGGTAGCGATGTGATAAGAAAAGAAGATGTTGATAATAGTCAAAAACCAAGTCAATCTAATCAAAATACTCAACCTAATTCACAACAAGAAACATCTAAAAAATCAACTGCTAATACGCCTAATAAACCAGTGATCCGTGAAAAAATGTCTAGAAGAAAGAAAACAGCTGCAAAAAAATTATTAGAAGTATCTAATAATACCGCAATGCTCACAACATTTAATGAAGTTGATATGACAAATGTAATGGAATTAAGAAAACGTAAAAAAGAACAATTTATTAAAGATCATGACGGCACTAAATTAGGATTTATGTCATTCTTTACTAAGGCAGCAGTAGCAGCACTCAAAAAATATCCAGAAGTTAATGCTGAAATTGATGGAGACGATATGATTACTAAACAATACTATGATATTGGTATTGCTGTTTCAACAGATGATGGATTATTAGTACCATTCGTTAGAGATTGTGATAAGAAAAACTTTGCTGAACTAGAAAAATCAATTGCAGATTTAGCAGTAAAAGCACGTGATAAAAAACTTGGATTAGATGATATGGTAAATGGTTCATTTACCATCACTAATGGTGGTGTATTTGGTTCTATGATGAGTACACCAATTATTAATGGTAATCAAGCTGCTATCTTAGGTATGCATTCAATTATCACTCGTCCAATTGCTATTGATAAAGATACAATCGAGAACCGACCAATGATGTACATTGCATTAAGCTATGACCATAGAATTATTGATGGCAAAGAAGCAGTTGGATTCTTAAAAACAATTAAAGAGCTTATCGAGAGCCCAGAAGACTTATTATTAGAATCTTAATTTCGTTTATTAAAGAGCTAAATATATTGAAACCTTAATCAAAAATTGATAAAGAGTAGAATAAGTTCATAATGAATTTATTCTACTCTTTTTATGTTTTAGTTATATTAGTATTAAAAAAATTGAGAATATAAAAAATAACAGAGAAGCGCATCCCTCATTATCCATTTATGACTTTTCCAAAACAGATGCTAATATGTATAAAAATGATAAATTAAGTATTATATTTGGACAAAAAACAACAAATATTTTTAAGGATATTCCAAACGAATTCATAAAAAAATAATAGTCATTAAAGCTACAATAAGTTAAAAACGAACTTTATATAATTTATCAAGTTTGTTTTAAGACAATTAAATAACCTATGATATATCCCCCCTACCTATATAAAACAAAGTAGGGGAGGGATAAAATATATATATTATCTTATATATATTTTATTTATTATACACACTTTAATCATATATAATATTTTTATTTACGTATATTTTATAATAAAAAACAATACTCTTATTTAAGAGTTCAACATATTATTCATATATAAAATACGTTATAATGTTTAAGAAAAGATATATAAATGGGAGTGTCGATGAATGAGTGGACTAAGAAGTGTTACGATTGGAACAAGTGATCTCTCAAAAACACAGAATTTATTTCATAATATTTTAGGTCTTAATGTTGCAACAAAAAGACAAGCATTACGTTTTGGTGATGCTGAATTAAATCCTGGTACAAGACTTCACTTTGTAGAAGTTCCTAATCCTAATTATAGAAATGTACATATATCAAGCGTGGGATTAAGAACACCATCGAATGCTGGTTTAGAAGAATACCAACAAATATTAGAAAAAAATAATATTCAATTTAGTTCAATCACTGAATTAAACGGTAATCAGCACTTTAATTTTAAAGATGATAATCATCAAATTTTTGATATCTATTCTAATGAACTGAATGTTGGTGTTGGATTAGGCACACCCACATTTGAAAGTGCTGTTAATCCTCTTCATCAAATTCAAGGATTGGGACCAGTAATTATTAAAGTAAACGAATTATTGGTTACAACTTCTATCTTTAAAAATGTATTTAATTTAACGCATTATGCTGAATATGAATCTACTGAATTTCCTGATCAAACTGTCCAGGTATTTAAAATCGGAGATGGTGGACTTGGTGGAGAAATTCATTTATATCAATCTAATGAACAAGTTGAATTAAAAGAAGAAGGAATTGTGGAACAAATTGAATTCAGTACAAATTCAACTGAAGACTTTGAACATGCACAAAAAGAACTGGATGAAATAGGTATTCCTTATCAAATATTAAATCAAGGTGATGCTCAATCGTTACGCATTACTGAAGGTAGCGGCATCTCTTTCATATATACTTTAGAAAAAAATTAATATAAATCATTTTATTGGAGGATTTAAAATGGGAATGTTACATGAAGATTGGAAATCACGCACACCAATTAAACAAGTGATGGTAGTTAATACTGATGCAAAAAAATTCACAGTATCAGATATGCTTACTATTGGAAAACAATATGATGTCATCAATGAAACTGAAGAATATTATCAAATCATTGATAACTCTGGTCTAGTAGGTGGTTATTACAAAGATTATTTTAAAGAAGTTTAAATACATTCAATTTCTAAAAAGATAACGATTAAATTAAGACTCAGAGTGATGTGCCAATATCTATACATTTATACACGCTCTTGGTCTATTTTTTCATCTTATAAAGGAGAATATTAAAATGCCAAATAATCATTATATCAATTCAGATCAATCTGTATTCAATGATGCAAAAGCATTGTTTAATTTAAATAAAAATATTTTATTAAAAGGCCCTACAGGCTCTGGTAAAACACGATTAGCTGAAACTTTAAGTGAAGTGGTCCAAACGCCGATGCATCAAGTTAACTGTTCTGTTGATTTAGACGCAGAGAGCTTATTAGGTTTTAAAACAATAAAAACAAATGAACAAGGTCAACAAGAAATTATTTTTATTGACGGCCCAGTTATAAAAGCCATGCGAGAAGGTCATATCTTATATATTGATGAAATCAATATGGCTAAACCTGAAACATTACCTATTTTAAATGGCGTATTAGACTATAGACGTCAGTTAACCAATCCTTTTACTGGAGAAATAATTAAAGCAGCCCCTGGTTTCAATGTAATTGCTGCGATAAATGAAGGCTATGTTGGGACATTACCAATGAATGAAGCATTAAAAAACCGCTTTATTGTCATACAAGTTGATTACATTGGAGGAGACATTCTTAAAGATGTCATTAAACAACAAAGCCAACTTCAAGATGATGATATAATTAAAAAAATCATTAAATTTAATGAAGACTTACGTACAATGTCAAAACAAGGACAAATTTCAGAAGAAGCAGCTAGTATTCGTGCGTTAATTGACTTAAGTGACTTAATTACAGTTATGCCAATAGAGAGAGCAATTAAGCGTACAATTATCGATAAACTTGAAGATGAACGCGAACAGCAAGCCATCAGAAATGCAATCGAACTAAACTTTTAGAGAGGGATTATTATGAGTGATCGTTTTATAAAATTTAATGATGAGCAGCTAGATGCTAAGCAAGTCATGATGTTACAAGATTTAGCGCGCTTACTACTGAAAAACGAACAAACTAAAGTAAAAATTCAAAAGTTCCCTTATTATGATCCTATTAATAATACTTTAATTACAAGTTGGTTTTGGTCTCATCGTCCAAAAGATATTGAAAGTGCAGGGTTAAAAACAGATGTTATGCTCGCTGCATATGGTTATAAAATGATGGACGAAGCTATCGTAAATGAAGTCCTTCATGATAATGAATTTAGCCATCCCAAATTTTATCATCAACTCTTTAGATTGCTAGAAGATATGCGCGTTTTTAATTTTATTAAAGTAGATCGGCCTAGCACTGCTAAACAAATTGATTTAAGAGTGAAAACTCGATTATCTTATACGGAATCACAAATTAAATTCTATAAAACAAAAACGGTATATACAGATTTACTTTTCTTATATTTAGAGCGAGCATTTTTAAGTCAAAACTTCTTTGATATACCCACGATACATCCACAATTAGATGACATATTAAATCATATGTTTCAATATTTACCTGATTTTTTCCAAAATGAATCATCTGAAGATAATATGTATCTTGCACAACGTATCATGTTCCAAATCGATGAAATGTTATCACATGATATGTTAAATGAATATTATCATCTTCCTAGAAAAGTATATGAAGCTATTCATGAAATGTCTTATGAGGATATTAAACGTATGGATGCAAGTAACGTTGATGGGCAAGATAATACAAATCAAGAAACTGACACTACATCAGCCGAAGCTGAAACAAACGCTCAAGATAGTAAATCTGAAGGTGGCGCTTATCTTGAAATGGAATTACATGAAGGTGAAAATAGTGACGTTATGAGTGATAACGACACTGCACGTGAAGGTGATTCAACTGACGATATGACAGATATGATGACGAAAAAAGGACGTGGCTCTAATCATTCACTTGATCGTGACGAAGGCGGTTCTATAGGTTCTAATCCATCATTTGCTTTACGTGGTATTAATGAAAATGTCGAAATAGAATGGAAAGTGCCTGATATAGAGCCAGAGTATATTTCAAGCTACCAACAAGTTAAAAATGAAGTACAATTTGAAACTAAAGATTTAATTCAGATTATAAAGAAAACCATCGATAGAGAACACGTGGACGAACGTCATAATTTGACTAAAGGTCGTCTTCAACGTGATTTAACCAATTGGTTTATTGATGATCAATATAAATTGTTTTATAAAAAACAAGACCTTAGTAAAACATTCGATGCGACTTTTACATTACTGATTGATGTATCTGCTAGTATGTTTGATAAAATGGAAGAAACGATTAAAGGCGTCGTATTATTTCATGAAACATTAAAAGCACTCAACGTTAAACATGAGATACTTGCTTTTAATGAAGATGCTTTTGACTCTGATGATCGAAAACAACCTAATATCATTGATGAAATCGTTCATTACGATCGCTCCATCATGGAAAAAAGTGGACCACGCATTATGTCATTACATCCTCAAGATGATAATAGAGATGGCGTAGCTATACGAATTGCAAGTGAACGTTTATTAAGAAGAAGTCATCAACAACGTTTCTTAATTATCTTTTCAGATGGGGAACCTTCAGCATATAACTATGCTCAAGACGGTATTTTAGATACGTATGAAGCTGTGGAAATGGCACGTAAATTTGGAATCGAAGTATTTAATGTCTTTTTAAGCCAAGATCCAATTACTGAAGATATTGAAGAAACCATTCATAATATTTATGGACAATTTGCATTATTTGTAGAAGGTGTTGAAAATTTACCGAGTCACTTATCACCATTGCTAAAAAAATTGTTATTAAAATCTTTCTAATCATAATCAATAATTAAACTGTATATTGATTTATAATATTCAAATTTTTGTGACATACATAGACTTGTAAATTCTTTTTGTGCTAGAATGTTAAATATTGCAAACATATACATAAAAAGGAGCAAGTCTATGAATAAACATACTTGGATTATCGGCTTTACGCTATTTGCTATGTTTTTTGGCGCAGGTAATCTAATTTTTCCTCCTAATTTAGGGCAAGAAAGTGGTGCCTATTTTTGGCCAGCAATTTTAGCTTTTTGTTTGACTGGAATAGGCTTACCATTACTTGGAGTAGTCGTTGGGGCACTTGATAAACAAGGATATATTGGTGCCTTTAATAAACTGTCACCGAGATTTTCAGTTGTCTTTCTAATTATTATTTATTTAACCATTGGACCTCTATTTGCTATACCACGTACTGCATCTACGTCTTTTGAAATGACTATTACACCCATTACTCATTCAAATAGTAATATGTCTTTATTCATTTTTACACTTATTTATTTTATTATTGTTTTATATTTATGTATTAATCCCGGTAAAATAGTAGATCGAATTGGATCTTTATTAACTCCTTTATTATTAATTACAATTTTGGCTATGATTATTAAAGGATTTGTAAACTATAAGGGACACGGTTCATCTCATGGAAATCCAGAAACATATTCTTCAAATATAGAAAGTTTTTCCCATGGCTTTATTGAAGGGTATTTAACAATGGATGCAATTGCAGCAATTGCATTTTCAATGATTGTGGTTAATGCCATTAAAGCAACAGGAGTTAAACACACCAATCAAATATTTAAACAAACAGTTATAGCTGGGTTTATTGCCGCCTTAGCATTAATTTTTATATATGTTTCTTTAGGGTATATTGGTAATCATATGGGAATAAGTCAAAATACGATTACAACTCTAATGGCTAAAAATCAAAATATAGGAACTTATTTACTTACTACAATGGCTACAAATGGCTTTGGTGTTCTAGGCAAATACTTACTAGGTATCATTGTTGCTTTAGCTTGTTTAACTACAGCTTGTGGACTTATTGTATCTGTGAGTCAATACTTTAATAGTATATTTCCAAAAATTAGTTATAAGGTATATGTTATAGGTTTTACAATTATCAGTTTTATATTGGCTAATTTAGGATTAAATTCTGTTATAAACATGTCTGTTCCTGTATTAAGTATTATTTATCCTGTAGCTATTACTATGATTATTTTAATCTTACTTGCGCGTTTTATTCCAACTAAACCTATTGCGCAACAAATACCTATTATCATTGTTAGTCTTGTTTCAATTGTAAGTACAATAAATACGTTAGGTTTAATAAAATTAAATGTTATAAATCATTTACCTCTTAAGCAATATTCTTTAGAATGGTTACCTATAGCTATCATTTCAATCATAATAGGGTATATCGTATCTAAGTTTATAAATCAATCGTATATTGTTTATCAAAAGGAATAGATATACTAAACACCGGTTACTTCTTTAAATGAGAGCAATCGGTGTTTTAATTTTATCTATTCTTTTTTCATAGTAAGTAAATGTTCTTTTAACTCATTCTCGAGTTGTGATAATTCTCTTTCAGCTTGTTGACGTTTTTGACGTCCATTATATTGAATTTGCAGTGTTTGTTCAATCGTTTCAATGATGTCATTTTGAGTCGCTTTAAGCGTTTCAATATCTACGATACCACGTTCATTTTCAGTAGCCGTTTCAATTGCATTTTGTTTTAACATGGCTGCATTTCGAGTAAGCAAGTCATTTGTGGTATCAGTAACTGCACGCTGAGCTGTTACAGCATTTTTTTGTCTCATTAAAGTGAGAGCAATAGCCATCTGATTTTTCCATAAAGGAATACTTGTGAGAATAGAACTTTGAATTTTTTCGGCTAATGCTTGATTCACATTTTGAATCATGCGAATTTGCGGTGCTGTTTGAATTGCTATTTGACGTGATAATTGTAAGTCATAAATTTTTTTATCTAATCGATCAACAAATTGCTCCATATCAGCGACACTTTGAATATCCATTTGATTACCAGATTGTTCTGCATGTTGACGCAATTTAGGCAATTCATTAGCATTTATGTCTTGTTTTTTACGCTGTGCAGCAGCAATATATAGAGAAACATCATCAAAATATACTTTATTTTGTTCATAAAGATGGTCGAGTAACTGAATGTCTTTAGTTAAATTTCCTTTATGCTTATCCAATTGAATGGTGATTCTATCAACTTGTGAACTTACAGATTGCATTCTAGAGAATACTTCATTTATTGAAGCTTTTGTTCGTCTAAATAAACGTTTAAGTTTAGATTGATTGTCTTGATTCAAGTCATCAGGATTAACTTCTCTTAACTTTGACATTAATTGATTTAAAGTATCACCAATAGGACCCACATCTTTCGATTGAACTTCATCTAACATTTGATGTGAAAATTGAGACATGTTCTGCTGTAGATGTGTCCCAAAAGATAATAGGCCTTCACTATCTAATGGTTTGATTTGTTGACTAATTGAATCAATTTTTTTTAAATCTTGTTCGTTAAATTGTTGTTCAAAGTCTTGCTTAACATTTTGAGTTGAAACATCATGCGGTTGATGTTCTATATAATCATCTAATGGATGTGAGTTAATAAATTGGTCTTTTTGATTCATTTAAAAATTCTCTCCATTCTTATCTTAACTTTAAATTATTATTTTTTATATCGTTTTTGTTGTAACCGATTAAGTTCCATTTCAATATCTAAACGCTCATAATCATCTTCATTAAGTCTTTTTAAATCTGCAATAAGTGTACGTTTCACTTCATCTAAAGTAATACGTGTTTGCTCTAATTTTTGCTTTTCTTTATCAGATTTTTTTGGCATTTTAGATAAACGAGTATATGCATCAATTAAATTTAGTGCATTATCTATATGCGAATAAAAGAAACTCTCTACCTTGAAGAATGATGAAGGTCTCTGTTTAACAGCATAATGAATAGACTTAGAAATTTTATAAATATCATTAATTTGACGAAAATCTTTAATCGTTCTGATATTAATATATGATTTTAAAATATTACGAATTTTATTATGTGATTGATTGAGTTGCTGATTAACAAAACGATAGTCTCTACGTGATAATCCAATTTCATTTAAATATTTTTTGGATGTCAATCTTTGAGTAGGAAAATAAGATACAAAAAACATTCCAATACCTATTAGGGCATCAAGTATAAAGGATAGATCAAATCCAAATACACTTGTCACCCATGAGATAATAGCTATTGGAATTCCTACTAAAACACCCAGAAGTCGAGAAAGGTTATATCTCAATATTCATCTTCCTTTATTTAATAAATCGTTTTAAATTCTGAGTATCTATTTGTTACGTCTAAATCTTCAATACTATAATCAGAAACTGAAGATGCAGGAGAAGCACCAGCAATCACTTTATCAATAAATGATTTTATTTGTTCCTCGTCACCTTGAGCATATATATCTACATAATCCTCAACATTTTGAACAGTCCCAAATATACCAAGTTTTTTTGCAATTAATTCAGTATGATGACGGAACCCTACACCTTGGACAGTTCCAAATACTTGTATATGTTTACGTTGCATCATTATCACCTCTACATTATATTATACGTATTTTTCCTACAAAAAACTAATAATTAATATACATATCATCTCTATCTCAATTAAAAGAACGAAGTCTTTAAGCTTGAATTCGTCTAAAAAAAAGTTACAATATTTATTAGAGTTTTAATTTGAGAGGGGACTTAGTCATGTGGACAGTTGCAAAGATTCGTGCTGACTACGAGGGATGGTGGTTATTTAGCGACTGGACAGAAAAAATCGTAGAACAACATCATTATAGTAACTATGAAGAAATGTTAAAAGATTATCAATCAATTATTAAAAAAAGTAAAAAATATTATAATAATTATGTTATTGGGAAATATAATATTTATGCATTTTATAATAATTGTGATTTAAATTTTTGTGAAGATTGTGATGAAGATTTACAAATATTTTATAGTTTTATTGTTTTAAATAATAAAGAAGTTTATTATAATCTACCAAAAATTAATTAAAAGAGAATTTTCTATAATTGTATTGCAATTTAGTTCAAACTAACATATAATAGTTACCAAGCAATAGTTTTATTCCATATTGCAAAGAATATCTGTAATATTGATTGATAGCATTTTGTTATTTATACATATTTATAACACGTATTTTTTGTAATATGCGAATAATGCATATTGAATGAATTTTAGTCTTGGAGGTTTCACAATTATGAAACAAGGTACAGTTAAATGGTTTAACGCTGAAAAAGGTTTTGGCTTCATCGAAGTTGAAGGAGAAAACGACGTATTCGTACACTTCTCAGCAATTAACCAAGAAGGTTATAAATCATTAGAAGAAGGTCAATCAGTTGAGTTTGAAGTAGTTGAAGGCGATCGCGGTCCTCAAGCTGCAAACGTTGTTAAACTATAATTTATAGATTGCAAAAATTGACTTTAGTAACACCTTACCAAGATGTAGGGTGTTTTTTATATATAATTGAGGCTGGGACATAATCCCAGAAAAATAGCCAGTAAATGAGTTTTAAAAAACTCATTTACTGGCTTCTTTATTTATGATACTTTCTGTTATTGGATCATTTTCTTAAAGAACAGCTTCATCCTGTTCCTTCAAGTATTTCGCCAACATACTTTATCTTCAATTAAAACAATTCTTGATATCTGAATTCAATGAATTCAAATATCATCATGGTGCAACATTAACGGGTAAGTATAAACTTTTTCGTTATTTTATTTTGTATCATTAATTATTAATTGACGTAATGATTGACGTTTAATAACTTCACGTGCTTTTCCATCTTTTAAGAAGAAAACAGGTGGTTTTTGCATTTGATTATAATTAGATGCCATAGAGTAATGGTATGCGCCAGTAGATAAAATGGCTAAATAATCTCCACGTTTTACAGAAGAAGGTAACATAGCATCTCGGATAATAATGTCTCCAGATTCACATAACTTTCCGGCAATAGTTACCGTTTCGTCTGCCTCCTCATGACGATTTACAAGTAATGCTTGATATTTTGCTCCATATAAAGCAGTTCTAATATGATCACTCATACCACCATCAATAGAAACATATTTATTTACTTCAGGAATGTCTTTAATTGTTCCAACTTCATATAAAGTAATGCCCGCTTCGCCAACAATTGAACGTCCTGGTTCAATACCAATTTCAGGAACGTCGTAGTTTAATTTTTCTGATTCAGATTTAATCGCATCTGTAATTTCAGCAATACCTTCTTCAATAGGGAAGCTCACATCACCTTCGACATATTTAATACCAAAACCACCACCTAAGTTAAGTAATTCAACTTGGATATGATGCTCATTAAGCCAATTTAAAACAATTTTAGCTGTTTCAATCATAGCTTCAGTACCCTCAATTTGTGATCCTACATGGAAATGTATTCCTTTTAAATGAAGATGCTTTGATGCTTTGACTTTTTCAACTGCTTGAATTGCAAGACCATGGCGAATTGAAAGACCAAATTTACTATCTTCTTGACCAGTTTGAATAAATTCATGGGTATGGGCCTCTACTCCAGGATTCACACGAATGACAACATTAACTGTATCACTTGCATAGCGATCGATTAATTCAATTTCTTCTAAAGAATCAATAACAAAGTAGCCAACGCCACTTTCTAAAGCATATTGTATTTCACGTTTCGTTTTATTATTGCCATGGAAGTGGATGCGACTAGGATCAAATTTAGCCTCTAATGCTGTATAAAGCTCACCTTCAGATACGACATCTAATTGTAAGTTTTCTTCTTGAACTAACTTTACCATTTGAATGCAAGTAAAGGCTTTAGAAGCATATGAAATATTGTATTTTAATCCACTTTTTTGAAAAGCATTATGAAATCGACGCATTTGATTGCGAATTTCATCTTCATCATAAACAATGGTAGGCGTACCAAAACTTTGAGCTAGTGTTTTCAAACTTGTACCCGCCATTGTTAATTCACCGTAATCATTATATTTAACTGACATTTTATCTAAACTCCTTTATAAGAGAATCATGATTCATCGCACTAAGTTGTTCTGAATTAGCGCCAACACCTTTGAATGTGTATTCATCAATGCGTATATCATTATTATATAGTATCACTTCATCTTGTGCATGAACATCATCATCGACTTCAACAAACATGTGACTCATCATTAATGCTCGAATAGGGTAACGTTTACCATTAATTAATGCTTCGTGTGTTGCACGTTTTTTTAAAATACCATCACCATAGCCAATATCAACAACTGCAAGATGTGTATGATCATGCATTGCTTCAAATGCAAAACTATAACCACAATAATCACCTTTATTTACTTCACGAACTTGAATTACATTTCCTTTTACGGTTAAGGCTTGTTCAATCTCATGTTCATCTAATTTGCTATATGGTCTTGAACCATATAAAGCGATACCTACACGTGCATGTGTATGATAGGGAAGAAGTTGTTGTCCTTCGCGATAATAACTCGCACTGTTTTGCGCATGGATAAGTTCAAATTGGTATCCTTCATTTAATAATGTATTAACGACGTTTAACCATGCTTCCCGTTCAATCCCATATTCTGGAACATCAAATTCATCTGCATACCCAAAATGCGTCCATAGGCCAACGATATTCATTTTACTTCCATTATCATTTTCATGATGATGAAGTACTTCTTTAATTTCATCAAGATTTTTGAAACCTGAACGATGGAGTAAATTTTCAAATTCTAAGTGAACATTAATATCTTTTAATTCACTTTTGTACTGATAGTAATATTCTAAAGAGGGAAGCGTCATTTGAATATTATTATTTCGAACTGTATCAAAGTCGTAAACTGCATTCATTAAAAAGATTGTAGCATGAGGCGCAAGTTTACGAACTCTCACTGCTTCTTTTAAGGAAGTAGTACTAAATGTATTGATACCTGCTTCTAAAAATGTTCTTACTGCAAACTCTAATCCATAATGATAAGCATTATTTTTTACAACTGCCATTATTGATTGATTATTCTTTACTTTAGTTGCATTTCTTAAAAAGATTGTTGAATCAACTGACCAAACTGCTGTCAATTTAATTTACTCCTTTCCATAATGGTTCAATATTTGTTCATAGTAATTCGCAACATCAATAAGCACTTTTTCGTCAAAATTTAAATGCGATGTATGTAAGCCTGTGATAAAGCCTTTATCTTCATTTCGAGTTCCTACAAAAGCAAAGTAAGATGGCGCTAATTGTTGACCATAAAAACTAAAGTCTTCACCGAATAAAAATGGCAGAGGCTTTTCAATAACTTCTAAATTAGCAGATAGTATAGATTGTTCAACGATATGACGTAGTTTAGGACTATTCATTGTAGCAGGATATCCTTCTTCAAATTTGACTTCACAATCAACATTGAATAATAATTTCACACTTTTTGCAATTTTATTCATTTGATTTTTCACAATATTTAAATCAGTGGCATCATAAGTACGAATAGTTCCTTCTAAATAGCCGTTACTAGGCACCGTGTTAATTGCTTCGCCTGCATTAAAGTGACCCATATGAATAATATTACGTTTTAGTCCATTTAAATGATATTGCTGTATTTGACCAACTTGATTTAAAACATGAATCAGTGCTTCGCCACATGAATGACCTTGCTCTTTATCAGCTACATGACTAGATAATCCTTTTAGGAAAAAACGATATTCAGTGGCACTTGCTGTAATTTCTTCATCGCGTATCACGACTTGTCCTTCCTCAGCGAAAGGATTGACATGAATGCCAAATACTGCTTCAATAGGATATTGATTAAAAGCACCTGCTTTAATTAAGCGATTTGCGCCTCCGCCTGTTTCTTCAGCTGGTTGGAAGATAAACACGACATTATGAGGTAATTGATGTTGATCAGCCATCACCTTACATCGTTTAACAAATAACATCAATGCTGTTGTATGACCATCGTGACCACAAGCATGCATCACATTATCTGTTTGACTACGATAATCGACATTATTTTCTTCAAAAATGGGTAGGGCGTCAATGTCTGCCCGAAATGCAATTGTATGGTCACTATTACCTTCTAAATATGCAATAGCACCCGTTTCAAGAGGTTGTTCGTAAGGTACATTTAATTCATCTAGAAATCGAGTAATATATTGAGTTGTCTCAAATTCGTGAAGACTTAATTCTGGATGTTGATGTAAATGTCTTCTATGTTGTGTGACAAATTCTAATTCGCTCATTTTAATCAATCCTTTATTCATTTATTATTCAACTTATGTATTCATTTAATTGTAAAGGCTGAGAACATGTTGTCCCAGCCTTTAGCATTCAATTATTCAAGTTTGTCATTAATCATTTAATTTTCTTAACGCTGCAACAATTTCTCGTTTAGAGTCTTGAACTTCAGATGTTTGTTTAATGACTTTAGCAGGTGTACCAGCTACAACCGCACCGGCAGGAACATCTTGAGTTACGATAGCACCAGCAGCTACAATAGCGCCTTCGCCAACTCTTACGCCTTCTAGAATAACTGCGTTTGCGCCAATTAATACATTATCTTCGATTACTACTGGAGAAGCACTAGGTGGCTCAATAACGCCCGCTAATACTGCACCGGCACCTACATGAACATTTTTACCCGTTGTCGCACGACCACCTAATGTTGCATTCATATCAATCATAGTGCCTTCACCTACAACAGCGCCAATATTGATTGTTGCTCCCATCATCACAACGGCACCGTCTTCGATAATAGCTTGTTCACGAATGAATGAACCTGGTTCAATACGTGCATTTGTATTGGTTAAGTCTTTTAAAGGAATAGCAGAATTACGACGGTCCATTTCAATTTCTAAGTCAGTAATATGTGATTGATTGGTTTCATAAAATGTTTTCCAATCATCCGCTTCACAAAATATTACTTTTGAATCATCAGATCCGAATACTTTAAATGTATTAGGAAAAGTGACGTCATTGAATTGTCCATTTACGTATACTTTTAATGGTGTTGATTTTTTAGCATCACTAATATATTGAATAATTTCTTGTGCAGATAAGTGTTGTACCATAGTTTAGAATCTCCTTAAGTTATTTTATAAGTTGTCAAATGTATAGAAACCATTTGATTTTGTGTTTAATTTTTCAGCAGCTGTAATTGCGCCATTTGCAAAAATGTCCTTAGATTGTGCTTTATGAGAAATGGTAATTGTTTCATCTGTGCCAGCAAATAAAACATCATGTTCGCCTACAATTGTACCGCCACGAACTGAATGAATACCGACTTCATCTTTTTCACGTTTTTCAGTTCGCTCATGTCGATCGTAAACAGGCGTTACATTTTCACGTAATTCTTTAATAACATCATAAAGTTTGACTAGTGTGCCACTTGGCGCATCCACTTTTTTATTATGATGAGCTTCAGTTAACTCAATATCATAATCGTGTAAAAGGGGAACAGCTGCTTCTAGAATTTTAGTTAATGCATGGACGCCATAACTCATATTTGCACTGAAGAAAACAGGCATACGTTCGCTTAATTGTTCTAATTTTTGAATTAGTTTTTCTTTTTCACCAGTAGTAGCAATCACTAAAGGTAATTCAAAATCTTCATCTAATAAAGGTAATAATAGATTAGGATTAGAGAAGTCAATCGCTACATCGGCTTCATTTTGGGCGTCTGCAATATGATGATAAGTTTTATATGGTGAATGTTGATGTTCTTCTCGCTCAATTGTACCGACAATCTCATGACCTTTTTCTTCTGCTAATCTGGCAACGCGTTGATTCATTGTGCCATATCCAATGAGTAAAATTTTCATTTTTATTCCTCCGCTTTAAATGCTTTATAAGCATTCACTAATACATTTGCTTTTTCTTTCTCTAGTGGTAATAAAGGTAATCTTAATTCATAATTTCCAAATCCTAAATGACTTGTTAAAGCTTTAATTGGAATAGGGTTGACATCAACTGAAAGTGCATCTAACAATTGACCAATTGGTTCAAAGTCTTTCTCAATTTCTTTCCCATTTTGTTTAGCATCATAAAGTGCTTGAAATTCTTTCGGAATAACGTTAGCAATGACAGAAATTACACCATTACCTCCGCGATTATAGAATTCTACGACATTATCATCATTACCACTGTAAAGAGCAAATTCATCTTGATGAATACGTTTTTTCACTTCTTCGTAATAGTTAAAGTCATTTGTAGCATCTTTAATAGCTACAATATAATCATTATGACTTAATGTTTCGACTGTTTCAGGATCAATTGTCATATTCGTTCTTGAAGGTACATTATATAAAACAACAGGTAACTTAACTTCATTCGCGATAGTTTCAAAATGTTTAATTAAGCCACGTTGATTCGTTTTATTATAGTAAGGTGTGATTAACATAATACCATCTACACCTAATTCTTTAGCACGTAATGAAGCTTGAATAGATTTAGCTGTATTATTTGTACCAGTTCCAGCGATAATAGCCACTTGATGATTAACTTGTTTAATCACTGCTTGAAGTACTGTTTCTTTCTCTTCTTCTGTTAAAGTAGGGCTCTCTGCTGTAGTACCGTTTACAATAATTGCTTTAACATTATTATCAAGTAAAAATTGAACATGTTGTTCTAATGCTTTATAGTCAACTTCATTATTAGTAAATGGAGTAGCAAGCGCTACACCTACACCTTCAAAAATATGTGCCATATTATCTAGCTCCTTTTAATTTAATGACTTGTTCTAACACTTGAACTGCATTTAAAGCTGCACCTTTAAGTAGGTTATCTGAAGTACACCAAACATGGAAAGTATTATCAAGTGAGTCATCACGACGAATTCTACCTACAAACACTTCATCTTTACCTGTTGAATTAATAGCTAAAGGATATTCATTATTTTCAGGATTATCTACTAAAACAACACGATTATCGTTTTCAAATAAATCTTTAATTTCTTGAACTGTTGCTTCTTTATCAAGAGTAACATCAATTTCTACGCTATGACTATCTTGAACAGGTACACGTGCACATGTTGCAGTCACACGTAAGTCAGGTTGTCCTAAAATTTTTCGTGTTTCATCAATCATTTTTTGCTCTTCTTTTGTATATCCATCTTCTAAGAAAACATCAATATGTGGTAAAACATTATTATAAATAGGATGTGGATAAGCTTCTGGAGCTTTACCATTCGCACCTTCAGCTAAGTCTCTCTTACCTTTAATCCCTGAACCTGAAACTGCTTGATATGTTGTATAAGCTACACGCTTTAATCCAAAAGCATCGTATAAAACTTTGAGTGGCACGACCGACTGAATTGTTGAGCAGTTAGGATTGGCAATGATACCACGTTTAAATTCTGGTTGGTTAACTTCTGGTACAATTAAGTCCACATCGTTTGCCATACGCCATTGACTTGAATTATCAATAACAATTGCTCCAGCTTTTTCGAAAATAGGGGCAAATTCTTTACTTGTTTCGCCACCTGCACTCATTAGCACGTAATCAAATTTTTCACTTGCTGCTTCTTCTGTAAGTTCTTGAACTGTATATGTTTTCCCTTGAAACTCAATTTCTTTTCCTGCTGATCTTGCTGATGAGAATAATACTAACTCATCAAATTGAATATGTTTACGATCAATTGTTTCTAACATTTTTGTTCCGACTAATCCTGTTGCTCCAACTACTGCTAATCTTGTCATAAAAGAATCACTCCATTTAAATATTAATTGAATTTTAAATTATTTATTTTAACTTAAGTTTAAATATCAAAAGCATCGTATAAAACTTCAACCGCTTTATTTCCATTTTCTGCATCAATAACATAAGAAATACTAATTTCAGAAGTTGTTGTTTGATAAAATGGAATATTAGAATTAATTAACGTAATAAATGCTTTTGAAGCTACACCAGACATATCACGCATTCCTGAACCAATTAATGAAATTTTGACGTACGCTTCATTAATTTTATAATCTAATGCATCAAATGTTGTAGAAAGTTCCTCTAAGATACTTGAAATTTGTTGTACATCACTATCTTTAATAGAAAAAGATAGTTGTAAACCTTCAACATTTACGATTTGAGAAATCATATCCACATTAACTGAACCTTCATCTAAAGCAGTAAATAATTGAGTTAGAAGTCGATTATCTGGAAGAGGATAACTAATTGTTACATGCATCATATGTGTATCTAATGCAACTCCAGTTACGGCTTTTTTTTCTAATATTTCTGTTCTTGGCATAACCCATGTTCCTTTCACATTTGATAACGTTCTACCTAAATACAAGGGGATATCATAATTTTTAGCAAGTTCTACACTTCTTGTTTCTAACACACCAGCACCTAAAGCGCTCATTTCCATCATTTCTTCATAAGACACATAATCTAAACGTTTTGCCTCACTCAAAATTCTTGGATCAGTAGCATAAACGCCATCAACATCAGTGTAAATTTCACAAGGGATTTGATTACTAGCTGCTAATGCAACAGCAGTCGTATCTGAACCACCACGACCAAGCGTAGTTAACTCTAATTCGTCGTTCACTCCTTGGAAACCTGCTACAACTAAAACATCCTTGTCTTTAAATTCCTTGTTAAATGTTTCAGGATTAATTTCTGCAATTCGACTTTTTAAATGATGACCTACTGTTTTGATACCTGCTTGATATCCAGTCATAGCTCTAGCACTTACGCCAATATCATTTAATACCATCGACAAATAAGAAACTGTTTGTTGTTCACCAGTTGTTAATAATAGAGCAAGTTCTTCATCTTTTGGTGTTGTTGTAAGATGAGAAACATTTTCCATTAATTGATCTGTTGTTTTGCCCATAGCACTTACGACAACAATAAGTTGTTCACCGTCATCTACACGGCGTTTAAGCATTTCTGCAATATTTTTTATCTTTGTAAAATCGGCGACAGATGAACCACCGAACTTTAAAACACGTCGTTTCAAGATTTTACCTCCTAGAATTTAGGGGCACACGTCATAAAAAAGAGCAAGTTCGGAATGTGCGAACTTGCTCGTAATTTATATACAAGTGATGCACTCCATTATTAAATAATAATGACAAACTCTCAGCTCTTAACCACAAAGTCCAACGAACGCTTACTGCGGTTGCAATTCGTTTCGGCATCGCACCCTTTCTATATTAGCCGTGGCAGACAGTATTCTAATATATACTAATGATTGATGCGCCTCATCAATTTCTTATTCAATTACTATGTTTTTAATTATACATAAGCACCTTTTAACTGTAAACCGATTTTTGTGATTTTTTGAAATAAACTGAAAATTATTAAAGTAATATTACTGTTAAAGAAAAGAGATAGTAATAATAAGTAATTTGTGTAAATAATAACAATAATTCGAAAATAATAATATTTTATAAAAAAACTGTCGATAAAGTTCGTTATTTATCGACAGTTTTATGCATATTTTAAATTTTAAAAATAGAAGATAACTTATTAAAATCCTGTTATTTTATTTTTGTAACACACCAATTTCTTTTAGATATTCTTCATATGGCAATTCTTTAGATAAACTACCTGGTTGGTTTAAGTCAATCACACGATTAGCGATTGTATTAATAAATTCAAAATCATATGAAGTAAAGATAATTGATCCTTTGAATGAAGCTAATCCATCATTAACAGCTGTAATGCTTTCTAAATCAAGATGATTCGTTGGCTCATCAAGTAGTAAAACATTGGCACTTGAAAGCATCATTTTACTTAACATACAACGTACTTTCTCTCCACCTGATAATACACTTGCTTTTTTCTTAACTTCTTCACCGCTAAATAGCATACGTCCTAAGAAGCCACGTAAAAATGTTTCAGTTTGTTCATCTTCAGGAGCATATTGACGTAACCATTCAACTAAATTCATATCTACGCCTTCGAAGAAATCAGAATTATCTTTAGGGAAATAGCTTAATGAAGTTGTCACTCCCCATTTAAATGAACCTTCATCTGGTTCCATTTCACCAGCAAGTATTTTTAATAGGGTAGTTTTAGCAATTTCACTATCGCCAATTAAAATAGCTTTATCATTTGGATTCATAGTGAATGAAATATTATCTAAAACTTTTTCACCATCAATTGTTTTTGAGATACCATCAACTACTAATAAATCGTTACCAATTTCTCTTTCTGGGGTGAATTTCACATAAGGATAACGTCTTGAAGATGGTTGAATATCATCAAGTTCAATTTTCTCTAATTGCTTCTTACGACTAGTTGCTTGTTTTGATTTTGACGCATTCGCAGAGAAACGAGCAATGAAGTCTTGTAATTCTTTAATTTTTTCTTCTTTTTTCTTGTTTTGTTCTTGAGCCATTTTTTGAGCAAGTTGACTTGATTGATACCAAAAATCATAGTTACCAACATAGACTTTGATTTTGCCAAAATCTAAATCTGCAATATGTGTACATACATTATTTAAAAAATGACGATCATGAGATACGACAATGACAGTATTTTCAAAGTTAATTAAGAAATCTTCTAACCAACTAATGGCAGGAATATCAAGACCATTGGTAGGCTCATCGAGTAATAAAACATCTGGATCTCCAAATAAACTTTGTGCCAATAATACTTTTACTTTTTGATTATTTTCTAACTCTGACATTTGCTTATCATGTAAATCTGGGGTAATACCAAGTCCTGATAGTAGGGAAGCTGCATCTGCTTCGGCATTCCATCCATTCATTTCAGCAAATTCACCTTCTAATTCAGCTGCACGAATGCCATCTTCATCACTGAAGTCAGGTTTCATATAAATTTCGTCTTTCTCTTTCATCACTTCAAATAGACGTTCATGACCTTTTATAACTACATCTAATACACGTTCATCTTCATAAGCAAAGTGATCTTGTTTTAATACTGCTAAACGTTCATCTTTCCCAAGAGAAACATGACCCGTTTGTGAATCAATTTCTCCAGATAAGATTTTTAAGAAAGTAGATTTACCTGCACCATTCGCACCGATAAGTCCATAACAATTACCTTCAGTAAATTTAATATTTACATCTTCAAATAGTTTACGATCACCAAAACGTAAACTTACATCCGTAACTTGTAACATTCATTTACTCCTTTATTCATCGTTTATCTAACGCAAAAAATTATATCATATAATGTTCCTATATTCGACCTTATATCATTTATGTCAATGATACTTTACAAAACTCATGTTATAATACTTAGAAATACACTGCTTAAAGGAGACAACTATGGCATTAGACAAAGATATCGTTGGTTCAATTGAATTTCTAGAAGTTCTTGGATTGGAAGGCTCTACTTATTTATTAAAAGGTCCAAATGGTGAACAAGTGAAGTTAAATCAGTCAGAAATCAATGAGGAAGATGAATTCGAAATTGGAGAAGAATATAGTTTCTTCATTTATCCAAACCGTTCAGGTGAATTATTTGCTACTCAAAATATGCCTGATATTACAAAAGATAAATATGATTTTGCAAAAGTATTAAAAACAGATAGAGATGGTGCAAGAGTAGATGTTGGTTTACCAAGAGAAGTGCTTATTCCATGGGAAGATTTACCTAAAGTTAAATCGTTATGGCCTCAATCAGGAGATTATGTATTAGTCACATTAAGAATCGATAGAGATCATCAAATGTTCGCGCGTTTAGCTAGTGAAACAATTGTGGAAAAAATGTTTACACCTGTATCTAATGATGATATGCAAAATCAAGTATTAAAAGCAAGACCTTATCGTTTATTACGTATCGGTACTTTTTTATTAACTGAGGATGGTTACAAAGTATTTGTACATGAGTCTGAACGTAAACATGAGCCAAGACTAGGCGAAGCTGTAGAAGTACGTATTATCGGGCATAATGAAAAAGGTGAATTGAACGGTTCATTCTTACCACTCGCACATGAACGTTTAGATGAAGATGGTCAAGTCATCTTTGATTTGTTAGTAGAGTATGATGGTGAACTTCCATTTTGGGATAAATCAAGTCCGGAAGCAATTAAAGAAGTATTCAACATGAGTAAAGGTTCATTTAAACGTGCAATTGGTCATTTATATAAAAGAAAAATTATAAATATTGAAACTGGAAAAATTACATTAACTAAAAAAGGTAAAACCCTTATTCAAGAATAATGAGTTCATGAAAAACGAGTTTCTTCTATATTATATAGATAGTTCAAAACCATTGAAAGGTAACACTTTCGATGGTTTTTTTATGGGTTTTATTTATATAAAACATAAGTTTTTTGATAAATTAACAAAATATTTACAATTACTCTATTTTACATTAACAAAAAGTATGTAATATAAGCATTGTAAGAAATACATATAACATTTTGGGTTATCTATAATTAGGAGGATGTTTTAATGAAGAAATGGCAATTAGTTGGTACAACTGTTTTAGGTGCTACTGTTCTTTTAGGCGCATGTGGCGGTGGAAATAGTGGCGGCAGTGGTTCAGGAGATGGAAAAGACCTTGAAGGTTCTGCAAAAGGTGAAGGTTCATCTACTGTTGCTCCAATCGTTGAAAAATTAAATGAAAAATGGGCTAAAGATCATCCAAGCGCAACTATTTCATCTGGTCAAGCAGGTACTGGTGCTGGTTTTGAAAAATTCATCGCTGGTGAAACAGACTTCTCACAAGCTTCTAGACCTATCAAAGATGAAGAAAAACAAAAATTAGAAGACAAAAACATTAAATATAAAGAATTTAAAATTGCACAAGATGGTGTAACTGTTGCTGTTAATAAAGATAATGACTTTGTAAAAGAATTATCTAAAGATCAATTGAAAAAAATCTACAGTGGCGAAGCTAAAACTTGGAAAGATGTAGATTCTAGCTGGCCTAACAAAGAAATCAAAGCTTTCTCTCCAAACTCAAGTCATGGTACTTATGACTTCTGGGAAGAAGAAGTTATGGATAAACAAGATATCAAAGCTCAAAAAAATGGAGATACTAACGTTATCGTTCAATCAGTTGAGAAAAACAAAGAAAGTATTGGTTACTTCGGTTATAACTTCTATAAACAAAATAAAGATAAATTAAAAGAAGTTAAAATTAAAGGTGACGATGGTAAATCTGTAGAACCTACTAAAAAGACTATCCAAGATGGTTCTTATCCTTTAAGTAGACCATTATTCTTATATGTTAAAGAAAAATCATTAGAAGATAATGATGTTATGAGAGAATTCTTGAAATTCACTTTAGATGATAAAGGTAAATCAGCTGAAGATGCTGGATACGTTGCTTCACCAAGCAAAGTTTATAAAGATGAAATTAAAGAATTAGATAAATACAAAAAAGATTCTGACAAATAATAATCATTATTAATATAAAGGGCTGGGAATTAACAACTCATGTAAATGTTACATGAGTTGTTCAGGATATATACATGGGTGATTGTTAAAGTGTTTTAAATTAATTTGAACTCATTCGTTACCTGATAATTTCCTGCTCTTTTTTAAAATCTATTGGGAGAAATAAAAAGAGAGGGTTACATATGGCTTCTAACACTAATGTTAGAGAGATGATAGCTAAAAATAACGCTAAAAAAGGTGGATTTTCTGATAAAATCGTGCCAATTATTTTAGGAATTATTGCTGCCATCTCTATTTTAACAACTATCGGTATACTATTTACGTTAATCACTGAAACAATCACATTCTTTACACGTGTTTCAATTACTGAGTTTCTTTTTACTAAAGATTGGAGCCCTACAAGTTCTGATCCTAAATATGGTATTTGGGCTTTAATTCTTGGTACTTTAAAAATCACTTTCATTGGTACTTTAGTGGCTGTTCCTATCGGATTAGGGGCTGCAATCTACTTAAGTGAATATGCAAGCGATAAAGCAAGACGTATTATTAAACCTATTCTTGAAATCTTAGCTGGTATTCCAACTATCGTATTCGGTTTCTTTGCTTTAACTTTTGTAACACCTTTATTAAGAACATTTATACCTCAACTCGATAGTTTTAACTCTATCAGTCCTGGTATCGTAGTTGGAATAATGATTGTTCCAATTATTACAAGTATGAGTGAAGATGCAATGGCTTCTGTACCTAATAAAATGCGGGAAGGTGCTTTTGGTTTAGGTTCAACTAAATTTGAAGTGGCAACTAAAGTCGTATTACCAGCTGCCGCTTCTGGTGTAATTGCTTCAATTGTACTTGGTATTTCTCGTGCTATTGGTGAAACAATGATCGTATCATTAGCTGCAGGTAGTTCACCGACATCATCTTTAACATTAACAAGCTCTATTCAAACAATGACAGGTTATATTGTTGAAATTGCTACAGGTGATGCGACATTCGGTTCAGATATTTACTATAGTATTTATGCAGTTGGCTTCACATTATTCATTTTCACATTAATTATGAACTTAATTTCATACTGGATATCTAAGCGTTATAGAGAGGAGTATTAATATGACAGCAACGACTGATCCAAGAGCTAAAGGTTTAGTTGACAAAAATAAAGTCGAAAAAAACCTATCTAGTCGTGATAAAAAAAATAGTCTTAATAAATGGCTATTCTTTGCATGTATTGTATTTGCTTTAATCGTTCTTGCCGCACTACTGATTCAAACACTTGTAAAAGGTATAGGACATTTAACACCTGAATTCTTTACAAGTTTCTCATCTTCAACACCATCACAAGCTGGGATTAAAGGCGCATTAGCTGGTACATTATGGTTAATGATTACTATTATCCCAATTTCTATTATCTTAGGTGTTGGTACAGCAATTTATCTTGAAGAATACGCACGCGATAATATGTTTACAAGTTTCGTTAAAATTTGTATTTCTAACTTAGCTGGTGTCCCTTCAATTGTATTTGGTTTATTAGGTTTAACATTATTTGTACGTGGCGCTGGTATTGAATCATTATCTTTAGGAAATACTGTTATCGCTGCTGCTTTAACAATGTCATTACTTATCTTACCGATTATTATCGTTTCAAGTCAGGAAGCGATTCGTGCCGTACCTAATTCTGTAAGAGAAGCATCTTATGGTCTAGGTGGAAATAAATGGCAAACAATTAGAAAAGTGGTTTTACCCGCTGCTTTACCTGGTATTTTAACGGGATTTATTTTATCACTTTCACGTGCATTAGGTGAAACAGCACCATTAATCTTAATCGGTATTCCGACTATTTTCTTAGCAGTACCATCTGGTTTATTCTCAATGTTTACTGCTTTACCAACTCAAATTTATACTTGGGCTAAAATGCCACAAGCTGAATTCCAAAACGTGGCATCAGCAGGTATTATCGTATTACTTGTTATCTTATTATTAATGAACGGTTTAGCAATTTTCTTACGTAATAAATTTTCTAGAAAATATTAAGCATTTTATTATTAAAGTTATTTGGGATAGAGAGAAAGGTTTCTGCTTTCTTTCTTAAAATAAAAGGAGTTTTATATATGGCAAAAATCAATGTAGATGAAAAGAAAAAGAACGTTGAACAACATACAAATGATGTTGTTGATCAACGCTCAAATCACACTCATCCAACAAACGACACACAACAACATAACGACAATCAGTCGCAAAAGACAACAATTGTAACAACTAATAATGAAAATAAAAAAGATATTAAACCTGACAGTGAAAGAAAAGTAGTTTATTCAACTCAAAATTTAGATTTATGGTATGGTGAAAATCATGCTTTACAAAATATCAATTTAGATATCTTAGAAAATAATGTCACTGCTATTATCGGACCTTCTGGCTGTGGTAAATCAACATATATTAAAACATTAAATCGTATGGTTGAATTAGTACCATCAGTTAAAACTGCGGGTAAAATTTTATACAGAGGACAAAATATTTTTGATAGCAACTATTCAAAAGAAAAACTAAGAACGAATGTAGGAATGGTATTCCAACAACCAAATCCGTTTCCTAAATCAATTTATGATAATATTACTTATGGTCCAAAAATCCATGGTATTAAAGATAAAAAATTACTTGATGAAATTGTTGAAAAGTCATTACGTGGTGCTGCAATTTGGGATGAATTAAAAGACAGATTACATACAAATGCGTATGGATTATCAGGGGGACAACAACAACGTGTCTGTATTGCTAGATGTTTAGCAATTGAACCAGATGTTATTTTAATGGATGAACCTACGTCTGCATTAGATCCTATCTCTACTTTAAGAGTTGAAGAACTGGTTCAAGAATTAAAAGAAAATTATTCTATCATTATGGTTACACACAACATGCAACAAGCTGCACGTGTTTCTGATAAAACAGCATTCTTCCTTAATGGTTATGTAAATGAATATGACGATACTGATAAAATCTTCTCTAATCCTTCAGACAAACAAACAGAAGATTATATTTCTGGTCGTTTCGGTTAATGCTTAATGAAAATTATTAGACAAAAATATGAAGGCCAATTGGACGATTTAATTAAAGAACTTCGTCGTCTTGGTCTTCGTGTTTATTCAAATGTTAACAATGCTATTGAATCATTGAGTGAAGATGATAGAAACTTTGCTAGACACGTCATTGAAAAAGATAAAGAAATTAACAAATTTGATTATGACATTAACGAACAAGTAATCATGTTAATTACGAAACAACAACCCATTGCTACTGATTTAAGAATGATGATGGCAGCTTTAAAAATTTCTACTGATTTTGAAAGAATGGGGGATAATGCTGCAAATATCGCTCATATTCGACTAAGAGTAAAAATTACAGATCATTATGTCTTAACACGTTTAAAAACAATGGGTAAACTTGCATTATTAATGTTAGAAGACTTAAATACTGCTGTTAAAAATGAAGATTTAACATTGATTAAAGAAATTATCGAACGTGATAAAGATATTGACGATTTATACGTGAATATTGTTAACACAACTTATCTAATTGATAATGATCCGTTTGTAGCTGGACAAGCTCATTTAGCTGCACGTAACTTAGAAAGAGTAGGGGATCATGTAAGAAATATAGCAGAAAGTGTTTATTATTACTTTACTGGTGAACATTTTGATAAATATGATCGTTAAACTACTTTATAGTTGATAGTTTTATTCAAACTAAAAAAATCAAAGTAAAGGAGTGAGACACTATTCATTTTGAATAGTGTCTCACTCCTTTATAATACATTAATTATGTTCGATTTCATTTGTAAGTATTTCTACTTCATCTACTAATTCTGAAATATACGCAATAGTAGATTTAAGTGGGGCATTTGTTGTTATATCAACGCCTGCTACTTTTGCAAGTTCAACTGGATTTTTACTTCCTCCAGCTTTTAACGTTTCTAACCATGCATCGACTGCTTTTTGTCCTTCTTTTTTAATTTTTTGAGAGACCACTGTGCCAATAGTTAATCCAGCTGAATACGTATATGAATATAATCCCATATAATAATGTGGTTGTCTCATCCAAGTTAATTCCATTCCATCAGTAAGTTCAACCGCATCACCAAAGAATTGTTCATAAACGTTTCTCATTAACTTATTAAGAACCGGTGCTGTTAAAGATTCACCATTATCAACTTTTTTATATACTTCTCTTTGATATGCAGCTTCTAGTAAATGCGTGACCATATTATGATAATATGTGCGAGATATGATTGAGCCAATCACCCATCGTTTAAAACGTGCATCATTACTATTACTAAATAAGTAGTTTGCCATTAGCATTTCATTCATTGTAGAAGGCGCTTCTACAAAATACATAGATGCTTCTGAATCTAATAAATGTTGATGTTTTTGTGACAATGTAAAATGACCAGCGTGACCCAATTCATGCGCTAATACGAAGGTTTCTGCCATTTTACCTGTCCATGAAATAAATACATATGAATGCGTAAAATAAGGGCTAGCACAATACGCGCCAGTATCTTTACCTTTATTTTGTGCAAAATCAATCCATTGATGATTATAAGCATTATCAACCATTTTAATATAGTCATCGCCTAAAACACCTAAAGCACCGTGAATATATTGTTTTGAGTCTTCTATTGAAATATCTGGTTCATAACTTGGATCAACTGATATTTTTAAATCTTCAAATCGCATTTTATCTAAGTTATGAATTCTTTGCAGTATTTTGGCATATTTTTGCATCACAGGTGCTAAATCACTCATGATGACATCAATTTGTCTATCATACATTTCACGTGTAACTTCTTGTTCTTGTAGTAAATAATCTATAACAGAATCATAGCCTCTTAAATTAGCCTCAATTTTTTCTTGTTGCACATGTTGATTATATGTTGCGGCTGTTGTGTGTTGATATTTACGTAATGCATTACTAAAAGTTTCGAAACTTTTACGTCTAAACTCTGGATCTGAACTGTCTTCATATTCGTTTTCAAAAGTTGCATAATCTAAAGGATACGTTTCATGATTATGTTCAAACGATTCAAACGCAATATCAAGCATTTTAGTTGTTCCATAGAGTTCATAAGCACTTTGAAAAGTAGGTGACAAACTAGCAAGCACTTCTTCAACTTCTGAAGATAATTGATAAGGTTTACGTTTTATTAATTTTTCTAGATAATGAGGACTATTGAACTGCTCTTTTAGCTCTTTCAATTTATCATCAGAGAGTATCATTATTTCAGATTCAACAAATGATAATAAACTAGATATCTTACCATAAGATGTTGATAGTTTGGCATTTAACGTTTGCGCTAATTCATTTGTAGTATCGACACTTAATCTAAGTTCAGCATAATTACCTAATCGATCAAATTGTATAAGTAAGTCTTCATATTCTTTAAGCGCATCTAGAATAATTTTAGTTTCTGATAAATTATTTTTATATTTTTGATTAAATTGAGCGGATTTCTCTAATACATCATTTAAAGTATTATAAAATGCTTCATCATTCGTAAATAAATCTTCTAAATTCCATTTTTCATTATCTGGAACATGTTTTCTGAGTGGTAAGCCTGTGTTCATTTTATTCACTCCTAAATAGTTATTCTCATATATATTATACATAATATTATTTGTAAACTCAGTTTTAAGCCTTTAGTCTGAGTCATTTTAATAATTAAGAAGGTATAATTATTTATAAAAGTATTGTATATTACATATTATAAAATATAAAAGTTGAGGCGTTTTTTATGACGATATTTGATATGCCAAATTATCTTTGGATTACAATCGTAGCAATGATGATATTAACTGTCTTTTGTACATTGGTACTGAAAAAATGGTTTTCAGCAACAGTAATTACCTTCGTTGTTTTAGCAATATTAGCTTTCTTTATTCCTAATTTTTATAATATAACGTTCCAGCCTTTATTAGGCTATGCGGCTTTTCTTGCCATTATAAGTTTAATGATTAGTTTCCTTTTATGGTATTTTACAAGAGGATGGCGCCGAGAACGTAAAGAAAAGCAATTGGAAAAAGAGATGAAAAAATATGATCACGACGAGTACATGTATCGCCGTCGTGATAGAAGATAAATATAAGGGAGTAGGATAGAATTCATTTTGAATTCGTTATCCCACTCCTATTTATATTATTAATGGTGTATAACATGATTATTTTTTAAAGGCTTTTTCAATTTTATTTAATTGATGAATAGTTGTTTCAATACCACCTTCACTAAAATACCAAGCGTTAGCTTCAAATTGATATACTTGGTGATTTTTTATTGCTTTCATATCTTTTATCACTTTATTATTTAAAGCAGAAGGTAACGTTTTGTCATCCGCATTTTTAGTTCGATTAATTACAAACAATTTATTAGGATTAATTTTATTTAAATACTCATTAGTAACTATATTACCAGCTGAATTTGCTTTCATTTTAGGATCAGCGTGATTAATTCCTAAATCTTTATTTAAGAAGCCCCCGAATCTACCAGTTGGTCCGAAGACACTAATGCCTTTATCATCAACATTTAAAAGTAATACGGTATCATTATTCATTACTTTTTTAGTCTTTTTCACTTCTTCACTTAATTTATGATTAAGCGCTTTTGCTTTTTCTTCTTTTTTGAAAATTTTACCAAACAATGTCGTATGTTCTTTAATTGATGAAATATAATGATCATTATCGGGACTAACAAATAAAATTTTAGCATTAGGCGCCGCTTTTTTCATTTCATCTATTGTTTTTGTATGTGCTTGTCTAAATGAAGCAAAGATAACATTAGGCTTTGATTTAGCTAATTCATCATAATTAGGTCTTCCAGGATTGCCTAGATTTGTATATTTACTGTTT
Source organism: Staphylococcus sp. AtDRG32 (assembly GCF_004365845.1). Taxonomy (NCBI): domain Bacteria; kingdom Bacillati; phylum Bacillota; class Bacilli; order Caryophanales; family Staphylococcaceae; genus Staphylococcus; species Staphylococcus sp. AtDRG32. Next base: position 287,170 of record NZ_SODE01000001.1, read on the forward strand.
TTAAATTCCGAAAGGGAAGAAGGTAAGAATGAAGCACCTTGTCCTTTAGCAATAGAAACTATTTTATCTTGAAGTCCCATTTGTTGCATAATATCTAACGCGCCATAATCTAGTACTGCTACACGTTTTGGATTAACTGGTACTTTAACTGTTTCTGTTTTATTTTTGCCTCTACTATGTGTATGATTCTTATCCTTAAATTCATATGTATTTTTTACTGTAATGGTATTTTTACTAGATGAAGAATTTGAATCCGATTGCTTATTACATGCTGATAAAATTAAAATAACTGATAAAATTAATAGAATATATTTAAATAATTTTTGCATTTTCTTACCTCCTAGAGAACATTATAATAGAAAATGATAATCATTATCAATTAAATATTTACGTTTTATAACATTATTTTACCTAAAATATTACATATTCCTTTTATATTAGTAGTGATTTCTTTAATACATGTATTAGACTTAAAATAAGTGATCTTATTGATTATTCGATAATTTTAAAAGGAGTATATTGCTCATAATATTGGAAAGGTATATTTAATAAAATCGTCTTAATAAACGATAATCAAAATTATAAGAATGGATCATTTTTTATGATATAAAAGTCATTCTTTGAAATAATTGTTATTATAAATCATGGTCCATTATCATCGATAGACCGTAAATTGATAAGGTAGAACAGGTAATAAATTATTTATCTGCAAAAATAATTTGATATCTTACATTATGTAAACTAAATAAGCATTCAATAATTGATTCATTATCAAAATATATTGTGTCATAAATACCAACACTAGATTCATATTAGTATTTTCTACGTTATATATAACGTAGTTGATTTTTATCATAACAAATTATAACTAAGTCAATCATTTTAGATAGATCAATGTTAACCACAGGATTATAACTAAAATATATCATTACAGTGTCATTAAAATAGAATAGGTCCCCTAATCGTTATATATACAACTTCCTATAATATATATTATGTAAACTAAATTGTTGAAATCTGTATTTTTATATGAATATCTTCAATTTAAGCTTTTTAACAAAATACAGATATTTAAAGTTTTAATATATTCCTTAACTCATTTACATATGCCCATGCATTCTAATTTTATGAGTATTTATTTAAAGTTATTATTTTTCTACAGTTCGGTAATCAATATCTAAAGTATTGAATCATGGTTGTCGACATTACGATTCATACAATCATTCTTAATTATTTGATAAATCAATCAAAGCGGAATGATTTCTATTAGATTAGTTATTTGATGATATAATAGCTATGTATTTATCATTTGAATTATAAAAAGATATAAAATTCATTTTTTATAAAATATCAAAAACAAATTTCTTTTGGTGTATCATTGATAAAAATGATTGATATGCTATTATTAATTTGTAGGATGCAACTTGTATTTACAACTTAGAATTTACCTACACTATTTATAATTAGTCTCTATCACTAATTATAAAAAGCATACTGGCAAGATTGCCAATATGCTTTTTATTCTAATTGTTATTTTTTAATCTTCTTACGTATACGATTCAATGTTTTAAATAGCCAATATTTAGGTTTATTAATTGGTTTATAGAAGTCTCCAATTAACTCCTCGATATATACATTAAACCCTCTTTTAAAGCGATAAACACCATAATCTTCACTATTTTCAGTGAAATCACCAGATAAACCATAAAAATTATATCGATCATATCCATGGTCAAAGCAATAATTCATCATAAACCAATGCATCATGTATGGTCCCATATAATTATTGTATTTTTCTGATGAGCCGCCTGAGAAATAGTTTACTTCATAAGCATTTGCAAAGTATACTCCAGAAGCTAAGTTTAAAATTTGTCCATCAGTTTGACGTAATTCACTTGCATGTAAGAGCTCTTTTTGGTCATGTTCTATTTGTTTATCTAATTCAGCAATTTTTTTCAGCTGTTTGTCACTTTTATTGTCTTTAGACATCATTTGATCACGACGCGTTTCTTTATCATTTAAAGAGGTTTGCAATGATTTAATATAGTCATCTAAATCAATATATGCTAATGGCACTAATGCTTTATCGCCGTATGTATCTATAAAATTATAAAAATATTCATCTGTTTTTGAAACAAAACCGGTACGTGCTTCTGTTTCACGATACAAGTCTAAGAAAATGTTTAGTTCATCTCTTTTAAGAAATCTTACTTTTACTCCATAGTTTATCGCTTTATTTATATTTCTTTTACGTTGACTATCAAACTGCTTTTTCAATGATGCAGGTGTTTCACCTTTTAGATAATTTACACCCATCCATCTCACTTGACTAGAGCGATCATATTTCGTAGTGAAACCATGATGTTCGTAACCATGTGATTTAAATAAATTAACTAAAGCATCATTTTTTTCGTGACCTTCAACCGGATTGATATCTTTATCATAAATTTGATAAATCCAATATGGATCAAGTTTTACATATAAACATTGATGTTGGTGTAGGTATTTTTCTAATTCTCTTAGGTAAAAATCAACAAGACCTAAATCGGAATAATCCATCACCGGTCCACGATTTGAATAGTATACATAACTTCCCATAGTTGGAATTTTTGAGAAAAGACTTGCAGCAATCACTTTATTACTTTCATCTTTTACGCCTAATAACACAACTTCAAATCCGTCATTTTCTCTAGTTTTTATATTTTCAGTAACTTGAAAGTAATGACTCTCTAATGATGGATTTTGTACGAAGGTTTCATATTCTTTAACTGTTAACTCTGTAAATTTCATATTCGCACTATCCCCCTCTTAATTCAATCTTTTTTTAATTTTTTTAAGTGTTGTATATAGTGAATACATTGGTTTATTTATAGGTTTAACGAAATCACCAACATATTCAATTACATCTGCATTAAATCCTTTTTTAAATTTTACAACACCTGCATCTTCAGCATCATCTGTAAAATGACCACTAATCCCATAAAAATTATAACGGTCAATGCCATGATCAATTGCATAATTAATCATAGTCCATTGAACTGCATAACTTCCAGCGAAGTGTCTATATTTATTTGACGTTCCACCTGCATAATATACAACTTCAAATGGATTAATAAAGAAGAATCCAGCAGATATTGGTAATTCGTTACCATGTTCTAATTGAAGTTGTGTTGCTTCATCAATTTTTTGCTCATTTGCTTTTAATTGCTGTTCTAAATTTATTTTTTTATTTTGTGCTTTTTTGTTATCTGGTCGTTTTTCAATATCTTTTAGAGCTTTGTTTAAGTCTTTATTTAATGTCTGACGTTCTGCATGAAGTTCTTCAAGATATTCATCAAATTTTATATATGCGAGAGGTACTAATACTCTATCTTTAAAATGATCAAATCGATTATAGTAAAAACTATCCTCTCTATCAGAAAATTCTTTAGTCTCTGATGTATCTTCCATAAATGATCTGAAAATAGGTAATTCCTCTTTAGTAAGAAATCTTACTTTAACACCATTTTTTTGGACTTTTTTAGTATTTCTTTTTCGTAAACTATCCATTCCATTTAATACATCTTTAGCAGTTTTATCCTTTAAATTTAAAACTGAATGGAACCGAATTTGTAATATTGGATCAAATCCTGTTGTAAAACCTTCGTGTTGATATCCTAATTGTTTCATTTTATCGAAGAACCAATCATTCCCAGCATTTCCTGTAATATCACCATCATGATTACGATATTGATAAGGCAAATAAGGGTCTATACGTACATATAAACAATGTTGTTGTTTTAAATATTTACTTAATTCGTTAAAGAAAAAGTGAACGAGTTCTTTGTTTTCATAATCAATGACTGGACCACGATTTGAATAAAAATATTTAAAAATTTTCATAACGGGTACAGCAGTTAGCATACAAGCAGCAATGACTTCATTATCTTTATTTTTAATTCCTACTAAATGAGTTTCAGTTTTCTCAGCAACTTTTAACTCATAATTTTCAGTCATCTGTGTAAAATGGCTATATGGCATTTTTTCAGTAAAATCGCCAAATTCTGTAGATGTTAAATTTGTAAACTTCATTATCTCTATAACTCCTAATTTAGAATCTTTATTTAATTTGAGTTGACTAATTTTAAAATTTTAGCTTATGTATATGTTGTGAATACGCATCGGTCTAATCTCAATAAGTATACACTAGATAAGGTTAAAACTAAAATATAAACCTGTATACACTTCCAATTAACCTAAATGCTCTTAAATTCTTGGCTTCTATCTTCTACAAATAATAAGAGCTGAAAAAGAATGATTTTCAGCTCTTAAATTCATATCTAATTTCATTTTAAATCAATTAATACTACATTGCTACTAATTCTTAAGTATTTCATGCTATGAATACTTTAAATAGCTTTTATTTTATACTATGCTAATAGTTATTTAAAATTTGTCTAATCTCCCTTAAGTATTCTCCTGTTTGATTTAAGTCATCATTTTCAAATCTTCGAACGATTTCACTTCCAATAACAACACCATCTACATCTTTTACCAAATCTTTTATATGGTCTGTAGTTCTTATTCCAAATCCTGCTACAACTGGAAGAGCTGTAAAAGATTTAATCATTTTTATCTGGTCTTTAAGCTTTGGATGAAACGTTCCATCTTCTCCTGTAGTAGCATTCATCGTTACAGTATAGATAAATCCTTCAGCATGTTTTGCTATATTTTGTATACGATTTGTATCTGCCGTCATTGCTATTAATGAAATTATTTTTACTACTCTATTATCATTTAATTGTTGTTTTAATTGTTCTATTAATTCAAATGGTAAGTCTGGAATAATTACTCCATAAACACCAATATCATCGCATTTTTTAAAAAAGGCTTTTTCTCCATAACTTAAAATAACATTATAGTATGTCATTAGGACATATTTACAATTAATTTCGTTTTGATGTTTATCTAACTCATCAAATATATAGTCGATTGTTATATGATTTTGAAGTGCTTCATGACCAGCTTTCATAATGATAGGTCCATCAGCTACAGGATCTGAAAATGGAATACCAATTTCTATCATATCTGCTCCACTTTTATCAAGTAATTTTACATTTTCTAAAAATTGTCTATTACCCATGATATAAGGAATAAATAATTTACTCATTTTTGTCCTCCTTTCTTTGTTGGATATATTGTTGAATCGTTTCCATATCTTTATCTCCACGTCCAGATATTGTCACTACTAATATATCGTTTTGTTTCATTTGAGGTGCTAATTTTTCTACATAACTTAATGCATGTGCACTTTCTATAGCGGGGATAATACCTTCTATTTTGGTGAAGCGGACAAGTGCTTCCATTGCTTCTTCATCGCTAGCACATTCATAGGTTACTCTTCCAATATCATGATAATATGAATGTTCAGGTCCAATACCTGGGTAATCTAATCCTGCTGAGATAGAATGTGCCAATTCAATTTGTCCATGTTCATCTTGGATTAAATACATTTTTGATCCATGAAGCACGCCAGCCTTTCCCTTCCCTATCGCAAGTGCATGTTGATTAGTATCCTTACCTCTGCCAGCTGCCTCCACACCGTATAATTTCACATTATCTTTGATAAAAGGATAAAATGTTCCTATTGCATTAGATCCTCCTCCTACACAAGCAACTACTGCATCTGGCAAACGATGTTCCTTCTCTAATAGTTGTGATTTTATTTCTTGACCAATTACACTCTGAAAATCTCTAACCATTGTTGGAAATGGATCCGGTCCTAAAGCTGATCCTAATAGATAATGTGTATCCTCCACGTGACTTACCCAATACTGTAGCGCTTTATTAACTGCGTCAGATAAAGTTCCTTGACCTTCATCCACAGCTTCAACTTTAGCTCCTAATAATTCCATTCTAAATACATTCAGTTGTTGCCTTTTGATGTCTTCTCTTCCCATAAAAACAATCAATTCCATATCAAATAATGCAGCCACTGTGGCACTTGCAACTCCGTGTTGTCCAGCTCCCGTTTCTGCAACAAGTTTATGTTTACCCATTCGTTTAGCGAGCAATGCTTGACCTATGGCATTATTGATTTTATGGGCACCAGTATGATTTAAATCTTCTCTTTTTAAATAAATTTTAGCCCCACCTAATGTTTCTGTGTATGATTTCGCATAAGTCAATGGTGTTTCTCTCCCAACATAATCCTTTAAATAATATGCTATCTCTTGTTGGAATTTAGGATCACTTTTGGCTTTTTTATACGCTCTCTTTAATTCAATGATAGCTGGCATTAATGTTTCCGGTACATATTGTCCTCCGTACTCACCAAAAAAACCTAGTTCATTTGCTTCAGTTTGTATCTGTTTCATATTCTAAGCTCCTTTTAACGTAATTTATAATTGTTTCCATTTTCAATTTATCCTTGCATTCATTTGTCTCTATACCACTGGATATATCATAGCCTTTATGTGATAAATCTAGCTTTTCAATCTGTTGAATAGCATTTATGTTTATTCCTCCTGCAATAAGATAAGGAATGTCTTGGCTTACTGATTCTAATATTTGCCAATTAAACGTTTGACCCGTACCACCCAATTGAATTGAAGGAGTATCAATAATAAATAAATCCACCCATGGCTTATATTGATTAATATCTCTATTCAAATTTTCTGTAGCCGGCAACGCTTTAATTATCTTAATATTCTTAAAATTCAATTTAACTTTTTGGATTAATTCAATTGCTTCATTACCATGAAATTGAATGGCATTCACATTGGTTTGTTGCAACAATGTATTTAATTCTTTATATGTAGGATTCACAACAACTATAACTCGATGAATGTGCTTTGCTACAAATTGATTTAAATAGTTAATTTGTTCTATATTTAAATGACGTTTACTTTTTGGATAATGAATAAAACCTATCATGTCTATGTCTAAGGAATTGACTTTTAAAATATCACTTTTTGTTTTAAAACCACAAAATTTTAGTATATTCATTTCTCTTTATTTAATTTTAATGAAGGTAATAACGATGATATATTATTACTATTCATTAAAGCTCCTCCCACAAGTAACCCGTCTATTCCACTACTTACAATTTTTTTTACATCATTTAAAGTTGTAATACCACTTTCAGAAATATAGTAATAACCTTCTTTTTTCATTTCCAAAATGTCATTAGTATGTTCTACTTTAGTAATAAATGTTTTTAAATCTCTATTATTTACTCCAATGATTTTAGGTTTAATTTGATATGCGCGTTCTAACTCTTCTTTGTTATGGACTTCAACTAAGACTTCTAAGTTTTGAGACATTGCATAATGATATAAAGACTGAAGTGTATCATTGGTTAAAATATTTACTATTAATAAAATAATAGAAGCTCCAGCTCTCTTAGCAAGATCAATTTGAAGCGGATCAATGATAAAATCCTTACATAATACTGGTAAATGTGTGAGTTGTGTTAACGTTTGTAGACGTTCAAAACTTCCTCCAAAATATTTTTCATCGGTTAAAATTGAAATAGCATTTGCTCCATGATTTTCATATTTAGCAATTTGATGCTCTAAGTTAATGTCCTTGAATGCTTTTACAGAAGGACTTTTAGATTTTATTTCTGCAATAATACTCAATGTTGATTCTCTTTTCAAAGTGGTTTCTAGAGCTGACTTATAAGATACATCAACTTTTTTAATATGTTTTATTTTATCAGTATAATACCCATCACTTAGTAATTGTTTTTTATACTGTACAATCTCATCTAATATTGTCACTTTTATTCCCCTTTCATCAACTGATATTGTTTTAAGGCTTTGCCACTATTAATTAAATCTTTTGCTAAATCAACGCCCTTTTTAATACTATCCACTCTATTTGATATATATAAGGCTAATGCTGCATTCAGCACTACGACATTTCTTTTAGGGGAATGATCTTTTCCACTTAATATATCAATGGTAATGTTTTTATTTTCTTCAGGTGTACCACCTTGAAGTTCTATATTATTCGCATTAGCAATGCCGTAATCTCGTGCATTTAAAACATAATGTGAAATAGTTCCATCTTCATGCAATTCATATATTTCGTTATCCCCAGATAACGTTGCTTCATCCATTCTATTCGCGCCATGAAGTACGATACCTCTTCGTCGTCCTAAATCTTTCATAGTTTTAATAATCATGGATAATTGGAAAGCATCGTATACCCCCATTACTTGATAATCTAATTTAAAAGGATTGATTAATGGTCCAACAATATTGAAAATAGTTGGTTCATGAATGAGTTTTCTAATAGGTTGAATATATTTCATAATTGGATAAGATTCCATAGCACTGATAAATGCTAAATGCGTTTTAGATACTTGTTTGGCTACATTCGCTACTTTCGTAGTAGGAATGTGTAATTGTTGTAATAAATCGGTACTTCCAGAATTAGATGTAATGCTTTTATTTCCATGTTTAATGACTGCAACATCTGCACTTGCTACTACAAATGATACTGTCGTTGAAATATTGAAACTATTTGATTTATCTCCTCCTGTTCCACAAACGCATATACTTCCTTTGTATTCAGGTTGAGTTGAATACATCGTATGAATAAGACTTTTCACTATATAAGTTAATTCTTTTTGTTGTATCGACTTATTTGTGAAAGCTTGTAATAACTTTACTTTATCTTGAGTATGACATTCTGGATTGATGAGATATTGAATAAATTCAGTAGTTTCATGTTGTGAGAGTGTTACATGGCTTTGAATTTGGTTGAGTAATGTTAAGGTCATCATATTTACCTCTTTCCTTTACGATATCGATAAAATTTTTAATTATTTGTTGTCCTTGGTCTGTTGCAAACGACTCGGGATGATATTGAATACCAAAATGTAATCCATTTTTTGTTTCATAAGATTGAATGCAATCTTTTGTTCTTCCAGTAATTATTAATTGTGATGGAAAAGAGATTTCATCACTTATTAATGAATGGTAACGCATTATATTAAATTGATTTGCTAAGTTGTTATATAATTTAGTTTGTTGAATAACTGTTAATATATCGACTTTACCATGCATGACTTTTTCACCTTGAATAACATGGCCACCGTAATAGCATGTTATTGCTTGTGCACCTAAACATACGCCCAATATCGGTAAAGATTTATACCTTTCAATAATATTTAATAGATGGTTACTATCTAAAGGATGACCAGGTCCTGGAGATATGATGAGACCATCACTTTGGTTAACGTAATTAAGCACATCTTTATCATCTGGATATTTAACAATGACGTCGTCTAATTGACTTACTATATCAACTAAGTTATATGTAAATGAGTCATAATTATCAATGATTAAAATCATGGTGTTACCTCCAATAAACTTTTTGCTTTTAATAATGTTTCTTCTAATTCTTTTTCTGGTACTGAATCATAAACCACCCCACATCCTGCTTCGACTTTCACGGTAGTATCATCGATTAACATTGTTCTTATTGCTAAGGCAAAATCTAAATTCTGATTGCAATTAATGTAGCCTACACCACCACTATATAGGCCACGTTTATATGGATATGTCTCATATATACGCCTAATTGCTCTAAGTTTTGGAGCTCCTGAAACAGTTCCTGTAGGTAATAAATTAGCAATTACTGTCATAGGAGATAATTCTCGCTTAATCTCACCTCTTACTTCGCTTACAATATGCATGACATGTTCATATTTTTCAATTTCCATTAATTTTGTAATTTTTGAACTACCGGTTCTACTGACTCTATGTATATCATTTCTGCCTAGATCAACAAGCATTCGATGTTCGCTTAATTCCTTTTCATCACTCAATAATTGCTCTGCATTTTGCTTATCTTCTTTTATGGTTTTACCTCTTTTAATTGTTCCAGCGATTGGATTCGTAATGACCGTCCCATCTTGTACAGCTACAAAACTCTCTGGAGAACTGCCTATAATAATTTGTGTAGTCATATTAATATAGTACATATATGGACTTGGATTACGTCTTTTTAAGTTTTGGTATAATTGATAACTTAATTGCAATGTATTATTTTTAAAATAATGATTGTAGCTATATATTCTAGATGGTACAACTTGAAACATATCGCCTTCTTTTATAAGTTCTTTCAATTGTTTTATAGTATTTATAAATTCATCATCTGATACATTTGGCATGATATTTGAAGGCGTAGGAGGATGAATATAATCATCTGTATAAGCTTTAATTTGAGATAGTGCCTTTACTCTATTTTTTACTCTTTCTTCTAAATCTTTCTGTTCTACTTCTGAGAATTGATTTGTAGCAATAACATATAATTCATCTTTATAATGATCAAATACATATACATCTTCTATCATGTGAAATTCAATATCATTGCTGTCCTTAATTTCTTGTATAGATTGCTGTTTTAACATTGGAAATTCATGTCTTATTAAGTCAAAACTACATGTACCAATAAAGCCAGATACAAATGGTAAATGTTTTAATTTTTCATCTGTAATCTGAATATTAAATTGATTGATATAATCTTTTAAGTATTCATAAGACTTTTCAGTAATTTCAATATTTTGTTTTTTTGTTTTTATCGTTAGTAAGTCGTTGTTTAACACAACAGAACCATAGCTTTCGAATGCTACAATAGAATATCTACCTTTAACTTGTTTTTGACTGGTACTTTCTAAAATAATTTTATTTTTCTTTAACTTTCCTAATACTTCGGGTGTAATATTAGCTCTAAGTATTTCATAATATATTTTCATTAAGCTTTAGTCCTTTCTCAAAAAAATATCAGCATCCTTATTTAAAAGGACGCTGACGCGCGGTACCACCTTAATTAACTAAATATTTTGAATTATCAAAATATTTAAAGTTCACTCATTTTTCATTTAATTTTTTATAAGTATAAACCCAATTTCATTATTAGTGATGTTAGTTTTCATCAACCACTAACTTTCTATGATTATCTAGCTAATAATTACTATATTTATACCAAAAAGACACCACGATTACGTTCCATAGATAAGGACGCGTTACCGTGGTGCCACCTTAATTAACATTACATGTTCACTTTACTGTTATTAAATTTAACCTTCTAAGTCCAATTCAAACATATGCTGTGCTAATTTACATCATCCATTAGCTTTCTATTTGCTACATCACATATCTTCTACTCAATTCTCAGAATTATTAAAATGTTATTATAATTCAGTATAATACATAAATAAATCTTCCTTGTCAATATTTATTTCAATTTATTGATGACAAGCAATAGGCATATAATAAGTTTTGAGCGGCATGTATAGAATCAATATGTGTTCGTTCCAGTGCATGAGAGGACTCAATACCAGCTCCAAATAACCCATGTTTAATATCTGCTCCTGCTTTTAATGCTGCAGACGCATCTGACGTATAATAAGGATAAATATCTATTTTATATGGAATATGATTAAATTTACATAAGTTTACTAGATGTGTTTTTAATCCTTTATGATAAGGTCCAGACGCATCTTTAGCACAAATAGATACTGTATATTCATCAGAAGATTGTCCCTCTCCAAGCGCTCCCATATCAAAAGCAATAAATTCTACAATTTTATTAGAAATAGATGCATTCGCTCCATATCCTATTTCCTCATTATTAGAAATATAAAATTGAATAGTATGTGGTAATTTAATTTGTTCACTTTTTATTCTTTCTAATAAATCTAATATCATTGCTACACTTGCTTTGTCGTCTAAATGTCGGGATTTAATAAATCCAGATGATGTTATTTCTGTTCTTGGATCAAAGCTAATAAAATTACCTATTTCTATTCCTAAATCTTCTGTCTCTTGCTTAGAAGACGTTTTTTCGTCTATACGGACTTCCATGTGTTCAATATCTCTTGGGATTTTTTCATTTTCACGATATACATGAACACTTGTTTCATGTAAACATATTGTCCCTGTGTATGTTTCGCCAGAGTCTGTTTCAATCTGACAATATTCTCCTTCAATCGCATTATATTTAAATCCACCAATTAGATCGATTGTTAAACGACCATCTTCTTTAATTTCTTTTACCATTGCACCTAAAGTATCTACATGAGCAGTAATACAACGTTGACGCTCATTGTCTTCGCCCTCAACTGTGATAATTAAAGCACCTTTATTTGTTAATTGAGTTGAATATCCTAAATGTTCTACTTTTTGTTTTACATAACTTATTGCTTTATAAGCATTTCCCGAAGGACTATTAATGTTAGTTAAGTTTTGAATTAATTCTAATATCTTTGATTCCATTCAACTTCCCCCTTTATCAATTTAAATATATTTTAACTTAGATAAATAGCGAACTCTAATGAATAGTATTGTTTAAAATGAATGACTAATTTAAAATATAGATATTCTGAATATTTAGAAATAAGGAGAGCTCATATGAAAAATATTTTATTTGTTGGTTTAGGATTAATTGGTGGAAGCTTAGCTAGTAATTTAAAATTTTATCAATCTGATTTTATAATTTCTGCCTATGATACTGATGTAACTCAACTAGATAAAGCAATGTCTATTGGTATAATTGATAAAAAGATTAATGATTATGCACTTGGTGTTAAGGAAGCGGATATTATTATCTTTGCTACTCCAGTTCATCAAACAGCGATATATCTAAATTCATTACCTAATTATGAAACTAAATCACACTTGATTGTAACGGATACTGGCAGTACAAAGCTTATCATTCAAAATTTTGAAAAACGTTTATTAGAATCAAATATCCATCTTGTTAGCGGGCATCCAATGGCTGGTAGCCATAAATCCGGTGTCCTTAATTCAAAAAAGCACTTATTTGAAAATGCATACTATATTTTAGTTTACGATGATGAACATAATACACAAGCAGCTAAAACATTACAAGATTTGCTCTCCCCTACACTAGCTAAATTTATTGTTACTAATGCAAAAGAACATGATTATGTAACGGGGATTGTCAGTCATGTTCCACATATTATTGCCTCTAGTTTAGTACACTTGAGTTCAAGCCATGCAAATGATCATGCTTTAGTCAAACAGCTTGCTGCTGGTGGATTTAGAGATATTACAAGAATTGCAAGTAGTAATGCCGAAATGTGGAAGGATATCTCACTTAGTAATAAACAAAATATCATTAGTTTACTAGAAGATATGCAAACCAATATTAAGGATATGATAGTTAAACTTAAAAATGAAGAAGAACAACAAATATATCAATTCTTTGAAGAAGCAAAAATATTTAGAGATCAATTACCTCTTAAACAACATGGTGTAGTCAATGTTGGGTATGATTTATATATTGATATTCCAGATAAAGCGGGTATGATTAATAAAATTACTTCCATACTTAGTTTACATAATATTTCTATAAGAAACTTAAAAATTTTAGAAGTTCGTGAGGATATTTTAGGTGCTTTACAAGTTACCTTTAAAACTCCAAAAGATCGTGAATTAGGTATTGTTGCTTTAAATGAATTTGATACTTATATTCCATAAAAAAGGAAGTGGGCCAAAATTCAAAATGAGTTTTGACCTACTTCCATTTATTTACATCTTATGACCTGCCATTAATCCTAATCTATTATGTTTTGTTCCAGATGCAGTATAAGAAATTGCTTTTGAAACAATGCCTTTGCCATATTTTCTTTGTAACGTATCAATCGTTTTAGCTAAATTTTCATCTCTTTGTCTTTTATATTCATTTACAAATAAATTTAATTGTCGATTTTCTTCATGAATGAACTGTGTTAGTGAAACACTTAACGTACGATACAAAGCGTGTTTATCACACAACTGATTCGCATAATCATTAACGACTTTAAATATATCTTGTTCTAGATTTGTAGCATCAGTTAAAGTGTGTTGTTTATGTATTCCTCCACCTTCAGTATATCCAAATGAAAAATGTATAGTACGTGCTAATTGCTTTCTTTCTCTTAATCTACAAGTAACATCTTCAATCAACTCTTGCATAACAATTTTTGCTTCTTTAAATTGATAGTCTCTCATCAAAATTTGGCTTTTACATATAGCTGGATTATTAATTTTACTTTTTTCTCTTATTTTACTTTGATCTATACCGTTAGCATGTAAATGCATATCAGTGCCTAATATACCAAAGTCTTTCTTCAAATATCTATGAGGATAATGTGCTAAATCACCTATTGTAATAATTCCTTTTTTATTTAACTTTATTTCTGTTTTTTTATTAATTCCCCAAAATGATTTCAATGGTGAAATACGCCATAATTTATCGGGTATGTCATGATACCGCCACTCAGTAATACCTTCTTTTATGTGTTTAGCTTCGATATCCATAGCTACTTTACTAAGTAACAAGTTAGAGCCAATACCTATCGTACAGTATATTCCTGTCTTATCTAATACTTCCTTTTGGAAACACTTAGCAAAAGAATATACTGTAGTATTAAAAAGATGATAGCTATTTGTTACATCCATAAAAAATTCATCAATACTATACTGATGTAAATCTTCCCTTGGAACATATTTAAGAGCAATTTTAGAAATTTCTAAAGATATTTCTAGATATCTTCTCATACTTGGATTAATAATATAAATATCATTACGCTGTGGAATTTCAAATAATCTAGATCCAGTTTTAATGCCAAGTTCTTTTAATTTAGGTGTTGCTGCCAAAACAACAGATCCTTGTCGCTTAGTGTCAGCAACCACTGCTAATTTTGTCGTTAAAGGATCTAACCCTTTTTCAATACAAGACACACTAGCATAAAAACTTTTCTGATCTACACATAGTATGTCTCTATCTTCAAGTAAATTATAATCATACATATCAATCCCCTCCTTAGATAATTCAATTATATAAGAACATTTGTTCCCTTACAATATTAAAAAGAACAAATGTTCTGTTTAAATATCTTGAAGTTCATTTTTTAAAAATGATATACTAAGCACATAATTATATAAGGAGGAAAACATCATGCCGATTGTAAATGTAAAATTATTAGAAGGACGCTCAGATGAGCAATTAAAAAACTTAGTCACTGAGGTTACAAATGCAGTGGAGAAAACAACAGGCGCAAATAGAGAAGCAATCCATGTAGTTATTGATGAAATGAAGAAAAATCACTACGGTGTAGGTGGCGTGAGAAAATCAGAACAATAATATTATAATCTTTAAAGTTTACATAATAATATTATTGTAGTTAAAGAGATAATAAATAAGCAGGCCAAAGTGGCCTGCTTATTTATTATCTTTTAAAAATGACTCTATTGCTTTTTTATTTTTCTCTTTATCAATATCTAATGCACTACCATCGTTATTAGTATTAATATTTTGATAAGAATTTTTTAACGGTACAGTTAGTGTTTCCACATTTTTATCGCCTCGTATTCCAAAACTTAGTCCTGTTTGGAAAATAGCTGAGTTTGGCATATCTGTATTAATATATCCTCTCAATATACCCGCTACTTTAGGTAATTTCACGATTGTACTTGGGGTAATTAATTCTTTCTTAAGTGTTTGCATAACTTGTTGTTGACGTCTCACGCGTCCAAAGTCCCCCTCTGGGTCATGTCTAAATCTAGCATAACCTAATAATTCTTTACCGTTTAATCGATGATGTCCTTTTTTCAATGAAACCCCAATATTTTCTGACATATCTTTTTCAACATCAATTGGCACACCATTAGGTTCTAATTCATCAATCATTTTTTCAAAGCCAGTGAAATCAATGACTGCATAGTATTCAGGATTAATACCTAAATTTTTATTTAATGTTTGTCTCAATAACTCTGGTCCACCAAGTGAGTATGCAGCGTTAATTTTATATTTGTCATAACCAGGAATTTCAGCATAAATATCACGCATAATTGACATCATTTTCATTTTTTTCTTAATATAGTCATACTGTACAACCATAATAGAGTCAGTTCTTGATTTTCCACCATTAGCTTGGTCAGCACCGAGCATTAATATTGTGATTTTCCCGTCATTTTTAACGGCTCCATTAAATTTATGAATTTTAATATCTTTTGCATGTTCTTGTGCATATTTCATCCCACTTTGATATCCATGAACGACATACGTAATCATTACAATAAGTAAAACTACAATAATCAGTATTACAAAAGGTAATTTTCGAAGTTTTTTCTTCTTGCGTCGTTTAGAAGGTATCGTTGTCCCCGATTGCCGTCTTAATATTGTATTATCCTTCTCTTCTGTCATATTTACCTACCTTACACTCTTTAAAATCTTCAAAATAATATTCGGATATACTATAATATATAAATAAGTTATATAAAATACCTTAAAAAATCAAGTGTTTTCAATAAATATTACAAAGGTGTTAGGAAAGGATGGCATAAATGAATATTAATACAGCATACTTTGCAGGAGGCTGTTTCTGGTGTATGACAAAACCGTTTGATCAATTTGAAGGTATTGAATCAGTAACATCAGGTTTTATGGGGGGATCAGTTAAAAATCCAACCTATGAACAAGTAAAAAGCGGAACTACTGGACACTATGAAACTGTTAAAATAGAGTATGATGTTGCTTTATTTTCTTATCATAAATTATTAGAAATATTTTTTTCAGTCATTGATCCATTAGATGCTGGCGGTCAATTTCAAGATAGAGGGTCACAGTATCAAACAGCTATTTTTTATACAAATGATGATCAAAGAAAAGTTGCGATTAATTATATCAAAGATTTAGAACAAACGATGCATTCTGATAAAGCCATTGCTACTAAGGTTCTTCCCGCTTCAAATTTTTATAAAGCAGAAGAATATCATCAAAATTTCTATAAAAAAAATCCTGAACGTTACGCACAAGAACAGCGAGATCGCGCAAATTATGATCCTCGTTCTAACTCATAATAAAAAAGATATCCGAAAACAATTTCGGATATCTTTTTTATTTATGTCTAATCACTCGCATTACTTTTAACATACTGTACCATAGAGAACTATCTTTTCTATATACCAAAAATCGCGGTTCCCACTGAGGACTATATTTTTCTTTATATCTTCGTAACCCCTGAAAACGATATAAACCATTAAAATGTTCAAACACACGTCCCGCAATACGTTCTCGTAAATAAGAATAATCGAGTTGACCTACATTTGATAAGGTAGCCATACCCATGTTAAAAGCTTTATACCCTTTTTCTTTACCCCATAATAACATATGTAGATATAATCCATCCATTAGAGGTAAATCTAATTCAGGTAACCAACGAATTAAATCTACTGAAATTGCTTCGTTATAGTATGTTGGCATTAATGTACAAAAAGCAATAATCTTACCTTCTTCATTTTTCATAATTCCAATTGGCGCTTTATCTAAGTACTGTTCTGTAAATTGACCAACAGAAAAATGCATTTCAGTACGTCCATCGAGCCACTTATCACTTACTTTTCTAAGCTCTTCTATAAACGCTTTAGAAAATGGTGGTTCTATAATTTCAAATTTAATATTTAAATCATTAAATTTATTCAGTGTTGCTCTAAAACCACGTCGTTTTTTTCCAGAAGTAGTAAATTGTGTTAAATCAATAATAGCCTCTTCGCCTAATTTAAAAAATTGATTTCCAAAATTATGATACAACGGCATAAAACGATCAGATACTTGATAGAAAATGACATCATAACCTAACTTTTCAGCATAACTATAGAAATCATCCAACAATGATTGGAATGATGCTGTATTTCCAATTGGATCTCCCAATACGACCAGCGCATTTGATTTATATCTATACATAAGAAAGGCTTGTTCACTGTCATGCATAAATACATCTTTATCACCACTATATATCAAATGACTTAAATAATTCCCTCCATATGTTTCTATAATTGATTTACATTGAGAAAATTCTTGGAATTGATGTGGGCGTTCAAAGCGACGACCAAATAACCATGCAATACCAACAATTAATAATATAACAACTACCACAGTTAACCAGAAATAATATTTTAATAATGACGTATCCATTTCCAAGTGATATAAATCTAAAGCATATAAGGTTTCAGAAATAATGAAATAATTAATATATAAAACAATCACACTAATGACTAAGGTAAATATTAAGTTTTTTAATCTAAATGGACGTTTAAATACTTTCGCACGTCGATAAGCTAAAATAAGTAAGATAAAAATAATGATGAGCCATGTAAGTAACATGATAGAAGCATACGTATATAACGTTGCAAGAAATATTAAAACAAGTGAAATCATTGAATAAATAATTGCTCTCTTACTTTGCTTATATATTCCCCTTACATTAACAAGTAATATTAAACATGCACTTGTATGAATAGACAACATGATATAGTAAATAAAATGATCTGCATCATATAATCCATCATACACAATCGTCACATTATTAATAAAGAAAATAAAACTTGTTAATAGTGCGAGAATAGATAAAGCAAATGCTGGGATTTTTGAAATAATATCTTTTTGATAAGACAGTATGAATGAGGTAATATCTTTAGCGGGTACAAAATATTTAGACTCTTCAAAGTACTTACGCGCAGAATTGCCAAATTCAAACGTAGATAGAATTAAAGCAATAATAACAGGTACAAAATAATAAGCAAAACGATATAACAGTAAGGCAATCAATATTTTTTCTTCAGGAATATCTAAGGATTTTAGTCCTAATAAAACAACTAAATCAAATGCTCCAAATCCACCTGGAATAAAACTAATTAGTCCAGATAATGCAGCAATAATAAAAATACCAAGTAATGTTGTAAAAGCTACATGAATATCAATAATCCATGCCGACAAGTAAAGTACAACAGCAGCGGCTATCCATTCAATACTTGAAACAAGCGTGCAATATATTCCTACCAATTTATTATGTTCAGTAACCGGTTTAACGACTGTATACACTATAAAAATAGGTAAAAATAAAGCGACTACGTACAATACCCATTTTACAAAACGTACTTTATCAAGAATATGAGAAGCATCGAAAATATGAAGTACGACTAAAATAGATAAGAAGCTTAAACCAGTTAACATTGAAACTAATATGATTGAAATAGCGTGAAGTAATCTTTTTCTATCAGAAGTATAATTTTTATAAATAAATGTTCTAAATCCTGCGCCTATAAATCCACCAAATCCAACAATAGCATTAAATGCATTAATAATATAACTCAAACGAAATACTTTGTTCAGTGGTATACTCAACTTTAAAGTTTTAACAAGAATGACATCATATAAACTTAAAAGTAGCATTGATGCGCCACCACATATAAATAAACCAATTAAAAACCATCGATTGATTTTACTAAATGCTTCTAATGTTTGTTTGAAGTTAATATGTGACAATTCATGATATAAAGTAGCAACTACTACAATAAAAAGTGTGACAGCAAATACCACTTTTAATATAGATATCAGTCTATTTTTATGTTCTTCAGTCATTATTCATTATTATCCTTTACATTATATTAATATAAAATATATCATATCATATTCTAGGTATATATCTTTAGACTATTGAACTAACATAATTGTAAGATAAAAGGTAGTGGAGGAGAATTCATCGCTCTACTTTACAACGATGACTATCACTATATTAAAAAGCCCGAGACAACTCATTATGTCTCAGGCTTTTTAATATAGTGATTTATTCTGCTTCTGTGTAATTTTTATGTTCTTCTTTTTTAATCTCATATTGACCTGCATCGTCACCATAGTATTTATTGTAACGACGTTTAAATAATAAGAAGATATGAGAAACTAATACTTTTAAAATAGCGTAGCCAGGAATACCTAAAATAACTCCTACAATACCTAACAAATTACCCGCACTTAATAAAATAAAGATAATTGTTAGCGGATGAATTTTTAACGTTTTTCCCATAATATTAGGAGAAATAAAATGACCTTCAATAAATTGAACCAACGTCCACACAATAATCAATTTTAATAACATAAATGGTGAAGTAATAATCGCAATAATAATTGCCGGAGAAATTGCAATTGTTGGTCCTAAGTATGGGACTACGCTCGTTACTGCAGCAATTGAAGCTAGAACTAATCCATAATCTAAACCAATAATAGAATAACCAATAAACAATAAAATACCAATACAAAATGATACGATAATTTGGCCTTGAATATATGAGCCGACCTGTACACTCATTTTTTCTAATAAATCATGATAGTCTTTTCTAAATTTAGGCGGCACAATTTTAGTTGTATAATCTCTAAATTTAGTTCCATCTTTCAACATAAAGAATAATACAAATGGAGTAGTCGCAATCACAACACCAACATTCACAACAGCTTCTGCAAATGTTCTAATTTTAGTTCCAAATCCACTAAAATAATCTGACGTTAACGATGGAATCTTTTTAGAAGTAGAATCAAGCCAGTCCTGAATTTGATTATAAAATGAAGATAAAATAGACATATGTGTCACTTTATCAATAGCTCTATTAAATTTTTCAATATATTTTGGGAAGTTATTTGCAAGTTGTTTAATTTGATCACCAATCACAGGAATTAATAAATCGATAATTAATGTTGCTCCTCCAATAATCACTAGAAAGACTATTGCAATTGCTAATAATCTTGGAATATTATACCGTTCCATCAAATTAATCACTGGATTTAACAAATAATACAAAATAAGCGATAAAATAATTGGCGCTGCAATAGTATTAAAGATAATGACAAAAGGCTGAAAAACATAAGAAATTTTGTCAAAGATGAATATAGTAATACCAAGTAATACTAATGAAACTAGCGCAAATAATAAATCTTTACCACCTAGAAACTTCATAAAGCGTGTTTCAGAAAAGCTTAGCTTATTAGCTTTCTTTCCTTCAACTTTATTGTGGTCCATTGACATATCATTTTCACCGTACCTTTTAATCTAAAATAAAATAATCTATATTATATCATACCATGTAGCTTATTCATTTTGTGTGTTATTTTGAGATTGAAAATGATAAATATGCAAAGCTAAATAAACAATTTCTGAATCATCTACATCAATATCTAGATTTTTTTGAATAACTTTAGAAATCTTATATGCTGTACTGTAACAATTAGGGTAATATGTTTTGACCATATTGATAAATTCATCTTGTGCATGAACATATTCCTTTTTATTTAAACGACGAATTAGAAATTGAATATGTCTAATAAATCGTTGATATTGGACCGTTCGAGGATTTACAGGATACCCTATATCATTTTCGATAATTAATACACATTTACTTATCATTTTATTAATTAAAGATATTTCACTCATAGGTAAATCTTCTTTATTTGACGCAATATGCAATGCTATAAAACCTATTTCATCCTCAGGAAATGTGACATCTAATTTTTCATTTAATCTCTGTATAACTTGTGTGGCAATATCATACGCCTCACTATATAAATGTTTAGTTTCCATTGCAAAGGGATTACTAATTATTTGATTTTGTTTTAAGCGTTTATATGCAAAAATAATATGATCGGTTAAGGCAATAACTAGTTGTTTATCATCGTTCATATAGATTGTACTTGTAATATAGTTAACTGATTCAATAATTGCTTGTAAGACCTCTTCATCAGCTATTTCAACTAGAGATTTGTAATACTCTTGTTGTTGTTTTTGATCTAATTTATACACTTTCTCAATAGAAGCATTATCATTTACGACCATTCCAGGCTTTTTATTAAAACCAATACCTTTACCAATTAAAATAACTTCTTGATTACTATTGATGCATATGATGACGTTATTATTTAAAATTTTTGAAATATGATATTTACTCATCATTATCATCCTTTTTTTACTATTAAAATTATATAGTTAAACATTATATTTGAAAAGTCGTCCTTTTAAAAAACACTTCTTTCTCGCATTACTCTAAAAGATGGAGAAAAGAAGTGTTGATTTAAATTATTAATGTTTTTTAGATATTTTATCTTCACGTCCCCAAGATTCAATACCAAATAAATTAATCTCAAGGTTTTCTGGTTTAAATACAGGTTTTAAACCAGCACGTTTTTGTTGAATGTAATCTTTCATAACAGCAAATGCAATATTTGAAAGACCTATAATGGAAACAAGGTTTACAATGGCCATTAATCCCATAAATAAGTCCGCTGTACTCCATACGGTTTCAGTTTTAACAACTGCTCCTGTAAATACTAATACAACAACTAAGCATCTAAAAATAAATAAAATTGCTTTGTTTTTAGATAGAAATTCTATATTAGATTGTCCGTAATAGTAATTACCAACTACAGAAGAAAATGCAAATAGAGTAATCGCGACAGTTAAGAAAATACCGCCCGGAGAACCAAGATGTTCATTCAATGCAGATTGTGTAACTTCTACACCTTGTGGCGCTTTTTCACCAAATTTTAAGCCTGAGTAAAGTAAAATCATAATAGCTGTTGCTGTACAAACAAGCATTGTATCGAAGAAGACACCTAAAGATTGAAGTAATCCCTGTTTTACTGGATGTGGTACAGCAGCAGTAGCAGCCGCATTGGGGGCTGAACCCATACCTGCTTCGTTAGAGAATAAGCCACGTTTTACACCTTGTAAAATCGCTGTACCTACTGCGCCACCTGCGACTTGTTCCATTCCGAATGCACTTTTAATAATTGTACCAATCATTGGAATAATTTGATCAAAATTCATTAGTAAGATAACTAAAACAATACCAACATAAACGATAGCCATTATTGGAACAATTAAAGATGATAACGTTGCAATACTACGTACACCGCCGAAGATAATGATTGCTGTAATGACAGCCAAAATAATACCAGTAATGACTGGACTAATATGATATTGGGTTCTTAAAGATTCAGCAATAGTATTCGATTGAACTGTGTTAAATACAAATGCAAATGTAACAGTAATTAACACAGCAAATGTAATACCAAGCCATTTTTGATTTAAACCTTTGGTTATGTAATAAGCTGGACCTCCTCGGAAGCCACCATCTTTATCATGAACTTTGTAAACTTGTGCAAGTGTTGCTTCTACAAATGCACTCGCAGCTCCGATAAATGCGATAATCCACATCCAAAAAACTGCCCCAGGGCCACCTAACACAATCGCTGTTGCTACACCAGCAATATTTCCTGTTCCAACACGAGAACCTGCACTAATAGCAAATGCTTGAAAAGGTGAAATACCTTTCTCTCCATTTTTCAGAGTTTCTGGTTTTTCGACTAATGCCTTAAACATTTCAGGTAGCATTCGTAGCTGAACAAATTTAGAACTAATAGTAAAGAAGATACCTACTGTCAATAGTAAACCTATTAAATACTGTGACCAGATTAAATCATTTCCAACTTGGACGACGGATTTAAACCAATCAGGTATTAAACTATCAAAATCTCTCAATTAAATCCCTCTCATCAAAATTATTGTTATGATATACATTACAAGAGATTTATATTGTAGTATTAAAGATCAAAATGTACATATTTCTCATGTAATCACTTTGATATACTTACCAACAATATAAATCTCTTGTGAGTTATAAATAATTAAATATTAAATTAATTTTATCATCTTATGAATTACTTGAAAACAAAAATTTTAAAATCATATTAATTTATTATCATTGATTTTACATTTCCAAATTCATTTGTATCAACCACAAATGAACCATTTGTATATTGTTCAGAAAGATGAATACGAGAAATTTCACCTGTTTCAGCATGTTTATCTGAATAAAGTGTATAGTATGTTTCATCTCTGACAACATGTGCAGCTACAATACGATGAGGATTTTTTTTCAATTCTTTTAAAAGTGTAATACCTCTTTGTGCGCGTTTGGCATCTTGTAAGATATCTTTAGCAATACGTTTTATTGCTCCTCTTTGCGTAGCCATAATGATTGAATTATTCTTATCAACAGTATCAGTCATAATAACGTAATCTTCATCTTTTAAATTGATAGATTTCACACCAGCCGCTCTTAATCCTGTATCTGAAAGTTCTTCTGTAGAATACGTTAATGACATGCCTTTATGTGTAATAACAGTAATCATTTGTTCTTGAGTTATGCGAAGTACATTTACCACTTCATCTTCATTTTTTAACTTTGTTGCAATGAGTGGCTTATTAAATCGCGTGGTTTTAAATAATGATTGATTACTTTTTTTAATCATGCCATTACGAGTTGCAATAATATAAAAAGCTTTACCATCAAATGTTTTTTCGTTAAATACATCTATAATTCTCTCGTTTTCTTCTAAAGACACAATTTGCGATACATGCTGACCTAACTCTTTCCATCGCACATCTGCAATTTTATGAATTGGAATAAAGAGATATCTTCCTTTATTCGTAAATACTAAAGCTGTATCTTGAGTATTTACAGTTTGGTATTTGAGTAAACTATCTCCCTCTTTTAAACCTACTTCTGTCACACCACTTGCATTAAAGCTACGTGTAGACGTACGTTTTATATATCCATGTCTAGTCATACTTAAAACAACTTCTTCACTTGGTACAATAACTTCTTTATCAATTTTAATTTCTGATATTTCCGCTTCAATTGAAGATAAACGTGATGTTTTAAAACGTTTTCGAATCTCTGTAAGCTCTTTTTTAATAACATTTAATAATGCGTCATGATTATCAAGAATATTTCGGTACTCTTCTATTAATGTTTGTAATTCTTCATGTTCTTCTTCAAGTGCAACAATATCAGTATTAGTTAAACGATATAATTGAAGCATTACAATGGCTTCTGCTTGTGCTTCAGTAAAGTCAAATTCTTTTACTAAATTATCTTTTGCATCTTTTTTATTTTTAGAATGACGAATTAGCGCGATCACTTCATCTAATATAGATAAAGCTTTCATAAGACCTTCTACAATATGCATACGCTTTTCAGCATGATTTAAGTCATATTTTGTACGATTAGCTACAACTTCAATTTGATGGTTTAAATAGCTGTCAATAATTTCACGTAGACCCATTAATTTTGGACGTCCATCACTAATAGCGACCATATTGAAATTATAAGTAATTTGTAAATCAGAGTTTTTATATAAATAGTTTTTAATAGACTCTGAATTAACATCTTTTTTTAATTCAATAGCAATTCTTAAACCTGTACGATCTGTTTCATCACGTACTTCAATAATACCATCTACTTTTTTATCAGCACGAAGCTCATCAATACGTTTCACAAGTGAATTTTTATTCACTTCATAAGGAATTTCTGTCACAATTAATTGTTTACGTCCATTTCTTAACGCTTCTTCCTCTACTTTTGAACGAACAACAATTTTTCCTTTTCCTGTTTCATAGGCTTTCTTTATACCATCAATGCCTTGAATAATACCGCCCGTTGGAAAATCAGGACCTTTAATATATTTCATTAATTGATTTACTGAAATATTAGGATGATCAATATATTTTAATGTTGCTTGAATTACTTCATCTAAATTATGTGGAGGAATATCAGTAGCATATCCTGCCGAAATACCAGTCGAACCGTTTACTAGTAAATTTGGAAATCTTGCTGGTAACACCATAGGTTCAAGTGTTGTGTCATCATAGTTTGGTACAAAGGACACTGTTTCTTTATTAATGTCACGAACCAACTCTTCAGAAAGTTGACTTAATTTCGCTTCTGTATAACGCATCGCAGCAGGTGGATCATTATCAATACTACCATTATTTCCATGCATTTCGATTAATACATGACGCAACTTCCAATCTTGGCTTAAACGTACCATTGCATCATAAACTGAAGAATCACCATGTGGATGATATTGACCAATAACATCCCCAACTGTTTTCGCACTTTTACGGAAATTTTTATCATACGTATTGCCACTGCTATACATAGCAAATAAAATTCTACGTTGTACAGGTTTTAAACCATCACGCACATCTGGTAACGCACGTTCTTGAATAATATATTTACTATATCTTCCAAAGCGATCGCCAATAACATCTTCAAGTGATAGGTCTTGAATTATCTCACTCAATTGACTTCCTCCTCATCATCTTCTTCAGTATCTAGTATTTGAACTTCTGTATTATCTAAAATACTTTGATCTTCTTGCATGCCAAATTCAACATGATTTTCAATCCATTCACGTCTTGGTGCAACTTTATCTCCCATTAATGTTGTTACACGTTTAGAAGAACGTACTTCATCATCGATTTGAACTCTAATCAACGTTCTTGTCTCAGGATTCATTGTAGTTTCCCACAATTGTTCAGGATTCATTTCACCTAAACCTTTATAGCGTTGTAAAATAAAACCTTTACCTAATTGTTTTTGAAGTTTTTCCAATTCATCATCTGTCCAAGCATATTCTACTTTTTTAGATTTCCCTTTACCTTTTTCTAATTTATATAACGGAGGTAATGCAATAAAAACACGACCTGCTTGAACAAGAGGTCTCATATATTTGAAGAAAAATGTTAATAATAACACTTGAATATGGGCGCCATCTGTATCAGCGTCAGTCATAATAATAACTCTATTATAATTACTATCTTCTAATTTAAAATCATTACCAACACCAGCACCAATGGTATGAATAATTGTATTGATTTCTTCATTTTTGAAAATATCTTCAAGTTTTGCTTTTTCAGTATTAATCACTTTACCTCGTAAAGGTAAAATAGCCTGGAATTTTCTGTCTCTCCCAAGTTTAGCTGATCCCCCTGCTGAATCACCTTCGACAAGATATAATTCATTTTTCTCAGTATTCTTACTTTGAGCAGGCGTTAACTTTCCTGATAATAATGTATCTTTACGTTTGTTTTTCTTACCAGAACGTGCATCTTCCCGTGCCTTACGAGCCGCTTCTCTTGCCTGTTGCGCTTTAATAGCTTTCTTCACAAGTGATTTAGATAATTGCCCTTTTTCCTCTAAGTAATAAGGTAATTTTTCAGAAACAACAGAATCTACTGCACTACGCGCTTCAGATGTACCAAGCTTAGATTTAGTTTGTCCCTCAAATTGCAGTAATTCTTCTGGAATACGTACAGAAATCACTGCTGTTAATCCTTCTCTAATATCATTACCATCTAAGTTTTTATCTTTATCTTTAAGTTCATTGATACGACGTGCATAGTCATTAAATACGCGTGTCATTGCTGTTTTAAATCCTACTTCATGAGTTCCGCCATCTTTTGTACGTACATTATTAACAAAACTTAATATACTTTCAGAATATTGATCATTATATTGAAAAGCAACATCTACTTCGATTCCATTTGCAGCACCTGTAAACGTCGTAACATCATGTAATACTTCTTTACCTTCATTGATATAACTTACAAATTCTTTAATACCTTCTTCGTAATGATAAACATCTTCACGTTCTTTTCCATCACGTAGATCTTTCAAAGTAATTTTTAAGTTTTTTAATAAGAATGCAGATTCTTGTAAGCGCTCACTTAATGTATCAAAATTAAATGACGTTGTTGCTTTAAAAATACTTGAGTCTGGTTTAAATGTAACTTTTGTACCTGTTTTCTTAGTTTTTCCCGCTTTCATTAAACCAGAAGTTGGAATACCACCGTCTTTAAAAGATTGCTTATAAATTTGTCCATCTCGATGAATTTCAACTTCTAGCCATTCACTTAAAGCATTAACTACGGAAGCACCAACACCATGAAGTCCTCCAGAAGTTTTATATCCCCCTTGTCCAAATTTACCTCCAGCATGTAATACAGTAAAAATAACTTCTACAGTAGGTTTACCAGACGCATGCATACCAGTTGGCATACCTCTTCCATTATCTTCCACTGAAATACTATTATCTTCATTGATTGTTACATCAATTTCATTACCATAACCATTTAAAACTTCATCGACGGAGTTATCGACAATTTCATATACTAAATGGTGTAATCCACGTTTATCAGTCGACCCAATATACATTCCTGGACGTTTTCTAACTGCTTCAAGTCCTTCTAATACTTGAATCGAATCATCTGAATAATGATTTGTCATTTTTGTTGCCAATGCGTTCGCCTCCTACAAACGTACGTTCGTTTTTTTAACTTTACAATAGTTATTCTTATATAAAACGCATTAAAATGCAAGTATGAGTTATATAAGATACGTATTTAACTTAATATATAAGACGTTTTTTCAATTTTTAATCGTTGTCAGGAATACTTTGTGATAAAATATACCTACATTATATAAGGGATGTGTAAACAAATGATGATGATAGTTCTCATGTTGATTTTAAGCTATCTCATTGGAGCTATTCCAAATGGTTATGTTATAGGAAAAGTTTTTTTTAAAAAAGATATTAGAGAATTTGGAAGCGGTAATACCGGTGCCACAAATAGTTTTAGAGTTTTAGGAAAACCAGCTGGATTTATCGTTACTTTTTTAGATATATTTAAAGGATTCATTACTGTATTTTTCCCATTATGGCTCCCAGTGCATGCGCATGGACCAATTAGTACATTCTTCACACATGGATTAATTGTCGGTATTTTTGCAATAATTGGTCATGTTTACCCTATTTATCTTAAATTTAAAGGGGGTAAAGCTGTAGCCACAAGTGCCGGAGTTGTGTTAGGAGTTAATCCAATCTTACTTTTAATCTTAGCAGTCATATTCTTTGGAATTTTATATTTAACAAAGTATGTGTCATTATCTAGTATTATTGCGGCAATCAGCTGTGTGATAGGTTCATTAGTTATTCATGATTACATATTATTTGGAATGAGTGCTTTTGTATCAATCATTTTAATTTTTAGACACCGTTCTAATATTGTTAGAATTTTTAAAGGTGAAGAGCCAAAAATCAAATGGATGTAAAATGGATGTTTCTTGCACCAAATGTGAAGATTCGGATTTAGTTCTATTAATTAAATATGATAAGCAGTTCATGTTTAATAGTGAGAACAATATGTTTTAGTTCAAGCAATTATTACATTATAAATATAATAATAATTAATATAAAGGATGGGTCATATAATGAAAATCAAATTGACTGATGAAGCAGTTGAATGGTTTAAAAATGAATTAGATTTACCTGAAGAGAATAAAGTCTTACAATTTTATGTGAGGTATGGTGGAGAATTTCAACTTAAACAAGGTTTTAGCCCAGCATTTCGTGTGGAACCGAGCAATGACGTTGAGATAGGTTATCATGAAAACTATAATGATTTAATTATTGTAGTTTCAGAAGATGACTTATGGTATTTTGAAGATCATGAAGTTCTAGTTGAAAAAGTAGACCATGAAGACGAAATTGTTTATTCTACAACTAATTAAAAAAAGACCATAAGTATCTAATATTTACAGATATTTATGGTCTTATATTTATATATTCAAATCGCTGCGTTGTGTGATTTCTAATTCCTTACCTTCGTTATTCAATGCTTCGACTTTACTATATACCTGATGCCATTCTGGAAAATAACGATCTAAACGAATTGGTCTGAAATCACTTGCTTTAATACATAATAGCTGCGTGGACCCTGTAGTAGCTAATTCACCTTTTTCATTATATACTTCATAACAGTACGTTGAACGCAATCTTGAATAATGTTCTACCCATGTTTTCACTTTAACTTTTTCAGGATAAAAAATGGATTTCTTATATTGAACTTGTAAATCCACGACGGGTGAGATAATTCCTTCTTTTTCCATATCTGCATAACTAAAACCTAATTTACGAATATAATCAGTACGAGCAACTTCAAACCATGTAGCATAATTCCCATGATAAATTACTCCCATTTTATCTGTCTCTTGGTATCTCGCTTCAATTTCAGTCATACTATAAATCATATTTATGTACCTCTTTCCAATTAAGTTCACTTTCAATATTAACATAAAAAAGTTACTTGCTATAGAATTCCCCATTTACTACTTCTACTATTGAAATAGCTCAATGACACAAATGAAGAAAAAATCCTTAGATGAGATTGCCATCTAAGGATTCAAAATACATTCAAATTTTAAATATTTTTTCGAATAATTGTATTATTGAGCAAGTTTATTTCTTAATACCATTTGTAGAATGCCACCGTGACGATAATAGTCGATTTCAACTTGTGAATCGAAACGAACAATGACATCAAAATCAACCACTTCTCCACTTTCTTTTTTTGCATGAACTTTAATAATATCATGTGGTTGTACATCTTCGTTAATATCTACAGAAATCTCTTCTCTACCATTTAGACCAAGTGAATCAGCTGATTCTCCATCTTTAAATTGTAATGGTAATACACCCATCATAACTAAGTTAGAACGGTGAATACGTTCATAACTTTGTGCTATTACAGTTTTAACGCCTAATAAATTAGTACCTTTAGCAGCCCAGTCACGTGAAGATCCCATACCATAATCGTTGCCTGCTAATACTGCTAAGCCAGTGCCATCTTCTTTATATTTCATTGCAGCATCATAAATTGGCATAATTTCATCAGTTGGCCAATATGTTGTAAAGCCACCTTCTGTACCTGGTGCTAATTGGTTTTTAATTCTAATATTCGCAAATGTACCACGCACCATAACTTCATGGTTACCACGACGAGAACCATATGAGTTAAAATCACGAATAGGTACGTCATGATTTAATAAGTATTTACCTGCTGGTGTATCTTTACCAATAGCACCTGCTGGAGAAATGTGGTCAGTTGTAACTGAGTCACCAAATTTACCCATTACACGTAAATCTTTTAATGGTTCAATGGTACCTGGTTTTTTTGATAAACCTTGGAAGAATGTTGGATTTTGAATATATGTTGAATTAGGATCGAAGTCATATAATGGAGAGTCAGTAACATCAATCTCATTCCACATTTCATTATTGTTGTATACATTTTTATATTCTTCTTTAAATAATTCAGGTGTTACAACACTATCTACTGTATCAGCAACTTCTTTAATTGAAGGCCAAATATCATTTAAGTATACATCTTGACCATCTTTAGCTTTACCAAGTGGTTCATTTTGTAAATCAATATCAACTGTACCAGCTAAAGCATACGCAACGACTAATTGAGGTGAAGCAAGATAGTTCGCTTTTACTAATGGATGAATTCGACCTTCAAAGTTACGGTTACCAGATAATACAGAAGTAACTAATAAATCTTCTTTAGCAATAGCTTTTTCAATTTCTGGCAATAGCGGTCCAGAGTTACCAATACAAGTTGTACATCCATAACCTACTAGATTAAATCCTAAATCATCAAGATATTTTTGTAATCCCGAATCACGTAAGTAACCTGTCACTACTTTTGAACCTGGTGCTAGTGATGTTTTAACATATTCAGGCACTTTTAATCCTTTTTCAACTGCTTTTTTCGCAACTAAACCAGCACCTAACATAACGTAAGGATTTGATGTGTTTGTACATGAAGTAATCGCTGCAATTGCAATGTCTCCTGTTTTCATAGTTGTTTCAGAGCCATCGTTAAATTGAATATGGGCTGATTTATCAAATTCGCTTTGATCCAAACCATGACCTTGATTTCCAGCAGGAGCTGTTACAGATTTTTCGAATTCTTTTTTCATATCACTTAAGAAAATTAAATCTTGAGGACGTTTAGGACCAGATAGTGAAGCTTCAACTGTCGATAAATCTAAATTAATTACATCTGTATATTGTGGATCTTCCTTATCTGATGTAAAGAACATATTGTTTTGTTGTAAATAAGCTTTAACTAACTCAACATGCTCTTCAGAGCGACCAGTTAATTTCATATATTTAAGTGACTCTTCATCAACTGGGAAGAAACCACATGTTGCACCATATTCAGGCGCCATGTTAGCAATAGTCGCTCGATCAGCTAATGGTAAATCGGCAACACCAGGACCAAAGAATTCTATAAATTTACCAACTACACCTTTTT
Source organism: Staphylococcus sp. AtDRG32 (assembly GCF_004365845.1). Taxonomy (NCBI): domain Bacteria; kingdom Bacillati; phylum Bacillota; class Bacilli; order Caryophanales; family Staphylococcaceae; genus Staphylococcus; species Staphylococcus sp. AtDRG32. The sequence goes on from NZ_SODE01000001.1 coordinate 319,007, forward strand.
TACGTAGCTCTTGAGTTACTCGTAATGCTAAGTCAGTGGCAGTTGATCCTTGAGGTAATGAATTAGTTAAGCGTACTCCAATCACTTCAGGAATTGGGAAATATGATGGTTGACCAAGCATACCTGCTTCAGCTTCAATACCACCAACACCCCAGCCTAATACACCAATACCATTTATCATAGTAGTATGTGAATCTGTACCAACAAGTGTATCTGGGAAAGCAGTTTGTTCACCGTCCACGTCTCTTACATGAACTACCTTAGCTAAATATTCTAAGTTAACTTGGTGTACGATACCTGTTGCAGGCGGTACAGCATTATAATTATTAAATGCTTTTGTAGCCCAGTTTAAAAATTGATAACGTTCATAGTTTCTTTCAAATTCTAATTTCATATTGCGTTCTAACGCACGTGGGTTTGCATAGCTATCTACTTGTACAGAGTGATCGATGACTAAATCAACCGGTACTTCTGGATTAATTTTATTAATATCTCCACCTACATCATTCATAGCTTTACGTAATGAAGCTAAGTCGACAACCGCAGGCACCCCTGTAAAATCTTGTAAGATTACGCGAGAAGGTTTGAAAGGTACTTCTCCTTCATTACCTTCTTTACCAAAATGGGCTAATGCTTTAATATGATCATCTGTAATAACAAAGTCATCTTCTTGTCTTAATACTGATTCTAGTAGAACACGAATAGAATAAGGTAACTTACTAATTTTAGTTAAACCTTGTTCTTCAAGACTTTTTAAATCATAATATGTATATGATTTACCTCGAACTTCAAATGATTTTTTTGCTTGTTCTTTAATGTTAGAAGCCATTTGATTATCCCCCTTGAATATTAAAAATTCATAATTATACTTCTTTAATTAAATTGTATAATTATATGTTTTTTAAAACAACTATATATCACTAGAATTTGAGTGATTTGAATTTTGGTTTTATAATCAGTTAATATAAGAAATACTTATCATAGTACATTTAAACTATAAGTATTTTTTATTAAATGAGAATTTTTTTCAATAAGCTAAATGAAATAAAAAGGAAAGTAGAATAGAAATTCATTTTGAATTTTTGGCTCCAATATCAACATATATTGGATGTGGATTTTCTTTTGAAAGTCTTTATATTTCGATCTAACCATATTAAAAAACGCCTAAGACAAATAAGTTGTCTTAGGCGTTTTTTTTAATTATTGTTCTGCTTTCTCTGCATTACGTCGATTTTGACGTTTTTCTAATATATCAGATTCATAGTCTTTTTGTTGATATTCAATATATTCTTTTAGTCTATGTTTATTAGGCTGTAATGTTAATCCTAAGAATTTGCGTTCTTGGTTAGCATCTTTATAGAAACTAATCATCATTAGTATGACCACAAAGGAGAATGGTAATGCACTAATAATTGCAGCACTTTGTAGTGCGCCTAATGCTTCTGCGCCATCTCCACCACCTGCTAAGAGTAAGATGAAGGCAATAAGAGATTGTGCAATACCCCATGTTACTTTTACCACGTTAGATGGTTCTAATGAGCCATATGTTGTTTGCATACCTAATACAAATGTTGCTGAATCGGCTGATGTAATAAAGAATGAACCGATTAATACAAGTGCAACAAGTGATAAAACCATTCCTAAAGGTAAATGATTAAATACGCCAAAGAGTTGTGTTTCTGCTGACATCTTGAATAGCTCAGAATGTTTTTTACCCATTTCAATACCTAATACGCCAAATACACTGAACCATAAGAAACTTATTAGAGCTGGAACAAGTAATACACCTGAAATAAATTCACGAATTGAACGTCCTTTAGACACACGCGCAATAAATACACCTACGAATGGGCTCCAGCTTAACCACCAGCCCCAATAATATAGTGTCCAAGAAGACATCCATTCTCTTTTTTGAGAATTTAATGCTGCTGTATCAAAACTGTTGAATAAGAATGTATTGAACAAACTACCAATTGAACTTGTAAACATGTTCAAAATTAATACAGTCGGTCCAACAATTAAAGCAACAATCATTAATATTGTACCTAAACCAATATTGGCATTACTTAAATATTGAATTCCTTTACTTAGACCAGACCAAGCACTAATAATAAATAAAATTGTAACAACAACAATAATAAGTGATTGAACCCATACATTATTTGGGACGCCAAATAAGTAATTTAAACCACCGTTAATTTGTAATGCACCCATACCTAATGATACAGCTACCCCTACTACTGTAGCGAATACTGAAAGTACATCAATAATCGTACCAATAGGTCCTTCTACTTTATCTCCAAGCAATGGGCGTAATGTTCTAGAAACAAGTCCTGGTTCATCTTTTCTAAATTGAGCGTATGCTAAGGCAAGAGCTACGACACCATAAACTGCCCAAGCATGAAATCCCCAATGGAAGAAAGTAGAACGAAGTGATTCAGTAAAGGCTTCTGTCGTTTTTGGACTAGCAGTTGGTGGTGCTGCGAAGTGTGACATAGGTTCTGCTGCACCATAGAATACTAAACCAATACCCATACCTGCACTAAATAGCATGGCAAACCATGAAATCGTATTAAACTCTGGTTTATCATCAGGTTTGCCAAGTTTTAATTTCCCAATTGGACTGAAAATCAAAAAGACACAGAAGAAAACAATAATAGTTGTAAGTATTAAATAATACCAACCAAGTTTATCAGTAATCCATCCACTTATTGAACTAGTAATTGAATCGAATTGTTCCGGTACAATTGCCCCAATTAATACAATAATCGCTACGATAATCGCACTATAAATAAATACCGGCGAAAATTTCTTTCCTTTCTTACTTGATTCAGAAGAAGAATTCATAACTAATATAACTCCCTTCATCGTAATATTAAATTTTTTCAAAATGAAAAATACACAATTAATTATAAAAATAATTAATTAATTTTTCGGTAAACCACTTTAATATAATAACAAACGTTTTAATCTTAATCAAATTTCATTAATTTTAATATTTACTAATTTATTTATGTTTTGTATGATATATTATATAAAAATTAAATAAATAGGAGATTACTATGCTAAAAGAATTTAAAGAGTTTGCATTTAAAGGAAATGTTTTAGATTTAGCAATTGCTGTAGTTATAGGAGCAGCATTTAATAAAATTGTATCATCCTTAGTAACTTATATTATCATGCCATTGATTGGTAAACTGTTCGGTTCGGTAGATTTTGCTAAAGATTGGCAACTTTGGGGCATTAAGTATGGTCTTTTCATTCAGTCAATTATTGATTTTATTATTGTTGCTTTTGCATTATTTATCTTTGTTAAGATTGCCAATACAATTATGAGAAAAGAAGAACCAGAAGAAGAAATTGATACAAATACGGTATTACTTACAGAAATTCGAGATCTTTTAAAAACAAATAAATAAATCCAAAGAGTCCGGGACATAAAGTTTCTAGATAAGTGAAAAAAGACAATTTCTATTGAAATAATATAGAAATTGTCTTTTTTATAATTTTTTTGATTATTTTCAGCTCGTCGAGCTGCTACTTTTCTTATATTAAGTGCCATTAATACAAATTCTAGTTCTCTTTTGACTTTATTTATCCCTCAAATGGACATTCGAGTGAAACCCAAAATAGCCTTCATAAATCCAAAAACAGGCGCCACGTCAATTTTTCCTTGACTGTAGATGGTTTTTGTTTTTGCTTCTGAAAGCTTTTGATTAATTTGGGCTTTAAAATATTCCCAATTATAATTTTTCATTATTTTTTTATTTGTTTTTGAATTGAATTTCATCCATTGGTGCTTCAAAGAACATTCTGAACAATCATCACATTCATATAATTTAAAGTCCCGTTTAAAACCATATTTATCATGACGATAGGCATATCTTTTAAAACCTAATCGCTTTTTGTTTGGACAAATGTATTCATCGTTAATTTCGTCATAATCCCAATTTTGAGTATTAAAGATGTCACTTTATACTTTTTAGTTTTATCTTTTATCAACATACCGTAAGTTATAAGCGATGTTCGATTAAAATCATCTATAATTGCCATATAATTGGGTTCGCTACCATAACCTGCGTCAGCTACGATATATTCAGGTAAATGACCGTAGGTCTCTTGAATTGAATTTAAAAATGGTATCATCGTTCTTGTATCAGTAAGATTTTGATACACATGATAAGATAAAACGAATTGAGAATTTGTCGCTATTTGTAAATGATAACCTGACTTGAGTTGTCCATTTTTCATATAATCTCCTTTCATTCTCATAAATGTGGCCTCATGATCTGTTTTAGAATAACTATTTCTATGCTTTAAAATAAATTTTTAGCCTTCGTATTTATGCTTTCGCTCAGAGTAATTATTAATTTGCTTTTTATATTTTTTAATTTTAGTTCTTTTGAGCCGTATTTGTTTTCTTATTTTAGTCCATTTTTCATTATCGATATGTTGGTTTAAATCTTCGATTTCTTTATCGAAATGACTACCAATCAAATCTATTTCTTTTTTTGTTAAGTCATTATCGCGATCTTCTTTAATCTCAGTTATGATTTTATTTGTCACCCATTCATGATAGAGCACTTTAGAATCTTCATTCTTCCTTGACTCATGGTTTTGAATACTCTTTTTTCATACAAATGTATATCGATTGGCATTCGCCTCAACTTTCGTACCATCAATAAAAATGACCTGTTCATCTATAAGATGTTGTTTCAAACACTGACTATGAAATTGAATAAATAATGATTCTAATAAAGCATCTACTTTTGGATTGACTCTAAATCGATTAATCATTTTATAAGAAGGATTTTGATTTTGTGATAGCCACATCATTCGGATGCTATCATTAAGTCATTTTTCTATCTTACGTCCTGAAAACACAGATTGTGTGTAGGCATATAGAATGACTTTTAACATCATTTTTGGATGGTATGATGTTGCACCACGATGATGTCTGAATTTATCAAATTCAGTCTTAGGAATGGTTTCTACAATATCATTGACATGTCGTGAAATATCATTTGTGGGGATAAGAACTGAAGTTTCCATTGGTAGAGTAAGTTGAGTCATGTTATAATCTTTATACATAAGGCACCTCGTTAATTTAGTTTATTAGTGTTTATTAAATTATACGAAAGGGTCTTATTTTTTTGAAGTATTTCAATGTAAAATTACATATAAATACAGAGTGTTTTGGCGAGACTCTTGAGGGAACAGGACAAGCTGAAGACTACAGGCTGAAGCTGTCCCCTAAGAAAGCGAGCCAACAATACGTAGTATTGTAAATAAAGAAGCCAGTAAATGAATTTATAAAAAACTCATTTACTGGCTATTTTTTAGGAATTATGTCCCAGCCTCTTTTGTTATTTCCATTTAAATTTTGTGTAACTTTGATACTGATTTGTATTTACTTCAAGTATTAATGGAATTCGTTGTTTTAATTCACTCACATGAGAGATAATTCCTACCATCCGTCCAGATGTTTTTAAATTTAATAATGTATCAAGAGATGTTTCTAAAGTTTCTTGATCAAGTGTGCCGAATCCTTCATCGATAAACATTGATTCTAACGTAATACCTCCAGATTCTTGTTGTACGACTTCACTTAATCCTAATGCTAGAGCCAGGGATGCTTGAAACGTTTCTCCCCCTGATAATGAACTAATATGTCTTGACTTATTAGAATATAAATCAAATACATCGATTTCTAATCCACTATATCCTTGTGATATTGATTCTCTTCGTTTAAGTTGGTATCTTCGCCCGCTCATTATATCTAATCTAATATTTGCTTGATGTATAATTCTTTCTAAATAATAAATTAATACATAGTTTTCAAGCGATAATTTTTGATGATTCTTTCCAGATAAAACCTCAGATAAATTAAAAATTTGTTGCTGCTCTTTTAACTCTTCATCTAAATAGTGAATATGTTTTTCTATTTTTGCAAATTTTTCATCATTCTTCTTAATTTTATATTGTATTGATACAACATCATTAACATACTGATTATATTTTTCTTCGATATGTTCTTTTTGCATTTCAAGATTAGATATATCTTCAAGTTCTTTTTCACTTGTAAGGCGTGTTAATCGTTCTATTTCAACGTTATATTTATGTTGTTCCTTATCGAATTGATTAATTCTTTTCTCAATATGTTCTTTATTTTGAAGTTCCTGCTTTAATTTTTTTATTTCATCTTCATTTTCTAAACCTAATCGTTTCATTTCTTTTCGGATAGTTGTTGCAAAATAATCTAATTCTTTTTGTAGTTCTTTACTCGTAGCTAAATAATTATCAACACTATTATTTTCTAAAGCTAGCGCATTTTGATATGATTGCATGTTTTTATTAGTATCATTAACATGTTGATGATATTCATCAATCTCTTTTCGAAGACTTAAGTAATAATTTTTAAAAGTTTCAATACTTGAATATCCTGTATTTATTTCAAAATCTTGAATTAAAGTTTGATTCTGACGTTTTTGAGAAGCTAATTTCTCTAATTTAAGTTCTTGCTGATGCTTCTCTTGCTGTAACGTATGAAATTTTTGTTGTAATTTATCTAACTCTTCTAATTGTTGTTGTAATTGTATTTTTTCAGACTTTGCACTTTGTAACTTTTCTTTGATTTGGTCTAAATTAATCGATTTATACTCTATCTCTCCTAAATCTGATATGCTTTGAGAGAGTAATTCACACGTCGCTTCGCTTTTACTTAAATGCTGTTTTTTTTCATTAATTTCATTAGAAAGTTTATCAAGTAATTGATGATTTTGATTAATAGTTTCGAAATCAATATGCTGATTTAAAGATTCAATTTCATTTCCACATATTGGACATGTATCGCCAATACGTAACGCTGACTGTATTTCAATAATAAAGGTTTGTTTATCATTTAAATCAATATTACGTTTATCAATGATTCCTAACTGTTGATTGAGTGTATCAATGTCATTTTTTAAATTTTGTACCTCTTTTGAATGTTGATGATATTGTCGTTTTAGGGAAACTTGCTTTTCATACTTATCTTTTAAATTCTGTTGTTCATCTAATTGTTTTTGTAATTGATATATTTGTTCAGTCAGCTCATCAATAGCTTTATTATCCACTTTATAGCTATCAATAGATTTACTCATTTTATGTTCTTTATTAATTAACTGCTCTTGCTCTTTCATCATTTCATTATAACTGTGAATAATATGTTCTTGCTCTTTAAACGCTTGTTGATATTTATTCAAATAATTATAAAAGGGCTTTGATTGTTCTAAACTCTCACTTTTTAAATGATATGAGTCACTCATCTTGTCTAATTGTTTACGTTCTTTTTCAAGCATGTTTATTTTATTATTTAATTGCGATATTTTATTTTCAGTTTCTATTATTTTGGTTTTTATTGTTTGACGTTTTTCTTCTTTAAAGTGTTGTTGATCATATAAATTAAACAGCATGCCAGCATCATTTAATCGATTTAATTTTACTTTTAATGCATTTATGTCATCCATTTGTTCATCTAACTGATGTTTTAATTGATGATATTCTTTCAGTTCACTCAGTTGTTGTTCTAACGTTTTATTTAAATCAATACGTTTTGTTATAGAAAGCAATTGTTCGTTTTGCTCATTTTTTAGATGCAGTCTTTTTTCTTCGATTTGATGACCTATTGCTCTAAAATCGGGAATAGTCTGTATTAATTCTTGAGTTTTCATGTGATGAATTTGTTTAAATTGAATTAATTGCTCATCATCAAATGCTTCGATATCTTCCCATAGTAATTTTATTTGATTGTATCTTTTTTCAATTTGTTTTTTCTCTTCTTTCACTTCACTTTGAAGAAGTTTTTGAATTTCTTCAAAACGTATACTATTAAATAAAGTTCTTAATATCCCTTGTTTATCTGTACTATTGGATACTAAAAATTTTTTGAATTCACCTTGTGGAAGAATAAATAACTGTCTAAATTGTTCAGCATTAACTCCTAGTAATGATTTAATATATTGATTTCCAACGCTGATTTTACTTTCTCTTAATTCATATGTTTCACTTTTAGAATCATATTCATACACATCTAGTTTTCCTGGTGTTTGACTAGTGTTTCCTTCTTTAGTAAAAGCGCCTTGACGAATAATTTTGAAATATTTTTTATTGAGTTGAAATTCATATTCAACCCACATAGGAGATTTTGCCTCTGCAAAATGACTTCTTAATCCCGCTTCACTTCTGCCTTCTGTAGAAGCTTTTCCAAATAACGAAAATACAATTGCATCAAATATCATGGTTTTTCCCGAACCAGTTTTACCACTAATTAAAAAAAGTTGATCATTTTTAATTTGAGTAAAATCAATCATTTCATGTAAGAATGGGCCAAAATTATGTAACGTTAATTTTATTGGTTTCATTTTAGACCTCCTTATTCGATACCAAAGTGATTAAATTATTTATTTTTTCTTCCTGGTATTTTGTCATCTCATTATCTGTAATCATCTTATAAAATTGCTTAATAATAGTTTGGTCGTCTTGTTGTTGTATTTGTGTCTGATGTAAAGGTCCCTCATTTTCAAAAGTAATATTGCTAAGCGCAAGAGTATTAGGGAATAGTTGTTTTAAATGAATCATTGGATCACTAATATACGACATATTTTTAAGTTTGAAATGTATATAATTATCTTTATTTTTAGGTTGAATATGTCCTTGAATCACTTCATCATACTCGCCCTCAACCACTTCAAGCTCTCTTAAAGGTTTAAGTTGCACAAATGATGTTGATATTTCATTTTTATCTTTAATCACCAAACGTTTATATCCCTTAGGCTGGTTTATTTCTGAAAATGAATATTGTAACAGTGAACCAGAATAATCAATAATGTCATCTTTAATACTAAATGGATGATGTAAATGTCCTAATAACACTTTATCAAATACGTTAAAACACGATTTAGTAACACTTTCAACAGTCCCAATTGTTAAAGGTCTTTCTGAATCTGATGTTTTTCCCCCATTTATCGTTAAGTGACCAATTAAAATATTTATTTTCTCTTTATTCAAATTTTCTACTATATAATTAATACATTTTTCTGTTGCTTGTTGATACGTTTGAATAGAAGCATCTTTAAAAAATTCTTTTACTTCACTAATAGTAGCAAATGGAAGTACATAGAAATGTACATCATTAAATACGATAGGCTGATTCATATGTTTTAATTTTGTACGTATAAAGAGTTTGGAATGTTCAAACCATGAAGCACCATAATTCAATCGTTCTTTACCGTCGTGATTACCATTAGAAATAATCATGGGGATATTCATATCTATATTAATCGTATGAATAGCATTTTCAAAAAGATAAATGGTTTCTTTACTCGGATAAGTTGTATCATAAATATCCCCAGAAATCACAACTACATCAGGTTTTTCATCTTTTAAACATTGAATAAATTGTTCTAAAATAAATGATTGGTCTTCAAGAAATTGTTTTCCGTTAAGTATCTTTCCTAAATGCCAATCTCCAGTATGTATAATTTTCATAACATTCCCCTTACTTTTTAAAGAATTATAATTTAATTTTAAAAAAGAGCGAGATTGAATTCTCAATGAACTCACATACTCGCTCTAAACTTCAATTCAATTTAATATCAAAAAATAATATTTTATTTAATTTTAGATAAGCTAATATTATTAATCTCTATTATGAGACTAAAGATTTTTTAACGTTTTTATATTTATATAACATAGCTAAACGCCAAGGAACAATCATACTAAATGCCAATAAAAAGAACATGCCTCCGATTTCTCCTGGATCAATAGAGCTACTAATAAATATTTTTATGATTGTTCTAATAATTAAAAGCGAAATTAAAATGATTGGAAACGCTTTTGATCGTTTCATATATACCTCAGCACCTTGAACTTCAAAATGACTTGTCCAGATAAGTACAGACGAAAATATCACACCTAAAATGATAGATTCTAAAATTTCAGCCCCAGTTAATCTAAAATATGGAATGACATACATCAAAGCACCTGTCGACATAAAGATAGGAGGTAAAATAATTTTCTTTTCATTTACAGGGAATTTTTGTGCTTTCATACGAATAACTATGACAACAATCCCCATAAACAATGCAAATACTATGGAAAAAACTAAATATGCCAAATTTACACCTTCTTATATTCACATAACTAAAAGTTTAATACTATTATAATTCTTAAATACTCCAACTAAAAATGTTTTACAACAAAAACAAAGGATTGTAAACCCTTATGGCATACAATCCTTTAATAACTATTATTTTTTTGAACTCTTCATGTTTTGATCCATGTTTTTGTTCATCATCGTCATCATTTGATTGATTTTCTTTTGAGACGGTTTTTGTCCCATTTGCATCATCATCATACGTAACATTTCTTCATTGATAGGTGGGTTTTTTTTCAAATAGTCCATCATATATTTTCTTGCTAAGAAGAAACCACCAACTAGTCCGATGATAAGTGCTACAATGATTAATAAAATTGCTAACCAAGTTGCCATTGTTTCACCCACTTTCTATATCCTACTGAATTTTACTAAATAACTATCTTGATTTCAAGAGTTAGTTTTAGAATAACACCACTTCGCTTTTATATTAACAAACTGTTTAACACGAATACTAATATTATAAATCACTTCATATAAAGTACTATTCACAAAATAAGAAAGAGCAGGAAAGAACTCATTTTGAATTCATTTCCCGCTCTCTATGTTGACTAAATCATAATATTAAAAAGTGCGAATTTGATTTAAAATATTTTCTTTAGTAAAGCCATATTTTTCAACAACTAAGTCTCCTGGTGCACTTGCACCAAAACCATCGATTCCAATGACTTTGCCTTCAGTGCCTACATATTTATGCCAACCGAGTGGTGAAGCCATTTCAATTGCAACACGTTTAGTTAATTCTTTTGGAATAACTGATTCTTTATACTCGTCTGATTGTTGCTCAAAAGCGAACCAGTTTGGCATAGAAACTACTCTTACACCTTTACCTTGTTTATCTAAATCTTTAGCTGCTTCAATAGCTAAGCTTACTTCTGAGCCAGTTGCTAACAATAGATATTCTGGTTTAGTTTCAGTTTCAAATACAATATATGCACCTTTTCGTACGCCTTCTTCAACCGTTTCTTCATCTACATCTAAATAAGGAAGGTTTTGACGAGTTAAAACTAGAGATGTTGGTGTTTGTTTAGATTCTAATGCAACTTCCCATGCTACTCTTGTTTCATTACCGTCTGCTGGACGAATGACGTTCATATTTGGAATAGCTCTTAAACCTGCTAACTGTTCAATAGGTTCGTGTGTTGGACCATCTTCACCTACAGCAATTGAATCATGTGTAAAGATAAATGTTGCATTCAATCCCATAATTGCAGATAAGCGTAATGCTGGTTTTAAGTAATCGCTAAATACGAAGAAGGTAGCACCATAAGGATGTAAACCTCCATGTGCTGCCATACCGTTTACTGCAGCACCCATAGCAAACTCTCTTACACCAAACCAAACATTTTTACCTTCTGGAGTATTAGGATTGTAATCTGTAGCTTCTTTAACATTTGATTTATTAGATCCTGCTAAATCTGCAGAACCACCAAAGAATGAAGGAACAGATTTACTAATTGCTTGAATGATTTCTCCAGAATCTGCACGAGTAGCTGCATTATGGTCACTACTGAATTTTGGTAATTCATCTTTATAATTTTCAGGTAATTTACCACTGATTGTCAATTTAAATTCTTCAGCTAATTCTGAATATCTTTCTGTATATGTTTCTAATTTTTCTTTCCACTCATCTTCATGCTCATTTGCACGTTTTAACATTGTTGTTTGGAAGATTTCATATACTTCTTCTGGAACATTGAAACGTTTTTCTGGATCTAATCCATATGCTTCAAATGTAAGTTTTCTTTCATCAGTACCAAGTGGCGCTCCGTGAACACCATTTGTACCGCTAACGTTTGGCGCGCCGTAACCAATAATTGTTTTAACTTCAATTAACGTAGGACCATTTTGCTGTTTAGCTTTAGTAATCGCATTATCAATTTCTTCTAAATTGTTGCCATCTTTTACTAAAATATGGTTCCATCCATAACTTTCAAAACGTTGTTTTACATCTTCTGAGAAAGATTTGTTAAGTTCACCATCAAGTGAAATATCATTTGAATCGTATAATACAATAAGTTTATCTAATTGATTATGACCAGCAAATGAAGCTGCTTCATGAGAAATACCTTCCATTAAATCTCCATCTGAAGCCAACACGTAAGTATAATGATCTACAACGTTAATATCACCTTTATTAAATTTACCACCTAAATGAGCTTCAGCTAAAGCCATTCCCACAGACATAGCAAATCCTTGCCCTAATGGACCTGTTGTAACTTCAACACCATCTGTATGACGAAACTCAGGATGTCCAGGTGTTTTAGAACCCCATTGTCTGAACTGCTTTAATTCTTCTAATTCTAAGCTTCCAGAGACATGTAATAAACTATATAGTAAAGCAGAACCATGACCTGCAGATAATATAAATCTATCTCTGTTAAAGTAGTCTTTAGATTGTGGATTAAAGTTTAAGTGGCGAGTCCAAAGCGTGTAGGCCATTGGTGCAGCTCCCATAGGCAAACCAGGATGACCAGAATTTGCTTCTTCAATTGCATCAATACTTAATGCACGTATAGTATCAATAGCTAATTGGTCTTTTTCATTAAACATCTTACATACTTCCCTTCTAGAATTAATCATCTTTTATATATTATAACTTAAAAATATAGTAAATGATAAGATTATAATGTTAATGATTAAAATGTTATTAACTATTGATCATTCTTTTTTCTTTCTTGAATTTTTTTAAGTTTTTCAGGCGTTACATCGTTGCCTTCTGGATCAATGACTTTGGTACTTTCAATTTGTTGTTTAAATCCCTCTCTAAAAGAATCTAAATATTGTTTACGCAACTTAGATTGCTCTTTTGCTTCAGCTTCTGTTAAACCTTGCTCTTTTTTCTTTTTTGCTAATTCATTAATTCTATCTATATTTAAATTATTATTTGACATGTCATTACACTTCCTATTCTTTTCTTTAATACATATAAAATACTTAATTAATATAACAAAAAAGAGACATAGATAAAAAATCTAAGCATCATAAACTCTTTCTAAAATAAATGAAGTATTTTTATATAATACTTCATATTCCCATTTCTTAGAAGTAATAACTTTTTATCTGTATCTCTTAAATATTTATTTAACTAATGCGAACACTTTATAGTCTGTTTGTTCTGTATTGTTGGGTATATCGTTCTTATAATCATCGTTTAAAATCGCTTTTTTAGGGATCGTATGATCGGTAATTTCGTACATGTGTTCCGTATGAGCGTTCTGATATAAATTAGTAAAAAACACCAGAAAAACGATGCAAGATACTACTAGAACAATTATATTTTTAATGATATTACTAGTACGATTACTAAGCATTTATTTTCACTCCTAGAACATTTGTTTGTATAAATACTTTAACAGAACTAGTGTTCCTAGTCAATAGAATTACGAACAAACGTTTGTTTAAAAAATCAAAAAATGCTATACTATATTAAAATAAACTTAGGGAGTGCCTATATATGAGAGAGTTAACTAAAAGACAAAGTGAGATTTATGATTATATTAAACATGTTGTTCAAATAAAAGGTTATCCACCAAGTGTAAGAGAGATTGGTGAAGCTGTTGGTCTTGCCTCAAGTTCAACTGTGCATGGTCATTTATCTAGATTAGAAGAAAAAGGATATATTAGAAGAGATCCTACTAAACCTAGAGCAATTGAAATCGTGAGTGACCAAAATAATGATATGACTAGAGAAGAAACTATCTATGTTCCTGTTATCGGTAAAGTTACAGCAGGAGTTCCGATTACCGCAGTTGAAAATATAGAAGAATACTTTCCATTACCAGAACATTTAACGTCTACACACAATAGTGATGTGTTTATTTTAAATGTTATCGGTGAAAGTATGATTGAAGCGGGTATTTTAGACGGAGATAAAGTAATTGTAAGAAGCCAAACTATTGCTGAAAATGGAGATATTATCGTAGCAATGACTGAAGATGATGAAGCTACTGTAAAACGCTTTTTCAAAGAAAAAAATCGATATCGTTTACAACCAGAAAATAGTGCTATGAGTCCCATATATTTAGATAATGTAACAGTTATCGGTAAAGTCATTGGTCTATATAGAGAATTATAGTTTATCTCTTGTTCGTTACGTTAAAATCTCTTATATATGTTTAATATACAAAAAACTAGAAGCGCATAGACGCTTCTAGTTTTATTTTTTATTTAAAATCTCTTTTACTTTATCAAGTATATCTTTTTTCTTATTTTTCTTTGTAGGCATAATATCAACTTCCTTGCAAAATGAACATACCCCTATATATTATAAATCAAACATTATCCAGCGTAGTTTTCTGTCCAAAATGGTTGTCGATTTTTATTAAAATCTACACCTACACCTAATGTATTTACGTGCGTATTTAAAATATTTTCTCGGTGTCCTAGAGAATTCATAAGTCCTTCGTGAGCATAAATACTACTTTGTTGACCATAAGCTAAATTTTCAGCAGCAGCATTAAATTGAATACCATCACGTTTCATTCTATCGAAAGGTGAATGACCATTTAAATCAGTATGATCAAAATAATTATTTTTAACCATATCTTCACTATGTTTTCTTGCAGTATGAGATATTTTTTTAGAGTAATCCAATGTATTTAATCCGTGTTGTTTTCTTTCTGCATTAACTAAATCAAAATTTTGATATTCAAAGCTTTTTTCTAGCGTTGTAGATGGTGCACCATATTGCTTTTGTAATCGGTTTTCCATCGATTCACTCACTTGCAACAACCCTGTTAAGTTATTTTTATTATGTTTATCGTAAAATGCAGTGGTATAAATGTGATCTTTATAAAAAACATCATATTCATTATTTTTTACAACAAAACGATAACGTCCTTTTGTAATTTTATCTACTGGTTTACCGAGACGTTGTTCAACCACTTTTTTAGGGGTATTATATTTAATTTTAGATTTAGAAGTTATAATATTTTGATTACTAAATAAAGCATTAACTTTATTATTAATGTAACTTACCATTAAAAAATTTTGATAATCATCATTGTAATAAGTGTACCATTTTGTACCATATTCATTTGATGTCACTCTTTTTGGTCGCCCTATCTTATTTTCTACTTCCTTTTGAGACATATTTAATTGAATATTATTAACTGCAAATTCTTGTTTTTTTGGAACTTTAAGCACATTATTTTTAAAACTTGTATCTTCATTTAATAAAACTTCTACTTTATCTCTTACATTATTTTGTAAATTAATAAAAAACTGGTTTTCTTCAATGGGTTTAATAATGATAAATAACAAAAATATTGCAGTAAATAAAAGGAACTTTTTAATAATATTCACCTACTAAACATATATTAATCTCTATCACCATTAAAAATTGAGTTTCTTACAATAACATAGTCAACAGTAGTTAGTGATTTTAAATCTTTACCGCCAGCATAGGAAATTGAGCTTTGAAGATCTTGTTGCATTTCAACTAAGGTATCTTTTAATGAACCTTTATGTTCCACAAACATTTTCTTCCCTTCAACATTCTTATGTTCCCCTTTTTGGAATTCGGAAGCACTACCAAAATATTCTTTATAACGTTTACCATCTAACTCAACTGTTTCGCCAGGAGATTCTTCATGCGCTGCAAATAATGAACCAATCATAACCATAGTAGCTCCAAAACGAATAGATTTCGCAATATCACCATGTGTTCTAATACCTCCATCAGCAATAATTGGTTTACGTGCAGCTTTACTACAAATGTTTAATGCAGCTAATTGCCATCCTCCTGTACCGAATCCAGTTTTAATTTTAGTAATACATACTCGTCCTGGTCCTATACCAACTTTAGTAGCATCTGCACCAGCATTTTCTAACTCTCTTACTCCCTCAGGGGTTCCTACATTACCCGCAATAACAAATGATTGAGGAATATGTTTTTTAATATGTTTAATCATATTAATAACCGAATTAGCATGACCATGAGCAATATCAATTGTAATATATTCAGGTATTAAGTGCTCAGTTTTTAATTTTTCTATAAATTCAAATTCAGTTTCCTTTACACCCACTGAAATAGAAGCAAAAAGTCCTTTATTTTGCATTTTTTTAATAAAAGGTATGCGACCTACTTCATTAAAGCGATGCATAATATAAAAATAATCATTTTCTGCAAACCATTCTGCTAAAGATTCATTCATTACTGTTTGCATATTAGCTGGAACCACTGGTAACTTAAAAGTTTTTGGCCCAAATTGTACAGTCGTATCACATTCAGATCTACTATTAACAATACATTTATTTGGAATTAATTGAATATCTTCATAATCAAAAATTTTCATACTTTAAATTTCCCCTATACATTTTAAATTTAAAAGACACTGTAGACATAAATAAAATATCTGACTCTTTACAAAATTATTTATAACGTAATCTAGAGCGAGAAATCACCTTTTTCTCGCTCTTATTATTTATATCCTTATATACTTTACAATTTTTTAAATACAATGTAAACGGACTAAAGTATTAGTTTCAATTACCAACTAGATTTTTTCACACCAGGAATTTGACCTTTATGAGCATGTTCTCGAAATGCAATTCTAGACATTTCAAATTTTCTCATTACACCTCTAGGACGTCCTGTAACTTTGCATCTTCTTGTTAAACGAGTTGGAGATGAATCTCTTGGTAATTTCTTTAATGCTTTATAATCTCCTTTTTCTTTCAACTCTTTACGTAATTCATAATATTGATTTACTAATTTTTCTCTTTTTAATTCTTTAGCTATTTTAGATTTTTTAGCCATATATTATCTCCTTTTTATAAATCGTAATAATTACGTTTTATATATTAACATACTTTTAAAAAATTACAAAGACATTTATTTTAAAATTAAAAGACTCATACATGTTATTCATCTTAAACATGTATGAGTCTATAATAGTTTATCTTTTTGTCGTATTTAAAAGATAAGGAATTATTTAGTTTCACGGTGTAGCGTGTATTTATTTAATCTTGGGCAATATTTTTTCATTTCAATACGCTCAGGGTTATTACGTTTATTTTTTGTTGTAATATAATTAC
This sequence comes from Staphylococcus sp. AtDRG32, assembly GCF_004365845.1. NCBI lineage: Bacteria > Bacillati > Bacillota > Bacilli > Caryophanales > Staphylococcaceae > Staphylococcus > Staphylococcus sp. AtDRG32. The sequence continues at coordinate 336,243 of NZ_SODE01000001.1, forward strand.
GATCGCCACATTCAGTGCAAGCTAAAGTTACATTAACGCGCATCAATAACATCCTTTCTTGTTATATATAATTAGGAATTCTTACGATTTAAAACTCTATCATATCCTTCATTTTCACGCAATAAGTTTCTTTTAATTTAGTCAGTTTCCTTCTACATAACAAAAACTAATCGTTTAAAAAATCAGAAAATTTAAAATTTTTAAAACAAATTGTTCAAAAGTTATTGAATACTTGAACCAAAACGATTAAAATGATTTGTATATTTTAAATTTTAATTTAGGAGATATTATATGGAAGATAACAATATGAAACGCGGTCTTAAGTCAAGACACATATCTATGATTGCTATCGGAGGTGCAATAGGCACTGGACTTTTTGTTGCTACAGGTAGTGTCGTTTCTCAAGCAGGACCTGGAGGAGCTATCTTAGCTTATTTATTGATAGGAATCATGCTTTACTTTTTAATGTCATCTATTGGAGAACTTGCTACATTTTATCCTGTATCTGGTTCGTTTAGTTCATATGCTACCCGTTTCATTGATCCGTCTATCGGTTTTACAATGGGCTGGTTGTATTACATTCTATGGTCATTAGTATCAAGCGTTGATGTAATGGTAGCTTCTAATGTTTTATTTTATTGGGATGTATTTAAAATTTTCAGTCCTCTAGTATGGAGTTTAATTTTTATAACGATTATATTCCTATTAAATATCTTTACTGTTAAAGCATTTGGCGAAACAGAATTTTGGTTATCACTAATTAAAGTAGTCACAATTATTGTATTTATTGTTGTCGGTATATTAATGATTTTTGGTATTCTTGGTGGACATACATATGGATTCGAGAATTATACCAAAGGTGAAGCACCTTTTGTAGGTGGTTTATCTGGTTTCTTAGCAGTATTACTTGTAGCAGGATTTTCTGTGGGTGGTACGGAAGTTGTAGCGGTCACTGCAGGTGAATCTGATAATCCTGAAAAAACTATGCCAAGGGCTGTTAAGCAAGTATTTTGGAGAATTTTATTATTTTATGTTTTATCTATTGTCGTCATTGCAGCTATTATTCCTTATACTGATCCTTTATTATTAAATAAAAATCAATCAGTATCTCAAAGTCCGTTTACTATAGTTTTCGATCGAATCGGTATAGCATTTGCAGCATCAATTATTAATGCTGTTATTCTTACATCGTTACTATCTGCAGCGAATTCTGGAATGTATACAACAAGTAGAATGCTTTTCTCTTTGAGTGATGAAAAGCAAGCACCAAAGTTTTTAAGTAAATTAAATAATAAAACAAAATTACCGATGCGTTCATTAGTCACCACTTACATTTTAGTAGTAGCAATTATTATTCTAGCTAATTTCTATGCTAATGCAGTATTTAGCTTGTTAAATATTATTGGCTCTTTAGTTATTATTGTATGGGCAATAAGTGCATGGGCTCAAATACGTTTACGTAGAGGTATTAAACGTCAAGGCAAAGATATTAATACATTATTGCCTTATAAATCACCACTTTTCCCTCTAGGTCCTATCATTGTATTTGCTACATTAATTTTCTTATACTTTGGTAATTCTATCGGTGATTTATTTAGTGGTAATATAGGTGATTTTTTTGTTAATATCATGCCTTTAATTGTCTTAGCGATTATCTTTATCGTACATAAATTGATTCGTAAAACTAAATTTGTAAAATTAGATCATATGGATCTTACAGCTCATCATTATCATGATTAATATCATCGTTTATTTAGGAGTAGAATTAAATACAATTCTACTCCTGTTTTTATTACTAAACACAATATGTATATTTTCTAATAGTCGTTTATTTTGTATAATGAGTATAACGATAACGACTTAGAGGTGACTGAGTATGGTAGGTCAAACAAATTTATTTGATGACGTAATAAAGAGCGATGAACGTTTTGTTATTGTCGTACAATCTTTAGAAGAAAGAAATGGACAATTACTGAAACGCACATTGCGTGAGTATCCTAGTCTAACTCATGATCAAATGGAAAACTTATTTACACATTTAAAAGATGTATTTCAAGATGAGCCATTTCGCGATAACCAATCTGCATATACAGTAACAGTATATACAAATTTAGATTATGCAGCTGATCAAGTATATGCTCATGTAAAAAGAAATAAAGGTAAACGTGATTGGACACACACTGCTAAATAACTAGTTATGATAATAAAAAAAGGAAGCGAAACTTGATTCAATACGAATTCATTCCGCTTCCTTTTAATTTATATAAATGTTTTATAGCAATTCTTTAAGTGCTGCTGGTATACCATTAGAATCATTATCTAATGTAACTTTATCTGCAATCTTTTTTAATTCTTCACTCGCATTTCCCATTGCTACAGCATATCCTACAACTTCAAACATTGATTGGTCATTGAGGCTATCTCCAAAACAAATCACTTCTGATAATGAAATATTTAACTTTTCACATAAAGCTTTAATTGCATTACCTTTAGAAACATCTTTAGCCATGAATTCCAGGAAGAAAGGTTTGCTCGTCGTCACATCAATATCAGAATTAAATGTTCCATTTAATTCGTTACGTGCTTTTGAAATATTTTCTTCATAATCAACGCCCATTGCTTTAGGTACATCAGACTGAATATATGCTTTAATATCATCCACTTGTTTCATAGGTAGACCAGTTAATTCTGATTCAATTTTACGATATTCATGTTCTGTATCAAAGATAATTTGTCCGTCTTGATACGTTAATGTTAAAAAGCCTTTTTCGCGACAATAATCTGTAATTTTATCAAAATGATCTTTAGTTACACTTTTACTTACTTCAATTTCTTCTGTTTTAGCATTAATTGTTTTACCACCATTATAACTAATGATATAGCTTTGGTAATGATCTAACTTTAATTCTTTAGCTACTGGAATCATTCCCTCAGTTGGTCTTCCAGAGGCTAAAACAATCTTATATCCTTCTTCTTGTAGTTGAATTAAATAATCTTTGGTTTCAGGACTAACTACATTATCACTTGTTATTAAAGTGTCATCCATATCCATAACAATCATTTTATAGTTACTCATTTCTTAGTTGCTCTCCTTTCATTTTTGCTCTTATCTATTTTACAATAATTTTATGAAGGATACACAACTTCTTCAATAACACCTACATTATTAATTGTTGCAAGTTCAGAATCGCAAGTTGTTATTTCTGATTTTAATGTTCTCACAAGTGCTCCACTTTTTTCTTTACGACTCAATGTCAATATCGTTGGACCTGCTCCACTAATCACTGTAGCATAAGCATCATATTTTTGAGATAGTACTTTTACTTTTTCAAATTCAAGAATCAAGTGTTGACGATAAGGTTCATGAAAACCATCTTGTGTCATCATTTTTCCAGCAAGGTCATAATTATGTTGAATTAATGCACAAATCATTGTATTGCTAATCGCACTATTTTGAACTGCTTTCTCATGTGAATACTTATCTGGAAGTACCCTACGTGAGTCTTCTGTTTTGAGTTCATATGTTGGGATAGTAAGAATCACATCTACATCAGGTATATCAATATGTGCCACATTTGTTTCTTTGGTTTCAGGATTATAATATCCTGCGAGTAATCCACCATAAATTGTAGGTGCTACATTATCAGGATGTCCTTCTATGTCAGTAGCTAGTTGTAGTAATTCATACTTAGATAATTGGATATTACCGAAGTAGTTAGCGATATATAATGCTCCAACTAAAGCGGATGCGGATGATCCTAACCCTCTTGCTAATGGAATTTCACTTCTCATCGACACTTTTAAATTAGGTAAAGTCACATTATATTTTTCAGCTACTTGTTGTGCAACTGTATAGATATAATTACTTTTATCTTTCGGTAATGATTCTAACTCTTCGTTTAAATATCTAAATTCCCAGTTACTTCCTTCCGCTTCCTCAACATATAGGTATAAATATTTATTAATTGCCATACCAATAGAATCAAATCCTACTCCTAAGTTAGCAGTTGATGCAGGTATTTTCAGGTGAAGTGATGGCTTCATATTAAAGTGTTCCTTTAATATAATTGATAATACTTTCTTTATTGTTTGGAAGCGGTTGAATTGGATTATCTAAAACTGAGATAGCAGTGTCTGGATCTTTTAGTCCATTACCAGTTAATATTGCTACTACTTTTTTACCTTTCGACAATTTTCCTGCACGTTGTAATTTGATTAAACCAGCAATTGAAGCATTACTTGCTGGTTCACTAAATACACCTTCTTTAGATGTCATTAATTGATACGCTTCTAAAATTTCATCATCAGTCACACTATCAATGAGGCCATTTGATTCTTCTAACGCAACAGTCGCTTTTTTCCAACTTGCTGGATTACCGATACGGATTGCTGTAGCGATTGTTTCAGGATTTTTAATGACTTTATTTTGAACAATTGGTGAGGCTCCTTCTGCTTGGAAACCAAATAATTGAGGAAGTTGACTTCCTTTTTTCTCATGATACTCTTTAAAGCCTTTCCAATAAGCAGTAATATTTCCTGCGTTGCCTACTGGGATTGCTAGAACGTCTGGAGCTTCTTCTAATTGCTCCACAATTTCAAATGCACCTGTTTTTTGTCCTTCTATTCTAAATGGATTAACAGAATTTACTAATTCAATATCATCATCATTTTGTGCAATCTCTTTAACGATTTCTAATGCTTCATCGAAGTTACCTTCAATTGAGACAATTTCTGCACCATACATGACCGCTTGCGAAAGTTTACCTAAAGCAATCTTTCCTTCGGGAATCACTACAATTGCTTTTAAACCTGCACGTGCAGCATAAGCTGCTGCTGAGGCAGAAGTGTTTCCTGTTGAAGCACAAATCACTACTTTTTTACCTTGTTCTTTCGCTTTTGTTACAGCCATTACCATTCCTCTATCTTTAAAAGAACCGGTTGGATTAGCACCCTCATATTTAACATATAAATCAATATCTAGCATTTCTGATATATTAGCACAGTGAATCAGTGGTGTATGTCCTTCATTTAAAGTAAGTTTAGGTGTATCTTCATTAACCGGTAAATAATCTTTAAATTCTTCTACTAAACCTTGCCATCTTTTCATAATTATTAAACTCCTTCAACTGGATAAATTTTTTCAATGTTGTAATTTGCTTTACTAAGTAGTGATTCAGGTGATTGGTCTAATCCGATAATCACAACGCCATAAGAACTAGAATCACGTTGTTCTATTTGAAGTGATTTATGGAATGGTAAATCTGATTTAAGTTGATCTTTAAGTTTATCAATTGATTCATTACTATGAATGACAACATAGTAATTTAATTTTTCTCCAATAGCAATTGCGTCACCATTATCCATTAATTCTCGAGTTTTATTTGTTTTTAATTCGAAATGAGGTGGAAGTGTATGTAAATTTGACTCAAAGAAGAGTGCTACATTTAATAAATCACTCACTACTGCACTACCAGTAGCTAAGCTACCTGCCCCTTTACCATAAAACATAGTATCCCCTACAGCATCTCCAATAACATAAATTGCATTGTATTCATTTTCTACTGCTGCAAGCTGATGTGATTTATGTATTAAGGTTGGTTCAACGGATGCATTAACTTCGCTATGATGATATGTACTTTTACCAATTAATTTAATCTTATAACCTAATTTGTCTGCTACATTAATATCAGATAACGTTGTTTTACTGATACCTTTTACTTTCACATCATTTAACTTAATTACTTGGTTAAATGATAAATAAGAAGTAATCACTACTTTTCTAGCTGCATCAATACCTTCCACATCATCAGTAGGATCTGCTTCAGCAAATCCTAATCTTTGTGCTTCAGCAAGTGCATCTTCAAATGAAGTTTGTTCTCTTGTCATTTTTGAAAGAATAAAATTTGACGTACCATTTAAAATCCCCATAAATTTAGAGATATTATTAGCATTTAACCCATTATTAATCGCGTTAACAATGGGAATACCACCTGCAACACTTGCTTCAAATTTTAAGGCTACTCCTTGTTGTTCTGCTAGGTTCTCTAGTAATTCTAAATGCACAGCAAGTAGATCTTTATTTGCTGTAATGACATGTTTTTTTCTTTTTAAAGATTCTCTTAACCAATCAACAGTTGGTTCAATTCCTCCCATTACTTCTATAACGATATCTATATCTTCATCGTTTAAAATTTCATTAATGTCTTCTGTTAAATGATATTGACTAATATTAATAGGTCTTTTTTTAGTGGTATCTCTTACTAAAATATGTTTAATAACAATATCTTTATTTAGAGTATCTTTAATTTGTTGTCGATTTTCTTCAATAATTTTTACTACACCTGAGCCTACTGTTCCTAACCCCAGTAATGCGACGTTTAATTCCTTCATAATTTTTATCTTCCTCCCATTTGTATTATTGAGAAGTACAATTGTTTTATTGAAAAACACTTAAATTTATTATACTATTAAATCAAATTAGTTGAATAGGACTTTTAAAAGAAAAAGTGAATATGTAGATATATATTATCATGTAGTATCAGGAAATTAAATAGAATTTTCTGATTTTTTAGAAAGGTTGGTAAATTTTATGAAAGTTGCTAAGTTTGGTGGAAGTTCTGTTTCAAATGCAACACAAATTAAAAAAGTCCTAAATATCGTCAATGATGACCCAGACAGAAAAATTATTATTGTATCTGCACCTGGTAAAAGACATAAGAATGATGTTAAAACAACTGACTTACTTATTCGTCTATATGAAAAAGTAATCAATCAATTGGATTATCAAGATAAAAAAAGAGAGATTATTCAACGTTATGCAGATATTTTAGAAGAATTAAATATGGAGTCTACACTCTTAGAAACAATAGATGAAACACTTGAAACAATCATTAAACAATTAAACGATAAGCATGATCGTTTATACGATGCATTGTTATCATGTGGTGAGAATTTTAATGCTCAACTTATCGCTAAATACAACGATTCTCAAGGCATTAAAACAACATATCTCTCACCAAAAGATGCTGGTATCTTAGTAACTGACTTACCACAACAAGCACAAATTTTAGAAGACGCTTATGATAAAATTTATAAATTAAGAGAAATTGAAGGAAAAATTATTATCCCAGGTTTCTTTGGTGTTTCTAAACATAACTATGTTGTTACATTTCCGAGAGGCGGTTCAGATATCACAGGTGCAATCATAGCACGTGGTATTAAAGCATCATTATATGAGAATTTTACAGATGTATCTGGTATTTTTAAGGCAAATCCAAATGTAATTGAACATCCTGAACTTATTGAAGAAATTACATATAGAGAAATGCGTGAGTTATCATATGCCGGCTTTAGTGTTTTTCACGATGAAGCATTACAGCCTTTATATAAACATAGAATACCCGTAGTCATTAAAAACACAAATCATCCAGAGGACAAAGGAACCTTTATTCGCCATGATCGTGAAGTCACAGATAAAAATCAAATTATTGGCATTAGTTGCGATAAAGATTTCACAGTTATAAATATTAAAAAATACTTAATGAATAGACAAATTGGTTTTACAAGAAGAATTTTAGAAATATTAGAAGACTATCATATCTCTTTCGATCATATGCCATCAGGTATTGATAATATTAGTATTATTATGCGTTCTAATCAAATTAAAGACAAAGAGAATGAAGTATTGAGTGCGATTAGAAAAAAATGTGATATTGATGAATTAAGCATTGACCATGACCTTGCCATATTAATGATTGTCGGTGAAGGAATGACTCAATCTGTCGGGACTGCTAACACAATCACACATGCTCTAGCAGAATCCAATATCAACCTAAAAATGATTAATCAGGGTGCTTCTGAAATTTCTATGATGTTTGGTATTTCAAGAGAAAATGCAGATAAAGCTGTGTTATCAACTTATGAGTATTGCTATCATGGTGTATGCTTAAAAAATTTATGTCCTAAATAACAATTACATAAAAAAATCTGAGACATCTATTTGTCTCAGATTTTTTATATTAAACTTTTAGTGTAAGTGCTTTTTCAATTTTATGCTCTCCCACTACCATTTTTAAAATCACAAATTGATAATAGCTTAGAGCATCTAAAACTGACTTATAATTGGCTTCTAAATTATTTTGTTGATAATCTAATAAATCATACATTAATACGATTTCAGGTTTAATATAATCGACATCCCAAGTTAATGAATGAAAATAAATACTATTTTTAGGTAGTCGGATATTAGTGTTTAGTCTAAATATCCATTCCTCATTTATAACATCATAAATAAAAATACTTAAAATAACTTTATCATTATTAACAACGTTTATTTGAGAAATAGATGGAATATCTAAATTATCTTTATCCATGTTATGATTGGACATATCATAATATTTAAATGTATAACTTGAAGGAATAACTTTTAAAACCTCTACTATTCGTTTTCTTTCTACACAAATATCGACTTTCGAAGGTAATTCAAAAAGTTCATTTAAAAATAGTTGAATAGCAACTTCACCGTGAAATTTGAACGCTGTACGGCATTGATTTTTTAATATTCCAACTAGTTCTTCTACATGATTTTGGTGATGAGACATACAACTGTCCTCCTTAAAGGAAACGCTTTCATAAGTTAATTATACAGACACAATTTTATATTTTCAATTTCAATTTGTGAAAAATTTGTAATTCTTTTAACTCTTCTTTAGGTTATAAGATATAATTTTACACAATTTTATATTTATAATAATGAATAAATTATATCCTGTTATTATGTTCTTTTTCAACTTAAATTATCATTTTTTGTTTATTGAACATTAAATATATTTTGTTTATAATTAATTATTGATTTCTATAGAAAATTAATTTAATCATTAATCTTCTAATTTACAAATATTAAACAGGAGGTGAACATATGACACATACGATTATTCTGATTATTATTATTGTTATTCTTATACTTGCATTTATACTTAATCAAAGATACATGCAAGATAGAATAGATACTGAAGTTTACGCTAAAAATCAAATGGTCTCTAAAAATTCTTTACTCAGTAAAGAAAATTTAGAACTTAAAAATAAAATATTAAGTTCTAATAACGAGATTAGTCCTCATTCAAAACGTAATGCTAAACGTGAATTACAAGATATCTTAGACCGTTTTAAAGCTTCAGGAAAATTAAAATATTATAATATCATTACGACTAGTAATTTAGCTACTAAACATCCACTGTTTGAGTATGCAAGAACCTTTGACTATATAGTTGTATCTGACGTAGGTCTTATTAATATTGACGTTAAAAGTTGGAAACAAAAAACATTTTATCATTTTGATTTACCTACTTCTGATCACTTAGAGGGTAATAATCAAAGTGTAGAACAAATTGTAGGTCATTATATTAGTAAGCAATATCATAGTCAATTTGATTCAAATCGTAATGAAATATATACTTTTGTTGAAAAAATTCAAAACAATCGAGTCATCTATGAATTTTATCAACATGATCCTTATGAACAAGCTGCTATTAATGCAAAAATCTTAAAAGATGGCATTGAAAAATATTTTAATCATAAAGTTCAAAGTATTGGGGTCATTTATTTTAGTGATGGTAGTGTTAATATAATTGAAGGTGCTGACGAAAGAGAGAAATATATTGATACAGTATCCACGAAATCTTCTTTAGAATCTGTGATTAATAATGCTATTGAATTATCTAAACACCCTCTATCTGAAACTCAAGTTAATACTATTGTTGAAAACTTTCATAACTAAACAATGAGTATGGGAGAACATTCTTGACGAATGTTCTCCCATACTCATTTTTTAACTCCAAAGATTCACTTTATCTTTTTTAGCTTGCTGTTCATCTTTTTCAAATGTACTTCTATATTTACCGTTAGGTGAAAAGTATTTTTCACGAGCTAATCCTTTTTTAACTAATTCTTCGTTATACATTGTTTTTTCATCTAACCATACATAGGCTAATGTACGACCATAACGGTCTTCTTTTTCCTTATCATATTCTAAATACACATCTTTATTATTTAAATGTTGTTTGCTGTAATTAGAAGCTTCTTTTCCATAAGGTTGAACTGGTGTGTTAGGTTTAACCGTTTCTGGTGTATCAACACCAATTAAACGTACCTTAATTTGCTCACCATTTGATTTCTTAGCCACAAATGTGTCTCCATCTACAACCCGATTAACGTGGACTTTTTCTTTTCCTTTAAATTCTGTCTGTGTTGAATTAGATGAAGAATGTTGACTATCGTCTTTAAATGGCCCTGTATGATTTAAAAATTGAAATGCTAATACGCCAATAACAATGACAGCAAAAACAATTATTGTTAAATTTTTCTTTGAATTCATAGGTGCCTCCTATATTATATTTTTAATACTCAAATATAATATATAATATGTATTTAATAATCAATCAATACTTTCGACCTAAAAAGTCTACCTATATTGAATTTATTTTCAAAAAATGATTAATTGATATTCAACATGATATAATTATACATGTTAGGAGTGAAATACATGAGCGAACGTAATGAAAATTTAGTCACGATGATTGCTGTCGTAATTGCTATTATCGTTGGCGTTATTTTACAAATCGTTTATAAACTGCCTATTATTGTTTCGGTTGTTATAGCAGTATTGTTAGGCATTTTAGTTGGATTTATTGTTTATATTATTCAAAGTATTATACGTAAACGAAAAGATAAATAAGGGAGTATCATACAACGTCACTCTCAATAAAAGACTGAATTGAAAACATTAAATATCATTCAATTCAGTCTTTTTTATATATTATTTAAAATTTTTTACTTACTTTTATATCCATCCTTTTTCTTTCGCCTGCTTCCAAGCATTAAACCGATTATCTGCATTTAATTTATCAATTATATTAGACGTATAATTTCTTACTGTTCCATCTGAGAGATAAAGTTTTTCTGCAATTTCTTTACTACTTAGATTATTTCCAATTTCACGTAATACAACTTGTTCTTTATGTGTTAAGGGATTAGATTCTTTAAATAAAGTAGTCATTAATGAAGTACTATACTCTTTTTCACCTTTCATGACGTTTTGGATAGTTTGTATTAAATCTTCTACTGAACGTTCCTTCAATACGTATGCATCTACATCATTAGCCACAGCTTTTTCAAAATAACCTGGTCTTTTAAATGTTGTTACAATAATGACTTTAGTATCTAATTTAAATTCTTTTATTTTAACTAATACTTCTAATCCTGTCAGTCCAGGCATTTCAATATCTAATATAGCAATATCTGGATGATACTTTTCAATAAACTCAAATGCGTCAACCCCATTACCACAGTCCTCAATCACGTTCATTTGGTCATTGAATTCAATCAGTTGAACCATCGCTTTTCGCAACATATATTGATCTTCTGCTATTATAATGCTAATCATTTAATATCCTCTCTTGGTATTATAATACGTATATGCATACCACTTTTATCTTTAATTTCTAGCTTTCCATTAAGAAATTGAACTCTATTTTCTATACTTTCTAACTTAATGTCTTCTGTATCGTTTAAACCTTTTCCATTATCTTGAATAATTAAGTAGAGTTCATTTTTTTCTTGTCTAACCTCACAACAGATTTTACTAGCATTTGCATGTTTAATGACATTATTGATTGCTTCTCTCAAAATCATTGATAGTATAGATTGCTTTGTTGGATTTAAAACATTTACCTTTCTTATATTTTTTAATTCAAATTGAATGTTTGCATCTTTTAAGACAGTTTTTATGGATTGAACTTCCTCTTCAAAACTTTGAGATTTTAAATTTTCAATAATATTTCTTACCTTAATTAAGGTAGCTTTAGATATCTGATTAATCGCTAATATTTCATTTTTAGCCTTTTCTTGATCTTTATCAATCAACTTATATGCCAATTCTGATTTTAAACTAAGACTTACAAATACATGACCTAGTGTATCATGTAAATCTTGCCCTATACGTTGACGTTCTTGTTCTGCAATTAATGTATTAATATACTTATTTTTCTCTTCTATTTCTTTTTTTAATGCTTCATCTTTTTTAGTTTTAAAATTTCCTAAAGTAATAATTAAAATAACTAAATAAAAGATAACTAATACAGTTATATATTGTATTTGATAAATACTTGTAATTATAAGACATAAAAATATTGCAATTATAAATGTGATAAATTCTCTTGACTTAATTGTTACTTCAAACATAAAAGGTAATGCAAATGCGCTAAAGAAAAAGAATAAGCTATTCATTGGATTAATAGTATAAACAAAATATATAATTCCTGCATAATGAACCACTAATAGGCTATATATTACGTTATTGTTAAATCGATAATAATATATTACTAACATAAGATATGACACAATAAATATAGCTAAAACAATTAAATATACAGTTTGAGAACCTCGTTTTTCATTGAAGATACTTATAATTGGAAATAACAAATATATAAGCGTAGATAGCTCTCCTAATCTAACGCTCCATTTTCTTTTTTTCATCTAACTCACTTCTTTTCTTTGATTGATCCACACTGTAATAATTAAAAATAGTATACTATATACAATTAAAATAAATAATGAAGTAATATTTAAACCTTGATTTTTAGCTAACTCTAATGCAAAATTTTTCAAATGATATGTTGGAGTAATTTTTGAAATTCTTTGTAACCAACTTGGAAATGTTTGAATTGGAAACCACAATCCTCCTAATATCGCTAATACCATATTAACTATATTGGCTATACTACTTGCTTTTTGTGTTTCATTAAATTGAGCAACGATTAGTCCTAATGTTAAAAATAAACTTGCACCTACCCATAATGAAACACCTGAAAGCAACCATTGTTGTATACTCATGTTTACGTGTTTATATAGATGAGCAACAGTAAAAATTAAAATAATAGCCAATAAAAATAGCATTATTGTTTTTATTATTTTAGTAGTAAAATAGGTTTTACTAGATAGAGGCGTTACCATTAATCGTTTAAACCAACCTGTGTTTCTTTCTTCAATAATCTCTATAGGAAATTGCATTAAACAAAAACTCATCAAGCTAAACACTGTCATACTATACATATATTCTTTATAGAACTGCTGTTTCGCCTCTTCAGGTAAGTCTAGTAAAGAAGTAAATAATAAATAAAAGCCTACCGGTAATATGATTGATAAGAATGTAGTTAGTTTCTTTCGAAAAATAATTTTAAATTCTGTTTTTAATAAAGCGATATTATTCATTTTTAGTCTCTCCCTCTTTTACATCAGCAAATAAAATTGTTTCTAACAATGTTTGCTTTTCAATAGTAATGTCATTTAAATTTATATTTAATTTTTCCAAATAATATATTACTTTCTTAACATCAGATGTTTTAATTTTTAAAGTAGTATCTTCAATTTTTACATCAAAATAATTTGTTAAATTCTGTAAATCATTGTCTACTGTATTTGGCACTTTAATTATTGAATATTGTTGGTTGGTTAATATATTTCTAGGTGAATCATTTAACTTAATAATACCTTGATCAAGAAATATAACTTTATCTGCCATTCGTTCTACTTCTTCAATATAATGAGAAGTATAAAAAATAGATACATTTTCTTTTTTTAATTTCCCTATCATTGTCCAGAAATGTTCTCGCATTTCAACATCCATAGCTGCAGTAGGTTCATCTAAAATGAGAAGCTTTGGTTTTCCTATTAAACACAATCCAAAATCTAATATACGTTGTTGTCCACCAGATAAGTGATTTGCATACAGATTCAACTGGCTATCATTCAATTTTGTAATTTTTTTAAACTCATCTATTGAAATTGCATCCTTGTATAGTTGACAAAATAATTTATATAATTCTTTTACTTTTATTAACCTAGGAAAAGATGTTTTTTGAAATAATACACCAATATGATTTAAATTTAATACATGATCTATATCTATAATTTCTCCCGTATCTGCTTTCAAATGATTAATTAAAATATTAATTAAAGTTGATTTTCCGGCTCCATTTTTTCCTATTAATGCAGTACTCATACCCTTTTCTATATTTAGTGATATGTTTTTCAATACTGTCTTTCCATTATATCTTTTAGATAAATGTCGAATTTGAATCATAACTCATCACTTCCTTTTGTTAATATCAATAATTTATCAACAAACAAGTTATAATTTCAGATAAAAATGTCATTATTTTTAAGTGACATTTGTCACATTAATAAAACCGACAAAGCACAATGCTTTGTCGGTTTTATTAACTCTTACAAGATTGGGGATAATAATTTGGCAATATCTTCTTTTAATTTAATTGATAATGGCCGTTTTTTATATTTCTCAATTGTAAGTTGTTTAGACTTTTTAATATCTTCTTTATATGCCTCTTTTAACTTCTTAGCTAATTGTTCATCATATACGAATGCATTAACTTCAAAGTTCAATACAAAGCTTCTGTAGTCCATATTAGATGAACCTACACTACTGACTTCATCATCAATCATTAACATTTTAGAATGTATAAATCCATTTTGATACGTATACACTTTTACTCCATATTCAAGTAATTCAGCAACATTTGAAAATGTAGACCAGTAGACAAAGGGATGATCAGGTTTACATGGAATCATTATGTTAACATCAACGCCAGTATTGGCTGCCATTTTCAATGCATTAATGTAAGCTCGATCTGGTATAAAGTAAGGTGTTTGAATATAAATAGATTTTTTCGCACTCATAATCATTTTGGTATATCCAAACTCAATTTGATGTAATTCATATGCAGGTCCACTTGAACCAATTTGAATGGCTGAATGACCATTGTGTACTTTCTTTTTAGGAAAATACTTATTATCATATTCAAATTGTGGACGATGTGCTTGAGAGTTCCAATCAAGAATAAATCTAATTTGAAGTGCATTTACAACATCACCTTGTACTCTTAAATGCGTATCTCTCCAGTATCCTAGTTTACCTAAACCTAAATAATCGTCACCTACGTTAAATCCACCAATATACCCGATTTGACCATCAATAACAATAATCTTCCGATGGTTACGATTATTCATTCTAAAGTTAATAATTGGTAGTTTAGATGCAAAAAATGCTTCTACCTCTCCACCTAATGATTCAAAACGTTTAAATTTGTGACGTTTTAATTTTTTTGAACCCACATCATCGTAGAGTAATTTAACTTCTAAACCTTCTTTTAACTTTGTTTCTAGGGCATCGATAATTCGTTTGCCTAGACCATCGATTTCAAATCCAAAGTACTCTAAATGTATGTAACCTTTCGCATTATAAATATCTTCGATTACTTTGTCATATAATTCATGACCATCAATAAATAAATCAATTTTATTGTCTTCAGTAATAAAAGCATCTTGTTTCTTTAATAGCATTCTTGCCATATCTTGATGATTTTGTAGCTGCTTATTTTCTGTATGATAGTTGTGATGATCAATTTTATGAGCTTGTTCATCAATTAAATCTTTATAAACATCTAACTCTTTACCATTATTTTTCTCCATTTTTCTTTTTGAAACTGTTCTACCGAAAAATAGATAAAGAATAAATCCAAGCACTGGTAATACAAATAATACAAATATCCAAGCCCATGTCGAAGATGCACTACGTCTGTTACGCTCTAGAAAAATCAAAATAAAAGCCAACACTAAATTGACTAAAAATCCAAGCACTAAAATGATATTCAATATTGTACCAATTTTAGGGCCAAAAAGACTTATCATAATTCTAAACTCCTACTTCTCAAATTCAACTTTTATTTATCGGCTAATATTAAAAAGGCACTTAATATTTCTTCATTATTAGGAAATTGGCGTTCTTCAATTTTATCAATTGAAACATTTAATAATTCATAGCGACTACCTTCTTCACTTGCTAAATATTGATTAATTTCATTTTCCAATTCTTCAATTGTTTGTTCTTGAATTCTTTTAAATTTTACTTTGCTCATTTGTAACACTCCATTTCATATATTTGTTTAAATCATAGTCTTTTTACATATATTTATCAACTAAATTGTAAGGATAATAGGATATCTTTTAAAAACGCTTACATTTTTATTTTTATTCACTTAAATTCACATTTGTAAAAAGGTGGTGTATACTAAACACATTCTATTCGAACTTTCAGAATAATCAGTTTAGAATAAGCATAAGGAAGTTAGGGAGGAATTCGATGATATCTTTTGAAAATGATTACCTAGAAGGTGCACATCCAAAAATTTTACAACGTTTTATTGATACAAATTATATTCAAGCTTCGGGTTATGGGGATGATCAATTTTCAAAACAAGCCGCTGATCAAATTCGAAAAACGATTCAATGTCCTGAAGCCACTGTTCGCTTTTTAATTGGTGGTACACAAACAAATCAAGTTGTTATTAATACTGTATTAAAGCCATATGAAGGAGTTATTTCAGCAGATACAGGTCATGTGGCAGTACATGAAGGGGGCGCTATAGAATTTAGTGGTCATAAAGTATTAGCAGTGCCATCTTATGAAGGTAAGATTTCACCTAAAGAAGTAAATACCTATCTTGAAACTTTTTATAGTGATTTCAAGCGTGAACATATGGTATTTCCTGGTATGGTATATATTTCTCATCCTACTGAATATGGAACGCTTTATAGCAAAGAAGAACTCAAGAATTTATCAGACGTCTGTAAAGAACATAACATTCCATTATTTATGGATGGTGCACGATTAGGTTATGGTTTAATGAGTAATGAAACAGATGTCACAATTGAAGATATTGCTAATTACTGTGACATTTTTTATATTGGTGGTACAAAGATTGGTGCACTATGTGGTGAAGCGATTGTATTCACAAATAATAATGAACCTACACATTTCACTACACGTATTAAACAGCATGGTGCCCTACTTGCTAAGGGACGTTTAGTTGGTATTCAATTTTTGGAATTATTTACTGATAACTTGTATTTTGAAATTAGTCGACATGCTATTAATATGGCGAATAAAATGAAACAAGGATTTATCGATAAAGGTTATAAAGTGTATTTTGATTCTCCTACTAATCAACAATTTTTCGTATTAAGTGATGATAAGATTAAAGATCTTCAGAGTAAAGTGAAATTTGCAATTTGGGAAAAATACGATGATACACATCGTGTTGTTAGATTTGCAACAAGTTGGGCAACAACTGAAGAAAATATAGACAAACTTTTGGAATTAATTTAATTATTAATTTATTTAATATAGACCTTAAGATGATGTACTTTGGGTCTATATTTTTATGTTTACATAATATTTTTATAATTCATACAAGTTTTACTGATATATTAAAAATACTTTATACTAAAACCTTATTAAATCAATGTACGTTTTATAGTTAAATATATTTTGTTGCCCAATATACTAAAACTTACAAAGTGGGAAACTACCTAGGCTCTATCTCTTAGTACATAAGGGATAGAGCTTTATTTTATATTTAGAAAATTGGTCAAGGTTGATTGTAATAAAAACAGGGTATATTGATGTAAACATTATAAATTATTTACATTTTATGGAGGAAGATATTTAATGTTTATTCTAGGCGAAACTACCGCTTCAAATTGGCCTGCTATATGGTCAGCTATTGCTGCAATGTTCTCATTTATTGTAGCGTTTATCACTTTATGTATTACTATTAAAAAGAATTTAAATGAAAGAAAACGAAAATCACCAAATATTATATTGACAAGAAAAGAGTATAAAATTAATAGTGATAATCACCCTTCGGAATTACACGTTTTGGAATGGTTCAATAGATTTTTAAAAAAATGGTATAGGCATAATAAATTAAAATATAGTTTAATAGTAACATCAGATCAACCACTTTATGATCTTCATGTCTCTATAACTCCTTCGAAAAATAATAATATAAATTCTTTAATTGACGAAATTCAAAAAAGATATAATAAAGAAACCTCTGTAGTCGATACAAATAATAAATTAAAATCATTTAATAAATTTCTATTTGAATATTATTATAACGAAGATACCGAATATTTCGGTATAAAACCTGCCACCAATGAAACTACTCTTATTTATTCTATCAATGATAGAGAGTATCATTACTATGAAAAAATAGACGATATTTTAACAATTCCATTCCCTAAAAGTATTTATTCATATATATATGCGTATTATTTAGAATATAAAGAAAAAATTAATAACGCTTCATTAGCAATTACTACTTTTGAAAAAACCTTCACTTTCAATTTAGAAATAAGTTATTTTAATAAATTCGAATCTAAAACAAAACTAATCAATGATATAATTGAACTTAAAATTTCAAAAAAAATTGAATCGGATGCTATTTATATTAAAATTCAAAATAAGTTGTTTAAAGCTAAAAATTTGAAAAACTTTTAACTAGATTTTATTTTATTCAAATTCAAGTTCCTCACATTATAACAAACTACCTTTTAATAGATGTGAGGGGCATTATTTTTAATTATAAGTTTTCTAAGTAATCTTTTACTTCTTGGAGTGTATATTCAAATTGAGTAGGCTTTTCAATTTCTTCTTCATAAAATTTACTATTTAGATCTTTATTTTTAATTAAGTCTAAAATGTATTTAGTATCTTTTAATCACTCTGGGTTGATTTCGTAAAAGAAAAAGCTGCCGTATTCATATAATTTTTCACATTTACTAAGACCTAAATTATCTAGTTTACGTTCACCCCTTCTTAATCTATAAATAGTACTTTGCTCTACACCTGTTTGTTTGGCTATGTAATTACTACTTAAATCACTGTTTAATAAATTGATGATTGCTTCTCTCATTTAATGTACTTCCTTTCGGTTATCTTATGACTATATTATGCTTTTTGTCATAACTTTTTAAAACATAAAAATTGTCCCACAAGCTAATAAGCAAATCAACTTATGAGGCTAATATTAAATATCATATGTAAAATATTAAATTTTTCTTTGATATATACTACTCTAATTAATAGTTAAACTATTTATAAATCCTATCGCTTCTTTTCTACAAAAGAAATTGTCTAATGCTTTATAAGTATGACTTTTACAAACTCTATAAACTTTACGGTTGATATTTAGCTAGTAAACTTCTGCTCTATAACCTTTGTAATAGAATGTATTTAATATGCATTGAGAATTCAAAAGTTACTTATATATGTATATTGCAATTAAAAGTTTTTCAAAACTTTCTTCTAAATTATTTTCCAATAAAGCATGCCTAAATTTTGATTTTGAGGGTATTACCTATAAATAATATATATTTTAAATAGGAAGTGAATAATTCAAGTGAATTTCGATATTATTGAACTTTGTGATTAAAAAATATACTGAAATACTATCTTCTTTCAAACCTAACAAGTCAATCGCTTTTGAAATTTCTTTATCTTTCCATGAAACTTTATTATTTAGTTTCAGAGAAAGACTTCTCTCAGATAATTCAATGCTTCTAGCAAAAGCATATTGACTTCCATATTCAGAAATAATTTTTCATTCAAAACTGAATAATCAAATTGCATTTTAAAAACCTCTTTAGTTTTTGTTCGATATTTTTGAACTTAAGTTAAATCCATCACAATAATTTAAAACTCGCAACGCTTTTATTCAAAATTTTTGAATTTAATCATTGAACTTTAGTTCAATGACTTGTATAATAAATCTATAGACTTAAGGAGGTTTATATAATGAAAAGTTCGTTTAGTGCGCGTTTAAAAGAAGCTATGAGAAATAACGGAATGAAACAAATTGATATTATAAATAAATCAAAATTACTAAATGATACTGATGGTATAAAAATTACCAAAACTGATTTAAGTCAATATGTAAATGGTAAAACTTCTCCCGGTCAAAAAAAGTTATATGTATTAGCTAAAGTTTTAAATGTTAGTGAAGCTTGGCTACTTGGATATGATGTTGACTCTAATCGTTCTACCGATGAAGAGAGACAGTTAAGTCATAATAAACAAATTATTGCCGCACATATAAGTGATGATGTAACCGATGAAGAAATGAAACAAATAATAAATTTTATAAACTTTATTAAAGATAATAAAAGCGATAAATAAAAAGAGACGCTAAATTATTACTAAATTTTTTTAATTAGTATAATTGTGTCTCTTTTTTTTATAAATTAAATTATGCATAATTTTACTTTTAAATAGGAGATAAGGCTAAAAAATAAAAAAACTAAGTTTCAAAAATTTTTTATAAAGGAGTAGAAATTATGCATCAATACAAGGAGTTGATTGATGACATTAATATCGAGTATAAAGAGATGCCTGAAAAGTTAGAGTGTATGATAGTAGATAAAAAATTATATATAAATACCAAATTGTCTTCGAATACTGATTTTAGGAAATCATATTATATTCTTAAAAATTTTAATCAAGACATAAGTTATTTAATTCCCCTCATGAAGATTCAAAAAGCTATAGAGATTTATAATTGCAATACCCTCCAAAAATTAAGCAACTTTTTTAAATTATCTACCTATAAAATCCTTCAACCTATTTATTTTTAAAACTATACATATTCCAATCTCGCATTTCTTAAAATATTGTTGAATGAAAATTAGCTTTATATTGTACAGGAGTGATAGATTATGCAGCTAGAAAAAACACCCTTTTATAAAAAATACTGGTTTATATTTTTATCTTTAATGTTTTTCTTTCCATTAGGAGTATTTTTAATGTGGAGATATACTCCCTTTAAAAAGTCAACAAAAATAGTCATATCCTTAGTATTCGCAATATTTTTTGTTCTTGCCTTAACACTGCCAGACTCTGATTCTGATGAAGAATCAAATAATTCAACTCAACAACATGAAACAAAAGAGAGTAATAAAGTTGAAACACCCGCTTCAAATACAAAAGAAGATACTAAAATTAATAATGAAAATAATTCGATAAATAATAATGATTCAATTGTTGATAATAGCGAAGATCAAACTATTAAACTAAGAAATTCAGTTGAAACTGAATTACATCTAGGAAAAGTAGAAGAATTAGGTCAGTTTGATACCAACACTAATATTTTAATATCAGTTGACAATAATTTAACTGAAAACATGACTAAAAAGACTATAAATCGAGCTATTGCACAAACTCTTATTGGTATTAATAATGCAAATACAGGAGTTAAATCAGCTAATATTGGTGTAAAAATTGGTAGTACACGTGTAGTTTCAAGCAAATGGAATGAAGATGCTATTAAAAATATTGAAAAGTATAAGAATGAAATTTATGATAACCCAGCGCAATATGCTGATAGTTTTAATAAAATATATAAATAACAATTAAGGGTAGCATGTCTACCCTATTTTTATACAACAAGAATTAACAACTAGGAGATGATTTACATGGCATCATTCGAAAAACGTGGTAGTAAATGGCGTTTTAAAATTCATTATCATGATAATTTAGGAAGAAAAAAATATATTAGTAAATCAGGCTTTAGAACGAAGCAAGAAACTAAACGAGCTGCAATAGAATTAGAGAGTAAGATTAATAAAGGCTATAAAGAAGAAAAAAATTATACTCTAACAGAATGGCTCGATTACTATCTTGAAACTTGGAGAAAAAATAAGATAAGCAATAGTAGTTTTTACATTGAACAATTCTCGAAGAAACGAATATTAGACTTTTATAACGATATAAATATAAAAGACATTACACCCTCTATACATCAAAGTTTTATCAATTACTTAATTGAAAAAGGCTATAGTAAATCCACATTATCTAAAACACATAATCTATTAAAGCGTAGCTTAGAACGAGCTAAATATGACAGACTCATCTATCACAACCCATGTGATGGTATAACCTTGCAACACATAGATTTGAAACAACAAGAAAAAGCTAAGTATCTACCTAAAGATAAAATTAAACCATTTCTAGATATGGTACGTAAAAGAGATGTATATCAATATTTTTTATTTAGAACTCTAATAGAAACTGGTATGAGAATTGGCGAAGCTAGTGCTTTAAATTGGAATGATTATGATAGAAAACTTAAAACATTATCAATTACTAAATCGTATAATCAAAAGTCTAATAAATTTGGACCCACTAAAAATAAAGAAAACAGAGTTATTTTTATTTCAGATGAGTTAGCTAAAGAACTGTTTAAACTTAAGAATCTACAAAATAGTAACAAAATTGTTAATGCGGATTTCTATAATAATTCTTACGATTATATTTTCTGTAATGAGTTTGGTGAACCATTACCACGTTCAACAACTCATAATACTATGATGTATGTTACTGGAAAATTACTAGGTAAAGATAATAGATTAAGTATTCATAAACTAAGACATACACATGCTACGCTACTTCTAGAAAGCAATGTACCTATGAAAGTAATCCAGGAACGCTTAGGTCATAAATCTGAAGCCATTACGAGTGAAGTATATAGTCATGTAACTAAAAAAATGAATGATGACGCTAAAGAAAATTTCGAGAAGTATATAAAGAATGTTTTTTAACCTTAGTTGCCCAATAGTTGCCCAGTTTCTCAAAATCGCTCTAATTTTTATGATTTAGTTGCCCAGTTTTCAAACAAAAAAGAAGCTAAGACAAGTGCCTTAACTTCTTATATCCCTAAGTCTTTCCCCTTTTTGCTTAGCGATTAGTATTGTTTCATATATTGATCGCGTTCCCATTCAGAAACTTGAGTTCTATAATAGTCCCATTCGATAGATTTAGAATTAATAAATTGATTATAGATGTGATTACCTAATGCTTTTTTAACTGTATCGTTTTCACGCATTGCTTTTAATGCAGTGTAAAGTGTAGATGGTAAATCTTGAATACCTACTGCTTCACGTTCTTCACGATTCATTTCATAGATATTTTGGTTTACTGGTTCTGGTACTTTAGTTTTGTTTTTAATACCGTCTAAACCAGCTTGTAAGATCGCAGCTAAAGCCATATATGGGTTAGCAGCTGGGTCAACTGAACGTACTTCAATACGAGTTGATAAACCTCTTGAAGTAGGTACACGTACTAATGGAGAACGGTTTTTACCACTCCAAGCAATGTAACATGGCGCTTCGTAACCAGGTACTAAACGCTTATATGAATTGACTAATGGGTTACATACTGCTGTAAATCCACGTGCATTATTTAAGATACCTGCAGTAAAGTGATAAGCATCTTCAGTTAATTGATCTTTGCCGTTTGGATCAAAGAATGCATTTTCTTTGCCTTTGAATAAAGATACGTTGAAGTGCATACCACTGCCATTTACACCAAATAATGGTTTTGGCATAAATGTCGCATGTAAATTATGTTTACGTGCAATTGTTTTAACAACTAATTTAAATGTTTGAATGTTGTCACATGCTGAAATTGCATCTGCATATTTGAAGTCAATTTCGTGTTGACCTGGTGCTACTTCATGGTGACTTGCTTCGATATCAAAGCCCATATCTTCTAATTCAAGGACGATGTCACGACGACAATTTTCACCTAAGTCAGTTGGTGCTAAGTCAAAGTAACCACCATTATCATTTAATTCTAATGTTGGTTCACCTTTTTCATCCAATTTGAATAAGAAGAATTCCGGTTCAGGTCCTAAGTTGAAATCTGTATAACCTAAGTCTTCCATTTCTTTTAATATACGTTTTAAGTTCGTACGTGGATCCCCAGCAAATGGTTCTCCATCAGTTGTATAAACATCACAAATTAAACGTGCTACTTTGCCTTGACCTGCTGTCCAAGGGAAGATAACCCAAGTATCTAAATCTGGGTATAAATACATATCTGATTCTTCAATACGTACGAAACCTTCGATTGAAGATCCATCAAACATCATTTCATTATCTAACACTTTTTCTAATTGGCTTACTGGAACTTCAACATTTTTAATTGTGCCTAAGATATCAGTGAATTGTAATCTTAGATATCTTACGTTTTCCTCTTTGGCAAATTTGCGAATATCTTCTTTTGTAAAAGTACGTTTTGGCATGGTAGACATCCTCCAAGTAATTAATTAATAAATCGTGATAAATCGCCACGGTTTATCGGTAAAGCTTCACTGCGCGGTTTCTGAGTTGCATCTACAATCATTCTTTTTCTCGTTTCTTGTTCATCAGTAGTTAAGTGCCCTTGATTATTTGTAATTATTTGTTTAATACCTTTTAAATTAAAACCTTTTTCAATTAACGCTTTAATTTCTAACAGTCTCTCTAAATCATTCATAGAGAATAACCTTTTATTTCCTTCGGTACGTTCGGGCTTAATGAGTTCATGTGTTTCATAATAACGTATTTGTCTTGCTGTGAGTTCTGTCAATTTACAAACAACACTCATAGAGAACACGGCCATATTACGTCTTATTGTATCGTTAGACACTATAACCTCACCTCTACTTTTGAACTTGTCTATAATTTAGCATAGATTAATACGAAATACAAAAATATGTCAGGTTTTCTTACATGAAAATTAAATATTTCTTACATATAAACATAAAGCCCATAGATACAGTTATCTACAGGCTTTTTACTATTTAAAAATTATTTTTTACGACATCAATACGATAGCGTATTCTTATTGTTGAGTTTTGAAAATTTAAGCTTTATTAATGGTTATCTTCCATATTTGCTTCAAAATCATCAAGTAATGCTCGAGCTTCATCCACATTTTCTGTACTCATTAATTGATGTCGTAATTCACTTGCACCTCTAATACCTCGCACATAAATTTTAAAGAAACGTCGTAAACTTTTAAATTGTTGTGTTTCTTCATTTGAATACTTTTCAAATAACTCTAAATGTAATCTAAATAAATCCAAGAGTTCTTTACTTGTATGTTCGCGTGGGTCTTTTTCAAAAGCAAAAGGATTATGGAAAATACCTCTTCCAATCATCACTCCATCAATACCATATTTCGTCGCAAGTTCCATTCCTTTTTGTCTATCTGGAATATCACCATTAATAGTTAATAATGTTTGAGGCGCCACTTCATCACGCATTTTTTTAATGGCTTCAATTAATTCCCAATGTGCATCAACTTTACTCATTTCTTTACGTGTACGAAGATGGATAGATAAGTTTGCAATATCTTGCTTAAATACATGTCTTAACCATTCTTTCCATTCCTCTATATTATAATAACCTAGACGTGTTTTAACACTAACAGGTAGTCCACCTGCCTTGGCTGCTTGAATAATTTCAGCTGCTCTTTCTGGTCGTAAAATTAACCCAGACCCTTTACCCTTTTTGGCAACATTTGCGACAGGACAGCCCATATTTAAATCAATACCTTTAAAGCCCATATCTGCTAAACCAAAACTCATTTCTTTAAATTGTTCTGCCTTATCACCCCATATATGAGCAACCATAGGCTGTTCATCTTCACTGAATGTTAAACGTCCTCGTACACTATGTATCCCTTCTGGATGACAAAAACTCTCCGTATTTGTAAATTCAGTAAAAAATACATCCGGTCTCGCTGCTTCACTTACTACATGTCGAAAAACAATGTCTGTCACGTCTTCCATCGGCGCTAAAATGAAAAATGGACGTGGTAATTCATTCCAAAAATTTTCTTTCATAATTGATTTAAACCTTCTTATTCATTAGTATCTCGCATAATTAACCATGATATATTATCATAAAATAAATCCATATACAAAAAGAAATTCACTCTCATTATTTTTATTACTATTTATTTTTGAATATTTTGTTATACTACTTAAATTAAATTCTGTTCTTTTAAATTCATTACTGCACGTGTTACTGCAATTTTAACGTGTTCATAAGTTAGACCACCTTGCACATATGCCTCATAAGGCGGACGAATCGGACCATCTGCTGATAATTCAATAGAGGAGCCTTGCACAAATGTTCCTGCTGCCATGATGACATCATCTTCATAACCAGGCATATAACTAGGTTCAGGACTAAAGTGTGCATTAATTGGTGAAGCATGTTGAATACTTTGACAAAATGCAATCATCTGTTCTTTTGTCTCAAATTGAACGGTTTGAATTAAGTCTGTACGCTTAGCATCGTACTTGGGTACTGTGTTCATATTCATTTTTTCAAGAAGTAAACTTGTAAATAGTGCGCCTTTTAAGCTTTGACTCACTACATGCGGTGCTAAAAAGAATCCTTGATACATTTCTTGCAATGAAGATAATGAAGCACCCGCTTCTTTACCAATCCCAGGTGCAGTTAAACGATAACCACATCGTTCGATTAAATCTTTTCGTCCTGCAATGTAACCACCAATTTTGGCTAATCCACCACCAGGATTTTTTATTAATGACCCTGCAATTAAATCTGCGCCCACTTCTATTGGTTCTCGATGCTCTACAAACTCTCCGTAGCAATTATCTACAAAAATAATTACATTTGGATATCGTTGTTTAATTTGAGAAATAGCATTTTCTATTTCATCTACTGTAATTGAAGGGCGTTGTCCATACCCTTTTGAACGTTGAATAGCAACAACTTTCGTTTGTTTCGAAATAGTATTTAAAACCGTTTCAATATCAATTATTCCATCTTTTAATGCAACTTCTTTATATGTCACGCCATGCTCTTTGAGACTTTCAATACCATTACCATTAACACCAATCACTTCAAGTAAGGTGTCATAGGGACTACCTGTAATGTACATCAGTTCATCGCCATATTTGAGTGTACTTTGCAATGCTAATGTAATTGCATGAGTACCTGAAATAATTTGAGGTCTAACAATTGCATCTTCTGCTTTAAACGTATAAGCATATATCTCTTCTAAATGATCACGTCCAAAATCATCATAACCATATCCTGTAGAACCTACTAAATCATTCTCGCTCGCTTTAACATGATGAAAAGCATCAAGAACCTTTTCCTGGTTGATATAAGCAGTTTCTTCAATTTCTTTAAAAAAGGGTGTTAACGTTTCTTCTACTTCAGAAACGATGTGTTGAATATCTGACATGCAATTTATCTTCCTTTATATATAATTATTTTCTATATCCTTTAACGATATAACTTTCATTATTCTCATCAAATTTCATTTCTTCGATAAGTGTATGTTGTTTTAAAAAATATAATCTATCTGCATCTTCACTAGATACAGTTTCTACGTAATATGACAAAGTCGCTTTTATTTGATCAAACAGTAACTGCTTCACTTTTAATTTATCTTCACTATTGCGACTTGATACAAATACAGACGGATGGTCTGATACCGGTACATCAGTTTCTTCAGAACATTGATCTTTTTTATTAAAAATGATTGCTTGTGGAAGGCCATCCATATCTAAGTCTTTTACCAATTGATTAACCGTATCATATTGAGCTCGATATTCTGGATGACTTGCATCAACAACATGTAGAAGTAGATTTGCGCTTTTTGCTTCTTCTAATGTCGACTTAAATGCTGCTACTAATGTTGTAGGCAACTTTTGAATGAAGCCTACGGTATCAGAAATAATTAAATTAAACCCATTGTTAATTTGTATTTGTCGTGTTTTAGGGTCAAGTGTGGCAAATAGTAAATCTTTTTCAAAAGTCGTTTCGTTTGCTAAAACATTAAACCAAGAAGATTTTCCAGCATTGGTATAGCCAATAAGTGCAATTTGAAATACTTGATTTTGTTCGCGTTGATTACGATATCTTTCACGATGTTCGACCACTGTTTTAAGTTGATGTTTAATTTCATTCATACGTGTTCTAATATGACGTCTATCCATTTCTAATTTTGTTTCACCAGGACCACGCGTACCAATTCCCCCGCCTAAACGAGATAAACTTTTTCCATGTCCTTGTAATCTAGGGAGTAAGTAATCGAGTTGAGCTAATTCAACTTGTAATTTACCTTCTCTACTACGCGCTCTTAAAGCAAAAATTTCAAGAATGAGCTGTGTTCTATCGATAATTTTAATGCCCAAATTATCATTTAATGTTTTTGATTGTGCTGTTGTTAATTCATCATTTGTCACAACAACATCGATGTCATGAAATTCTATAAAAGCTTTAATTTCATCAATCTTACCTTTGCCAACATAATATTTATAATCAAATTGATCTTTATTTTGAGTGACTTGTCCTATAACATCTAATTGACAAGTCAACGCTAAAGCTTCTAATTCTTCCATTGTAGATTCAAAATTATATTGATGATCACTTTGAGCATGTACACCAACTAATACAGCAGTTTCTAGCTTTTTCTTAGTATCATAAGTGTGTTGCTGAGCCATGATATACATCTCCTTTTTTAACATGTCTTACATATTCTATCATAGAGCAAGTTTAAAGACTAACGACTAAAACTATGTTAAATTAAAGCTAAGTTGAAAGGGTGATAGTATGGAAAATATTTATGATTTTGAAGTTCAAAAATCTAATGGTGAAAATTATAAATTAGATGTATATAAAGGCGATGTTATGCTTATCGTTAATACAGCGAGTGAATGTGGATTTACACCACAATTTGAAGGATTACAAGAACTATATAATAAATATAAGGACCAAGGATTTATTGTTTTAGGTTTCCCATGCAATCAGTTTGGTGGTCAAGAACCTGGTTCTGGTGCTGAAGCAAATCAAAATTGTAAAATTAACTACGGTGTCACATTCCCTATTCACGAAAAAGTTGACGTTAAAGGCGATAACCAACATCCATTGTTTCGTTATTTAACAAGTCAAGCTAAAGGTATGTTAAGTGAAAAAATTAAATGGAATTTTACTAAGTTTTTAGTAGACCGTGAAGGTAATATTGTTCAACGCTTCTCACCTCAGAAAAAACCTGCTCAAATTGAAAAAGATATTGAAAAACTTCTATAAATAAATAAAAGCTTCAATATAGATGACTATGTCATAGACAATCGTTCTATATTGAAGCTTTGTTTTATTACAAACATTTCTTCTATTTGTTCAAAAGTGCAAAAATTGATGAGAATTTTGCAAGCTACGTATACATTTTGACCGTGGACTACGCTCTAAAAGTCAGTAACTTGGCACTTTAATTACAACTTATTCTTCACCTTCACCTGTAGCTTCTGAATCAGTAGATTCTGTATCCACAGTGAAAGTGCTGATCGCATGTTTGTAAATCAAATGTTGTTTGCCTTGAGAAACTAAGCTAATCATGTATTTATCAAAGTCTTCGATAACGCCTTTCATTTGAAAACCATTTAAGAAAAATACAGTAATTTCCGTTTGTTCTGCTTTAAAGTTCTCTAGTGCTTGATCTTGGATGTTTTGGTTTGCAATCATGTTTAGAACTCCTTTTATTTATTTGGGTTGTAATCTCATCTAACATCATTTGAAGTGACATTGTCTCTCTATCAAACCATTGAACATTCATTTTGTTTTTAAACCATGTGAGTTGCCTTTTCGCATATTGCCTTGAATGTTGTTTCAATAATTCTATAGCTGGTTCTAATTCCATTTCTCCTTTTATAACAGGGACAAGTTCTTTGTAACCAATTGCTTGCATACTCTGACTAGATTCAAAACCTTGTTCAACTAGTGCTTTCACTTCATTAAATAATCCGTGGCCCAACATAATATCAACACGTTTATTTATTCTTGTATATAATGTTTTGCGCGACATTTCAATCCCTACTAATAATGTATCATAATTTTCTGTAAATTGTTGAACTTTCTTTCGAGAACTTAAAAGTTTTTTTGTTTTTAAGTAATATTCAATCGCTCTAAGTACTCTTTTTCTATTATTTGGATGAATATCTTTAGCTGATGTTTCATCAAACGATGCTAAGTAGCGATGTAAGTCATCATTATTTAATTGATTTAATACATCTATTTTTTCTTTTACTCTTAATTCTTTTTCTACTGATATATTTTCATCATCAAATGGATAATCGTAAATTAAAGATTGAATATATAAACCTGTACCTCCTGCAATAATAGGTACTTTACCTCTTTTTGTAATATCTTCAATAAGCACTTCTGCTCTTTTTTTAAATTCGTATGCAGAAAATGATTCATCAGGATTTAAGATATCTATTAAATAATGGGGGATCCCTTCCATTTCTGTTTCTGTTACCTTTG
The DNA here is from genome assembly GCF_004365845.1 of Staphylococcus sp. AtDRG32. Classification (NCBI taxonomy): domain Bacteria; kingdom Bacillati; phylum Bacillota; class Bacilli; order Caryophanales; family Staphylococcaceae; genus Staphylococcus; species Staphylococcus sp. AtDRG32. The sequence continues at coordinate 366,282 of NZ_SODE01000001.1, forward strand.
CAGTACCTATATTCATTTGACGGTATACTTGCATCGAATCGCCACTAATGATTTCTCCATTCATTTTTTTAGCTAATTCGATACTCAATTCTGTTTTACCCGAAGCTGTCGGCCCTACAATGACTACTAGAAAAGGTTTTTTTGATGCTTGCAATGATTACGCCTCACTCTGATTATTTTTCAATACTTGTTTTTGAATCCAATCAAACATATGATTCCATATCATTTGTTGATCAACTTCAAATAATATTTCATGTCTTCTATTTGCATAAAGTTGTACCGTAATATGTTTAATACCAGCTTTTTTAAATTTTCTGGCCAAGGATTTAATACCTCTGCCATACTCTCCAAAAGGATCATTTTTTCCAGAAATCATCAATATTGGTAACTGTTTATTTATTTTTTTTAATTGACTATAATTTGCAGTACGTGTCATATGTTTTACTGTTTCATAAATTAATTGGTTTGAAACTAAAAAGCCGGTATACTCATCGTTTACGAATTTATCAACTTCTGTAGACTGTGATGAAAGCCAGTCACTTTCAGTTCTTGGTTGATCAATCTTTTTGTTAAATGATTTGTAAACGAGTTGATTGACCCATTTTAAACGCTTGCGCTTCCCAGTAAAAATAGAAATTAATTTCAAACTGATCCCTGCAGGAATTCCTTTCCATTTAGGATATTGTCCTGTTCCAGTTAATATCAATCCATTAGCAAAATTTGGATAAGTTTCAACGAATAAACGTGCAATAATAGATCCCATTGAATGCCCTAATACAATATAGGGTAATCCTTTCTCACTATCATATAATGTTTGTGCAATTTCAAACGCATCTTGAACGACTTGATTCATGCTGTCGTAATGTCCACGTTCTTTCTCATCAATCTCTTTCCCATGTCCTCTATGATTATGTCTAATCACATCATAGCCTTGATGTGTTAAAGCTTTAACAAGTGTTTCGTATCGATCCATATGTTCAGCCATACCATGAAATATATGTACAATACCATAAGTCGCTATGTTTGCTTTATCTACTTTAACTTCTAAAGTTGTTCCATCTTCTACAGTTATTTTATAAGCACTTTGCCCCACGTATATGCCTCCAATCTCTTTCTATAATGGTATTGTTAACAACGTACTATTCCTACTAATATACCTATACTCTTTAATGTTATCAAATAGTTTGTCACTTTTTAATAGGTTATATATACTTTAAACTCAAAAATTTTATCAAAATATAAAAAAAACTGAGATTGAGTGTTTTTACCCAATCTCAGTTAATATACTATTTTAACTATATTTATTTTTCTGCAGGTTGATGATTACCATGTGTTGCTTCTTCAATAGCTTCATCAACTTCTTTAGAAAATTCATTTTTTTGTTCAGCAGTATAATTTAATAATTTATCTAATTCATCAATGATTGCTTGTTTATATTGTTTAACTGTATTGATGTCAAAATATAATTTACCAGTACGACGAATTAAGAAATCAGTTGGTTTATATACCATTTCGTTTTGTACACTATAAACTAATTGAACGTATAATTCTAATGGCATATTTAAATCTTTTTCATTCGTTAATTGTGCAATTGCGAATAATTTATCTACATTTGAACCGTATTTTGAAGCTAAATTATGTGCCACATCTGTGCTTAATCCAAGTGCTTTACCTTCTTGGACTTTACGATTTACGTAGTTTTCAAAGTTTTTACTACCGCCAACATCTCCACCAGAAATAGGTGTATTTTTAGTTTTGCTATCCGCAAATTTTAGACCATATTCTTGTTTTAAACGCTTAGCTAATAAATCAACAATTTCTAATGCCATGTGACGATATCCAGTTAATTTACCACCAGCAATGGTCAATAATCCTGATTTACCTTCCCAAATTTCATCTTTACGTGAAATTTCTGAAGGATCTTTTCCATCTTCTAAAATTAATGGACGCACGCCAGCCCAAGTTGATTCAATATCAGCATCCGTAACATGCACATCAGGGAACATATAATTGATTGCATCAATTAAATAGTCTCTATCTTCTTGGTTAGTTAAAGGTTTTGTTTTTTCATTATTATAGAATGTATCAGTAGTACCTACATATGCTTTACCTTCACGAGGAATAGCAAAAATCATACGACCATCTTTTTCAGTATCAAAGTAAACCGCTTGACGTAATGGGAATTTTGATTGATCGATAACTACGTGAACACCTTTTGTTAAACGTAATTGTTTATTATTACGTGTATAATCTTTCTTTCTCACTTCGTCTACCCATGGACCAGCAGCATTGATTACTTTTTTAGCGTTGATTTGATACTCTTCACCTGTAAGCATATCTTTTACTTTAATACCACTTACTTTATTTTTAGCATCGTATACGAAGTCAGTAGATTTAGTGTGATTAATGACTTCAGCGCCTTTTTCAGCAGCACGTTTCATCACTTCAATTGTTAAGCGAGCATCGTCAGTACGATATTCTACGTAGTAACCGCCACCTTTTAAACCATCTTTTTTCACAAGAGGTTCTTTATTTAAAGTCGCTTGTTTAGATAACATTTTTTTTCGTTCATAACGTTTAACGCCTGCTAAACGATCGTACATTGTTAACCCGATATTAGTTGTGAATTTACCAAATGTACCCCCTTTATGCATCGGTAATAACATCCATTCAGGAGTTGTTACGTGGGGACCATTTTCATAAACTATTGCACGTTCTTTACCTGTTTCAGCAACAACTTTGATTTGTGCTTGTTTCAAGTAACGTAAACCACCATGTACTAATTTAGTTGAGCGAGAACTTGTACCTTGCGCAAAGTCTTGCATTTCTACTAAAGCTACTTTCATACCACGTTGTGTAGCATCTAATGCAATACCTGCACCAGTAATTCCTCCACCAATAACTACAACGTCAAATTCTTTATTTCTTAAATTCTTTTTAATTAAGTTCCTATTAAAAGTAGATAATGCCATAATATACCCTCCAAAATTTATATTAAAAAAAGAGAAACCTATACACACACAGAAGCATACTGCATGATAACAGGTCTCTCAAATCTCGACTAATGTATTAACTTAACTACATCATAACATATTCTTTGTAACTAAGCCATAATTAAAAATTAATCTTCTAATTTAAAGACCTGAGTAGCCTCTACTGCTTTCTTCCAACCTTTATATAACTTAGTTCTTGTTTCTTCAGACATTTCTGGATTAAATTCTTTTTCTAATTTCCATCCATCAGCAATGTCTTTTTTATCTTCCCAAAAGTCTACAGCCAAACCTGCTAGATAAGCAGCTCCAAGTGCTGTTGTTTCTTGAACTTCCGGACGTTCAACTGATGTATCAACAATATCTGCTTGGAATTGCATTATAAAGTTATTTTTTACTGCGCCACCATCAACACGTAAATTATTTACTTCAATTCCTGAATCTTTAGACATTGCTTCCATAACATCACGTGTTTGATAACATAAAGATTCTAATGTTGCACGAATGAAATGTTCTTTTTCAGTACCACGAGTTAATCCGAAAATCGCGCCACGTGCTTCAGAATCCCAATATGGTGTACCAAGACCTACGAATGCAGGAACAAAGTAGACATTATCAGTAGAATTAACACGTGTTGCATAGTTTTCAGTTTGCGGTGCAGAATTAATAATTCTTAAACCGTCACGTAACCATTGAATTGCTGATCCAGATACGAAAATTGATCCTTCAAGGGCATAATTTACTTTACCGTCAAGACCATAAGCAATTGTAGTTAACAATCCACTTTCAGACGTTACAGGTTCTTCACCAGTATTCATTAACATGAATCCGCCAGTACCATACGTATTTTTCACATCACCACGTTCGAAACAAGCTTGACCAAATAATGCTGCTTGTTGGTCACCAGCAATACCAGCAATTGGTACTTCTTGACCAAAGAAGTGATAATCTTTAGTATGTGCATAAACTTCACTAGATTCTTTAACTTCTGGAAGTATTGCTTTAGGAATGTCTAGTAATTCTAATAATTCATCATCCCATTTAAGTTCATGAATGTTATACATTAATGTACGACTGGCATTTGAATAGTCTGTAATATGTGCTTCTCCACCAGATAGTTTCCACACTAACCAAGTATCGATAGTTCCGAATAATAAATCCCCATTTTCGGCTTTCTCTCTTGCACCTTTAACATTATCTAATATCCATCTTACTTTTGTTCCAGAAAAGTAAGGGTCTAATAATAAACCTGTTTTATTACGAAATGTTTTTTCGTGGCCTTGTTCTTTTAATTCATTACAAATATGTTGTGTTTGACGAGATTGCCAAACAATTGCATGATAAATTGGGCGACCTGTTTTCTTATCCCAAATGACCGTAGTTTCACGTTGGTTAGTAATACCAATACCTTTAATTTGTTCAGGATCAATTTCATTTTCATTTATCACTTCAGCCATTACTGCTAATACTGATGTCCAAATTTCATTAGCGTCATGCTCTACCCAACCAGATTTAGGAAAATATTGTTTAAATTCTCTTTGCGCAACGCCTTGAATTTGTCCTTCTTTATCAAATAAAATTGCTCTAGAGCTAGTTGTGCCCTGGTCTATTGACATGATGTATTGTTCCATAATTTTTCTCCTTCTTTCATTCTGACTGTATGTGTTAAGTATCCTTTGAATCACATAGTCAATATATTATATGATTTAAAACTAAAATTTTTCTTTTAATAAATCGATTCAATATCTTTATGTTTATTTGATTTATTAAGCGCTAAACCAATCAGTAATGTAACAATCAAAACTACAATGCTAACACCACTCATAAAAGTAAATTCATTTTTATAAAAAACCTGATAAATCACAGCACCTATCATACCGCCAGCAATTGGCCCTAGTACTGGTACAATAGCATACCACCAATTTGATCCGCCTTTACCAGCAATTGGTAAAATTGCATGTGCAATTCTTGGTCCTAAGTCACGAGCTGGATTAATGGCATAACCTGTAGGTCCACCTAAACTTAAACCTATTGCAATAATTAAACTACCCACAATTAATGGATTTAATCCATCTGCAATTTTATTTACCCCAATAAATAAAATCCCTAAACTTAAAATAGCTGTGCCAATAATTTCACTTAAAAAGTTAGCAAAATAATTTTTAATAGCAGGTGCAGTAGAGAATACGCCTAATTTTGCACCTTGCTCTGTAGTTGCTTTCCAATGTGGTAAATACATTAACCAAACAAGTGTAGCTCCTACAATTCCTCCTAGCATTTGACAAACAATATATCCTGGTACTTTTACCCAACTAAAACTTCCCTCAACTGCTAAAGCAATTGTCACAGCTGGGTTTAAATGAGCTCCAGAAAACTGTCCTACTGCATAAACTCCCATAGTTACAGCTAAACCCCATCCAGCGGCAATAACGATCCAATCAGATTCTTGTCCAGCGCTACGTTTTAAATTTACATTTGCACATACGCCTCCACCGAACAAAATAAGAATGGCCGTGCCTAAAAACTCTGCTAAATAAGCATTCATGTTTTAACCTCCTACAAGGCAAAGAGACTTCTACAAACTATATAATTAGGCTTGCAGAAATCTCTTCATCTCTCATTCAAATATTAACTTGTATAAATCATACAAAATAATTGTAAGCGTTGTCAATAGATTTTGTAAAAAATTTGTCACAATTTATTTTGTAGATTAAAACAACGTACTATAATTATTTTTTTAGTAATACATAAAAAACCTGAGACCTCAATTTTTGTCTCAGGTTAAAAAGATAATTTCTACCACAATTTTCTATTACTTGTGGTTACATAGCTTGCACCACTATTAATCGCATCATTCACTTCTTTTTTTTCTTCGATTAACCCACCTGCTATAATTTTAGCACCCGTTGCTTCTCTTACATTTTCAACAATTTTATGAGCAATACCTGGTAGTACTTCAACATAATCTGGGTCCACTTTCTTTATGAGTTGTATACTACGATTGAGTGCTTGACTATCAATAATAAAAACTCTAAAAATAGTAAGTACATTTAATGATTTTGCTTTTTGAATGACTTTTGTTTTTGTTGAAACAATCCCTTTTGGTTTATAAGTTTGAATGATATATTCACATGCATATTCATCATGTGCCATTCCTTTAATTAAATCAATATGAATATATGCTTCAATGTCATGTTTTTTAAGTAACTCTATAATGCTTCTTAAATGACCTACATGCATATCTAAAAGGACACACACTTTATAATCCGTTTGAGTTAATTTCTCTAAATCTTTCATATTTCGAATTGCTGGTAGTACGTGTTCTTTCATTTCTATGCATCCCTTCTACATTACTCGTTTAAATAATTTCTCTAATTCATAATTTGAAAAGTTAATAATAATTGGTCTACCATGAGGACAAGTAAATGGATCTTCCGCTTCTCTTAATTGATCAATTAAATCTGCCATTTCATTCTTTTTCAAGTAATGATTTGCTTTAATTGACTTCTTACAACTCATCATAATAGCTGCGTCTTCGCGCATTTTTTTAACGTCAATTTTTTTATGATTTAATACTAGTTCAATCATATCTTTAATAATTTCCTCTGCTTCTACTTTAGGAAACCATACTGGATAACTATTTACAATATAATCATATCCACCAAAATGTTCTAAATGAACTCCTACTTTATCAAGTTCTTCTCGATATTGATCAATAATTAATTGTTCGTCTTTTGAGAAATGAAATGTTAAAGGAATTAACAAATCTTGTACTTCATTTGATACTTCGCCTATCTTTTCTCTGAAATATTCGTATTTAATACGTTCTTGAGCAGCATGTTGATCTATCATAAACATTCCATTTTCATTTTGAGCAATAATATAGGTACCGTGTACTTGACCAACTACCTCCATATATGGCACACGTCGAGACGGTGTTGAACTTACTTTACCTTTAATATCTTGTTCTTCTTGATTTGTAACATTCTCTTGAAAGTCTTCATTTTCATCATAATTATAAATATTGGTTTCATCATGTCGAGTGTTATCGATTGAAGACTCAGCACGATCTAAACTATTTAAAATATCTTTTTGAATGTCGAAGTAATCTTTATCCATACTACGTTTATTATTATAGACACTAGAATGTTCGTTATCTTCTCTAGTGTAAGAATCATCAGAGGTATGTTCTTCATCATATTGAGAACTTATTGTTGAAAAGGTATTGTTAGTCGAAACGTTGAGGTCATTTTTATTTTCTAATTGTTTTGTTTGATTTGAAATATTTTGTTGTTTTTGTTCAAAATCGATTTTTTGCTGTTCAAACGTATGCAATACTTTATTTTTTTTAGGTGTTCGATCTAAATCATTTTTAGGAATTAATATTCTATCTTTAAATGCATGTCTAATTTTTTCAATAATTAAATTATAAAGTTGTTCTTCTTTTGAAAGTCTAACTTCAAGTTTCGTTGGATGCACATTGACATCTACTAAAATTGGATCCATTTCTATATTGATATAGCAAATAGGATAACGACCTATGGTTAGAAGTGTATGATATCCTTCAGTAATAGCTTTATTTAAAGCGAAATTTTTGATATATCGACCATTAATAAAAATTGAAATATAATGTTTATTACTACGAGAATGTTCCGGTTTAGCAACAAATCCTTCTAAATGATAGTCACTCGTATCGCCAGAAATGTGAACTAAATCTTTTGCAACTTTAATACCATATATTTCAGCCATCACTTCATTTGTTCTTCCAGAGCCATTCGTTTTTAACATCGTTTTTCCATCAGATATAAGTGAAAAGCGAATATTTGGATGACTCATTGCCATTCGATTAACAATATCTGTAATTTTTCCTAATTCTGTATATAAACTTTTAATATATTTTAACCGAGCTGGCGTATTATAAAATAATGATTCTACTTTAATATCTGTTCCTTTTTTGGCTTTTGCTGGTTTTTGAGATAATATTTCACCATTTTCAGCATAAATTTCGTGACCATTTTCATTATCTGTACACGTTTTAAGTGTCACTTTAGCTACAGATGAAATACTAGCCAGTGCTTCACCTCGAAATCCTAATGTTCTGATATGAAACAAATCGTCATCATCATTTATTTTACTGGTAGCATGACGATGAAAAACAAGTTGCAAATCATCTTGCTCAATTCCAGTTCCATTATCGACTACACGAATTGAGGAAATACCTGATTGTTCTACTTCTATATTAATTTCAGTCGCCTTAGCATCAATTGCATTTTCAAGTAGTTCTTTTACTACTGAACTAGGACGTTCAACCACTTCACCTGCAGCAATTTTATTTGCTAAAGATGTTTGTAATTCTTTAATTTTACCCATGAATTAACACCTCTATCTTAACTGATTTTGTAATTCGCTTAACTTAAGTAATGCTTCAATAGGTGTCATATTTGAAATATTTAAATTTTTAATTTGTGCCTCTATTTCACTTTGTGTTTCATTCGAATTAAATAAGTCAAAACTTGTTTGTTCAAACACATCTGTTTGTTTAATAGTTGAGTGTTCTTCCTTATTAATTAAATGATCCTTATTTTCAATATCTTTAGAGTTGTCATTATACTGTTTACGATTGACATTCTCATCTGATAATCCATTTTGTTCAAACGCATTTAAAATAACTTGAGCTCTTTCAATTACTTTCTCAGGAAGATTTGCTAGTTTAGCAACTTGAATACCATAACTATCATCAACGGCACCTTCTTTAACTTTATGAAGGAAAATAAGTTCACCTTGATACTCATCTGCTGCTACATGTACATTTTTCAAACTAGATAGCTGTTGATCTAATGTTGTTAATTCATGATAATGGGTTGAAAAAAGCGTCTTAGCATGTGATGTTTCAGCTACATATTCAATCATAGCTTGCGCTAGAGATAAGCCATCATATGTTGACGTTCCTCGCCCGATTTCATCAAAGATGATTAAACTATCTGCTGTTGCGTATGTTAATGCTTTTTGTGCTTCTAGCATTTCAACCATAAAGGTACTTTTACCGGATACTAAATCATCTGCTGCACCAATTCTTGTAAAAATTTGATCAAAAATAGGTAATATTGCATTATCACATGGTACATAAGCGCCCATTTGTGCCATGATACTAATGATTGCCACTTGACGCATATAAGTTGATTTACCAGACATATTTGGGCCAGTAATCAAGTAAATAAAGTTATTTTGATCAAGATAACAATCATTTGGTACATAATCATTATAATCCATCACGCGTTCTACAACGGGATGTCTAGAATTTTCTAAGTTCAATGTCTTATCATCACTAAATTCTGGTCTAACATAGTTATATTTTTGTGCAATTTCTGCAAAACTTTGTAAACAATCAAGCTCTGATATCACTTTTGCTTGTCTTTGTAATCTTTCAGTATATGATTTAACATGCTCTCTCAATCGAATAAACAGTTGATATTCTAATTCAATTGCTTTATCTTCTGCACCTAAAATAATATCTTCTTTTTCTTTTAATTCGTCTGTAATAAATCTTTCTGCATTAGATAAAGTTTGTTTACGATGATAGTCATGCTCGCTTGGTTCGAATCCTTGAAGATTAGCACGTGTGATTTCAATAAAGTAACCAAAAACTTTATTGTAGCTAATTTTTAAAGATTTGATACCTGTTCTTTCACGTTCTTTCGCTTGAAGTTGTGCTAGCCAATCTTTTCCATTTTTAGATGCTTCTAAATACTCATCTAGTTGTTTACTGAATCCTTGTTTGAACAGTCCCCCATCTTTGACTGAAATAGGTGGTTCTTCTACTAAACTATCTTCCAAAACTTTCAGTAAATCTTCTAATGGTTCTAATGTGCTAAACTGCGTTGTTGTCACATTATCCATTTGTTCAAGAAGTGATTTAATATTTGGAATTTCAGAAATAGAATGTTTGAGTTGAATCAAATCTCGAGCATTTACATTTCCATAACTTACTCGTCCTACTAATCTTTCAATATCGTATACTTGATTAAGGTAACCTCTTAAAGTATCTCTTTCTATAAAATGATCAATAAATGATTCTACGATATCTAATCGTTGTTCAATATTATCTTTATGAATAAGTGGGCGATCAATCCACTGTTTCAAGCGTCTTGCACCCATAGGTGTTTTTGTTTCATCCATTAACCATAATAATGTTCCTTTTTTACTTTTTAAACGTATGCTTTCAGTAAGCTCTAAATTGCGTTTTGCATAATAATCCATTTTCATAAAGTCAATCGCTGCATAAGTTATCACATCTTCAATATGAGATAAATCTCTTTTTTGAGTATGATGAATATAATCTAACAATAATTGTGTTGTCAAAAACATTAAATTATTTTCTAATGTATTAACACTATATTCTATATCAGAAATTTCTTCTCTAACTGTAATCGTTTCAGTAGTAAGTGAAATTTGTTTTTTTAAATCTTCATTTATGTCTTCTCGTACTACAATTTCATTTGGGTTAATCGTAATGATTTCATTAATTAACGTGCTTTCATCTTCAAAATTGGTAGCTTTTAATTCACCAGTAGAAACATCACAATAACTTAATGCGTATCCATTTTCATTCTGAATGAAACTAAGAATATAATTATTTTGATTTTCATCCATTCCGCCTTGTTCCATCATTGTTCCAGGCGTGACTACTTTAACTACTTCTCTTTTAACCATGCCTTTAGTTTGTTTTGGATCTTCCATCTGTTCACAAATAGCAACTTTATATCCATTGTTAATGAGTGTTTCAATATAGCTATTTGCTGAGTGATACGGAACGCCACACATTGGAATTGGATTTTCTTTTTTAGCATCTCTTTTAGTTAAGGTAATTTCTAATACTCTAGATGCTTCTTTAGCATCTTCAAAGAACATTTCATAAAAATCGCCTAATCTAAAAAACAATAAGCAATCTTGATATTGAGATTTTATTTTTAAATATTGTTGCATCATAGGTGTCACATTAGCCATATTTTTTCACAACCTTACTGATATATACTTTTTTCTTCTCACATTTTAACTTGTATATTTTAACATATGTCATACTGAAGCGCTCGTTATCCAAATTAGAATATTATTCTACAACTTAAAAATAAAAGATTATCATCTCTTTACTACGCTTAATAAGCACTAAACTTATTAAGTGTATGAAATGATAATCTTAAATAAAATATTTATTTGAATTTATCTAATAATCCTCGTTTTTTTAACACTATAAGTAAGATATAACTAATCGCTGCACCAAGAAAACTTGAAACTACAAATACAAGCATTAATGGTTTGATAAAGAAATGTTGCAAACCTAATATCCAAGATAGTGGAATGCACATTAAACTACCAATGATTCCAGTTCCAATCACTTCTCCAACTGCAGCCATAAATATGTGCTTTCTATACATATAGAAGAGGCTAGCTAGAAACACACCAATCATACTACCAGGAAAGGCAAAAGCACTGCCAGTTCCAAATGTTATTCTTATTAAAGAAGAAATCAAAGCCTGTGCTAAACCATACCATGGCCCTACAAAAACCGCACATAGTACATTTACAAAATGTTGTACTGGGGCTGCTTTTACTGGACCTAAAGGTATAATAATAAAACTACTAAATACGACATTAAAAGCAATGAGTAAAGCTGTAATGGTAAGTTTTTTAGTTTTCATCTTTGAATATTCCCTTCTGTTTATGAGTCGTGATGTGCTTTTTCATTATGATTATTTAAACTTTGTTCCATAGTAGAAACCATCAATTGCAACAACTCATTTGCTTCAAATTGCGCTGACCGAAATTCTTCAACAATAGGTAATGCATTGATTTCTTTTTCAAGTTGAGAAATTTCTTCTTCAGATTTTTGATAAGCCTGATGCTTGCCATAATTTTGAAAATTTACTGACTGTTTTTGTTGCAATTTTAATTGTTTCATTTTTTGTTCAATTGATGTATTCTCATGAATTTGTTGCTCTACATTTTGATATTGTTTAATCAATTCTAGTGCCTTTATTTTGTTCGATACACTATTTGCTTGCTTTAGAATATCTTCTTTTTCATACATATTAATTAGTCACCATAACTTGATTATGAAAATGTAAAAATTCACCATTTAGTGAGTATTGTTTTGCTTCTTTAACTTTAACATCAACAAGTTGACCAATAGCTTCACGAGGTCCTTTAAAGTTAACTAATTTATTTTTTTCAGTATAACCTGCTAGAACTGTTTCATCTTTTTTACTTGTTCCTTCACATAAAACAGTAACAACTTGTCCTTCATAATTTTGCATTGCTTTTTCTGAATATTGACCAACTTTTTTATTTAAACGTTGCAAGCGATCTTTTTTCACTTCAGTTGGAACATTATCTTTCATTTTAGCAGCAGGCGTACCGTCTCTTTGTGAATACAAATACGTATAAGCATGTTCAAATTGAACTTCATCGTATAATGAAAGTGTTTCTTCAAATTGTTCTTCTGTTTCGTTAGGATATCCTACTATTATGTCAGTAGTAAGAGCGACATTAGGAATAGCTTCTTTAATTCTATCAACTAAATCCAAGTAACTTTCACGTGAATATTTACGTCCCATTATTTTTAATACAGCATTATTTCCAGATTGCACAGGTAAATGAATGTGAGGAACGATATTTCCACCTTTTGCAATCACTTCAATCATTCTATCTGTAAAATCCCAAGGATGACTCGTTGTAAAACGTACACGTGGAATGTCAATTTTAGAAATATCCTCTAATAAATCACCTAAGCCATAATCTAAATCTTTAATATCTTTTCCATATGAATTAACATTTTGTCCTAGAAGTGTAATTTCTTTATAACCTTCACGAGCGAGTTCTCGAACTTCTTCAATGATATCTTGTGGTCTACGACTGCGTTCCTTTCCTCGTGTAAAAGGTACAATACAGTATGTACAGAATTTATCACATCCATACATAATATTAACCCATGCTTTTGTACTTCCTTCACGCACTTTAGGTAGGTTTTCAATAACGTCGCCTTCTTTAGACCAAACCTCAACGACCATGGCTTTTGATAAATATGCTTCTTCTAAAATTTCAGGTAATTTATGTATGTTATGCGTTCCAAAAATCATATCCACATTTTGATATGATTTTAAAATTTTATTTACAACGGATTCTTCTTGTGACATACAACCGCATACACCAATTAACGTTTCAGGTCTATTTTTCTTTAAATGTTTTAAATTACCTATTTCACTAAATACTTTATTTTCAGCATTTTCACGAATAGCACATGTATTAATTAATATAACGTCCGCTTCATTAATATCATCAGTTGCTTGATAGTCTAAAGCTTTCAAAATTCCTGCCATTACTTCAGTATCATGTGCATTCATTTGACACCCATATGTTTTAATTAAAAATGTTCGTCCTTTTCCCATACCTTTATATTTATCTTCAATATGAAAATCTCGATTATATTGAACATCTTGTTTACCACGTTTTTTTGCTTCTTTAAGATTAGGTGGTTGATAAACATGTTCGAAATATTTACTATAGTCTTTTTCTGCTTTTTTATTACGTTCGTCTAAAATATCTATCGTACCAGCTTTTCTTTGCTCTTCGTTCACTTTACAAAAATCCTTTCTATATGCCCTAATATTATTAGTACATTATATTAAAATTAGCATTAAAGTGCAAAAAGAGGTTAAAAATTAATATATTTTATTATTAAATATTGAATAAAAAGTGGAATAGATGTCATATTGAATCTTACTCCACTTTAACTAAACGTTATTTAACTTTAAAATATGTTATGCTTCGTCATATTTACCAGTTAGAGTTTCAATAGATATACCTTCTGGCACATGATAAAACTTCACTTGGCTAATAATACTAGGACATTCTAATTCAACCATTCTTTCATTCAATTTTTGAATTAAAATTAAGCATTCACTCATATCACCTTGGACAGTCGTTTCAAGAGGACCTACTCTGTAATGTAGTCCCGACTGATCAATAATTTTAATCGCTTCATCTACATAAGGAATAACATCATCATTATTAGGTGTTTTAGGAACTATTTGTACACTCATTAACGTATCTTGCATAAATTTCACCTCTATGATTTATTTATGATTTTATTTTATCATGATTATCTTTATAAATCTGAGTTATTCTATATTTTCTATTGCAGATTTTATAGCTTTTGCAAAGTCGCACATTAATTTATCCCAATTTGACTGATTTTCTCTACTATTTCGATTTGTTTTATTATTTTTGAAAAAAGTTTTACGTAATGAGGTAGTTAACTCAATTTGTACGCCCATACCTCTAGTCGTACAATTAACAATATTATTATCCTGTTGACCTGAAATATGGCTTGGTGCTTCACTTGTTTTTATACCAATATTATTTAATTGTTCTTTGATGAGTGATTTTAGACATTCGTCTTTCCCACCAACATAAGCAATGCTCTCGTTCCCTTCACAACCATGAATAGCAATAGCTTGGTTACTTTCAGTTACCAAATTCATTGCATCTTTATTATCATAACGTGTAGAAGTTACGTGCAACTCTTTATTTCCTTTACTACGTAAACCTTCGAAAGTAAAGTAATTATATCCGCCTTCATCAGCAATTATACTTGCTAATTCAGTTGTAGCGGGTTCAATGCCTCCACCATGAATTGCTAGTATTGAAACGCTGCTATTTCGGTTTTTAGTTATTATTTTCCAGTCTTCATTTTCAATCGTTTCTTTTTCCAATTCTTGCATTGATTTAAATTTATCCAACATTTCCACTCCTTTTATTTACTATATTATTTTCTTCCCTAATAAAAATAAATAAATGAAGTTTAACAAGATTTTTATAAATTTAAACTTAAATTAAAAGACATTCTTGAAGTCATATGATGCTTTCAAGAATGTCTTTAAAAAAATTATACAAATTGAGCAGTTAAGTCATTAAACTCTTGCTCAGAAAGATGGATATCTCTTTTAGTTAATGCACTTTCATCTAATTCTTCAATTTGTGATTCATATGAAGGTGTTGTTGTGTCTTGATATACAATACCTTTAACTAGTGATTCGTGTTCTAATACAGTTTTCATCGCTAATTGTTTATCTGTTGGATCATAATTTTCAATATCTTCAATACTAGTTAAATGTTCTTTAAACCAATCATACGTATTCACTTTATTATATGTCACACATGGAGAAAACACATTTACAAATGAAAAACCATCATGATTAATTGCATCTTCAATTAATTTTGTCAATGCTTTAATATCACTTGAAAAACCTTGTGCTACAAATGTAGCACCTGATGATAGTGCTAGTTCTAATGGCGCAACATTTTTTTCTATATTTCCTTTAGGTGTTGATTTAGTTACAAATCCAACAGCAGAAGATGGAGACGTTTGACCTTTAGTTAGGCCATAAATTTGGTTATCCATAACAATATAAGTAATATTCATATTGCGGCGTAATGCATGAATTGTATGACCCATGCCAATAGCATAACCATCACCGTCGCCACCTGAAGCAATGACTGTTAAATCTTTATTAGCCATTTTCACTCCTTGGGCAAGAGGTAATGCACGACCATGAATACCATGTACCCCATAAGAGTTAATATAGCCTGATAAACGACCTGAACAACCTATTCCCGTAATTAATGCCACTTCTTCAGGTTCTAAACCTAAATTTGCTGCTGCTTTTTGAATTGCAGCTTGTACTGAAAAGTCTCCACATCCTGGGCACCAGTTTGGCTTCACACTGTTTCTAAAATCTTTAAATGTAGCCAATTACATCATCTCCTTCATATCTTTAGCTACTGAAAGTCCTTTTTCTTCTATTTCATGTGGTAAAAAAGGTGTACCATCATATTTAGCTTGATTAACTAATTTGTCTTGAATGGCAGTATTCATTTTTAAGATATTTGATAATTGGCCTTGATAGTTATGCTCAGCTACTATGACGCTTGAAGCTTTATCAATAGCTTGTTGAATAATATCTTTTGGTAATGGGTGAAGTTGACGAATTTGCATCGTATTAACTTTAATACCATTATTATTTAATCGTTTACTTCCTTCTTCAATTGCACCTTTACTTGAAATAAATCCGATATATAAAATATCTGCTTTCTCATGTTTCTCATCATAATCAACAGGTGTTTCAATAAGTAAGTTCGCAGTTTTACTCATACGTTTTTCCATTTGTTCACGTCTGTTATCAGCAGCTTCACTTGGCTTGCCTTCTTGATTATGTTCAACACCAGTAACATGGTGAATACCACCTTTAACACCAGGAATTGGACGTTGTGAAATTCCAGATGTTGTAAGTGCATAACGTTTAAAGTATGATTTATCATCTTCATCACGTTCAATATCTGATTGAATAAGCTCTCCACGTTTAATTTGAATTCTATTGTAATCGAGTTGTTTTACTGTTTGTTTACCTAATGACAATTGCAAATCGCTTAATACGATAACCGGACATTGATATTCTTCAGCTAAATTAAAAGCTTCCATAGTTAAATAAAAAGCATCTTCAGCATCAGTTGGTGCTACTACTATCTTAGGAATATCTCCATGTGTTCCATATATCATTTGCATTAAATCTGATTGTTCTTGTTTTGTAGGTAATCCAGTTGAAGGACCTCCACGTTGCGTGTTAACAATAACTAGTGGTGTTTCAGTCATACCTGATAAACCAATGGCTTCCATCATTAAAGATAAACCTGGCCCTGCACTCGCAGTAAATGCTCTAACTCCTGCATAGTTCGCACCAATTGCCATATTCGCTGCAGCAATTTCATCTTCAGTTTGTACTACAGTACCTCCTACTTTTGGAACATTTGCAATCATATACTCCATAATTTCTGAAGCGGGCGTAATTGGATAAGCTGCCATAAATCTTGAACCAGCTGAAATCGCGCCTAATCCAATTGCATCGTTACCAATCATGTATAAATGTGGTGTGCCCTCACTATCTTCTAGTAAAAAATCACCATTTACTGTATCTAATTTATCCTTCATCAACTCATAACCCTGATGAAGCGCTTCTATATTCATTTCAACAACTTTTTGACCTTTTTTAGTAAACATATTTGTAATTAACGTTTCGAAAGGTGTTGTATCTAATTTCATTACTGCACAAGTTGCACCAATCGCTACCATATTTTTCATCAGTGCAGTACCTAATTCTTTAGCTGTTAATGTTAACGGTAATTCAATAAGTTGCGCACGACAATCATCTGGTTTAGAAGGTTTAGCTTTAGCATCTGCAATAATAATACTATCTTCTCTCATTTCATGATGATTTAATTCAATTGTCTCTTGATCAAATGCAACTAAAATATCTAAATCATCACTAATTGCATGAATTGGAGAAGTTGAGACTCTTATTTTATTATTTGTATGACCGCCTTTAATTCGGCTTGAGAAATGTCGATATCCATATAAATAATAACCTTTTCGATTCATTGCAGTAGCAAATAGTTCTCCTGTTGACTCAATACCTTCACCTTGTTGTCCGCCCACTTTCCATGATATTTGTGGTTTCATATCATTAGCCTCCTGTGGAATTAATTCATACTAAATCATAACAAAAATAACCACCGTCTTACTATGTCAACAGTGGCTTTTATTTAAATTCATACTAATGGACTATACGCTATTTATCAAAAGGATGATCCTCATTGATTAAAATGCGTTCTATGAGTTTGGTTCTTCCATTTTTATCTAAATCTATAATAACACCTGAAAGTACACTTCTACCATTATCAGGCACTACATGTCGTTGTGGCAAACTTGTAATAAAACGCTTAATAACTTCCTCGCGATTAATCCCTAGTATTCCATCATAATAACCAGTCATACCTACATCTGTAATATAGCCTGTACCATTGGGCAAAATACGCTCATCAGATGTTTGAATATGAGTATGTGTGCCTACAATAGCACTGACTCTTCC
Organism: Staphylococcus sp. AtDRG32; assembly: GCF_004365845.1. Lineage (NCBI taxonomy): Bacteria > Bacillati > Bacillota > Bacilli > Caryophanales > Staphylococcaceae > Staphylococcus > Staphylococcus sp. AtDRG32. Next base: position 384,250 of record NZ_SODE01000001.1, read on the forward strand.
ATCTAAATACCAACCCATTGCATTTTTTTCTGAAGTAGTTTCTGCATGAAAATCTACAAAAATATAATTAGTTTCTTTTTTAGCTTCTTCAATCAATTGATCTGCTTTTTTAAAAGGATCATCAATATCTTGCATAAATGAACGTCCTTGCAAGTTAATGATGGCAACTTTAATATCATTAACCTGAATAAAACGCATGCCAACACCTGGCGCTTCACTCGGAAAATTAGCAGGTCTTATCATTCTTTTAGCATCATCAATAAAGTCATAAATCTCTCTTTGACCATAAGTATGATTTCCCATTGTCATAAAATCCACGCCATCTCTAAGCAATTGTTTATATAATTTTTCAGTTAAACCTTTTCCATGAGCAGCATTTTCTGCATTAACAATGCTCAACGTAGGCTTATAAGCTTGCTTTAATTTAGGCAAATATTCAGCAATGGCATTTCTACCTACTTTTCCTACGATATCTCCAATAAATAAAATTCGCATTAATGTTCATCCTCTCACAATATAGTGTAATTGAAATAACTATATAATTAAAGGTAGAGTTTCATATTTTTTAAAATTACACAGTCTTAACTTTAGCATGCATACAGCATATGTTATTATAATATTATAAAAATTTAGGAGTTGTATAATTAGATGTCAATTAATATCGATCCAGAAAAATTTGCAGAACTAGTTGTAAAAGCAAACCCATCAAAATCAGAAGATGCAGAAGATATGGCTAAAGAAAGCTTAGAATTATATATTAACGCATACCGTTTAGCAGAAAGATATTCTAATATTGCTACAAATTGTTATGATACAGCTGAAATTCTTTCTGAAATCAAAAAAACAGATTTACAACTTAAATAATGAAAAAACCTGAGACATTTTAAATATGTCTCAGGTTTTTTAGTAATCAGTGAGTTCCTATTTAATTTTTAAAATTACTTCGCATACTCTACTGCTCTAGTCTCTCTAACAACTGTCACTTTAATATGTCCTGGATATTGTAATTCTTCTTCAATTTGATTTTTTATATCTCTAGCTAATCGGTAAGATTTTAAATCATCTATTTCTTCAGGAGAAACAATAACTCTAATCTCTCTACCAGCTTGAATTGCGAACGCTTTTTCAACACCTTCATAACTTTCTGAAAGAGTTTCTAAGCGTTCTAATCTACGAATATAATTTTCAAGTGTTTCTTTACGTGCTCCTGGACGTGCGGCCGATAATGCATCTGCAGCTGCTACTAGAATTGAAATAATAGATGTTGGTTCAACATCTCCATGATGTGAATGAATCGCATTAATTACAGTTTCAACTTCACCATATTTTTTAGCTAATTCAACACCAATTTCAACATGGCTACCTTCAACTTCATGATCAATTGCTTTACCTACATCATGTAGTAATCCAGCTCTTTTTGCTAAACTAACATCCTCGCCTAATTCAGCAGCTAACATTCCAGAAAGATGTGCGACTTCCATAGAATGTTTTAAGACATTTTGGCCGTAACTTGTTCTATAGTTTAAACGACCTAAAATTTTCACTAAATCTGGATGCATATTGTGAACATTGATTTCAAATGTTGCTTGTTCACCTGCATCCCTAATGATGTCATCTACTTCTTTTCTAGCTTTGTCTACCATTTCTTCGATACGACCTGGATGAATTCTTCCATCAGAGACTAAATTCACTAATGCAGTCCTAGCGATTTCACGTCTAATAGGATCAAATCCTGATAAAATCACTGCTTCAGGAGTATCATCAATAATCAAGTCGATACCTGTTAACGTTTCTAAAGTACGAATATTTCTACCTTCTCTACCAATAATTCGACCTTTCATCTCATCATTTGGTAAATTAACTACTGAAACAGTAGATTCCGTTGTATGATCAGCAGCTAATCTTTGTACAGTAGTAGCTAACAATTCTTTTGCTGTTTTGTTAACTTTTTCTTTTGCTTCTCTTTCCTTTTCCTTAACAAGTACTGCAATATCTTGTGACAGTTCTTCTTCCACTCTATGAAGTTGTTCATTAACTGCTTCCTCTTGAGTGAGACCGGAGATGCGTTCTAATTCTTGTTCATGCTTCATTATTAACGTCTGAACACTACTCTCTTTTGCATCTACTTGTTGTTGTCTTTCTTCAATTTTGGATTCTTTTTGATCTAAAATCTCATCTTTTTTATCCAATAATTCTGATTTACGATCTAAATTTTCCTCTTTTTGAAGATTTCGGGCTTCTTGTCTTTGAAGCTCACTACGTCTTTCACGTAGCTCTGTTTCAACTTGTTCTCTAATAATTTGATTTTCTTCTTTTGCCTCTAATAATTTCTCTTTTTTGATATTATCTGCTTCTTTTTGTCCTTGTTTGATAATATCATTAGCAGTTTGTCTAGCTTGAATTTGCTTTTGATGTAATATATTTCGGGCTAAAAAATACCCTACAACAACCCCTAGAATAATCCCCAGCAAAATGAGTAGGAGGTCTAATAAATTCACATAAACACCTCCTTTTTCTAGGTATTTGCTTGTATATTAAAATCTCTATGATTTTTTATAAATTGTATAAATAATATACATATTAATTGTACGTTTAGGTACTCAGTAGTGTCAAGATATGAAATTTCACTACACCTACTTATAAAAGAAAGAGAGTGACATTGAATTCATTTCGAACTCATTATTCACTCTCACACAAAATAATTTTAATATTTTTAAATATATATTAAAAGTATATTCTATTTAAAGCATTAAAAATTCAACATTATTCTTCATCGAATAATGTTTGTGATGATTTATCTTCATTTTCTTCAACATCACCATCGAAAATGCCTAATTTTTCACGTAATTTGCGATCGATTTCATCTTTAATTTGAGGGTTTTCTTTAAGATATGTTTTAACATTTTCCTTACCTTGACCCATTCTCTCACCATTATATGAGTACCAAGCGCCAGATTTATCGACAATATCATTTTCTACACCTAAGTCAATTAATTCTCCCTCTTTTGAAATACCTTGACCATACATGATATCTACTTCAGCAATTCTAAATGGTGGTGCTACTTTATTTTTAACAACTTTAATTTTAGTTCTGTTACCTACAATGTCTTGACCTTGTTTTAATTGTTCTGCACGACGCACTTCTAAACGTACTGAACTATAGAATTTTAAGGCTCTACCACCTGGTGTAGTTTCTGGGTTACCAAACATTACTCCAACTTTTTCACGAATTTGGTTAATAAATATAGCAGTAGTATTTGATTTTGAAATTGCACCTGAAAGTTTACGTAAAGCCTGAGACATTAAACGTGCTTGAAGACCAACATGTGTATCTCCCATTTCACCTTCAATTTCAGCTTTAGGAGTCAAAGCAGCAACTGAGTCTACAACAACAATGTCAACAGCTCCACTTCTTACGAAAGCTTCTGCTATCTCTAAACCTTGCTCACCATGGTCAGGTTGAGAAAGATATAAATTATCTATATCAACACCTAATGCTTCAGCATATACTGGATCAAGTGCATGTTCAGCATCGATAAACGCAGCAACGCCTCCATTTTTTTGCACTTCGGCAATAGCATGAAGTGCTACTGTTGTTTTACCGGAACTTTCAGGACCATATATTTCAATAATTCTTCCTTTAGGATAACCACCTACACCTAGTGCATTATCTAAAGTAACTGAACCACTTGATACACTAGATACACGACGACCTTTATTATCGCCTAATTTCATTACTGCACCTTTACCAAAGGATTTTTCCATATTTTTTATAACTGTATCTAAAGCTTTTTGACGATCATTATCCAAAGCGAAACCTCCTATATGAGATAGTTATCTATTTAATATTATATATATATTATACTCTTAACTATATTCAAACACAAGCATTTTGCGAATATTTGTTCGCATAAAAAGAGAACGCTATCCGAAAAATCGAACAAATGTGCCCTGAAATTATAACTATTTTTTAATTTAAGTACATTTTAGTGCCAATTTAATAATCTTATTAATACATAATTTTGACTTCTGTTGGGCAGTATATTTCTTGATTGCGTTATCTTAAATGTAGTCATTTTAAAATCATCTTTTGTATTAATTGCTAGATAAACATTCTCTTTCTCATGTAATATTGCTATACCCATTTCAGTTTTATATAAATCTTTTACATATGATGCAGCGTCTCTTAATTGCATTTCAATACTTGAATGATGATTTAAAAATATGTCATTATCTGGTAATATTCCTTTTAATATATTTTGTTTATCAAAGCGTTTTAAACGAGTATAAATCGCTCCATCAGTTACTCCGTCATATATACTTACTGTAGAATTCATTTGTTCCATTACAGATTGTTCTAACAATGTGTCATCTGAACCATAATAAAATTGACCAATTCGTTCTAGAATTTCTTCTTTTATAGGTTGAATCAATGTTTTACATTCGCTTTGTGTAGAAGCATTTGCTGTTAATCTAATATATACTTCATGTTTCCCTGCTAACGGAGCTATCGTAGGATTCGTTTGTTTTTCAATTAAATCCATAAGTTCTGTTTCAACTTTCGATTCTCCAATTCCTGCAAATCTAAGTTGCTCTGAAAAAATAGTATTGTCATTATCTATAAGTAATGGAAGCAACTCATTTTTAGCCATAGGTTGCATTTCACTCGGAGGACCAGGTAACAGAATTACTTTTTTATCATTCATTTCAATAAACATGCCTGGAGCCATACCATAATGATTTTTTAACACTTTCGCTCCCTCTATCACAAGTGCTTGTTGTTTATTATTAGGTGTCATTTCTTGCCCTTGTTCTTTGAAAAAACCTTCAATATAATTTAATGCTTCTTCATTAGTCACTAAGTTTTTATTTAATACTTTTGCTACTGTTTGTTTAGTTAAATCGTCTTTAGTTGGACCCAATCCACCCGTGAGCACTAGTGTGTCAAATCTTTTTAGTCCTTCTCTAATAATAAATTCTAAACGATCAGGATTATCACCAATAACTGTATGTTCAACTATATTCTTTCCAATTTGATTGAAAAGTTTTGATAAATATTGGCCATTTGTATTTGCTATTTGGCCTAATAATAATTCTGAACCTACTGCTATGATAGATGTATTCATATGCCCCTCTCCCTTATTTAGTCTTAATTCATATTTTATACTTAATCTATTATATAATCTAAAAAATAACTCAAAAAAATGAGAGTCATTTTATGCGACTCTCATTACATTTCACTTTATTTGATTATACTTTTTATTGCTTAAACACATCTCTACCTTTATAGAAATATTCAATTCCTGATAATATTGTAAAGAATACGCCAATATATAATAATACTTGTCCTAATTGAAATCCAATCCAATTTGAGAATAAATCACCAAGTAAAATCCAAATAATTGCTACCATTGTAACAGCTGTTTTAATTTTACCTAATTGGCCTGCTGCACTCACAAACCCTTGTTCAATTTGAAGTAAACGTAAACCTGTAACCGCAAACTCACGAGCAATGATAATTATTGCTACAACTGAATTAGTTAGCCCTAATTGAACCATAACAATAAGAGCACTAGAAACTAATAATTTATCCGCTAATGGATCTAAAAACTTACCCATATTTGTCACAAGTTGCCATTTTCTTGCTAAATAACCATCTAAAAAATCACTTAAAGAAGCTACAATAAAAATAATAGCAGCAATAAGTTGCTCTATTCTTATGTCATAGCCACCTAATACAGATACATTTCCAAAACCAAAGTTTACTAGAGCAAATAATATAAATACTGGAATCAAAATCACTCTAAAAACTGTAATCTGGTTAGGTATATTCATTTTAATACCTCATTTCTTAATTTATATGTAAATTATATTAATAATACTGCTAACACCCATATAATTAAAGTAATAATTATAACAATACTAATCATAATCAATAATTGAATAGGTTCTTTATTTTTAGTACGATATTCGGGCACTTCGTTGTGTCGATAATGATGTAAAAGTGTATCGAGTTGATTGTGGTGATTAGGAATTTCTTCATGATGCACTTTAATGAGTTGATTTACATCCATATTAACTACACTTGCATAACGTCTAATAAATCCTTCAGCGTAATCCACTTTGGCAAGTTGATCAAATTTATTCTCTTCAATATATTTTAACGTTTCTCGCTTTAATTGTGTACGTTGTTCTAATTCTGTTAATGTCATTCCTAATCTTTCTCTTCTACCTTTTAAGGTTTCACCAATTGTTTTCACGTTTGACGCCTCCACCCTTATTACTCAAAAAAACCGAAGCCACCGCCAAACACATCTTCTCCAAAATCTAATGTGTTTTTGCTTTTAATTGCTTGTTGTTTAACTTGTTGTTTCATATGATCATATTCAATTTTTTGATTCTCATGTTCACGTAGCTCGATAATATAATCAAAATCATCGATGCTATATTGATTTGTTTCTATAAATAAATCTGGATGCTCAACTACTTTTATTGATGGTAAAGTCATCACTTCTTCCACTAACTGTTGATGTTTAGGATTTGTTTCTCTAGCAGTTACTGCACCATCAATAATATAAACATGATTAGCATCATATTCACCTTTTATAAGAGAACTACGAACTGTCTGTTTAATTAATGTTGAACTTATAAATAGCCATCGTTTATGCGCACAGACACTACCTGCAACAATCGATTCTGTTTTTCCAACACGAGGCATCCCTCTAATACCTATTAATTTATGACCATCTTCTTTAAATAACTCTGCTAAAAAGTCGACAAGTAAACCTAAATCTTCACGTTCAAAACGAAATGTTTTTTTGTCACCTGCATCTTGTTCAATATAGCGACCATGACGCACTGCTAAACGATCACGTAACTCTGGAATTCTTAACTTTGTTATTTCTATTTCTTTCAATTCATGAATAATATTTTCAAAACGTGTGACTTTTTCAAGACTATCTGTCTTAATAAGTAATCCACGACGCCCTTGATCAACACCATTTATAGTAATAATACTAATTCCTAACATACCAAGTAAACTCGATACGTCTCCTAAAAGTCCAGCTCGATTAACAATTATCTCGTATTCTAAATACCATTCCTTTTTTTTAGCGACAGTCATCTAACCACCCCTTGTTTAAATACAATTTGAAATATTCCCCTTATATAATTAAATTTATTATATCATTGATTATAAAAAACGAATCGTCAAATCTGCATTTAAAATTTAGGATACTTTTTAAATATACCAACCACCATTAACCTTTTGGACTGTTCCTGTAATACTCTTAGCATTAGGATGGCATAAATAAGCGCACACGTGTGCTACTTCTTGTGGAGCTATCATTCTTTGTTGTGGTAGTTCAGATAAGATAACTGCTTTGTCTTCATCACTGAATGCTTTAGCCATACGTCCTGAAACAAAACCAGGTGCTATAGCATTCACAGTGACATTCGTCAATGCTAGCTCTTGACTGAGGGCCTTTACAAATCCAATTTGAGCACTTTTCATTGCTGAATAAATAGTTTCCATACTTGCTCCCGTCTCGCCCCAAATTGATGAGATAACAATAATTCTACCATTTGTACTTTTTCTCAATATGTCTATGAAATATCGACAGCATCGAATTAACTGTTTAACATGAATATGATAACATTCATCTATCTCTTTATCTTTCATATCTTGTAACATCCCATATAATGATGTACCACTACTATAAATTAAACAGTCTAAATGTTTTATATGACTAAATATATCATTAAAATCAATATCATGAGTCAAATCCATTTGAATAAATTCTACGGCTTCACCTTTATACTTTTTTTCTAAGGATGAGATATCAGATTGATAATATTGAAGTATTACTTCATATCTATCTTTTAATAAACGATCTACAATCGCACTACCAATACTACCTGAACCACCAAATACTAATGCTTTCATATTTAATCTATCTCCAAACGGCTATCAACAAGACGGTCAATATTTAGATATTGTTTGGCAGTTTCATTAATACTATCTAAAGTGATATTCTCTACAATATCTAACATATCAAATACACTTACGCCCTCAAAATACAATTTTGCATATTGATTTGCAATATATTCTGGGGAATTCAAACTAGAGATAAATTCACCAATAAACTGCTTCTTCAATAATTCAAACGCTTCTGAATCTTTTAAGTTTCCTCTATATTTCTTTAATTCAGTAAGTAATCTATCCTTTAATTGATCTGGTTTATGAGTAGCACTTGTAATAATTGAGAAACTATAAGTAGGTTCAAGAACAAATTGATATCCAAATGAATCATCAATTAAATCATCATTAAGAAGAGATTGATAGAAATCTGTTTCTTCACCGAATACGAGTTCAAAAAATAAAGTCATTTCTAAATCTTTTTGAACATATTTCTCAGGTGCTTCATTCAAAGGTTCATTTTTAAATCCTAACATTAAACGTGGAGACTGTAATTTCATTTTTTCAGATACAAATGATTGAACTACTTCATTTGGTTCTTTTATTGCTCCTCTTTGGATAGAAGGTTGATTTGTTTTATGACGACGATTTTCATGTTCTTCAATAACATTACAAATACGTTTAGGGTCCACATCTCCTACGACAAATAACACCATATTAGATGGATGATAAAACGTTTCATAACATAAGTATAAATCATCTTTAGTAATACTATAAATACTCTCAACACTACCTGCAATATCTACTTTAATTGGATGATGATGATACATTGCGCGTAATGTATTGAACATAATTTTATATCCTGGTTGTTCTTGATACATTTTAATTTCTTCAGCAATAATTCCTTTTTCTTTATCTACTGTTTCTTTTGAAAAATAGGGTGTTTCTACCATATCAAGTAAACGTAGAATATTACGTTCAACTTGATCAGTTGCACTAAACAAATAACTCGTACGATCAAAACTTGTAAATGCATTGACTTGAGCATTATCATTGGCAAATGCAGTAAATAAATCTTTATCATCGTCTTTTTCAAATAACTTATGCTCTAAAAAATGTGCTACTCCATCTGGTACAGTCACATATTGATCTTTATGATGAGGTTTAAATGTATTATCCAACGAACCAAATTGAGTTGTATAGGTCACATATGTTTTTTGAAATCCTTTTTTAGGAATTACAAATAAGCGTAATCCATTATTTAGTTCATGTTTATAGACGCGTTCATCAATTAATTCATAATATTGTTCTTGCACTATGATTGACCTCCTTTCGTTAATACATATATCGTATCTAAATAGGCTTGGTTTGCCATTTTAACGACATCTTCTTTAATCACTTTATTAATTAACTCCATGTATTCTTTATCTGATTGAGGCTGATTCAAAAGTAGTTGATTTTGCATAACTTCAATAATACCTTTAGGTCTATCTGCAATTTCTTGTCGTTGTGAAATGATAATTTTTTTAGCTAATGCTAATTTTTCTTCAGAGAATTCCCCTACTTTAAACTTCTCGAATTCTTCAATAATTGTGTTTTTTGCAGTATCGTATTTTTCAACAGATACACCACTTAATACAAATAAATAGCCATTTTTTCCATCTAATTGTGAATGAATAGAATAAGCTAGACTTTGTTTTTCACGTACTTCATTAAATAGTACTGAAGAAGGATCACCGCCAAACATAGTATTTAATACGACAAGTGCATAGTAATCTTCATTCCCATAATGAGTTGGAAAACGATAACCTAAATTTAATTTAGCTTGGTCGACGGTATCTTTTTCAATGATTGTTTCAGTAGATTGGGCGTTACAGTCAGTATTTACATTATGATTAAAGTCAAACGTAGTTGAGCTAAGACTAAATGAATTTTCTATAAGTGATGTAACTTCTTTTTTATTTACATTTCCCACTACATAAACTGAACACATGTCATTATTTATCATAGATTTATATGTATCATACAAACTTTCATTTGTAATACGCGCAATATTTTCTATTTGACCTATAGCCAAATAACGATAAGCTTCACTTTTGAACATATATTTTAATAAATTAATAAATGAATATTGCGCTTTATTGTCAATCATCGCTTCTATTTTTTTATGTAATAATGATTTTTCTTGAGTAACAAATGTAGAGTTGAATGAATTGTTCTCAACAAGTGGATTCATGATGACTTCTTTTAATAAATTTAAACCTTTTTCAAATAATGGTGTAGTATCTTTAAGATAACGTTCATTTACAATTTCTAAAGAAATAGTAATGACATGTTTATCTTTAAATTTAGAAACAAAGCTATTAATATAAGCCCCATAAAGCTCTGATAATTGTTGATTAAATGATCTATCTGTTGGCCATTTTTTTGTGGCACGAACCAATACTTTACTTAGTAATGAACGAGCAGTAATTGTTTCGTAATCAAGTGGTGCCATAAATTTAAATGTGATCATCGTTGTTTTAAATTTCTCAGTCGGAAGAATATCAATATGTATTTGATGATTAGTATGTTGTTTCAAAATAATCAATCACTCCTTTACCTGTTATTAAATTTTTGTGCGTGTTAATTTAAACTTCACTAGGCTACTTTTTATATAATTTAATGAATATAAAATAGGTTTACCCATTTCATCATAATGTACAACCTTTAATAACATTAATCCCTCATGTGGTTCAGCATTCAATATGCTAGAAATATGAGGTTCATAACTGATTGCTTCAATTTCAGTTTCAGCAGAAGCTACCTTATGACCAGTATTAAGTTCAATTGCATTAAGCATCGAACCATCACTTTCTTGATATTCGGTACAAGTTAAATGATGCTCAGCAATCTTATCTAAACAATAAATAACTGGTTGATGATTCGCAGTACGTAGTCTTTCAATAATTGTTATAGGTTGTTTATCTTCAATATCTAACATTTTTGCATCCAATAAAGAAGCGGGTTGTTGCTCTAAACTTAAATATTCTGTACTTGCTTCATATCCCGCTTTTTTAATCATTTCACTAATACTAAATAATTTATTTAAAGGATAATAAAAGGGACGTAGAGCCTTTATACTTGTTCCTTCCTCAAAATTATCAGTTAAAACTTGTTCAATAATAAGTTCTCCAATCGCTTCATAGACATCATCTGTTTTAACGTTAACTTCTCTAGCAATAGATAAATTGCTAGGAAGTTTATCACCAGGTTTCAAAGAATGATTTTTTATTTTTTTAAAAATATATTCTTTTACTTTAAAAACCGAGTTTAATTCAGTCATACTCACACCTCTTCATTCTCAAAATCTATTAAAACTTGTCTTGGTTTACTGCCTTTTTGTGGACCAATAACATTATTTCTCTCTAAATCGTCCATTAATCTTGAAGCACGATTATATCCAATTCTGAATTGTCTTTGTAAAAGCGACGTACTTGCTTTTTGTTTCTCAATTACAAAAGCGTATGCGTCATCATATAGTGTATCTTCACTTTTCATTTCTGATTTTTCTACAGGGGCGTCAGGTTCCATTTCTTTTACGTAATTTGCTTTTTGTTGTTCAACTACATAATTTACAACTTCTTGTACTTCTTGATCACTTAAAAATGCACCTTGAACACGTGTCTGTGTAGATTCACCATTACCAACATAAAGCATGTCACCTTTACCTAATAATTTCTCTGCTCCTCCAGAGCCTATGATTGTTCTAGAATCTGTTTGTGAACTTACAGCAAATGCAATCCTTGAAGGAATATTATTTTTAATAATACCCGTGATAACATCTACAGAAGGACGTTGTGTTGCTACAATTAAATGTATGCCCGCTGCACGAGCCATTTGTGTAATACGCTGTATTGCATTTTCAACTTCTTTTCCTGCTACCATCATTAAATCTGCTAATTCATCAACAATGACAACGATATAAGGAAGTTCTGATTGCTTTTCATCAAGTTCTTCATTTTGACGTCTTATAAATTGATTGTATCCTTCAATGTTTCTAGTAGACGAATGTTGAAATAAATCGTAACGACGTTCCATTTCAGCAACAATTTTCTCTAATGCCTGTGATGCTTTATGAGGATTTGTTACTACAGGTATTAATAAATGTGGAACTCCATTATATACATTTAATTCTACCATTTTAGGATCAATTAACATTAATTTTACCTCGTGTGGCTTAGCATTTAATAAAATGCTCGTAATAATACCGTTAATACATACTGACTTACCACTACCTGTAGAACCAGCCACTAATAAGTGAGGTGTTTCATTCAATTCAATAGTCATTGGTTCTCCGGAAATGTCTCGTCCTAAACCGACTTCTAATTTATTTTTTGCTGGAAACTTAGATTCTAAAACTTCTTTTAGCGTAACTAAAGAAATTTTATCATTTGGAACCTCAATACCTACAGCTGAACGTCCAGGTATAGGCGCTTCAATACGAATGTCTTTCGCAGCAAGTGCTAAAGCTATATCATTATGTAAATTAACGATTTTATTTACTTTAACACCTTGAGCGGGTTGAACTTCATATTGAGTGACAGCCGGTCCAATTTTAATTTGAGTCACTTTAGCATTAACTCCAAAATTTTTCATGGTTGATTCTAATATTTGACCTTTACGTTGTACTTCAGCTCTTGAAGTTGTCGTTTGTTTTGTTGGCTGTTTAAGTAATGATAAAGGAGGAATGTGATAGGCTACATTGCCAACTTCTCCCGCTTCTATGATTGAACTATTATTCGTATCGTTATCATTAGAGACGTGTTTTATTTTATCTTTTTTCATAGAATTTGATGAAGATACATGAGTAGGTTCTTTATCTTGATGGTCTATGTCAAATTGACGTTTTTTACGTTTAGGTCGTACTTTTTCTTCTTCCGTTGCTGCATGATGACTATATATAGGAATATCTTTATGTTGTTGTTTCACTTCTGGGAAATCACTCACATCTTTAATGACTTCATCTTTCCTTTGTTGTTCTTCTAATTCTCTTTGATGTGCCAATGCTTGACGCTGTTCTTCTTTTTCACGTAATCGTTCTTCTCTTCTAATTTTATTTGCTTCTCTTTTTTCTTTTAGAGTAGATGAAGCACTCTGAGTAGAACGTTTAAAATAATCAATTGTGCTTCTCGCCACATCTCTATGATGTAATTTTAGTAATAGGATAAAACTTGATATCAGTAAAATCAAAGTCACAATGATAATCCCAGCAATAGAGATTAAAGGTACAAATAATTTTAATAAATAAAAACCTATAATACCTCCACCGAAATTTGGAAAATGAGTATGTTCATAAGATTTATAGACGTAAGACAATACCGGTTCTCTTTTCGCAACTTCTCCTTTAGAAAAATAATAAATGAGTTGAGAAACAATCAGTAATACAAATTGTAATAAAATGAGACCGAACGTACGACGAGTTTTTGGAAAATGTCTTTGCATTGCAATATAAATCGTAATTAAACTTACTAAAATATATGTAAGGTAACGACTTGCGCCAAATAAATAATTGAAAAAGCTATCAATCATTCTACCAACAAGCCCTAATTGAAATATTCCTAAAATAGATATAACCACAATTATAATAGTAATAATATACCTTATAGAACTATCTGTTTTTTGTTGCTTTTTCTTTTTAGATTGGCGTGCTTTCGTTTTCGTCTTTGAATTGGTTTTTCTAGTCGTTGTTTTTTTCTTAGTTCGTGGCAAATGTTACACCTTCTTTTATTTTTAATTATAATAATGACATTTTCAAAAATATAAAAAAATGTAAGTTATGTTTTAGAGTTAAAAGTATGAAAGAGGTTGAGACAATATATATCACATAGACTCTTAAGCCCATTTTAAAATCATTAAAAATAAATGAGTCAAATCATCTTTTAAATTTATAGAGTTCACTATAAAAGTTAGGGTAAATGTCTTATCTTTTATATACTTTCAATTTAATACATCAATGAATCTATAAATAAGAATGATAAACGTTTATATTTTTAATTATTTTATAAAAGTGATATTGTCCCGACCTCTTTATTAAATGTATGTCTCTTAAATTTCAGAAATAACTGGAATAATCATTGGGCGACGTTTTGTACTTTCAAATAAAAGCTTGCTAATTTGGTCGCGCATATTTTGTTTAATTTCAGACCACTCAATGCGTTTTTCTTGTAGTCCAGCTTCCACAATTTCTCGAACTTTATCTTCCGCTTCTTTCATTAATTCTTCACTTTCACGTACGTAAACGAATCCGCGTGATTGAATTTCAGGTCCAGCAGCTATACGTCTATTTTTAGGGTCTAATGTTACTACTGCAATAAAGATACCATCTTCTGCAAGAAGATGACGATCTCTTAACACAATATTTCCAACGTCTCCTACACCTATACCATCGATAAGAATATTACCTGAATTTACTTTTTCATTTAATACCATGTGTGAGCCATCAAAATGAATCACATCACCTTTTTCGACAAGGAAAATCTTTTCAGGTGCAACACCTGCTTCATTTGCTAATTTTGCATGAGCAATTTGCATTTTAAATTCACCTTGAACAGGAATAAAGTATTCAGGTTTCATAATATTAATCATCATTTTTAATTCTTCCATACAACCATGACTAGAGGCATGAATTTTTTTATTATTTGGAATAATATGTGCACCTGCTCGAACAAGTTCATTTAACGTATTGGCTATAATAACTTCCATATTTGCTGAAGCAGTGATGGCTAAGTAAACTGAATCGCCCTCTTCAATATTTAAAATTTTATGTTTATGTTGGGCCATTTGACTTAACGCTTCAATAGGTTCGCCTTCCATACCTGTTGCTATAATAACGACTTCATTTTTAGGATAATTTTCAACTTCATTGATTGGAAGCAATAAATCTTTAGGAATATCAAAATATCCCATTTTTCGTGCAGTATTAAATGAACTTTCAAGAGATTTTCCTAAGAAAGATACTTTACGATTTAATTTACTAGCAACATTTAATACTTGTTGAATTCTAATAAAATTCGATGCATAGCATGAAACAATTAAGCGTCCTTTTACTTTAGCAAATGCATCATAAATATGCGATTCTATGACATTTTCTGGAGTATTATAACCAGGTTTTTCTGCTTCAGTTGAATCACTAATCAAAGCAAAAACACCTTCTTCTCCGATTTCAGCCATGCGTTTCATATCAGGAGCATAATGCCCTTGTAAACTTTGGTCAAATTTAAATTCACCTGTATATACAATTGAACCGTATGAAGTATGAATACAGATACCTAAACTATCTGGAATACTATGTGATGTATTAAAGAAAGTAATATTGACGTTTTTAAATCTCATCACTGAATCATGATTCACAGTATAATATCGTACTTTTTTCTTTATATTTCTTTTTTTGATACTTTCTTTAACTAAAGCTAAAGTAAGTTTTGATCCATAAATTGGTGCATCAACTTGCTCTAAAATATAACTCACTGCACCAATTGCATGTTCATGGCCATGGCTTAAAAATATCCCTTTTAATTTATCTTTGTTTTCTACTACATATTGGATGTCAGGAATAACAATATCTACTCCTAACATCTCATCTTCAGGAAACATTAATCCCGCATCTAACATAAACATCTCATCGTCTACTTCGACGATATACATATTTTTAGCGATTTCGCCTACGCCCCCAAGTGGAATAATGCGAATATCGTCATTCTTTTTCTTTACTAAACTCAAAATGTTACCTCCTATAATTAATTCCCGTCCATATAAACTCATAATTTATTATAATTTAATTTACGAAGGATGTACACTATTAAAGTGTGTTGTAACTAAGGAGTAAAAGACCTTTAATAAAAAATATATACTTTCATAAAACCATTCTTTATATATATAAAGAAGGTTAGGACTTCATTTTGTCCTAACCTTAACTTCATCCATTTATTCATCTAAAACTTTATGAGACGCATTTACACGGCCTTGTTTATCAATTTCTGTAATTTTAACTTCAATCGTATCACCGATTTTTAAAACGTCTTCAACTTTATTTATTCTATCTTTAGAAATTTGAGAAATGTGTAATAAAGCATCTTTACCTGGGAATAATTCTACAAAAGCACCATATTTTTCAATACGCTTAACTTTTGCATGATATACTTGACCCACTTCAGCTTCGCGTGTAATTTCATTAATAATTTCTCGAGCTCTATTTATCATTTCTTGATCAACAGCGCCAATAAAGATAGTACCATCTTGTTCAATATCTAACTTAACGCCAGTTTCGTCAATAATTTCATTAATTTTTTTACCACCCGGACCAATGACATCACGAATTTTTTCAGGTTTGATATGCATAATTTCTACCTTAGGTGCATATGCACTTAATTCACTACGTGGTTGATCGATTGTTTGTAACATATGATCCATAATAGCTAAACGACCTTGACGAGCTTGTTCAAGAGCTTCTTCAATCACTTCACGTGTTAAACCATCAATTTTGATATCCATTTGAATCGCAGTAATACCCTCTTTAGTTCCAGCAACTTTGAAGTCCATATCACCTAAGGCATCTTCCATACCTTGAATATCAGTTAAAATTGTATAACTGTCTTCACGAGTGACAAGACCCATAGCAATACCGGCTACTGGAGCTTTAATAGGTACACCAGCATCCATTAACGCTAATGTTGATCCACAAATTGAAGCTTGTGAAGATGAGCCATTTGACTCTAATACTTCACTCACAATACGAATTGTGTAAGGAAACTCTGTAGTGTCAGGAATGATATATCTAAGTGCTCTTTCACCTAGTGCACCGTGACCAATTTCACGACGACCTGGCGCTCTTACTGGACCCGTTTCACCTACTGAGAAATTAGGAAAATTATAGTGGTGCATAAAACGTTTTTCAATTTCAGGTCCTAATCCATCAATAAGTTGATAGTCTCCTAATGCTCCTAAAGTAAGTACAGATAATGCTTGAGTTTGTCCACGGGTAAACAATCCAGAACCATGTGCACGTGGTAATAAACCAACTTCTGATTCAAGCGGACGAATTTCATCTGGTTTACGTCCATCAGGTCTAATTTTTTCATCTGCAATTAATCGACGAACTTCTTCTTTTACTAAATCATTTAAGATTGCATATACTTCATCGATAAGCAACTCATTTTCTGGGTCCGCTTCGTCTACAAATTCAGTAGCGATTTCTGCTTTAAGTGCATCTAAATTTTCATCACGTTGTTGTTTGTCAAATGTTAATACAGTTTCTTTTAATCCTTTTTCTTCCGTTAAAGATTTTACTCGTTGTACTAATTCTTCATCACGTTCAACGGGAATAAATTCTTTTTTTACAGGTTGAATATGCTCAACAACTTCTTCTTGGAAAGCAACTAAGCGTTTTATCTCTTCATGACCAAAGAAAATCGCTTCAAGCATTTCTTGTTCTGTAATTTCACTCGCACCTGCTTCAACCATATTTACAGCATCTTTATGACCAGCAACTTCTAAATCTAAACGAGATACTTCTTTTTGTTCAAGTGTTGGATTAATCACGTATGTTCCATCAATATATCCTACATTAACACCGGCAATTGGTCCTTGGAATGGAATATCAGACACGCTCAATGCCATTGACGATCCAATCATTGCTGCCATTTCTGGGGAGCAGTCTGGGTCCGCACTTAATACAGTATTCATAATTTGAACGTCATGTCGATAACCTTTAGGGAATAATGGTCTAATTGGTCTATCAATTAAACGTGCAGTAAGTGTCGCTTCATCTCCAGGACGACCTTCGCGTTTTTTAAATCCACCTGGAATTTTACCAGCCGCATACATTTTTTCTTCATAGTTAACTGTTAAGGGGAAAAAATCACCATCACGTGGCTCTTTAGAAGCAACTGCTGTAGATAATACAACAGTATCACCATAACGTACTAAAACTGCACCATTAGCTTGTTTCGCTAATTGACCTGTCTCAATCGTTAACGATCTTCCAGCCCATTCGGTTTTGAACACTTTCTTTTCTTGAGACATTATGAATCTCCTCTCTGAAATCTAATACTTACATCATATCATTTATTTATATATTTTTATATTAGTGTTTATGATAAAAATACAAAAAAGGAAAGTACCAATCTAAATGGTGCTTTCCCTTCAATATATTTAAAATTAACGACGAATACCTAATGATTTAATTAATTCACGGTAACGTTGAATATCTTTACTACGTAAGTAGTTTAATAAATGTCTACGACGACCAACCATTTTTAATAATCCACGGCGTGAATGGTGATCTTTTTTGTGTTCACGTAAGTGTTCATTTAATGCAGTGATTTCTGCAGTTAAAACAGCGATTTGTACTTCTGGTGAACCAGTATCTGTTTCGTGTACACGATATTCTTTAATAATTTCATTTTTACGTTCTTGAGTAATAGCCATAATTAAATTCCTCCTAATTTTTGTTTACACCTTAATCTGAGCAAGGCGTCGGAGTTTCAACCTGCCAAGATAAAGGATTCAATAGTAATAAGTTTTTCAAAAACTCAACTTTAAATATTATACGATACATCATCACCAAAATCAACTGCTAAAAGATATTTTGCACGTTCTTTATCATCATTCATTTGACTGACTAAAGCATCTATACCATCAAATTTTACCTCTGGTCTTAAATAATGGTGCCAATATACGATTACACGTTCTCCATAAATATTTTCTTCAAAATCAAAAATATTCACCTCTATCACCACTTCTGCTTTAGATGGATCGTGGAATGTCGGCTTAACACCTACGTTAGCTACCCCACGATATATTTTGTGTTCGGCACCTATTTCAATACTTACCGCATATACCCCTTTTTTAGGAAGTACATAATCATCGCTAGGTTGGACATTAGCTGTTGGAAAACCGATTGTTCGACCTCTTTTTTCTCCTTGAACAACTGTACCTTTAATTCGATATAAATAACCTAATTCATCATTAGCTTTTTGTAGATTGCCTTCATGTAACGCTTGTCTAATTGATGTTGTTGAAATTTTTTCAGAATCTAAATCTAATTTACCGACTATTGTAGTATTAAATTCATCTATTTCATTTAACACGGCCATATTTCCTTTACCAAATTTACCAAATGTAAAATCAAATCCTGCAACAACTTCTTTAACATGATTATTAATAATATAGTCTTTGATAAACTCTTCAGCTGTGACGTTAGCAAAACGTGATGAGAAATTGATAACAATACAATAATCAATATCATGCTGTTCTATCATTTCTAATTTATCAGATAGTGGCGTTAAGTAATCTGTACGTTTACGTTCAGGATTTAATACTACTGATGGATGCGGATCAAATGTTGTTACTGCCTTTTTTAAATTTTTTTCTTTTGCACGTATATCTAATGCTTCAAATACTTTACTGTGACCACGATGCATACCGTCAAAAAAACCAAATGCCATTGCAACATCTTCTTTTATGAGTTGTTCATTTTGTATTGGATGTGTTATTTCTATCACTTTCATATCAATCAAAGGCTCCTTTAATTAAATACTTTTTTAGGCTTTATTTCGTTAATTTTGTCAGGATGATGTTCATAAATGGCTAATGCTTTTTCACTTATCTTATCAATAAACACAAATTGCTTTTCTAATGATAGAGTAAAATCTTTTTTTAGGAGTTTTTGACCATTTAAGATTCTATACTTTAAAGTGTCATCATCAATGACTACATGTTGTAAACTTTTCAAACCATATTCTATAGGAAATAGATAATGTTGTAATGTTTCATGCTCATGTAATTCAGAAATTTTTTCAAGTGATAAACTCTCATTTATATTAAATCCACCCGAATTTATACGAGTTAACAACGACATATGAGCAGGATAACCTAAAGCTTTGCCAATATCTGTTGCTAACGTTCTGATATAGGTACCTTTTCCACACGTTACTTTTATATCAAAATGACATGTTTGTTCTATAAATGTTAAATCAGATATTCGTTCAATTTCATCAATTTTAACTTGTCGTTTTGGCCGTTCAATAGTTTCTCCTTTTCTAGCATATTCATATAATTTTTTTCCATTTACTTTTACAGAGGAATACATTGGAGGAAGCTGCTCTATTACTCCTTTAAATTCTTCTAAAACACAATCAACTTCTATAGAAGTAATCGTATTCGCCGCTATATTTACTTTTTCTATTACTTCTCCAGTTTGATCTTCAGTTGTCGTACTTTCACCTAATGTAATGGTTGCTTGATAAGATTTCCCCATATCCATGACATAGTCGCTCACTCTTGTTGCTGTCCCTATACAGATAGGTAGTACACCTGAAACTTCAGGATCTAATGTTCCAGTATGACCTATCTTTTTAGTTTTTAAGATTTTTCTAAGTTTAAATACAACATCATGACTGGTTAAACCACGCTCTTTATACACTGGTAATATACCGTTGTACATTTTTTCACACCCTTTAGTTTATTATGTCTCACTATGTATTATTAAATCATCTAATGTCTTATCCATGTTTTATCAGTATTAATCATATAAAAAGGAGTAGGACTGAATTCATGTAAATGTTATCGTCCTACCCCCATTATATGTTACATCTAAATTTCTTTTTCTGAAGTTATTTGATTGAATGTCACTGATTAATAACAATGATAAAGTATTATTTATCTTGTTTGTGTAAATCTTGAATCATTTTTTCAATTTTATTACCGTATTCAATTGATTCATCATATTCAAAGAATAACTCTGGTACTATACGTAATCTCATTCTTGAACCTAGCTCAGATTTAATGAATCCTTTTGCTTTATCTAAAGCTTTAAACGTATCATTAACTTCCTTTTTATTGCCAAGCACTGTTAAAAAAACTTTGGCTTGTGATAAATCATTTGTTAATTCAACGTCAGTAATAGTAATAAATCCTACTCTTGGATCTTTAACTTTATTATTAATGATATCCATAACTTCTTTTTTCATTTGTTCGCCAACACGTTCAGCTCTCATATTACTCATGGATATGTCACCTCTTTATTATTTAACATATATTTAGAAAAGAAGGCTAAAGTGGCTACCTATATCATATACACTTCAGCTCTTTACAAATGAGTTATCTTTCAATTTCTACCATTTCGAATGCTTCAATAATGTCACCTTCTTTAATGTCATTAAAGTTTGCAATTGTAATACCACATTCGTAACCTTGTGATACTTCTTTAGCGTCATCTTTAAAACGTTTTAACGTATCAAGTTCACCTTCGAATTGAACGATACCATCACGAATGACACGTACGCCTGCGTTACGAGTGATTTTACCTTCAGTTACGTAACTACCGGCAATTGTTCCAACTTTTGAAACTTTGAATGTTTGACGTACTTCAGCTTGTCCGATAACTTGTTCTTCAAATTCAGGATCTAATAAACCTTTCATCGCTGATTCAATTTCTTCTATAACATTATAGATGACTCTATGAAGACGCATATCAACATTTTCAGCTTCTGCTGCACGTTTCGCACCTGCATCAGGACGTACGTTAAATCCAACAATAATACCATTTGAGGCATTAGCTAATGTAACATCTGATTCATTGATTGCCCCTACAGCTGTATGAATAATACGAACATTTACGCCTTCAACATCAATTTTCATAAGAGATGCAGCTAAAGCTTCTACAGAACCTTGTACATCGCCTTTAATAATGACATTAAGATCTTTCATTTCGCCTTGTTTCATTTGTTCGAATAAATTGTCTAATGAAACATTTTTGCTTTCTTGACGTTGTTGAATCACATTTGCTTCATGACGAGCTTCACCAATACGACGCGCTTGTTTTTCATCTTTGAAAATAACGAAGCGGTCACCTGCTTGAGGTACATCGTTAATACCAGTAATTTCAACCGGTGTAGAAGGCCCAGCTGTTTTGATTCTTTGACCCAAATCATTTACCATAGCTCTTACGCGACCATACGTATTACCAACTACAATTGAATCACCTACATGCAACGTACCATTTTGAACTAATAATGACGCAGCTGGTCCACGTGATTTATCTAATTCTGCTTCAATAACAGTACCTACTGCTTGCTTATCAGGATTAGCTTTTAATTCTTGTACTTCGGCAACTAAACCAATCATTTCTAATAAGTCATCAATACCATCACCATTTAATGCTGAAAGTGGTACAAAGATTGTGTCGCCACCCCAATCTTCTGGAATTAAACCATATTCAGTTAACTCTTGCATCACTCGGTCTGGATTTGCAGTTGGTTTATCAACTTTGTTGACCGCAACAATTGTTGGTACATCCGCTTCTTTAGCATGGTTAATTGCTTCAATTGTTTGAGGCATAACGCCATCATCTGCTGCTACTACTAAAATAGTGATATCTGTTACTTGAGCACCACGTGCACGCATTGTTGTGAAAGCTGCATGTCCAGGTGTATCTAAGAAAGTAATTTTTTTACCATTATTTTCAATTTGATATGCGCCAATGTGTTGTGTGATACCGCCTGCTTCTCCTGCTGTTACTTTAGTATTTCTAATTGAGTCTAGTAATGTTGTTTTACCATGGTCAACGTGTCCCATAATTGTTACAACTGCTGGTCGTTCAATTGCATCTGGGTCGTCTTCTTCATCATCAAAATAAGTTGTTAGGTCTTCTTCATTAACAACAACTTCTTTTTCAATTTCAACACCATAATCATCTGCGATAAGTTCTAATGTTTCTTCATCTAATGATTGGTTAATGTTAGCAACAATACCTAATAAAAATAATTTTTTAATAATGTCAGATGATTCGATATTTAATTTATCAGCAAGTTCTCCTACTGTAATACCTTCCTCGTACGTGATTTTTGAAGGCATTTCTTTGGGTTCAGCAGCAGGTTTGTTATTCTTACCTTTTTTATTATTTTTGTTGTTTTTATTGTTTTTGCTATTTTTATTGTTTTTTTTCTTTGAATTAGATTTGTTTTGATTATTATCTTTTTTATTTTGCTGTTTTTGGTGATTATTTTGAGTGTTTTGTTTTTTATTTTCTTCATTTTTTGATGATTTGAACTTTTTATTAAGCATCTTAATTTGGTCATCTTCTAATGCTTGCATGTGATTGGATACTTCAACGTCCATTTTCTTTAACTCATCTATAATCTCTTTACTTTTAACATTTACTTCTTTCGCATATTCGTAAATTCTCTTTTTACTCATATAATCACTCCTTACAATATTCATCAATCATCGACATAAGTTTTTTGGCAAAACCTGAATCTGTTACGCCAACATTTACACGTTCTTCTTTGCCTAATGATTGTCCTAATTCTACTCTCGTACCGAAAACTCTAAATGGAACATGATATGTGTCACATTTATTCTTTATATTCTTTTTAGCGTTATCTGAAGCATCAGTAGATAAAATCACAAGCTTAATATTACGTTTTTTTATTTCTGATATGAGTACTGATTCTCCAACTTTAACTTTTCTAGCTCTCATCGCTAAGCCTAAAAAATTAAATATCTGTTCTTTTGTCATTTAGGAATCTCTTCTCTATAAATTAATCGAATTACTTCTTTATATACAGGATCTAATTTTTCAGGACTTTCATTAAAATATTTCTCGAGTACACCATTTTTTTGAGCATCTTCTACGCTTTTAACATCTTTTGAAACATATGCACCTCTACCTTGTTGTTTTCCAGTACCATCAGCGAAAATTTCGCCTTCTTTATTAATTACTACTCGAATCATGTCTTTTTTAGGACGCATTTCATTCGTGATGATGCATTTGCGCATTGGAATTTTCTTCTTCTTCATTTACTACTCACCCCACATGCTTAAACGTATTAATGTTCTTCTTTATTATCTGAAGCGTCTTGTGCTTCATTTGAAGTTTCATCAACTTCCGCTGATAATTCAGCTGTTGTTAAGTTTGTTTCTTCTAAATTGATGTCATCAATTTCAATATCTTTATCTTCAGAAAATACTATTTCATCAGCTTTTTCTTCAGATTCAATTATAGGATAAATCCCTGCTTCGCGAGCATCTGTTTCAGATTTAATATCAATTTTCCATCCTGTCAGTTTGGCAGCTAAGCGCGCATTTTGTCCTCGTTTACCAATAGCTAATGATAATTGATAATCAGGTACTACCACTACAGTAGATTGGTTATCTTCATCAACAATAACTTCTAAAACTTGTGATGGGCTTAAAGCATTACGTACAAAAACGTTTGGATCTTCATCCCATTGAACAATATCGATTTTTTCCCCACCTAATTCTTCAACAACCGCTTCAACACGTGAACCTTTTGCACCTACACAAGCTCCCACTGCATCTATATCTGGATTTTCAGAGTATACACTAATTTTAGAACGATCTCCTGCTTCACGTGCAACTGATTTCACAATAACAGTTCCATCATAAATTTCTGGGACTTCTTGTTCAAATAAACGTTTTAATAAACCCGGATGACTTCTTGACACATAAATTTGTGGACCTTTTGTTGTTTGCTCTACTTTATTAACATAGACTTTAATTCTTTCATTTGGAACGTATGTCTCATTAGGACTTCTTTCAGCTTCAGATAAAACCGCTTCGATTCTACCTAAATTAACATACACATATCGATGATCAACACGATCAATCACACCTGTTAAAATATCTTCTTCTTTATCAATAAACTCAGAGTATAAAATTTCTCTTTCAGCATCTCTTAGACGTTGCATTACTGCTTGTTTAGCAGCCTGTGCACCAACACGACCAAAGTCTTTAGGTGTGACATCTTCTTCGTAAATATCACCTATTTCATAAGCAGGATTTTTAACTAAAGCAGTGCTTAAATCAACTTCTTCACGATCATCAAATACTTCTTCTACAACTTCTTTACGTGCGATGACTTTAAATGTGCCTTCATCCATATTTAATTCTACACGAACGTTTCTAGCACTATCATAATTTTTCTTATATGCAGTAATTAAAGCTGCTTCAATTGCATCAATCAAAACTTCTCTTGGAATTTTCTTTTCCTTTTCTAAGTATTCAGTTGCTAATAATAATTCATTACTTGCCACAATTATTCCTCCTCATCACGTTAAATCATTACAGCGTGACGTGCTTTTGCAATTTTATTTCTTGGTATCTCAATTGTTTTTTTCTTTGATTTTTCTTTAACTTCCATAGTTATTGTGTCATCATCGACAGACTTCAGAATACCTAACCATTCTTTATCACCTTCAATTGGCGCATAAAGAGATACAAATACAGGTTGCTCTATCGCATTTTGATAATCTTTTTCTTTTTTTAGTGGACGTTCAGCTCCAGGTGAAGCTACATCAAGATAATACATTTCAGGAATAGGATCATTTTGATCCATTGCTTCACTTATTTTTTCAGAAGCAAGCGTACAATCATTTAAATCTACGCCACCTTCTTTATCAATAGAGATTCTCAAAAAACGATCTTTGCCTTCTTTTGCATATTCAACATCAACTAATTCAAAGTTTAAATCATCTAAAATGGGAGTAATGATAGTTTCTACTTCTTCAGTAATTTTACTCATACAGGCCTCCTTTTTTGGCAAATAGAAAAGAGCGGGTATATGCCCACTCTTTCTGCCTGAGTCTAAATTTTTACACAAATTAATTATAACATACTTTATATGCTTAAACAAATGAAGCTACTATTAATACATCTAAGTTCTCCATTTACATATCAAAAATGGACAACTGTGCTTTATCTGGTAAATCTGGTAATGAACCTAAATCATCAAGGTATTCAATAATTTTTTGAGATAAACCTGCTTTTTTATTAAGGTCTTCTTTGGATAAAAACGGCCCGTCTTCACGTGCCTCAACAATACGTTTAGCTACGTTTTCACCTAATCCTGGCACAGCAATAAATGGTGGGATCAATGTATCATCTTCAATAATAAAATCAAAAGCTTGACTTTTTTCTAAGCTAATCGGCTGCATTTTAAATCCACGATGTGCCATTTCATTCATTATTTCTAATACTGTTAATACATCTTTTTCTTTTTTTCCTAAATCCATATAACGAGAATACATATCTTTAACTGTGTTCTTAATACTTTCTTTATCTTTAATCATTGTAATTAAATCAAAGTCTGATGCACGAATTGTAAAATATGCTGCATAATAGTATAACGGATGATGCACTTTAAAGTATGCAATACGTACAGCCATAAGTACATAAGCAGCTGCGTGAGCTTTAGGGAACATGTATTTAATTTTTAAGCATGAATCTAAATACCAATCAGGTACATCATTCGCTTTCATTGCATCTATCATTTCATCTGTAAGTCCTTTACCTTTACGCACAGACTCCATTGTTTTGAAGGCCATTGATGGTTCAAGTCCAGCATACATAAGATATACCATAATATCGTCACGACAACCAATTACACTGGATAAATCGCAGATGCCTGATCGAATTAACTCTTGCGCATTACCAAGCCACACATCGGTACCATGTGATAATCCTGAAATTTGTACAAGTTCAGAAAATGTTGTTGGCTTAGTGTCTTCTAACATTTGACGAACGAAACCTGTACCAAATTCAGGTACACCAAATGTGCCTGTCTTACATAAAATATCCTCTTCTGTTACACCTAAAGAGGCCGGACTACTAAATATTTGCATTGTCTCCTTATCATCAACAGGAATCGTTTTAGGATCGATACCCGATAAATCCTGTAACATACGTATCATTGTAGGATCATCGTGTCCAAGTATATCAAGTTTTAACACATTATCATGAATCGAGTGGAAATCAAAGTGTGTTGTCATCCAAGGTGCACTTTGATCATCTGCTGGATATTGTATCGGTGTAAAATCGTAAATATCCATATAATCAGGAACTACAATAATTCCTCCTGGATGCTGTCCAGTCGTACGTTTAACACCTGTACATCCTTTGACAAGTCTATCGATTTCCGCACCACGTTTATGAATACCTTGATCATTTAGATATCCTTTAACGAAACCAAATGCCGTTTTTTCAGCCACTGTACCAATTGTACCTGCTCGGAATACTTTATCTTCTCCAAAAAGTACTTTCGTATAGTTATGAGCATGCGGTTGATATTCACCACTAAAGTTCAAGTCAATATCTGGGACTTTATCTCCTTTAAATCCTAAGAAAGTCTCA
The DNA here is from genome assembly GCF_004365845.1 of Staphylococcus sp. AtDRG32. NCBI lineage: Bacteria > Bacillati > Bacillota > Bacilli > Caryophanales > Staphylococcaceae > Staphylococcus > Staphylococcus sp. AtDRG32. Next base: position 411,359 of record NZ_SODE01000001.1, read on the forward strand.
AATGGAATATCTTGACCTTCTTTAATTAATTCGCCACCACATGTTTCACACGTTTTATCAGGTAAGTCGAATCCAGAACCTACCGATCCATCATCAAAAAATTCACTCGTCTTACAATGTGGACATATATAGTGTGGAGGGAGCGGATTCACTTCTGTAATCTCTGTCATTGTTGCAACAAAGCTCGAACCTACAGAACCACGTGACCCTACCAAATATCCATCATCTAATGATTTTTTAACTAACCGTTGTGATATAAGATAGATAACTGAAAAGCCATTACCAATAATACTATCTAATTCTTTTTCGAGACGATCAATTACAATTTGCGGTAAGTCATCACCATACAATTTTTTTGCATTTGTATAGCTTAACTCACGTATTTCTTCATTAGCGCCCTCCATACGTGGCGTAAATAATTGATCTTTAATTGGAATTACTTTCTCAATTCGGTCTGCTAATTCATTTGTATTTTTAACAACAATATCATAGGCTTTATCTTCTCCTAAGAAATGAAATTCATCTAACATTTCATCTGTTGTTCTAAAATGTGCTTCTGGAAGTGTGGAACGATTTAATGGATTACCTGGTTGTGATGCAATTAAAATTTTACGAGCAATAGCATCATGCTCAAATAGGTAATGAGCATTACCAGTAGCTATCACAGGTATTCCTGTACTTTCTCCCGCTTTTAAAATACGATCATATATTTCATACAATGTTTCAGTATCACGAATTAATTCACGATCGATTAAATCTTGATAAAGTTTAGGTGGTTGTACTTCTATAAAATCATAATACTTTGCTATTTTTTCAACTTCAGATTGATCACGTTGCATCACAGCTGTAAATAATTCCCCTTCATCACAAGCTGTACCAACTAAAATGCCTTCTCGATATTCATTTAATAATGATCGTGGAATTCTAGGTGTTCTGTAATAATATTTTACTAAAGAAGCACTTACGATTTTAAATAAATTCTTAAGTCCATCTTGATTTTGAACTATGAGTGTGACATGAGTTGGTCGTGCACGTTTATAGGCATCTTCATTTGATAATTTTTTATTAATATCTTTATGATTAGCCACACCTAATTCTTTCATTTGTTGAACCATTTTAATGAAAATATAAGCTGTTGCTTCAGTATCATAAATCGCTCTATGGTGTTGAGTGAGTTCAACGCCATATTTTTTAGCTAAGAAATTTAACCCATGTTTACCATATTCAGTGTTAATAGTACGTGATAATTCAAGGGTATCAATCACTCCATTAGTTGATGGACCAAAACCTAATCGTTCGTACCCTGTATCAATAAAGCCCATATCGAATGAAGCATTATGCGCTACAAAAATGGCATCTCCTACCCATTCCTTAAATTCTGTTAGTACTTCTTCAATTTCTGGTGCATCCACTAGCATGTCATCTGTAATGTGTGTCAGATTAATTATTGTTTCTGATAATTTTTCATGTGGATTACTAAATCTTTCAAATTTATCTATAATTTCGCCATCTTTAACTTTGACAGCAGCAAGTTCAATAATTTGATCATATTGATTAGATAAACCTGTTGTTTCGACGTCAAACACTACATATGTCGCATCTTTTAAATTTCTATCGGTAGGTTTATAGGCAATAGGCACGCCATCATCGACTAACATGCCTTCCATCCCGTAAATCATTTTAATTCCATTTTTTTCCGCTGCACTATGAGCATCAGGAAAAGCTTGAACCACATTATGATCAGTAACAGCTATTGCTTTATGTCCCCATGCTGCAGCCTGATTAACATATGCGCTGATGTTTGGAATACCATCCATTTGACTCATTGATGAATGTAAATGAAATTCGACACGTTTCTCTTCTGCTTTATCTTGTTTAGGTGTCTTTTTGATTTCTTCAATATCTGACATCATCATGACTAAATCACGGACAAATGTATCTTCTTCTATACGACCTTGTGCACGTACCCATTTACCTACACTTAAGGCTTTAAAGTGATTTAAATCATCCTTATTTTTTCTAGTAAACATTTTTAATACTAAAGAATCTGTATAGTCTGTCACTTTAAGTTCAACGATGTGACGTCCACTTTTTAGTTCTTTAATATTAATATCAAAGATAACCCCTTCAATGGCTACTTTAAATTCTTCTTCAATAATTGTTTCAATAGGTTTAATATTTTCAACGTGAATTGGCTTTCCTATTTGACATTTTTCAACACTACTACCGTTATTATCTTGTTGTTTTGCTTTTTCAGCTTTTATTTTTTCAATTTTTTCTGTAGCTTCTTTAGCACTTTGTTGATCTTCTTCTTGAATATGTGCCTCTAATGAAGCAAGATCTTCATCTCTATTCGAATCGTCAGTTTCAAATATTACTTTATCTATATCAAAGCCACATTTTTGAAATGCTTTTACTAAACTACCATTACATACTTTATCAAAATGATTTCTTTCAATATCATTTGAAGTCATTACTTTTAAAACATTACCTGACATAATTAAACGTTTTTGTTTAAGTTGACCCTTCACTTTTGGTGATAAAGCTGTGTGTTCAATACAATGTCCAAAATATTTAATCACATGTTCATCTTGATTCGATGTATTTTGAATTGTAAAATGCCAGTCCACATGTGCAATATCTTTAAACTCTTCTTTAATTGCATGAGTAAAGATTAAATAATCTTCATTTGAAAGAAAATAAGGTAACGTAATTTGAAATTCCCAACTTCTATTTTTATTTGATACATCTATTCGTGTGAGTTCACCTTTTTCAAGTATTTCTTTATCCAATTGATTTGAAATCTTAATTTGATCGGCAAGTACTCTAAATTTTTCCTGACTTGTCATTGCCACAAAGAATAACCACCTTATTTCGAACTTATCATTTACTTTAAAAAACTTGATTTATATTATACTACTTTCACATTTATTTTTCATGATTACAGTTTAACTAATAAAAACAATAAAAGAGGTTGGAAACAACAAAATGTTCCAACCATTTTTATTCATGTGCACCTATAGTTTTTCATAGAGTGAAGCAATGTGATTGTCTAATTCATTAACATGAACTTCTTCACTTTCACCCGTTTGACGCACTTTAACTTCAACAATACCTTCACTTGCATTTTTACCTACAACAATTCTTATCGGTAAACCAATTAAATCAGCGTCATTAAATTTAACGCCTGCACGCTCTTTACGATCATCATAAAGTACATCATATTTAGATTGTAATTCTGAGTATAATTTATCTCCTAATTCAAGTTGTTCTTCTTTTTTAGGATTGATTGTAATTAAATGTAAATCAAATGGAGTGACTGACTTTGGCCAAATAATACCATTTTCATCATTATTTTGCTCAACAATCGCACTTAATGTTCTAGACACTCCGATACCATAGCAACCCATAATTAAAGGTTGCGCTTTACCTTGATTATCTAAAAATTTAGCATTCATTGCTTCAGAATATTTCGTTCCCAGTTTAAATACTTGTCCAACTTCAATACCTTCTGCAAATTTTGCATTTCCAGAACCATCACTTAACGGTTCACCTTCTAAAATAAATCTAAAGTCTCCGTATTCATCGATATTAAAATCACGCTCAACATTTGCATTAATATAGTGATAGCCATCTTCATTAGCACCTACCACTATGTTATTTAAATCTTTAACAAAATTATCAGCAATAATTTTAATGTCTTTATTATGAATAGGTCCTAATGAACCAGGATTTGCTCCAAGTAAATTTACAATTTCATCTTGAGTCGCCATTTCCACATTATCAGTTTCAAAGTATGCTTTCACCTTCACATCATTGAGCTCGTGATGGCCTCTTACTAAGAACATGATGAATTCTCCATCCACTTTGAAAATCATTGTTTTTACAATTTCATCAATTGGACGATTTAAAAAGTCAGCCAATTCTTGAGCTGTTTTAATATTTGGCGTTTCTATTTTTTCTAGTGATTTAATGTCTGTATGTTTCTCATTTGGATAATACTTAACTTCAGCTTTTTCAATATTTGCTGCATAATCACTATTTTCACTATACACAATCGTATCTTCACCAATTTCACTTAAAGCCATAAATTCATGTGTATGATTACCGCCAATAGCACCTGAATCAGCTACTACTGGACGCGCATTAATTCCAACACGTTTAAAAATACGACTATAAGCATTGTACATCTCTTGATATGTTTGATCTAATGATGCTTCATCAGCATGGAAAGAATAAGCATCTTTCATGATGAACTCTCTTCCACGTAATAAACCAAAACGTGGACGTTTTTCATCACGGAACTTAGATTGAATTTGGAATAATGTTAATGGTAATTGTTTATAAGACTTTAATTCGTCTCTAACGATAGAAGTCACTACTTCTTCGTGAGTAGGTCCTAAAGCAAATTCTCTTCCATTACGGTCTTTTAATCGCATTAATTCAGGACCATAAGCGCCCCAACGTCCCGACTCTTCCCAAAGTTCTGCTTGCTGCAATGCTGGCATTAAAATCTCAACTGCATCAATATTTTCCATTTCTTCACGAATGATTTTAGAAATATGATTTAGTACACGTGTTGCTAAGGGTAAATAACTATAAATACCACTTGTGCTTTGTTTAATTAAACCTGCTTTTAATAACAACTGATGACTTAAAGCCTCAGCTTCAGAAGGGACTTCTCTCATTGTTGGTATAAAGACTTTCGATTGTTTCATTTTTTATCCTCCTAAATTATAAGAAATAACGTTGTATATCATTCCAAGTGACTAAGACCATAATAATCACTACAAATATAGCTCCAACAGCAATAATTGCAGTTTCAGCTTTTTTGTTTACTGGTCTTCTAAATATCGCTTCATAAATAACAAATAAAATTCTACCACCATCTAAAGCTGGAATAGGTAATAAGTTCATAATCCCTAAGTTAACACTCAGCAATGCCGTATAGTATGTTAATGCAATAATACCTTGTTTTACTACAGAATCTACATTGTGATAAATACCCACTGGACCATTTAACATATCAAAAGTAAAGCCACCTGTGAAAATACTTCCAATCATTGTTCCAACTGCTTTAAAAATAAGTACACTTGCATCTAAAAATTGTTGTACGCCTAATGCTAATGGCTTAAATAGTGAATGTTCATTCGCAGGTTGAAAACCTAATACATAAGAAGTTTTAGAATTTAATTTTGTCTGTTTAATCACTTGTTTTTTAGGTGTAACATCTAGTGATTTGGTGTGACCATCTCGTACAATTTTAATTGTTGTTTGATGGTCTTTCGTTTTATTAAGTGCACTTTGAATATCGCTAAAATCGTTAATTTTATAGTGTCCAACTTGAACAATTTTATCTCCAGCTTTTAATCCAGCTTCTTGTGCTGGATAATTGTCTGCTAATTGTTTTACTGTAGGGGTAGGCGTACCTTGATAATAAGCTAAGCCAATAAATAGTACGAGAGCTAAAATAAAGTTAAATAATGGGCCCGCAAATAAAGTTAAAAACTTAGGTAATGGTTTTTTATGTGTAAATTGACGATGCCTTGGTGCAATTTGAATTAAACTACCATTTTCAACAAAGTAAGCTTTTTTAGCAATATTAAAATGATGTCTTTCATTATCATATGCTGTAATACCTTCAATATATAAATCATCTTTAAAATCACATCGTTTAACTTCAATCGCTTCAATTTTTTGGAATTTATGTTGATCATCTAAAATAATATGTGTAATTTCATCTTGTTCATTTAGTTTTATTTTAACATTCATTCCTGGCTGAACGGGTGGTTCTTCTAATCCATCTCCTGCCATTCTTACATATCCACCAACTGGAAGTAAACGTATTGTATATAACGTTTCATCTTTACGGAAACTGAAAATTTTGGGTCCCATTCCAATCGCAAATTCTGGACACATAATACCTGCACGTTTTGCAAAAAACATATGTCCATATTCATGTACTGTAACGAGTACACCAAATACGATAATAAATGAGACGATTGTGATTAAATAACTCACTTACAACACCTCAATTAATTTTAATATTTAAATTATCTAGATTATAAGATTTTAGATTTTAAATTTTAAATTTTATAATAATTTCTAGTATAAAAAAACAGTTTTAAAAAAAGAGCTATAAAGTACACGATTGTATAATATTAATCAAATGTGAACTCAATAACTCCTCAATTATATCATTATATGCTTTTCATAAATAAATAAAACGTTAATTTTTTATTACATTTGTAGTAATAGAATGTTTAACAGTGGTAAAACAAACATAAAGCTATCAAATCTATCTAAAATACCGCCATGTCCTGGCAAGATTCTGCCTGAATCTTTAACACCAAAATGACGTTTAAAACCAGATTCTACTAAGTCACCTAATTGACCAAATACACTTAAAATAATTGTAATTAATAATAACAACCAAATATTTAGATGAAAATCTACAAAAAACATCATTACAAGTGGAACAATTAAACTACAAATGAGTCCTCCAATAAAACCTTCAATCGTTTTGTTTGGACTAATAACTGGCCATAGTTTGTGTTTTCCCATTAATCGTCCAAATATATATGCGCCAGTATCTGTTAACCATACGATTAAAAATGCAAAAAGTATATAATGTAAACCATAAGAACGTGTAGCATAAAAATACATAAATCCTATTCCAACGTATGCTACAGACATTAAACAAAATGCAGCGTCCATAAAGCTAAATCTGTTTTTCGAAAGTACAGTATAACTTAATAGTATGAAGCTCATTGCAATTAAACTTTTTAATTGAACATCACTCACCCAATCTCCGGAAGACTGAGGAAGCATAATAATAATAAGCGCTATAGCACTGAAAATACCTGGAATTGATAAAAATTTAATCATATTCATATTTAACAATTCTTTTAAAGCAATGAGCGCCAGCAAATAAGCAAAAAGCATTAAAATAGTTCCACCTTTTAATAATATAGGTAGAAAAATAAGCAATGCTATAATCGCGGTCAATGTTCTTACTTTCATAAATTACTCCTCACTTAATCCTCCAAAACGTCTTTGGCGAGATTGATATATTTTTATACATTGTTTTAATTCTTCACCATCAAAGTCTGGCCATAACTTCTCATTAAAAATAAATTCACTATACGAAGCCTGCCAAATTAAGAAGTTACTAAGGCGTTGTTCTCCAGATGTACGTATTAATAAATCTGGATCTGGATATGGATGGGTCATTAAATGTTTGGAAATCATCAATTCATCAATATCATCACTGTTTTGACCATTACGTTGAAGTTCATCATAAATTGATTTCATACTTTGAACAAGTTCAGCTCGTCCACCATAATTAATGGCAAATACTAATTTCAATCCTGTATTATTTTTGGTTTTTTCTTTAGCATAATTAATCGCCTCAATTGTTGATTGGGGTATTGCATCTAAAAAACCAATAGTTTCTATCTTAACATTTTTCTCTACAAGTTCTGGTAGAAATGTTTTTAAAAAATTCACAGGTAAATTCATGATATAATTAACTTCACTTTCAGGTCTTGACCAATTTTCCGTTGAAAAAGCGTATAAAGTTAAATATTTAATACCTAAATGACTTGCTTCACGTGTCACTTTTTTTATGGTTTGCATACCTTCATAGTGACCTTTAATTCTAGGCATTTTACGCTTTTTTGCCCAACGACCATTTCCGTCCATGATAATTGCTATATGTTCAGGTAAATTATGTATATCTAAATCATCATTTTGATTGATTTTAGTCTTATTTCTTTTTATTAGCTTTCTAAACATGGTCTTTCCTCCGAGCCTGATCATTTCTGTTATATTATATAGGTTATTTAAGAAATCATCTATCATTTTATCATACTAAATAATGGCATTGAATAAGCAAATTAAAAAACTGTACCAAAGTCTGACTTGGCACAGTTTAGACTAAAACAATTTATAATCTTGTCATAGAAGAGTATGATGAAATATTAAACAGACATAATATCTTTTTCTTTTTCATCAACTAAATTATCAATTTCTTTAATTGAATTGTCTGTTACTTTTTGAACATCTTCTGTTTGGCTTCTTAAATCATCTTCAGTAATGTCTCCATTTTTTTCGTCTTTTTTCAATTGATCATTGATATCACGACGAATATTACGGATTGAAACTTTTGAATCTTCACCGATTTTTTTAACATTTTTAACTAATTCTTTACGGCGTTCTTCAGTTAAAGCAGGAACAGTGATACGAATAACTTCACCGTCACTAGTAGGGTTCACACCTAGGTTAGCAGCAATAATCGCTTTTTCAATATCAGCTACAGATGATTTATCATATGGAGAAATGACAAGTAAGCGTGCTTCAGGCACGTTTATACTCGCTAACTGTTGAACTGGTGTTGGCGCACCATAATAATCAACATTTACTCCATTTAATAAATTAGAATTCGCTCTACCTGCACTAATATTAGCTAATTCACGTGATAAATTTTCAATTGATTTTTTCATTCTAGATTTTGTATCTTGAATTATCTCACTCATACATTTACACCTCTAATTATTTAGTAATTAATGTACCAATTTTTTCGCCCATAACGGCACGTTTAATATTGCCTTCTTCCATAATAGAGAATACATTTAATGGAATGTTATTATCCATACAGAATGAAGAAGCAGTTGAATCCATAACTTGTAGGCCTTCTTGTAACATTTGAATATGTGTTAGATGATCATATTTTACAGCATTTTTATCAATTTTTGGATCGGCAGAATACACACCATCAACATTATTTTTACCCATTAAAATGACATCGGCCTCTACTTCAGCTGCACGTAGTGCTGCAGTTGTGTCAGTAGAGAAGTATGGATTACCAATACCAGCTGCAAAAATAACTACGCGTTTTTTCTCTAAATGTCTAATTGCGCGACGACGAATATAAGGCTCAGCAACCTGTTTCATTTCAATTGAAGTTAATACTCGTGTATCACAATCTAATTGCTCTAAACTATCTTGTAATGCCAATGCATTCATTACAGTAGCAAGCATGCCCATATAATCAGCTGTACCACGGTCCATGCCTAAATCGCTACCTGTTTTACCTCTCCAAATATTACCGCCACCAACGATAACAGCTATTTCACAATCCATTTTAGCTACTTCAGCGACTTGTTTTGCTACACTTTTAATGATGATAGGATTGATACCAAAACCTTTTTCACCTGCAAGTGCTTCACCACTAAGTTTCAGTACTACACGTTTATATTTAGAAGTCTGCGCCATTATTTTTTCCTCTCTATGATTAATGATATGTAATATATACAAGTAAAGAAGACACTAATGGTCTTCTATAATAAAAGAATTTTATTATATAGAATTCCTTAAAGGTGTCTTCTTTCTTGTTAGAATAATGTGAACAAATTATTTCATTTGACCTTTAACTTCATCAGCAAAGTTTTCTTCGCGTTTTTCCATACCTTCGCCTACTTCATAACGTACGAAGTCAGCTAATTTACCGCCTTTAGATTTTAAGAAAGCTTCAACTGTTTGATCTGGGTCTTTAACGAAGTTTTGGTCAACAGCACAAATTTCTTGAAGATATTTACGTAAACGACCTTCAACCATTTTTTCAACGATATTTTCAGGTTTACCTTCATTTAATGCTTGTTGTTTTAATACTTCTCTTTCGTGATTAATTTCTTCGTCACTTACTTGATCTGAAGAAACATATTTAGGATTAATTGCAGCGATGTGCATTGCTACATCTTTAGCTGCTTCTTCATCAGTAGAACCTTCAACAACAGTCAATACACCGATACGTCCACCCATGTGTAAGTATGCACCAAAAGCATCGTTATCAGATTTAGTTCTAATAGCAAAACGACGGATGCTTAATTTTTCACCGATTGTTGAGATAGCCTCTTTCATTCTTTCATCAACTGTTTGACCACTTGCTAATTTAGTTTCTAATAAAGCTTCTACTGTTTCAGCTTTACTTTCAAGGATTTGATTAGCAATTTCTTTAACTAATTCTTGGAATCCTTCGTTTCGAGCAACGAAATCAGTTTCAGAGTTAATTTCAACGATTGCTGCTTCATTACCTTTTACTTCTACATGTACTAAACCTTCAGCAGCGATTCGATCAGCTTTTTTAGCTGCTTTAGCAATACCTTTTTCACGTAAGTAGTCGATTGCTTTATCGATATCTCCATCAGTTTCAGTTAGCGCTTTTTTACAATCCATCATACCTGCGCCAGTTCTTTCACGTAATTCTTTTACAAGTTTTGCTGAAATTGCCATTAATTATTCCTCCAATATGTCTAATTGTAATAATAGATGATATTTAAATATTACCATTAAAGGTACTATTATTTCCAATACTCTATTACGATTTATTAATAATTTTTTAAATTAAGGTTATTTTAAAAAAAGGGCGATAAGCATTACATCTTATCACCCATTTAACTATATCTTAGTTTGATTCAACAGTAGTATTTTCTTCAGTTGATTCTGCTTTTTGAGTTTCTTCACTTTCATCTAAATCGATGTTTTGTTCTGCAGCTACTTCATCGTTTGAAATACCTTGTTGACCTTCTAAGACAGCGTCAGCCATTTTACCAGTTAATAATTTAACGGCACGAATAGCATCATCATTCGCTGGGATAACATAGTCGATTTCATCAGGATCACAGTTAGTGTCAACGATACCAACGATAGGGATATTTAATTTACGTGCTTCAGCAATCGCATTGCGCTCTTTACGAGGGTCAACTACGAATAATGCTTGAGGCATAGATTTCATATCACGAATACCGCCTAAGAATTTGATTAAACGGTCATATTCTTTTTTAAGTTCAACAACTTCTTTTTTAGGTAAAACGTCAAATAAACCGTCTTCTTCCATTTTTTCAATTTCAGAAATACGTTTAATACGTTTTGAGATTGTTTTATAATTAGTTAAGATTCCACCTAACCATCTTTGGTTAACGTAGAATTGACCAGCACGTTCTGCTTCAGCTTTAACTGATTCTTGTGCTTGTTTTTTAGTACCTACGAATAAGACTTTACCGCCATCTTCAGATACTTGTTTTAAGAAGTTATAAGCTTCTTCAACTTTTTTTACTGTTTTTTGTAAGTCAATGATATAAATACCATTTCTTTCAGTAAAGATATATTTTTTCATTTTTGGGTTCCAACGGCGTGTTTGGTGACCGAAGTGAACACCGGCTTCTAGTAATTGTTTCATTGAAATTACTGCCATGTTAAATTCCTCCTATTGGTTAATTACCTCCATAGTAAACTAATATAAAGACAATACTTAAGACTGCACCCTTTATATTTACATTCACTACGTGTGTATTGGCTTTATAGCCGTCAATAATAATATCATATCTAGAATCATTACGCAACATTTTTTAACTGTGTAAAATAAAAAACTACTATCTTAATTTTAATAGATAGATAGTAGTTTTAAAAAATATTTATTCACTTCGATTAAGTTCATCTAAGAATTTTTCTTTTTTAACTTTAATAAATGTACCTTTCATGCCAAGAGATCGTGATTCTATTACACCAGCACTTTCTAATTTACGTAACGCATTTACAATTACAGAACGTGTAATACCTACTCTATCTGCTACTTTAGATGCAATTAATAGACCTTCATTACCACCAAGTTCCTCAAAAATATGTTCAATCGCTTCTTTTTCAGAATAAGATAATGAATTGATTGCCATTGTAATAGCAGCTTTATCACGTGCTTCTTTCTCAACTTCATTATGTTTCTCACGTAAAATTTCCATACCAATAACAGTTGCAGCGTATTCGCCAAGCACTAAATCATTTTCATTAAAGTCATCTTTAACTCTTCCTAGAATCAGTGTACCTAAGCGTTCGCCTCCCCCTAAAATCGGGAAGATGGTTGTTCTACTATTAATAAATACATCTCTGTGTTCTGGAGGGAATACTGTCAAGTCTGAATCAATATCAATATTCGCTTCAGTTTGTTGAACTTGCATAAGTAGTTCAGTGTATTCACTTGGAATATGTTTACTTTCAGTCAACATATTACTAATTCGTTCACTCTTTAAAAGTTCATTTAAACTTGAACCTAAAATTTTACCTCTACGAGAAACGATGAAGACATTTGTAACAGTTACATTACTAATAGTCTGAGCAACATCTTTAAAGTCTACCGCAATGCCTTTATGTTTTTGTAATAATGTATTTAATTCTCTAGTTTTAGATAATAAGCTCATAAAATTTCTCCTTTATTTATATTATAAAATAAATGCACTTAAATCTTTGTTTGTTGAAATAGATTTCAACTTATCATCAACATACTGTGGTGTTATATCTACTACTGCATTTGGCATATTTGGTGCTTCAAAAGATAAATCTTCTAACATTTTTTCTAAAATAGTGTGTAATCGACGTGCACCAATATTGTCTGTATCTTGATTCACTTGATATGCCATTTCAGCTAATCGTGTTATCGCTTCATCAGAGAAGTTGACCGTAACTTCTTCAGTTTTTAACAGTGCTTCATACTGCTTTATAAGAGATAACTTAGGTTCAGTCAATATTCTATAGAAATCATTGACTGTTAAGCTTTCAAGTTCAACTCGAATTGGAAAACGCCCTTGTAACTCAGGAATCAAGTCACTTGGTTTAGAAACATGGAAAGCGCCAGCACCAATAAATAGCATGTGCTCAGTATTTACAGTACCATACTTAGTTTGAATCATGCTACCTTCAAGGATTGGTAATATATCTCTTTGAACACCTTGTCTTGATACATCTTGACCACTATTGGAATTGTTTGTAGCGACTTTATCAATCTCATCGATAAAGATAATTCCCATTTGTTCTGCTAATTCTAAAGCTTCTTGATTAGCAGTTTCTTGATCAATTAATTCATCTGCAAAATCATCAGTAAGAATTTTACGTGCTGTTTTTACTGGTACTTCTCTTTCTACTTTTCGTTTAGGCATCAATTGATTCATCATATCTTGCATTTGTTGATTTTGACTCGTGCCTAACATTCCTAATGCGCCAGGGTCTTGTTCAACTTTGATTCTAACTTTTTCTTCTTCTAGCTTACCTGCTAAAAGTTGTTGTCTTATTTCTGACCGTTTTGTTTTGATTTCTTCTGTAGGGGCTTCTTCTTCCTCGTCATTCTGATTAAAATTAGGAATAGCACCACCTAAAAGAGATTCAAGTGGATTATTATTTTGAGCTGCTTTTTTCTTCATACTAGGAACAAGTAATTTTACTAATTTTTCATTAGCTTTTTGTGTTGCTTCATCTTCAACTAATGATTTCTTTTGCTCTTTTACGAGTCTTACAGACACGTCCACCAAGTCTCTAACCATACTTTCTACATCACGTCCAACATATCCAACTTCAGTGAATTTTGTAGCTTCTACTTTAATGAATGGTGCACCTACGACTTTTGCCATACGGCGTGCAATTTCTGTTTTACCTACACCAGTTGGGCCAATCATTAAAATATTTTTGGGTGCAATTTCTTGCTTAGTTTCTTCATCAAGAAGACTTCTTCTGTATCTATTTCTTAACGCGATTGCTACTTTACGTTTTGCATCTTCTTGACCTACAATATATTCGTCCAATTTAGATACGATATCTTTAGGTGTTAATTTTATACCGTTTGCATCCATTTACTATTACCTCCACCTTAATGTATGTCCATATCAATTCATTTCCGTTTTGTTTATATATGTTATTTATAAAGTCTCAACAATAATATTATCATTTGTAAATACACAAATATCTGAAGCCACTTTTAAGCTTTCATATGCCATTTCTTTAGCAGTCATATGTGAAGCATGACGTTTAAGTGCTCTTCCTGCACTTAATGCATAGTTTCCTCCTGAACCAATAGCGATTAAATCATCGTCAGGCGCAATGACTTCACCTGTACCACTTACCACTAAAATACCATCTTTATCCATTACGATAAGCATGGCTTCCAGTTGACGTAATTGCTTATCTCCACGCCATTCTTGAGCAAGTTCTACAGCAGCGCGTTCTAAATTACCGCTAAATTGTTGTAATTTAGTTTCAAATTTTTCAAATAATGTAAATGCATCGGCTACGCTTCCTGCAAATCCTGCTAACACTTTACCTTCGTATAAGCGTCTTACTTTTCTAGCTGTTTGCTTCATAATTACTTGTTCACCAAGTGTAACTTGACCGTCTCCAGCCATTGCCGCTTCTCCATTGTGTCTTACAGCATATATCGTTGTAGCATGTAATGATGTCTTACTCATTTATTTACTCTCCTTTTTTGCTCGAGGATGTGCATTTAAATACACTTTGCGCAATTGTTGATTAGATACATGTGTATACTTACCAGTTGTAGAAAGGTTAACGTGTCCTAATAAAGATTGAACTGTTCTTAGGTCTGCACCTTGATTCAATAAATGTGTAGCAAATGTATGTCTTAATTTATGAGGGTGGATTTCAGTTACCCCCGCTGTACGTTTAACTACATCATTGAGAAGATATCTAATACCTCTCTCAGTAATAGGATCACCTTTCATATTAACAATTAAATAAGGATGACTTTTACCTTTAAGTGGTTTGAATTTTTCTAAATATTGTTCAATACTTTGTCTACAAAACTCTCCAAAAGGCACAAATCGTTCTTTATTTCCCTTACCCAATACCTTTACCCCTGGAAGATTCATATCTAAATCCATAACCTTTATATTCACAAGTTCTGAAACACGAATGCCTGTTGCATATAATAATTCAATTACTACTCTATCTCTTAATCCTTTTTTTGCATCGTTTGAAACAGTATTAAATAATGCTTCCATTTCTTCTTCATAAAAAAATTGAGGAAGATATTGCTCTTTCTTAGGATGTACAAGTTGTATAAAAGGATTATTTACAGATGTATCTTGAGTCATCCAGAACTCATAAAATGTTCTTAATGTTGATATTTTTCTTGATACAGTAGTACGTTTCAAATTATTGGAATATAAATAACTTAGATAATTTCTTGCATCTTTATATTCAAACGTTCTTAAATTTAACAGTTCTTGTTCTAAAAACTGATTAAATTGAGCTAAATCGTCATGATACGCTTTTAATGTATGGTCGGAGAAATTTCTTTCAACTTTAAGCATATTCAAAAATTTCTTTTGGATTTCTTCCACTAAAAATCCCCTCCATCATATGCATTGTAGCATATAAACTGAGGGGGACTAAAATAATTAGCTATAGAATTCAAAATCTTTTGAGAATTTGTGAATAATTTAAAAATTCCTTCAAAATATTTTATTATAATTTAAATCTATAACGTTTTTTTGAAATTTTCTAAATAGTCTAGTGCACGATATGCTTGTGCTTCATAACGTTCTTTTTTATCTTTAATGCGGCGATCAAGTGACGGCAATAAACCAAAGTTAGCATTCATTGGTTGGAAGTTTTTTTCATTTTTAGCATGAGAAATATAATAAGCCATACTGCCTATCATTGTTTCTCTTGGAAAAATCACTTCTCCTTTTCCAAGTAACTTATGCGCTAAATTGATACCTGCTACAAGTCCACTTGCTGCACTTTCAACATATCCTTCCACACCTGTCATTTGTCCTGCAAATTGAATTCTATCATTATTAATTAATTCATATTTTTCATTTAAAACATCAGGTGAATTAATGAAGGTATTTCTATGCATCACACCATATCTAACAATATCAACATTTTCTAAACCTGGAATTAATTGAATGACTTCTTTTTGAGCGCCCCATTTTAAATGTGTTTGAAAGCCGACAATATTATAAAGCGTACCAGCCGCGTCATCTTGACGTAATTGCACTACTGCATATGGACGTTTACCAGTTTTAGGGTCTTCTAATCCTACTGGTTTCATTGGACCAAATAGTAATGTTTTACGACCTCTACCAGCCATCACTTCAAATGGCATACATCCTTCAAAATATTTTTCTTTTTCAAATTCATTTACAGGTGCAACTTCAGCTTCTAATACCGCATCATAAAAACGATTGAATTCTTCTTCAGTCATAGGGCAATTTAAATATGCTGCTTCACCTTTATCATAGCGTGATTTCAAATAGACTTTATCCATATCAATTGAATCTTTTTCAATGATTGGAGCTGCTGCATCGTAGAAATATAGTTGATCTTTACCTGTAATTTCTACAATTTCTTTAGCTAAATGTTCAGTTGTTAACGGGCCTGTTGCAATGATTGTATGTCCTTCTGGAATACTGTGAATTTCTTTATTCAAAACAGTTACATTAGGATGATTTTTCAATGTATCTGTAATATAACCAGCAAAGTCATGTCTATCTACTGCTAATGCACCACCAGCTGGAACTCTAGCTTTATCAGCTGCTGCGATGATTAATGAATCTAAACGTCGCATTTCTTCTTTAAGCACACCTACACCATTTGTTAATGCATTACCACGTAGTGAATTAGAACATACTAACTCAGCAAATTTATCTGTATGATGGGCAGGCGTTTGTTTAACAGGACGCATTTCGATTAAATTCACTTTAATACCACGTTCTGCTAATTGATAAGCTGCTTCTGAACCAGCTAATCCTGCGCCTATAACATTAACAGTTTGACTCATATACATTCTCCTTTAATAAAACTCTATTTTTGTACTTCTTCTTTATAGTCACAATTAGAACAAATCACTTGAGAACTACGTCCTTTTTTATGTTGCATCAAGTAATGATTACATTTTGGACAATCTCTTCCTATTGGTTTATCCCAAGAAATAAAATCACACTCTGGATAATTCGAACAACCATAAAATAATCTATTTTTCTTAGATTTTCTCTCAACTACATCGCCATCTTTGCATTTTGGACAAGTGACACCAATAGTTTTAACAATAGCTTTTGTATTTCGACAATCTGGGAAATTCGAGCACGCCATAAATTTACCATAACGTCCCATTTTTATTACCATAGGAGCTCCACATACTTCACAATCTTCGCCGGCTGGTTCATCTTTAATTTCAACTTTTTCCATTTCTTCCTCTGCACGTGCAACATCTAATTTAAAACTACCATAGAAATTATCGATAACTTTTCTCCAACCGATATCACCTTCAGCAATTTTATCGAGCAAGGTTTCCATATTAACTGTAAATTCAACATCAATAATTTCTGGGAAGTAATCCTTCACTTGCTCATACACGATTTCTCCTAGTTCAGTTGGTACAAAACGTTTACTTTCAAGTTTAACATAATTACGTTTTTGAATTGTGTCAATCGTTGGAGCATATGTTGAAGGTCTACCAATTTTTAATTCTTCTAATGTTTTAACTAATCGTGCCTCTGTGTATCGTGGAGGTGGTTGAGTGAAATGTTGTGCCGGTTCAATTTGTGTTGCAGTTACTTTGTCACCTTGATTTAATTTTGGTAATTTATTTTCTTTATCATTATCTTTGTCATCTTTTGCTTCAACATATAATGTCATAAAGCCTTTAAATTTGATTGTTTGTCCATTTGCTCTAAATTTAATGTCATTTTGTGTTACATCTAAAGCCACAGTATCTAAAACTGCAGGAGCCATTTGACTTGCTACAAAACGTTCCCAAATTAATTTATACAAGCGATGTTGATCACGTGTTAAATATGCTTTCATTTCATCTGGTGTACGTAATGTACTTGTTGGACGAATAGCTTCATGGGCATCTTGATCCCCTTGTTTGCCTTTTGTTTTACGGTTTGAAGTATACTCAGTACCATATTTCTCTTCAATATATGATTTTGCTTCATCTTTAGCAGTTTGTGAGATTCGTGTTGAATCTGTTCTCATATATGTGATTAATCCAACTGTACCTTGTCGTTTCAAATCGATACCTTCATATAATTGCTGTGCTAACATCATAGTCTTACGTGCTTTAAAATTAAGTTTACGTGCTGCTTCTTGTTGTAACGTAGACGTTGTAAATGGATTTGCAGGGTATCTCGTTTTTTCTTTTTTATTTACATTAGTGATTTCAAATTCATCACCATTTAATTCGGATGTAATTTTTTCAACATCTTTTTTTGTTTTTAATTTGTACGGTTTATTTTTATAATGTAAGAATTTAGCAGTGAACTTTGATTTTTTATATCTAAATTCACCTTCAATTGACCAATATTCTTCTGGTTTAAAATTACGGATTTCATTTTCACGATCAATGACTAATCTTAAAGCAACTGATTGTACTCGACCAGCTGACAATCCTTTTTTTACTTTCTTCCATAGTACTGGAGAAATATTATAACCTACAAGTCTATCTAAAATACGACGCGCTTGTTGTGCATCAACTAAATTCATTTCAATACCACGAGGATGTTTAAAACTTTCTTTTACTGCATCCTTAGTGATTTCATTAAATACAACTCTGTTTTCTTTTGATTCTTCAAGTTCTAAAATTTTTGATAAATGCCAAGCAATCGCTTCACCTTCGCGGTCAGGGTCACTAGCTAAGAAAACTTTTTTAGCTTTTTTCGCATATTTTTTTAAATCTTTAACAACAGGACCTTTACCTCGAATAGTTATATATTTTGGTTCATAGTTATCTTCTACGTCTACACCCATTTGACTTCTTGGTAAATCTCGTACGTGTCCCATAGAAGCAATAACTTTATATCGTTTACCTAAATATTTTTCAATGGTTTTCGCTTTTGCAGGCGACTCAACGATGACTAAATTATCTGCCAAAGTGAATTCCCCCTTGCTTTTTCAATTACTAAAGATAAATGATAAACGGTTAATTTTGTTTTTGTCAATATTTTAATCCAATATAGATATTTTTTTGTGAAATATCCTTTGAATTTTCACAATTAATTATTTATATATTTAATCGTTTAAAAAGCGATAATCATATAATATATCTTCTGCTTCTGAAACAATCATTGCACCTTCTTGAGCACGTAATAAATTTCCTTTTGTCAAAGGATTAAACATCGATCCAGGCAGTACATAAACATTTCTATTTTGATCTAAAGCACAATCTATTGTAATTTGACTACCACTTTTAATTTTAGCTTCAGTAATTAATACACCACGAGACAACCCGCTTATCAGACGATTTCTTTCAGGGAATTGATATTTGTTTATTTTTGTTAAAGGAGGATATTCACTTATGACTAAACCAGTTTCTTCAATTATATTGCGTAACTTTCGTGTTTCCTTTGGATAATGATTTAAATGGCCAAAACCTAGAACTGCAATAGTTGGAAGATGATGTTTTAATGCGAATTGATGAGCTATGCTATCAGCACCTTTCGCTAAACCGGATACAATCGTTAGTGGAATATTTATAAAGTGAGGAAACAGATAATCTAGTGCACACTTAGAATAATTTGTGGCCTCACGTGAACCTACAACACCTAAAGTATACGTAGATGATAATAAATGTATATTTCCACGATAAAATAATATAAAAGGATAGTCGTAAATAGTTTTAAGCAATGAAGGATATTGAGAAGAAAATGAAGTAACATAGTTAACCTGATATCTAGAAAGTTGGGTTTGAATATAATCGTAAGAAATCTCTGTTAATTGAGTAAAACGCTTCTTTTTTAAATATAGAGATTCCCATTCATTGATCATTTCAAATTGATCATGTTCATTAACATTGAAAAATTTTGGAAATACATTGAGTAAATGATGAATATGTTGGGTCGTATACCCTATCCATCTCATTTTTAATAAAATAAAATCATTCATGAAGTAAATGTCTCCTTTTAATTTATTATACCGTGAATCATTAACAGTAAAATTTCATTTATAAGACAAATTTGATATATAAATGTAAGGAGTAATAATATTAAAAGATTATGTATACTTTTTGATTTCATAACATGTGAAAAATAGAGCGTTCAGTTATTTATAATATATTGTAGTCTACGATATATATAAGAAAAACTGCCAACAAATTTCAGTAATTGTTGACAGTTTGAATTCAATTATTAATTACATAATTGCTACTTCACTGTTAATAGTTCTTCATAAATGCCTGCTTCTTTTGCCGCTTCAATTAGTGTTGTACCAATTTCTGATGGTGTATCTGCTGTTTTAACACCACATTCATTAAGCGTTTTAATTTTTTCTGCAGCAGTTCCTTTACCACCTGAGATGATTGCACCTGCATGGCCCATACGTTTTCCTGGAGGTGCTGTTTGTCCACCAACAAAACCAACCACTGGTTTAGTCATGTTTGCTTTGACCCATTCAGCTGCTTCTTCTTCAGCAGTACCACCGATTTCGCCAATCATAACAACAGCTTTTGTTTCTTCATCTTCATTAAATGCTTTAAGTACATCGATAAAGTTTGTACCGTTAACTGGGTCCCCACCGATACCTACTGCTGTGGTTTGACCAATACCTTCTTCAGTTAATTGATGTACTGCTTCATATGTTAAAGTACCTGAACGAGAGACAACGCCTACATGTCCCTTTTTATGAATATAACCTGGCATGATACCAATTTTACATTCATCTGCTGTAATTACACCAGGACAGTTTGGTCCAACTAAACGTGTTTTTCTATCCTCTAAATAACGTTTCACTTTAATCATATCAACAACTGGAATATGTTCAGTAATACAGATCACCATATCTAATTCTGCATCAGCTGCTTCTAAAATTGAATCTGCAGCAAATGGTGCTGGTACGTAAACTACTGATACGTTAGCACCTGTTTCTTTTTTAGCTTCAGCTACTGTATTATACACTGGCACGCCTTCAACCACTTGTCCACCTTTACCTGGTGTTACCCCTGCGACAATTTGTGTGCCATAATCAAGCATTTGTTTTGTATGGAAAAGGGCAGTAGACCCTGTAATACCTTGCACCATTACCTTAGTATTCTTATCTATAAATACACCCATTTTAGTGTTCCCATCCTTTCCTTACGCTTCTTTAACAAGTTTAACAATTTGTTGTGCACCTTCAGCCATTGTTGCTGCTGGTTCAATTGCTAGACCAGATTCATTTAAAATCTCTTTACCACGTTTAACATTTGTACCTTCTAAACGAACAACTAAAGGTAAAGTTAATTCGACTTCTTTAACTGCTGCTATAATACCTTCTGCAATCACATCACATTTCATAATTCCACCGAAGATATTTACAAAAATACCTTTTACATTATCATCACCCAAGATGATTTTGAATGCTTCAGTTACTTTTTCTTTTGTAGCACCGCCACCAACGTCTAGGAAGTTAGCTGGATTACCACCGAAATGATTAATTGTATCCATTGTAGCCATGGCTAATCCGGCACCATTAACCATACAACCAATGTCACCATCTAAGGCAATATATGATAAATCATATTTAGATGCTTGAATTTCTTTTGGATCTTCTTCTTCTAAATCACGTAACTCTAAAATATCTTTATGTCTGAATAATGCATTATCATCAAAATTTAATTTTGCATCTAAAGCTAAAACATCACCATCACCAGTTGTTACAAGTGGATTAATTTCAACAATAGAACAATCTTTTTCAACAAAAACATTATATAAAGAAAGTAAGAATTTTGCTGCTTTATTTACAGATTCTTTTGGAATATTAATATTGAATGCAATACGACGTGCTTGGAATGGTGATAACCCTATCACTGGATCGATTGTTTCTTTAAAGATTTTTTCTGGCGTTTTAGCTGCAACTTCTTCAATTTCAGTTCCACCTTCTTCAGAAGCCATCAATGTAATACGATCAGTAGCACGATCAATGACAAAGCCTACATAATATTCTTTTTGAATATCACAACCTTCTTCGATATATAAGCGTTTAACTTCTTTACCTTCAGGTCCAGTTTGATGCGTTACTAATTGCTTGCCTAATAATTCATTAGCATAAGTTTCAACTTCAGACAGTGATTTAGCAATTTTAACTCCACCTGCTTTACCTCTACCCCCAGCGTGAATTTGTGCTTTCACTACATAAACATCTGAATTTAATTCTTTTGCCTTTTCCACCGCTTCTTCAGCAGTAAATGCTACACGTCCTTCTGGAACGGCTACACCCATAGCACGAAATATTTCTTTACCTTGATACTCGTGGATATTCATCTTCCATCCTCCTGTTTCTTAGGTTAAGTTCACTTTAATTATAGAAAATGTAAGCGCTTTTGTAAACTGAAAGTGTTATACTTTTTGCAATAGTTTTTAAATTCAAATAATTTTAATTTTATTTTAATTATATCATTGATTTAACAGGCTCAAACGTTTTACGATGATATGGCGTTATGCCTAATTGTTTTAATCCTTGAAGGTGTGATTTAGTGCCATATCCTACATTTTTTTCAAAATCATAACCAGGATATTTCAGTGCTACTTCCGCCATTAAACCATCCCTATATTCTTTTGCCATGATACTAGCAGCAGCAATAGAAACACTTTTAGCATCTCCTTTAATAATAGAAGTTTGAGGCATTGCATTATCCAATGTCATAGCATCAATAAGTAAATGATTAGGTTGTTGTTTTAATTGATTAATAGCACGTTCCATAGCTAATTTGGTTGCGTTGTAAATATTGAACTCATCAATTTCTTCAGCGCTTGCTATCCCGTAAGCATAGTCATAAACACCTTCTTTCAATTGTTCGTTAAGTATTTTTCGCTTTGTTGCTGAAACTTTCTTCGAGTCATCTAATCCTAAATATTGATGTTCTTTATTTAAAATGACTGCACAAGCTACAACAGGCCCAGCAAGTGGACCACGACCTACTTCATCAATCCCACATATTAAAGCATTAGGATTGTCCTTTAATATTTTATTTTCATATTTATTCATTTGTTGATAATGTTCTTGTGTTTCTTGATCTTTTAAAAGCTGTTTACGACGTCGTACTATATTTTGCTGTACCCCTTTTCTTGTATCACTCATTAATTCATGTTGTTCAAGTGCTTCAATTGAATCAATTGTGTCTAATAATGCTTTAATCTCTTTAATTGTTTGAGGCATAATCTAAGTCCCCTTTCATTTCTGAATAAATATCAAAACAATAAGTTCCAATTTTAGCATTACGCACATCATTAATAATCAATTCGATGACAGCCTCGTAATCGACTTCATTTCCTTTTTGTAATAACCCACGTCGACGTCCAATAGCATCAAACCATTCTAAAATTTCTGCATCAGTTTCTACATCAATATTGTAATGATTCTTCAATCCTTCAACATCATGTTTAATTAAGAATTGTAAACCGTATATTGCTACTTCATCTAAGTGCACGATACTATCTTTAATGGCACCAGTAAGGCTTAGTTTTTTACCTACAGTTTCATCTTCAAATTTAGGCCATAAAATACCTGGCGTATCTAGCAGTTGTAATGCTTTACCTACTTTAATCCATTGTTGTTGTTTCGTTACTCCCGGCTTATTTCCTGTTTGAGCAATGTTTTTTTTAGCTAACTTATTAATTAATGTAGATTTTCCCACATTAGGTATACCAACAATCATGGCACGTATAGCTCTAGGTTTAAGTCCTTTCGCTTTCTCTTTCTCAAACTTTTCTTTAGTCGCTTCAATTGCAGCATTTTCTACGCCTTTTAAATTTTTGCCGTGTTTCGCATCAACTGCTACAGGATAAAAACCTTTATCAGTAAAGAAATGTTCCCACTTTTGCATTTCATTTAAATTCGACATATCTTTTTTATTTAAAATAACTACGCGTGGTTTTTGTTTAATGACATCATCAATCATTGGATTTCTTGAACTATACGGTATACGTGCATCAACAAGTTCAAATACCACATCTACTTTCTTAAGTTGTTCTGTCACTTCTCTTTTGGCTTTTGCCATATGCCCTGGATACCATTGAATCACCATGACATTCACCCTACTTTCGTTAAATTTATTTCAACTGTTCGATTATAATCAATATTTAAAATCTTCACTACTATTATCAATTCTATTATATTTTAACATGCTATTTCATATTCATTAAATCGCTACTATTAAAAACAAATTTCTAATTTTTTATAAAACATATAAATACTTTTATTAGGAAGTTTAATACACTACAATTTAGTATGTAGTCATTTTTTAATTATTAATAGGACATTCTAACTACAGAGGTTTAATATGAAAAAATTTTTTACTTATCTAGGAATTTTTATAGCACTGTCCATCATAGGCCATAGTTATGTCATTTATCGTTTTATTCACGATGGCATTTTATTTACAGGTCCAAATGATGGAATGGAACAAATGGTTCCAATTCAAATGTATTTATTTGATAAATGGAGTAGTGGCAATTTGTTTTATTCCACCGATTTTGGATTAGGTGGAGATTTCTTTACAGATCTTAGTTACTACTTCTCCACAAATATTTTATTTATAATAAATGTAGTATTTATTGCACTTATTAAAATTTTTATTCCTTTACATACGCATGATATATTATTTTGGATGATTAATGCCCTTGTTATGTCCATGATTAAAGCAACGATTGCTATGTATTGCACTTACTTATATAGTAAATACATTTCAAATAACAAACGGTTAAGCTTAGTTGTAGCGTTTTTATTTGTTATGTCACCCTTATATTATCGCTTTACAGTGTATTGGCCCTTCTTTAGTGATGTGTTTGTTTGGATGCCGTTATTACTACTCTCTATTGAAAGAGTCTTGCAAAAACAGAAGTTTGGACTATTCATTGTTACTGTTTCTTTAATACTAATTAATAACTTTTATTTTGCATATTATCTTTGTTTAATAGGTGGGGGTTATATACTGATTCGTGTAATATTTAGACACCCAAAAGATATTCTCTCAAGAAGTAAAGCATTTTTAACTTTAATCATTAGTGCCCTGTTAGGTTTAGGCAATAGTTTATTTATCTTTTTTCATGGTGCTCAAAGCTTTTTAAATAACCGTCGTGTGCCTTTTTCTGGAGCAGTTGATACATTTGAAAAATTAGATATTAATACAAATATTTTCTTTGATAATTATTTAATTGTATTATTATTTATTACCATTCAAGCTCTTTTAAGTTTTAAATTATATAAACATTATTATTATCGTTTATTTGCTATCCTTACCTTTGTATTTATCATATTTAGTTTTATACCTTTCATCGACCAAGTATTTAATGGTTTTTCAGCACCTCAAAAGCGTTGGCATTTTATTTTAGCTTTTAATTCCACACTATTAATCGGATTATTTTTAAAATATTTCAAAACACTAACTACAAAATCTTATCTAATAAGTAATATTATTGCAGAATTAGTTATATTTATAAGCGCTATAATATATCATAAATTTTTAGCATGGTTCATATTAGTCCCTATTGTATCTTTAATTGGACTGATGGTTCTTATCATTAAAGATCGTACATATCGTTTTAAATTAAGTTATTTATATAATATTTCAATTATATTATTAAGTATCTTGGTCTCTATAGTATTCATTAAAAATCAAATTTACTATAAAGATCACACTGATCGTGGAAATACGTTTTATATTAATTCCAGTTTATATAGTTCCGACTTACAACGTGCGCTTGTCAAAGAAATGAATCAAAATAAGCATGAGGATGAACGTATCGATTGGAGAGTCAACGAACAAGATAATACACCGATGTATCAACATTTTAAAGGGTTAAGTTTGTATTCAAGTATTTTCCATCATAATATACTCGATTATTATTACGATGCTTTAAAAATTAATTTAGCTGAGGAGTCATTGAGTCGATATCAATCAACGAATGGACGACAAAATATCGCGAGTCTATTTTCAGTGCGTTATATGATGCTAAAAAATTATCAAAATAACTTACCTTCCTACTTCAAAAAAATAAAATCAAGCGGGCAATATGGTATTTATGAAAATACACTTAACTTACCCTCTGTTAAAGTAACTGATTCTATATACAATAGTAAAAAATTAACAACTGCAATTGATAGAGAACATGCAATGTTAAAAGGTGTTATTTTAAACAATGAAGGCACAAGTTATAAAGATAAAGCTCCTAATTTATTAACTCAATCATCATTGAGTTATAAAAATCTAAAACATTTAAATGGTAATGTCTATAAAGTAATTGGAGATAAAGGTGGAACATTAACAATACACTTACCTCAATCATTACGCCAAAAGTATGATGATTTTTACGTTACGATGAAAATAAAGCGTGGTCATCCCGATAGTAATTACACAGTCTCTGTGAATAATTATGCAAATCACCGATTATTTAATAATTCTACTTATCGTACTGGTATTGATACACAACTTTATCGAACACAACCTGATAATAAAGGAAACATCAATATCACTTTATCTCCTAAAGGAACATTTTATTTAAATCTTCAACAATTAAATGGTGAAAACTATAAAATATTAAAACAAATGCATGAAAAAGCTGATTTTAATAACAAATATAAAGATATTAAAAATGGCGTCGAAGTCAACTTAGCTAAACATGATAAAGGGATTGCTTCAATTAATATTCCTTATAGAGAAGGTATGCAAGCGTATGTTGATGGACACCGTATTAAACCTATGAAAGTTAATTACATGATGACAGGCGTTCCTGTTAATTCATCTGCCAAAAAAATAATTATTAAATATCAACCACCTTATTGGAATACTATGATTTTAATTTCACTAATCAGTATAATAATAAGTGTTGTATTTGTTAGATTTGTTAATACCAAAAAGAGAAAGATGAGGAAAAACATTGATCAATAAAATTCGGTCCAATCGATTATTGACCTTTTTATCTATATTTATAATTGCTAATATCATTTCTTTGGCAGTTTATTATCCATTTATTCGAGATTATGTCAAAGAAGGATTTGTATTTAGTGGTTCCGGAGATGGTTTTAGACAAATGATGCCATTTCAAATGTACTTATATGAACATTATAGTAAGTTCAAAGGAGCCTATGATCAATCATTTGGATTAGGTGGAGATTACATTAAGGGGTTAGCCTATTATTATTCTTTATCTCCGATAATGTGGATTAATTTTTTTATAATCTGGGTAAGTCACTTTTTATTTCATTGGCAAACGAGTCACATCGCCTTTTGGGCAACTAACCAATTAATAATCGCTTACGCTAGAACGATTATTACAATTATTGTTGTATTTTACTACTTAAAATGGCTAAAGTTGAAAACGGCGCCATTGCTTATCGCTACTATTTTATATGGTGCATCCACTCTTGTTCTTTACTATAACTATACATGGTCATTTTATGGAGACTTATTGATTTTATTACCTTTATCTTTATGGGGAATGGAACGTTTCTTCCAAAAAAGAAGAATAGGGCTATTTATCTTTTCAGTTGCGCTGACCTTATTTTCTAATTTTTATTTCAGTTACTACCAAGCTATTGTATTAGGGATTTATTTCATATTAAGAATCATTTTTAAATATCGTTATGATATCGTATCAAGATGGGAAAAATTTTATTTACTCGTTATTGGTGCAATACTTGCGCTTTTATCTAGTATTTTAGGATTCTATACAGGTGTATCTTCATTCCTAAATAATGATAGAGCCCAAAATAATGACTTTAATATTACATTGTTTACAGATTTAACACAAAATAAATATCATATTTTTTCTGATGGTTTTTATATCACAGTTTCGATTATTGCATTGATGGCGTTATTTACGTTTAAGTTATATCGTCACTACTATTATAAAATTTTTGCTATTATCACTTGGTTTTTACTTATTGGATCTTTATCACAATACTTTGATAGTGCATTTAATGGCTTTTCACTGCCACAACGTCGATGGGTATACTTTTTATCTATTTCAACTAGTATCTTAATTGCATTATATATTCAATATTTATCTGAACTTACATTAAAACAATATTTACTTGTAGCAATTCCGGTATTTATATTTGGTTTATATCACTATATATTTACAAGTACTTATGTCAATTGGATGATTGTACCATTATTTTTAATCATCGTTTTAACCTTTGTAGTATGGAAAAAACAATGGTTATATCAACCCTATATACTAATAGCTATTGTGTTACTATTCTTTGTACAACAAATTATGATGACACACGATTCACGAGCTCGTACTATTGATCCGTATGCAACAACTACAAAAACATTAACAGATTCAAGTTATTATAACCATAAACTTGCTAAAAGAATTAATAATATTAAGAAACAAAAAGATAATAAAAATCCTTTCCATCGTATCGATTATATGTCAGCCTATGCACTCAATTCACCATTTATTTACCATTATAATGGCATTTCACTTTATTCAAGTATTTTTGATGGTGATATATTAAAATACTATGATAAAGAAATGCAAATTAATATGCCTGTTGATAAGAATAGTACATATCGATACTTAGGGAACCGAGCAAATTTAGAAGCCATGTGGGATGTTCAAAATCGGTTCCGACATCCTAACGATCTGAATATGCCTTATGGTTTTAAAAAGGTAGATACTATCAATAATGGTTCAGATAAATTAATTCATTCAGAAAATACTATTAATTATCCAGCCACTCATATTACTAATAAGATTTTTAATAAACATGATCTCAAATCGCCATTAGATCGTGAGCAAGCGATGCTACAAGGTGTAGTATTAGATGATGATTCAATAAAAGCGAATACTTCTTTCACTCAAAATAAAAACCTATTAAGTAAAGCATATCAATCTACACATAATGCTACTTGGAAAGATAAAACTCATTTAAATGTAGAAAAAAATAATGGTGGTATCACATTGACATTACCTAAAACTTTAGCTAATCAATATAAAGATATGTATGTCGAAATGGATGTAGAATTGTTAGCTCCAGATATTGAGCATTCTATAGGAGTAAATGAATATGCTCAAAATCGTAATATGCTAAGTTATAAATATCGACGTTTTGTAACTCCTGTAACAATGAGAGTAAAAGCGTCGGATCAATTAAAGATTCGTCTTACTAAAGGACATTATCGACTATCTATTAAAGGTATCTATGGAGAAGATTATCATACATTAAAACAAGCTTCTAAATCACTTAAACCTGTGACTATTTCACAATTTAGAAGTGGCTATACATTCACTAAACCTAAAGGAACTTCTGGATACTTAGTGGTCCCAATCGTCTATACTAACGGTATGCACGCAAGTGTTAATGGACACGATGTAGATGTAAAACAAGCTAACGGTATTATGACAGCTATTCCAGTCAAGAAAAATGATACTCATATTGAATTATCTTATACACCACCACATTTTTATAAACTATTAATTTTGAGCGTTATCGGAATAATAAGCAGTATAATATTTAGCAGATATTTAAAAAGAAAAAATCAATTAAAATAAAAAGCGCCTGGGTCATAATTCCTAGCAAAATAGCCAGTAAATGAGTTTATTATAAATTCATTTACTGGCTTCTTTATTTACAAATACTACGTATTGTTGACTCACTTTCTTAGGGGACAGGTTTAGCCTGTAGTCTTCAGTTTGTCCTGTTCTCTCAAGAATCTTGCCAAAATACTTTGTTATATGTAATTTTACATTGAAATATTTAAAAAAAATAAGGTTCTTTCCTATAATTTAATAAACTTCACTAAACTAAATTAACGAGGTGTCTTATGTATAAAGATGATAACATGACACAATTTACTCTACCAATGGAAACTTCAGTTCTCATTCCCATAAACGATATTGTAAAAACAATTACTAAGACTGAATTCGATAAATTCATTTGTCCAAACAATACCAAAAACAAAAACCATCTACAATCTACAGTCAAAGAAAAATCGATGTAGAGCCTGTTTTTGCATTTATGAAGGCGATTTTGTTTCCCTCGAATATCCATTAGAGAAATAAATAAAGCTAAAAGAGAACTAGAATTTGTGCTAATAGCACTTAATATGAGAAAAGTAATAGCTCGATGAGTTGAAAATAATCAAAAAAATTATAAAAAAGACAATTTCTATATTATTTCAATAGAAATTGTCCTTTTTTACTTATCCTGGAACTTTAGTCCCGGACTCTTTTTTAAATGCGTATTAACTTACCCATTTTTTAGTATGGTTTTCTATATACTGATTAGCGAATTTCTTGAATTCTTGCAGCTTTACCACGTAAACTACGTAAGTAGTATAATTTAGCACGACGTACTTTACCGCGACGTTTAACTTCGATTTTTTCGATTTTTGGAGTGTGTAATGGGAATGTACGTTCCACACCTACACCTGAAGAAATTTTACGAACTGTGAAAGTTTCAGAAATTCCTCCACCACGGCGTTTAATTACAACACCTTCGAAAACTTGGATACGTTCACGTGAACCTTCGACGATACGTACGTGTACACGTAACGTGTCACCAGTACGGAAAGTTGGTAAGTCTGTGCGTAATTGTGATTTTGTAACTGCTTCGATTAACTTATGATTACTCATTTTTATACTCTCCTTCAACCTATGTTCTTGCCTAGACAATCATATAGCAGCGGATCATAGTGATTTTTAGTGTCTTTTCACACTTGATATATATTAGCATACTCCTAGTTGTTTTTCAATTGATTTTTATAGCTTTCTAAAAATTCTTTATCCTTATCACTTAATTGATACTTTTCTAGTAAATCCGGACGTTTATGCAAAGTGCGTATTAATTTTTGTTCATGTCGCCATTTTTCTATATTTGCATGATTTCCAGATAATAATACGTCAGGTACAGTCATATCTTTATATTCTCTTGGTCGCGTATATTGTGGGAATTCAAGTAAACCATCTGAGAAAGAATCATCTTGATGGGATTGTTCATTACCAAGTACTCCAGGAATTAACCTAACGATAGCATCAGTCATAGTCATAGCTGGTAATTCTCCACCAGTCAATACATAATCCCCCATTGAAATTTCATCGGTTACTAAATTTTCTCTAATTCTTTCGTCATATCCTTCGTAATGTCCACAAATAAATACAATATGTTCAGCTTCACTCAATTCTTCAGCAATTGCTTGAGAGAATGGTCGTCCTTGAGGACACATGAGAATGACACGCGTTTTATCAGTACGCTTTAAATCTTGCATTGCATTAAATACTGGTTCTGGTTTTAAAACCATTCCTTGACCGCCACCATACGGATAATCATCCACTTGATTATGTTTATTTTCAGCGTAATCTCTAAAGTTTACAGTATTAATTTCAATAATATTTTTATCTTGCGCACGCTTCAAAATCGAATGATTTAGAACGCCGTCGAACATTTCTGGAAATAATGTTAGGTAATCTATTTTCATTATTCTAATAATCCTTCCATTGGCGTAATACAAATTGTTTTATGTTCAACATCTACTTCTTTAACGACATCTGCTATATATGGGATAAGGTACTCTTTGTCACCTTTAACAACCCATACATCATTGGCACCAGTTTCAAAAATATTAATTACTCTTCCAATTGGTGTATCATTATTAAACACCGTACACCCAATAATATCAGAATAATAAAATTCGTTTTCATTCAATTCAATATCCTCATGATCACGTTCTTGGAATAAATAATCTCCTTTATATTGTTCGATGTCATTAATATTATTAATACCTTCAAATTTAAGCATGTGGAATCCTTTATGTATACGATATGATGTAATAGTCATTTCTATTTCATTATGGTGGTGATTTACGATAAGGACTTCTCCAGGTTGAAAACGTGTATCAGTAAAATCGGAATTAGATTTTACTTTTATTTCTCCTTTAATCCCATGTGTATTTACAATTTGTCCTACTTCTACTTGCATCCTTATCCTCCTTACATAGTCGTTTATTTATACATATTAACATGTTTCTTATAGAGTGCACATATAATAAAAGCCTGTGACATACCTTATGTCACAGACCAGTTATTATATGATATTATTATCAATTATTTTGAACGTTTTTGTTCATCAAATGTTTTTAAAATACCTTGTTTTGATAAGATATTGTGAACAGTATCAGTTGGTTTTGCACCGTCTTTTAACCATTTCAAAGCTAATTCTTCATCGATTTTAACTTCTGGTGCATTTACACTTGCTGGATTGTAAGTACCGATTTGTTCGATGATACGACCATCACGAGGTGAACGCGCATCAGCTACAACGATACGATAGAATGGATTTCTTTTTGAACCTAAACGAGTTAAGCGAATTTTAACTGCCATTTATAAAACTCTCCTTTAAATCTTTTAATTTTTATTTTCTACAAGAAATAATAATAACAGGAACATTCAACTTTGTAAAGATTTTTTTCTTTACCAAATCTAGATTTATGAAATAAATCGTAAATTTGATTATGTACTAGCTTTAGCTAGGGCTTATCTTTATTCATTTTGGTTATGCATATACCAATATACATGCATTCCTTTACTTATTTATGAAAAAGCGGAATAACACTTAAAATGTTATTCCGTCTTCATTACTTTCTAGAATGGTAAATTCATGCCTTTTAACATATTTTCCATTTGGCTACGTTTACCTTTTTTACCTTTACGACCATTACCCGTAAATTGTTTCATCATTTTTTTCATATCATTAAATTGTTTCATTAAACGATTCACTTCCTGCAATGAACGGCCTGAGCCTTTTGCTATACGTTTCTTTCTTGAAACATTTAAAATTGCTGGATCTTGTCTTTCATTAGGTGTCATTGATTGAATAATAGCTTTAATATGGTCAATTTGTTTATCGCTCATATTTAGCTTATCTAAGCCTTTCATTTTATTCATACCTGGAATCATCTTCATAATATCATCCAGTGGTCCTAGATTCTTCACTTGATCCAATTGTTCTAAGAAGTCATCTAATGTAAATGAAGACTCACGCATTTTCTTTTCTAAATCTTTAGCTTTTTCTTGGTCCACATCTTGTTGCGCTTTTTCGATAAGACTTAATACATCACCCATACCTAGTATACGAGATGCCATACGCTCTGGATGGAATAATTCTAAACCATCCATTTTTTCACTCATACCAACAAATTTAATTGGTTTATGTGTTACTGCACGAATAGAAAGTGCCGCACCACCACGAGTATCTCCATCTAATTTAGTTAAAGTCACACCAGTGACATCTAATTGCTCATCAAATGATTGCGCAACGTTCACAGCATCTTGTCCTGTCATTGCATCTACAACAAGCATAATTTCATCTGGTTTTGAGATTTCTTTAACATCAGCTAATTCATTCATTAATGTTTCATCAATGTGTAAACGTCCCGCCGTATCGATAATTACAAAGTCCAAATGTTCTTCTTTAGCATATCTTAATGCGTTATCTACAATTTGTTGTGGTTTAACTTGATCACCTTCACTATAAACAGGTACATCAAGTTGTTTACCTACTGTTTGTAATTGATTAATCGCAGCTGGACGATATATGTCGGCTGCTACTAACATTGGCTTTTTATTATATTTTTTTCGCATTAACAATGCCAATTTACCAGCAGTAGTTGTTTTACCTGCCCCTTGTAAACCAACCATCATTACAACTGTGGGTGGCTTATTAGCCATTTTAATAGATGTATTTTCTCCACCCATTAATTGTGTTAATTCATCTTGTACTATTTTTATAACTTGTTGTCCAGGTGTTAAAGACTGCATAACGTCTGATCCCAAAGCACGTTCGGAA
Source organism: Staphylococcus sp. AtDRG32 (assembly GCF_004365845.1). NCBI lineage: Bacteria > Bacillati > Bacillota > Bacilli > Caryophanales > Staphylococcaceae > Staphylococcus > Staphylococcus sp. AtDRG32. Next base: position 444,968 of record NZ_SODE01000001.1, read on the forward strand.
ACTGTTTTAACAAAGTCTTTGACTACCTTGAAGTTAACATCGGCTTCTAACAATGCTAATCTAACTTCACGCATCATTGTTTTAATATCCGCTTCTGTTACTTTACCTTTACCGCGAATTTTTTGCATCGTGGCTTGTAAACGATCGGATAATCCTTCAAATGCCATATTAACAACCTCCTTATAAATTATTCTAGTTCTTCTAAATTTTGGATTAAATGTTCCAGTTTTTTAGTATCATGAATGGATTGTTTCATTTCGTTATAAATCATTTGACGTTGTTCAAATTTCTCATATAACTTTAATTTAGTTTCATAGTCTTCTACTAAATCGCCAGTTCTTCTTATATTATCATAAACCGCTTGTCTACTCACTTTAAACGTTTCAGCAATTTCACTTAATGAGTAATCATTTAGATAAAATAATTCAAGATAATTCTTTTGTTTTTCAGTAAGCAAAGAATGATAAAAATCAAATAGATAATTCATTCTTAACGTTTTAACTAAATCATTTTTCCCCATTTTGGTGTTCCTCATTATTGTTTGTTAAGCTTTGCATTTCATCAGGGATATTATCATTTTGCTCAATCATATCAGCAAACAGTCCATATACATAACTTTCAGGATTAAATGGTTGTAAATCATCTAGTTTTTCACCTAAACCAACGTATTTAACAGGAATATGCAATTCATTTCGAATAGCAAGTACAATACCACCTTTTGCTGTGCCATCTAATTTAGTGAGCACAATCCCTGAAACGTTGGTTACTTCTTTGAATGAACGTGCTTGTGATAGTGCATTTTGACCAGTGGTTGCGTCTAAACATAATAATGCTTCATGTGGTGCATCTGGAACAGCACGACTAATGACTCTTTTCATTTTGTCCAATTCTTGCATTAAGTTTGATTTATTTTGTAAACGACCTGCTGTATCACAAATTAATATATCTACACCTTTATTCTTAGCCGCATTGATTGCATCATAAACAACTGCTGCAGGATCAGAACCTTCGCTTTGTCTGATTACCTCTACGCCTACACGATCGCCCCAAACTTGTAATTGTTCAATTGCACCTGCTCTGAAAGTATCACCAGCAGCCAACATAACTTTTTTACCTTCCATTTTATAACGATGTGCCAATTTACCAATCGTTGTAGTTTTACCTACACCATTGACCCCAACCATTAAAATGACATTTAATCGGCCATCTTCGATATTCATTGCTTCTGAATGATCATCTTCTTGGTGATAAATTTCTACAATTTTTTCAACGATAACTTCTCTTAAACCTTCAGTTTCTTTGATATTACGACGTTGTGCTTCTGTACGTAATTCATCCGTTAATTGCATAACCGTATTGAAACCTACATCCGCAGTAATCAACATTTCTTCTAAAGCTTCGAAGAAATCTTCATCTACAGTTCGATAACGTGCAATCAAGTTATTTAATTGCTCTTGGAAGTTTTCTCTTGATTTTTCTAAACCTGCTTTAAATTTCGCTCCCATTTTTTGAGCTTCAATTTCTTCAAAATCTTCAATTGAAATTAACCCATCTTCATCGAAGTCAGCTTCGCTTAATTTACGTGGTTTTTTCTTTTTTGGTGCGGGTTCTTCATTTTCTTGTTCATTGTCTTTTGTTGATGGTTGATCTAATTCCTCATCTTCCGTTAATTCCTTTTCAATATCTTCAGTCGACTTTGTAGAAAATTTATCTTTCAGTCGTTTGAAAAAACTCATGCATTTTCCTCCTTCATAACCTCATCTATTGTATTTAAATTTACACTTACTAATTTTGAAACGCCTGACTCTTGCATTGTAACACCATATAAACGATCCGAATACTCCATTGTACCTTTTCTATGCGTAATGACGATAAACTGTGTTTTTTCAGATAAATCATTTAAAAATTGTGCGTAACGAATAACATTGGCTTCATCCAAAGCTGCTTCCACTTCGTCTAGTATAACAAATGGTGCTGATCTTACTTTTAAAATAGCAAATAGTAATGCAATAGCACTTAATGCGCGTTCGCCACCACTTAATAGAGAAAGATGTTGTAATTTTTTACCTGGTGGTTGAACAATAATATCTACTCCTGCAGACAAGTAATCATCATCCGTAAGCTCTAACTTGGCATGACCACCACCAAAAAGTGATTGAAATACAGATGTAAAATAATCTTGTACTTCAAAAAATGTAGCTTTGAAACGATCTTTTACTTCTTGATCCATTTCATCAATGATTTGTTCTAAAGTCTGTTTTGCTTCTCTTAAATCATTTCTCTGTTCATTCAAAAATGTATAACGCTCATTTAATTCTTCAAATTGTTCAATAGCATTAACATTAACTGAACCTAATTCTTCAATTGACATCTTAGTTAATTTCACTTTTTTTCTTAATGTTTCTATTGGAACATCTGATTGATACGTTTCTCTCGCACGTTCAAGTGTAAGATGATACGTTTCATTTAAATGATTCATTGCATGATTAATAAGAACATCTAATTTAGACTGTTGGGCCTTAATATCTTGATAAAAACTTTCAATGGATAATAAATCTTGATGGCATTGTTCGAGTTTGTACTCATGAATTTCAATATCTTCATTTATAGACTCTTTTTGTTCTTTTAAAGCATCAAGTTTTTGTTTTAATGTATCACGTTGAGACGCTTTATCTTGGATACTTGATTGAAGCTGTTGAAATGCTTTTTCGCCCATCATATCGTCAGAATTAAATAATTCTATTTTCTCTTTAGTTGCTATGATTTGTTGGTTAATTTGTGCATGTTGTTTGTCTATTCTTTCCAACGACATAGTTTGATGGCTTATTTTTTCTTTAACGACTGCAACATCAGAACGTTTTTGATTTAATTCTTTTTCAACTTGCGATACATTTTCTTTACCCTCTTTAGAGAGCTTTGAATATACCTCTATGTCCTTTTCAAGTTGTTTTAGTTGCTCTTGAATTTCAGATAACCGTAATTGTTGTTGTTTTAATGTATGACGACTTTTTTCACTTTGATAGCCATCATTTTTCTCAAATTCAAATTCTTCATGTTCACTTTTTATATGTGTTTCTTGTTTTTTTAATCGATCTAAAGTCAATGTTTCTTCGTGAGCGGTGGCTTTTAATTGATGATATTGTTGACTTAAATCTACATACTTATTACTTAATGTCTCAACTTCCTCTTTTTGATTTTGCAATTGTTGTTCGAATTCTTTTGTTTTCTCTTCGTAGTCGTTTAATTGTGTTTTCATTGTTGTCAATTCATCTTTTTGAGCTAAAATACTTTTTGATTGACGCATTCCGCCACCTGACATTGATCCTCCTGGATTAACGATATCTCCTTCTAAGGTAACGATTCGCGCTTTATATTGAATCGCTCTTGCAAGTTCATTCGCAATTTTAAGATTCTCCACTATAATGGTAGTACCCATCAAATTATCTATGACAGCTTGATACGTTTGATTAACTTCAACCGCTTCAGATGCAATATTAATAAAACCATCAAAATTTCGAGCTACATTTTGGATATGATGAGATAAACTTCTTGCTCTAATTACATTTAGTGGTAAAAATGTTGCTCTTCCTAATCCTCGTTGTTTTAAAAATTTTATCGCCTGGCGACCATCTTTTTCATTATTTACAATAATGTGTTGTAAGGAGGCTCCTAACGCTGTTTCAATCGCTTGTGTTAATTTTGATGGTACCTTGATGACTTCGGCTACTGCACCATGAATACCACTTAAAGTATTCTCTTTTGCTTTTAATATATGTTTTACTCCATTAAAAAAGTAGGAATAGTCTTCTGCTTGTGTTTCTAAACTTTCCATACGCACACGCATTTTATCAGTATATCGATACGCTTGATATAACTTATCTTCATATGTCGCTTCTATACGTTTTGTTTCAGATAAACGATATTCAACGTCACGCATGTCTTTCTCTGTTACATTCATTTTTTGTGATGTAGTAGTATGCGCTTGTTCGGTTTGATGTATGTCCTTTTGAATATGTTTAAGTTGATCAAATACTTCTATTAATCTTGCATCGAGACGTGTTTTTTTGGTTTCATTTTCTTGAATAGTACGTTCTAAAAAACGAATATCATTATTCACTTCAGATTGCTCGGACATTAATTCATAATATTCATTTTTAATAGTTTCTAATTTTTCATCATGTTGTGCATCTGTAAGATTAAGTTTTGATTCTAACTGTTTAATCTCTTTATTAAGCGATTGATGCTGTTTTTTAAGTTTAGATACTTGTTCTAAAGAAAGTTCTCTTTCATCTTGAACATTCTTTAATTCATATTGTAAATTATCTAATTCTTCTTCAAAACGTGCATTCGTTTCTGATTGATTTCTTTTTCGCTCTTCAAGGACATTTAATTTTCCAATAAATTTTTCATATTCCTCAGTTGTAGTAATTAAATCTATATTAACGTGGTCGGTATCTCTTTCAAGCTTTTGACGTTGTGTTTTTTGTTTTTGTAAATATTGATTTAATTGAGCTTGTTGGCCTTCTTTTTCAGCTTGTTGGCTTTTTAGATGATTCAATCGTTCATCGAGTTGACGATTCTCTTCATCATATTGATTAATATCGTGTACAGTTACGACAACATCACTATGCTCCATCTCTTTTGATAATTGTAAGTATTCTTTAGCAATAGATGCTTCTGCTTTTAGAGGTTCAACACGCCCTTCTAAATCATATAAAATATCTTCTACTCGAGATAGATTATCTTCTGTATGACCTAGCTTTTGTAAAGATTCCGTTTTTCTTTTTTTATATTTTAAAACACCCGCTGATTCTTCTATGATTTGACGTCGGTCAACAGGTTTAGCATTTAAAATTTCATCTACTCTACCTTGTGAAATAATACTAAACGCTTCTTTTCCTAGACCAGAATCTAAAAATAACTCTGTAATATCGCGTAGACGTGCCCTATCATTATTTAAATAATATTCGCTTTCTCCACTACGATAAAGACGACGTGTTACAATCACATCATCAGCCTCAATCTGCAACCCTCTTGTAGAATTATCTAATTTTAATTGTACTTCTGCATAATTTTGTGCTTGACGATGTTCTGCCCCTGAGAAAATAATATCTTCCATTTTAGAGCCACGAAGCGACTTAGCAGATTGTTCTCCTAAAACCCATTTAATCGCATCAGTAATATTACTTTTTCCACTACCATTTGGACCAACAATTGCTGTCACGCCTCTATCGAACTGTACATTCGTACGATCTGCAAATGACTTAAAGCCAATGGTATCTATAGATTTCAAATAAACCATACTCTTCTCCTTAATTCATTCATACTCATTCTTGTTGAAAAGAAGATAATATATGAAATGCGTTCATTATTATTTGTTCTCATCTCTTAACTTATGATAAGCACTTTCAGCTGCTTTTTGTTCAGATTCTTTTTTTGTTCTGCCTTGTCCTTTTGCGATTGCTTTATTTTCTAAAATCACTTCAGATGTAAATAAACGATGGTGTGCTGGACCTTCTTCTTTAATCAAATGATACGTCACATCCCCTTTACTTTGACTATGAATATATTCTTGGAATTGTGTTTTAAAATCGACCACGCCAATTAATTCATTATGTTCTACATATGGAAAAATGACTTTTTGAGCAAACTTCCAGACTACTTCTAAGCCTTGGTCTAAGTATAAAGCCCCAATAAACGCTTCAAAAGCATCTGATACTAATGAAGGTCTTGTTCTACCACCTGTTTTTTCTTCACCTTTTCCAAGTAAAATGAGTTGATTTAATTCAATTTTATTTGCAAATATTACAAGTGAGGGTTCACATACGATTGTCGCTCTCATTTTAGTTAAATTTCCTTCTGGTAAATTAGGATATTTGTCAAAAAGGTAACGTGAAACCGTCAATTCTAATACCGCATCTCCTAAAAATTCTAAACGCTCGTTATGCGCTAATCGATCCATATTAAAATCATTAATAAAGCTAGAGTGCGAAAACGCTTGTTGGTACACATCTAAATGAGTATAACTAAGACCAAGCATCTTCATTTTTTTATCAAATTGATATTGAAAATCTTTAATCATTTCTGATTGTTTCGGGTGCATGATTGATAAACCTCCGTTCATGTTATTGATGTCCTATGAAAAAAATCTGAGCCATCATGACGACGACTCAGATGTAAGTTTTTATTTTTCAAGACTATTGATGTATTTAACTGCATCACCAACAGTGTTGATTTTTTCAGCTTCTTCATCAGGAATTTCAGTACCAAATTCGTCTTCTAATTCCATCACTAATTCAGCGATATCAAGTGAGTCAGCGCCTAAATCATCTTTGAAAGATGCATCTTCTGTTACTTTATCAGCGTCTACACCTAAACGGTCAACGATGATATCTTTTACTTTATCGAAGTTTTCCACGTCGATTCACCTCCTTTAAAAGTGTCTATCCATAGACTATTATATTTTCCCATTTTAAGGGCTAAAACACAAGTATTTATTAAAAGGATATAATGACTATTTATCCTTTTAAATACATGACGTATATATTACATATACATGCCACCATTAACTGATAACGTTTGACCTGTAATATATTTCGCACGATCAGATGCTAAAAATGACACTGCATAGGCAATATCTTTATCTTCTCCAAAACGTGATAATGGAATTTGCTCCAACATTTGTGATTTAAGATCTTCATTTAATGCATTTGTCATATCTGAGACGATAAACCCAGGCGCAACTGCATTAACAGTAATACCACGTGAAGCAAGTTCACGTGCACTTGATTTTGTCAGTCCTTCAATACCTGCTTTTGTCGCTACATAATTAGCTTGTCCAGCATTACCCATAGCCGCTACAATACTAGATAAATTGATAATAGCACCGCTACGTTGGCGTAACATTTGTGGCGTAGCTTTTTGAATACAATTAAATGTCCCTTTTAAGTTAGTATTAATAACGTCATCCCATTCTTGCTCTTTCATTCGCATTAATAAATTGTCTTTTGTAATACCTGCGTTGTTTACAAGAACATCTAAAGAGCCAAATTGATTTACAACTTCTTTAATCATGGCTTTGACTTGATCACCTTCAGCAACGTTTGCTTGTATTGCAAAACTTTCTACGCCTTTTTCTTTGATTTCTTTAACCACTGCTTCTGCTTTTTCTTTATTACCCGCGTAATTAACTGCTACATTGAATCCATCTTCTGCTAATTGCAATGCAATACTACGTCCAATTCCTCTAGAAGCACCAGTTACTAATGCACTTTTAGTCATTTTCATTCCATCCTTTCACATCTTCTAATGTTTGAATCGATGTAATTTTTACATCTCGATTAATTTTTTTAATTAAACCAGATAATACTTTACCAGGCCCAATTTCAATAAAATGATCCACGCCTTGGTCTATTAACCACTCTGTAGATTTAATAAATTGTACTGGTGAATAGAGTTGTTTCACCATATTTTGTTTAATCGTTTCTGCTTTTGTTTCTCCATGAGCATTATAATTTTGAACGATAGGAAATTGAGCATCATTCCAAGTGAATTGATCAATAAATGAAGCGAAATCCTCTTCAATTACTTGCATCATTGAAGAATGGAAGGGACCTGATACTGCTAAAGGAATCACACGCTTCGCACCTAAAATTTTTCCTTCTTTAGTTAATTTATCAATCAGCGCCTTATGCCCAGATACAACAATTTGACCTGGTGCATTAATATTGGCAGGTTCAATTAATTGATCTCCAAATGAAATTTCTTTACAAATTTCATCTACTTCTTCATAACTTAACCCTAAAACAGCAGCCATACTTCCTACACCATTTGGAAAAGCTTGAGTCATTAATTCGCCACGCTTACGCACAATTTTCACTGCATCTTCAAATTTTAGTACGCCAGCAGCCACTAAACTTGAATATTCACCAAGACTATGCCCCATTGTATAGTCAGCATCTATACGGTTTAGTGCTTCTAGTAATGCAATACTATGTGTTAACAATGCAGGTTGAGTATTCTCAGTTTCTCCTAATTTTTTCTCTTTATCTGTAAACATCGTTTCTAATAAATCAAAATCAACAGTTGTTTGCGCTGATTCTAAAACAGAAGTCGCATCTTTATTAACATGATATAAATCTTTAGCCATTCCTACTTTTTGTGCACCTTGTCCAGGAAAAACAATTGCAGTTTTACTCATTGTCACCACCTACCGTTTCTCTCATAATTTTTACTATTTGTTCATCACCAGCAATTTTAGCTTGTCGAATTGCAGAATAGAATGCACGTGCATTTGAACCACCATGTGCTTTTACTACAGTACCATCTAACCCTAAAAGAACAGACCCACCATATTCTGCATAGTCTAATTTTTTCGCAAACTTACTGATATCTTTTTTCAATATCGCAGCAGCAAGCTTATTTTTTAAATTAGCTAGTAGTGTACCTTTTAACATTTTTCCAATTGATTTAGCAGTACCTTCGATGTTTTTTAGTACCATATTTCCAGTATAACCATCAGTGACAACTACATCTGTGTCACCCTCCATCAATGTTTTAGCCTCAATATTTCCATTAAATCGGAGACTCGCTTCATCTTTTAATAATTGATATGTTTTTTTAGTCAAGGCATTTCCTTTTGCTGGTTCAGTTCCGATATTCAACAATGATATTTTAGGTTGTTGAATACCTCTAATTTTTTGAGCATAAATATTACCTAGCTGTGCATATTGCAATAAGTGTTCAGGTTTTGCATCTGCATTGGCTCCAACATCTAAAAATACAAATCCTTTACCATCGATAGTAGGTAATGTGACAACAAGTGCTGGTCTAGCTACGCCTTTAATACGTCCGACGATAAATAGCCCTGCTGACATTAAAGCACCTGTATTACCAGCAGATACACAACCATCTGCCTCACCAGATTTAACCGCTTCTGCCATGCGTACCATTGAGCTGTCTTTTTTTCTTTTAATGGCACGTACAGGCTCATCTTCCATCTCAATTTTTTCTGAACAATGTCTAAATTCTATACGCTTATGATTTAATGTATATTGTTTTTCATCACCAAATAAAATAATTTCTAAATCTTTAAAATCATTGATTGCTTTCTCTACAGCTTCTAATACGATGCCTGGTGCATTGTCGCCACCCATCATATCTACAGCAATTTTAACCATGGTTTTCATCCTCACTTATATAAAACATTTTAAATATGCCTGTAAAAACGAGTGTATCTTTTACAAAAGATTCCACTTTTATATCATAATGTCGATTTGTTCTATTGATTACGGTTGCTTCTGCTCTAACATTATCATGCAACTTTACTTTTTCAATAAATTTCAAATTACTTTCTTGAGTTAAAACAGTAGAGTTATGTATTAGGGCTACACATAATGAATTAGCTTGAGCAAATAAAATATGCCCACGTGCAATACGTGTTTTTTGAAACACATACTCTTCTGTAATTTCTATAATAGATTGGGCAGAATAATTAGGTTTAACTTGAATAAGATCCCCAATCACTTCATTAGCTTCCAATCCTTTGATATATTCATAATTTTGTTTGGCTACAGATTTAATACGTTTACGTAATTCAGGAATATTAAGTTGTGTGCGATCCAGACGGATAGTTTGAATACTTACGTTGAATAATTCACACAATTCACTATCCGTAATAAAGGGGTTTTCATTAATCGCCTTCTTAATCTCATGACGACGTTCTGTTTTTTTTAATTTCATACTTTCCTCCCCTTTAAATATTTTAGTACCAAGTCTTAATCATTCCTCACATATCATAACACTTTCTATTTATTATCCTCAACAAATATTACATTCTCATATAATAAATAATTTGAATTAAATATCAGTTTACTGATGTTAATCAAAACTCATGTTAAGTAAGTGGTCGTTGATAAATGCTCTTAAACGTTCATATTTCTCAGTAAAAAACTCCCCAGATTGAATGAGTTCTGCGGCCTCATCACGAGCTACTTCTAGCATACGATAATCTTCTACTATATTAGCAACCATAAAATCTGGTAACCCGCTTTGTTTAACTCCAAAGAAATCACCAGGGCCTCTCATTTCTAAGTCATATTCACTTAATTCAAATCCATCTGTAGTTTGTGTCATAATGGTCATTCTTTCTATGCCAGTTTCTGTTTTAGGTGATGCAATTAATACACAATAACTTTGATGTTCACTACGTCCAACACGACCTCTAAGTTGATGTAGTGTAGATAATCCAAAACGATCAGCATCATAAATCATCATAAATGTAGCATTAGGAACATTAACGCCTACTTCAACTACGGTTGTCGACACTAAGATATCAATATCATGATTACTAAAACGTGCCATTACATCATCTTTTTCGTCTGCTGACATTTTCCCATGTAATAAACCTACATGTGTTTTACCATAAAACTCTTGTAGTGACTCAAAAAGCTCAACAACATTTTGTACATCTTCTAGGTGTTCAGAACTTTCAATTAGTGGACAAATCACATAGGCTTGACGTCCTTTTTTTAGTTCGCTTGTCATTTGAGCTAACACTTGGTCATACTGTTCATGTTTCGCCCAATGTGTAATAATTGGCTTTCGACCTTTAGGTAATTGTTTAATTGAGGACACATCCATTTCTCCAAATACTGAAATGGCTAACGTTCTCGGTATAGGCGTCGCAGTCATAAACAATACGTTGGTCATAGCACCTTTTTCTCTTAGTAATTGACGTTGATTCACACCAAAACGATGCTGTTCATCAGTAATAACTAACCCTACATTTTTAAATTGTACATCGTCTTGAATCAATGCATGCGTGCCAATTAAACAATCGATCGTTCCATTCTCTAATTGTTCTAACAATACACGTCTTTTTTTTCCTTTTACCGATCCAGTTAATAAAGCAACATTCATATGGTCACCAAAAAGTTCTGTTAAACTATTTGCATGTTGTTCAGCCAAAATTTCTGTAGGTACCATCAGTGCAGATTGATATCCAGCAGTTTTGAGTGCATACATACAAATTGCTGCTACAACTGTTTTCCCTGACCCAACATCACCTTGTAATAAACGATGCATGCGTATTGGCGCTTTCAAATCTCTAAATATTTCATTAACGCTCGATTTCTGTGCATCTGTTAATTCAAAAGGTAACGACTGGATAAATGACTTCACTTTATTAATATCATAATTAATTTCAATGGCTTCATCTGAAGCTTTTTCTAAGCGATTTAACCATTGCATACGTAGTTCAAACATAAATAATTCAGTAAAAGCATATGTACGTCTCGCACGCATAAGAGCTTGTTTATCTTTAGGTAGATGCAACGTTTTAATAGTATAATCTAGTAATTCCAATTTGTACCTTTGTCTTAATTCCTCCGTAATCCATTCATGTATAGTGACATCATTAAGAGATTGATGAATCATATCACGCATTTGTTTTTGTTTAATACCTTCTTTAAGTCGATATACCGGTTCTAATCTCACTTCTTCAGTAGAGGTATGAGTGTCATTAAAAAAAATACGATTGCCATTAATTTCTTGTTTAGCACGATTCCATTTACCTTTTATTGTCACTGTTTGATTTAACTCAATTTTCTTTTTTAAATACGGTTGATTAAAAAATACACATTTAACTGCGATATTATCAATCATTAAATGGACAGTTAATTTTGATTTATTCCGACCAAAAAAGGCTACCGTGGGTACAGAATAAATTTCTCCTGCTACTGTCACAGTAGATTGATCTTCAGCTAAGTTTAAATCTACAACAGTATTATCTTCATAACGCGTTGGTAAATACAACACTAAATCTTCTATTGTGTGAATGTTTAATTCATGTAGTAAAGCAATTCTCTTTGGTCCAAGTCCTTTTATAGATTGAAGCGGATATGGACTTTCAATTAAACTAACTTTCGACATTATTTCTCACCTAATATTTTTAATCTTATTTATATTTTATCACGTTTATTATAAATATTTAGTGATACCATCTTACTATAGTCCACTTGACAAATGAATATCACTCACTTCATTTAAACGTACAACATTCACTTTTAATACTAATATCGTTTTATCATACTTAACTAATAATATGAAAGAGAGCATAAATCTATTTTAAATGATTTTGCATTAGCTCTTAATCTTATTTAAATTTTAGAAGTACGAAGTATTTTTATGTTCCATCAAGGTTTAAATCAAAAAACGATTTATACATACATTCCCAGTTATTATTACTGCTAAATTATATGATATTTTTTTAATCACTCTTTGAATATTAGTTATCTTCTTAATTGTGATATCTTCCTCTATTTTACAGTTCATTATTGATAGCATATTTTTCTATTTTAATATATATTGACTGGTCATTATGTCTTGAAAAACCTATTAAAGTAAGTTTTCCAGTGTCATATTTTTCAATACTTTTATTAAATATAAAATGGGGAGTGACAACGATAATCATTTCATCGTTATCACTCCCACTATTAAATCTCACTTTATTCTACAGCAAATAAATATGGATAAATTGGTTGATCACCTTTATGGATTTCTATTTCAACATCTGGATATTCATTTTCTACCCATTCTTCTAATTGAGTTGTCATATCAGATTGTGCATCTTCACCAGTAATCACTGTTAAGATTTCACTTTCTTCATTTAACAATGTACTTAATAAGCCAGTAATAGTTTTAAATTCATCTGCATTACTAGTCACAATTTTACTTTCAGCTAATCCCATAAATTCATCTTTTTTAATATCTACACCATCAATCTTAGTATCTCTGACAGCAAATGTAATTGAGCCAGATTTAACAGTTTCTAACGCTGTATTCATATGAGACGCATTTTCTTCTAACGTAGATGCAACATCATATTGGAAAAGTGCTGCAATACCTTGAGGAATAGATGTAGTTGGAATGACTACTGTATCAGCTTTAACAAGTTGTGCTGCTTGATCACTAGACATTCTAATATTTTTATTATTTGGCAAGATAATTGCACGCTGGCATTCAGACTGTTCAATCACCTTAACAATATCCTCTGTAGAAGGATTCATTGTTTGCCCACCACTAATAATGTGTGTCACACCCATTGAAGTGAACAACTCAGAGATACCTTCACCCATTGAAATGGCAATTACTGCTGTTTCAACTGTTTTAGGTTGTTGCGAAGCTGTTGCTTGTTGATGACTTTGTTCTTTTCTAATTACTTCACGATGTTGTTCACGCATATTTTCTACTTTTAATTTAATAAGCTCACCATATTGTTGTCCATAATTGAACACTTCACCTGGTGTTTCTGTATGTACATGGACTTTAACTATTTCATCATCATTAATAACTAATAACGAATCACCAAATTCGCTCATGTCATTTCTGAATGTTTGTTCATTAAATTCTTTTTTATCTTTTCCAAAGCGTACCATCATTTCAGTACAATAACCGTACTTAATATCTTCTGTATTAATAACCCCATGAAAATCATGTTCTTCATGAACCAAATCTTCTGTGTCTAATTTTTGTTTGTTAGCTTCAACTTTTTCGCCTTTTAGTCCTTTTAAAAAGCCTTCGTAGACACACAATAAACCTTTACCGCCACTATCCACTACGCCTACTTCTTTTAAAACTGCTAATAAATTTGGCGTATTATTTAAAGATTGCTCAGCTTTTTCGATTGTATATTCCATTACTTCGATGCAATCATCTGTTTCTTCTGCTTTAGTCATAGCTGCACTTGCTGCATCTTTGGCAACAGTCAAAATAGTTCCTTCAACTGGTTTCATGACTGCTTTATAAGCTGTATCGACACCTGCTTGAAAACTACTAGCAAATTGTTGAGCATTAATTTCCTTTTCATCTTCAATATTTTTGCAAAATCCTCTAAATAATTGAGATAAAATAACACCAGAGTTACCACGTGCTCCCATTAAAAGTCCTTTAGAAAAAGTTTTACCTAATTCACCAATACTTTGAGATAAATTATTTTCAACTTCTTCGCGACCTGAGGTAATTGTTAAATTCATATTTGTTCCTGTATCACCATCAGGTACCGGATATACATTAAGGGAATCAACTAAATCTGCATTATTAGATAAATTGTGTGCCCCTTGTATTATCATATCGGCAAATAATTTACCATTAATTTTGCTAATCATCGTGCTTTGTCCTCCTATACCTTCTTGCCCTTGTTATTAAGTCTTACACCTTGTACAAAAATATTAATAGAATTCACTTTAATATTAAGTGAACTTTCGAGTGTATATTTTACTGATGATTGTACATTGTTAGCTACTTCAGAAATTTTGACACCATAACTTACAATGATGTACATATCTATATCAATCACACCATTATCTTCTTTAACAACAATACCTTTAGCATAATTCTCATGTCCTAATATTTCAGCAATACCGTCTCTTACTTGTTGTCTAGATGCCATGCCAACAATGCCATAACTTTCTACAGCTTTACTTCCTACAACAGAAGCAATGACCTCATTTGAGATATCAATTTTGCCATAGTCATTTAAGATCTCTAATGTCATCTTCATTATCCTCCTGAATTATGGTTAAAATCATATTTAAAAATGATGTATACATATATGATAAAGATAACTATTTTATAAATAAGCCAATCTACATAAAAATATATTATAATAACTCCACAATAGTTAATTATACCATAGATTTACATTTTCAAAACAATTAACATAAATTACATATGATTTTATTGCTTTAAATATTGATATATGGTATCTTATTTAAAGTATATAAGTAGTTAAGTGTATTTATATTTATTAAAGGAGGTACTTTGATGGGTAAACAATGTTACGTAACAGGTCGTAAAGCTACGACTGGTAATAATCGTTCACACGCTTTAAATGCGAACAAACGCAGATTTAACGCTAACCTTCAAAAAGTTAGAATTTTAGTTGACGGTAAACCTAAAAAAGTTTGGGTTTCTGCTCGTGCTTTAAAATCTGGTAAAGTTACTAGAGTTTAATAAATATAATGCACTAAAAATGCCTTCATATGTGGTGAAGGCATTTTTTTATTACTCTAAATCTTTACTTCTCATTTGCAATACTTGACCTTTTTCAACTTCGATAATCGCTATTGATTGATCGACTTCATTAGAGATTGTCAGTGTAGAGCCTATTTCTAAATGCTGATGATCTAAATTATATTTAAACCCAGATAAAGATACTATCACTTCTCCATTTACTGGAATAAATGAAACATATTGATATTTATCAGATTTATGAAGTTGATGTGTCCCAGTATTAAGTAGCATGATTTCATTTTGCTTATCTATTACTTTAATTATAATTTCTTTTTTTATATAGACTGACTTGAAAAGAATTTGTAATGTTCCCATAAAATGATCTAATCTTCCACCCGTTGCTCCATAGATATCTATTTCTGTATATCCCTTTTGAATGGCTTGTTCTACGCCTAATGCTAAATCAGTGTCATCTTTTTCAGCTTTAACTGGATGAATATTTAATGTTTTTTTTAAAATTTCTCTTTCTTCATCATTGACGGAGTCAAAATCGCCCACTGAAAAAACAGGTACAATACTTTGTTCAGAAAGAATTAAAGTCCCACGGTCTATTCCGCCCCACGATTCAGTTGATAATTTTGAAAAAATATGAGGGGGTAAATGCCGATCTCCACATAGTAAATTAATTTTCATTATCTCAACCTCTCAATATTTTAGTCACTGTTTTATAATCATATTGGTTAAAAAAGTATGAACCTGTAACAAAAAGGTTAGCCCCATGTTTTGCACAAATATCTATCGTTTTATCATTTATACCACCATCGACTTCAATATCAAAATTTAAATTAAAAGATGACTTCAAATCATTTAATAACTTAATTTTTGAAGCACACATGTCGATAAATGTTTGTCCACCAAATCCAGGATTAACCGTCATTACTAAAACATAATCCACCATAGAAAGAACAGGCACGACCCTATCTACAGGGGTGCCAGGATTAATTACTACACCTGCTTTTTTATCTAGACTTTTGATAAGTTGAATAGCACGATGAATATGAGGGGTTGATTCAATATGGACTGAAATCATGTCTGCCCCATGTTTTGCAAATGTCTCAATATAGTTTTCAGGATTCTCAATCATGAGGTGTACATCAATTGGTAATTGCGTAGTTGATCTTACTGCATCTAATATGGGTAATCCAATTGATATATTAGGTACAAATTGACCATCCATAACATCAAAATGTAGACCGTCAACGCCTGCTTCTTCTAATAATTGTATTTCCTGTTTTAAATTCAAAAAATCGACTGATAATAAAGAAGGAAAAATGTGTCTCATTAATATCTAACCTTTCTATTCGAAATTTCATTAACTAATTGTAAATAATGTTCATAGCGAAATTGCGCTAAATTATTGTTTTCTAATTGATGTTTAACATTGCATTTAGGTTCTTTAATATGATTACAATTTCTAAATTTACAATCATTTCCAAAAGCATTAATTTCTTTAAAGTAATACTTTACATCATCTTTTTCAATATGATCAAAATCAAGTGCACTAAAACCAGGTGTATCTGCTATAAAACCATTTTCTCTTTCAAATAGTTCTACATGTCTTGTCGTATGTTTACCTCGATTAAGTGATTTAGAAATATCATTGGTTTCAAGATTTAGTTCTGGTTTAAACGTATTTATAAATGTTGATTTTCCAACACCAGATTGTCCACTTAGCACAATTAGACCATTAGGCCAGGTATTCACAATATCAACTTTATCAGTTTCTTTACCTACAAATTGAACAGAATATCCTATTTCCTTATATGTATTTAGTAATGTTTCGATATGACTGATTTGCGTTTCACTAGCAATATCTTTTTTAGTGACTAATATACTAGGAGATAAGTTGTAAGAATGTGCAATCACTAAAAATCTATCTAACAATTGTGTTGAAAAATTAGGTTCAACCGCACTCATTACAATAACCAGACCATCAATATTACTTACTGGAGGACGCTTTAATGCATTGTGGCGTTCATGTACGTGGTGAATATAACCTTCATCTTCATTTTGAATATCAAAGTCAACGATATCTCCTACTACAGGAGAAAATTTTTTCTTTCTAAAAAGACCACGAGGTTTAGTATTATATTTTTTTCCACCTACATCTACTTGATATACTCCACTAATTAATTTAACAATACGTCCTGTTTCCAAATTAACACCTCAAATTAAGTATTTATATTTATATTATTATAGCAAACATAGAATTAATAATATATATTCTATACCATCATCATAAAGATAAGGATAGAAAGACATTAAAATCGCTCAAAAAAGTTAACTTTACATAATAAAATTATAGTTGTTAAAAAGACAATTTCTATATTATTTCAATAGAAATTGCCTTTTAAAATTGACATCATTTATATCATAAAATACATGTTAATGTATAAACAGTAAACGATGCATAACTTATCATTACTATCTTACTCTTGTTCTGATATTTGAAATTTATTCATAGTCAATATCTTTATCTGCAATAACATTGTCATCTACTTCAATCGTATATCCAGCAGAATCACCTTGTTCAATTTTTAATGGAATAGTAATGATCTTATCTTTGTGAATATTGTATGTTTGACTTACCTGTGTACCACTATTATTTTTATCTCTAATATAAATCTTTACCTTTTGACTTTCTCCATCATTTCCAGTATACGGAATATGATAAGTTTCCGTATAATTTTTTACGCTTGTCGTATGATTATCTTTCTTATCATCAGAAGAATCTGAGTCCTTTTTTGAATCTTCTTTTTTATCTTTACCCTTAGAAACCATAAATTCTACTGTACTTCCTTCATTTACTTCAGTCTGCTTTGGAGATTGTGAAATAATGATATCCTTATCTTTAGTATCACTATTAGTCGTCTTAACTTGTACGTTTAGACCCATCGACTCTAATTCTTTTTTAGCATTTTGATAATTTTTATTTTCATAGTCTTTGACGTAAACTTTTTTTACACCTAACGATTCAGTCAGTACAATATGATGATCGTTAAGTTTCACCGATTCATTAGGGTTAATATTTTGCTTGAAAATATATCCTTTTGGCATTTGACTATTATATTCTTGATTAATTGTCACATGATTTAATTTATGATCTTTAAGTTTTTTTATAGCCTCTTCTTTTTTAATCCCGATCACATTAGGCATATTTATCTTTTCTGGGCCTTTTGATAACACAACATCTACTTTTTCTTGTTGGTTAACACGTTCTCCTGCTTTAGGATTGGAGTTAATAATTTTATTTTCGGGATAGTCATCATTATATTCTCTAGATATATGTCCTATTTCTAAATGCGAAGCTTTTAATACTTTTTCTGCTTCTTTTTCAGTTTTACCCGTTAAATCAGGCATTTCTGTATATTTATCACTAAGCATGCCCCAAGCGATAAACCCAATCAAACTTAATAATAAAAGCGCTAAAATAAAAATAATAGCGAACTTTTTCTTTTTAGAACGTTTTTTACGTTTAGGTGTGTATACATTATTTTCACTTGCTTGAAATTTATGATGATTGATAATAGGAATTTGCATCGTTTGCGCTATATCTTTTTTATGAGTTTCTTCTTCGAGTTTATTTTTTATTTCTTTTTTATCAATGGGTACTGTTTGGGTGGTATCACTTATACGCGTATGCTTTTCTTCATTTAATCTGCTTGTAACAAGCACACTACTCAAATCATTATACATTTCTTCTATCGTTTGATAACGATCTTTAGGATTTTTTTCAGTCGCCTTAAGTACCACATTACTTAAAGATTGTGGAATATTTGGATATTTTTCAGTAATATTAGGAACCGTTTCTTGAATATGTTTAATAGCAATACTTACAGCTGTCTCTCCACTAAAAGGTGGTTCACCAACTAACATTTCATACAACACTATACCAATTGAATAGATATCGGTTGTTTCATTCGTTTTATCTCCTTTAGCTTGTTCTGGAGATAAATATTGAACCGTTCCAAGCACATGATTTGTTTGAGTCATTGATGTCTCACTTAACGCTTTTGCGATGCCGAAATCAAAAATTTTTAAAATTTTATCTTTATTAATTAGCACATTTTGAGGTTTAATATCTCTATGTATAATACGTTGCTCATGCGCTTGTTTTACTCCATTTAAAATTTGCTTAATAAAATCAATAGCTGTTTCTATATTCAATGGACCATGACTATGTATATACTCAGATAGTGTCGGCCCATCAATATATTCCATAATAAGATAGAAATTATCATCATCTTCTTCAACATCATATACTTCCACGATATTTTCATGAACAATTTGTGTAGCACTATTTACCTCTCTGTAAAAACGTTTCATAGTTTCATCTTTTTCGCTTTGGGGAATAGAAATTGCTTTAATAGCCACTTTACGTTCAAGTATAGTGTCTTCAGCAAGATAAACCATACTCATTCCTCCGCCACCAAGTTTATCTAAGAGTTGATAGCGATCATTAATTAGCTTGCCATTCATACATTATTACCCTCAATTTCAGCTAATAGTACACTCACATTATCTTTAGATTGATGATCTAAGGCAGCTTGTATCAGTGCTTCTCCAAGTTCATTTAATGATGTAGACTGATTCATTAACGTTTCTATTTCGTGATTTCTTACATAATCTGACAGTCCATCAGAATTAAGTAATATATAATTATAGTAACTGATGCGTTTTGTAAAAATATCAGGACTTACTCGGCGATCGGTACCCATTACTTTAGTAATTATATTACGTTGAGGATGATTAAACGCTTCTTCTTCAGTAATTTGTCCTGTCATAAGCAAATGATTAACAAATGAATGATCATAGGTAATCTGTTCAATTTCTCTTGAATTAATCACGTATGCTCTAGAATCACCAATATTTGCTACTACAATTTTATTATCAAATATGAGGGCACATACACACGTTGTGCCCATACCACGATATTCTTCATTCGTTGTAGCATATTCAAATAATTCGAGATTAATATCTTTTAATGTTTGACTTAACCATGATTCAGCTCGGTCTAATTCAATAAAATTTTCTTTTTCAAAATAGTCTTGTAATTGATTAGTAACAAATTGACTTGCAACTTCACCTGCTTTATGACCACCCATTCCATCACACAACACTAACAATTGTTGATGTGTTTGGTTATAAAATATACCTCCCGCGTCTTCGTTCTTTTCTCGATGTTGTCCAGTATCTGTGAAAAACTGTGCGTTAAGCATGATGATTACCTCGTTTCTACTTGTCGTTCCTTAGCTCTTAATTGTCCACATGCTGCATCTATATCTGAACCTTGTTCTCTTCTAATTGTTGCATTGATGCCTAAACGTTTCAATTCTTTTTCAAATTTAAAAATATCATCTTTGGGTGTTTTAACATAATTACGTTCAGGAACATGATTGACTGGTATAAGATTCACATGACAG
Source organism: Staphylococcus sp. AtDRG32 (assembly GCF_004365845.1). NCBI lineage: Bacteria > Bacillati > Bacillota > Bacilli > Caryophanales > Staphylococcaceae > Staphylococcus > Staphylococcus sp. AtDRG32. The sequence goes on from NZ_SODE01000001.1 coordinate 465,463, forward strand.
TTTAAATCTTTAATTAAATGTGCTAAATCTCTTGCATGTTCAAGTTGATCATTTACGCCTCCAAACAATCCATATTCAAATGTAATTCGACGATTCGTTTTTTCTTGATAATATTTAATTGCTTCCATTAATTTTCCAACATTATACGCTCTATTAATTGGCATTAATTTTGAACGAATTTCATCTTTAGCAGCATGTAAACTTACTGCAAAATTAATTTGAATTTGTTCATCAGCAAAGTCATAAATACGTGGGATAATTCCTGACGTTGATACTGTAATATGTCGCGCTCCAATGTTTAAACTATTATCATCATTGACTATTTTTAAAAAGTCCATCATTTCATCATAATTTTCGAAGGGTTCACCAATTCCCATAATAACAATTTGTGATACACGTTCATTAGTAGCATCAAGTGCTTTTTGAACTGTAAGTACTTGAGATACAATCTCGCCAGCCTCTAAGTTACGCTTTAAACCACCTAAAGTTGAAGCACAAAATGTACAACCAATTCGACAGCCAACTTGAGTCGTTACACATACAGAATTACCGTAATCGTGTCTCATTAATACCGTTTCAATAGTATAACCATCTTGTAATTCAAATAAAAACTTAATTGTTCCATCTTTACTTTCTTGTTTAACTACGGTAGTTAACGTTGTCATAACAAAGTTATCTTTTAACAATTGTCTTAAGTCTTTAGATAAATTAGTCATCTCATCAATAGTGTCTACACGCTTTTGATATAACCATTCAAAAATTTGTTTAGCTCTAAATTTTTGTTGTCCGTGCTCAACTAACCAATTTTGCATTTCATCATATCTTAACGAATATATTGATTGTTTTTCAAAATTTGGTAAAAATTTATTTTTTTTCTTTTTTTCAGCAGTTATCATCTTAACTTTCCTTTCTTTTTATTTTAGTAATGAAAAAGCCATCTGAATTAAAGTCTTGTGGCAAAATTTGTAGTGTTTTTACTTTTTCACCAGTAATAGGATGCGTTATTAATTCAAATTCAAAATCTTTATTTTCCTTTAAAAATGTATAAATTACATTTTCATTTTCCATTTGTTCAATTGTGCAGGTTGAATAAATAAGTGAACCGCCTGGTTTCAAGTTATGTTTAACATTATCTAATATACTTAATTGAATTTCTACAAGATCATTAATACTATCCTTAGATTGTACATATTTAATTTCAGGCTTATGTTTTAATACACCTAATCCACTACAAGGTGCATCTACTAAAATTTTGTCATATAGTTCTGAATATGGTTTTGTTGCATCATGGTCGAAAGTGGACACATTCTTTAATTTTAACTTTTTGATATTTTCTTTAATTAAACCAATTTTATGCTTATGAATATCTGTAGCATCTACATGGCCAGTGGATGCTAGTAATTCTGCCATATGACAAGCCTTACCGCCAGGAGCACTGCATGCATCTAGTATGGTATCGTCTTTTTGAACATCCATTAAATACCCTACTAACATTGAACTTTTATCTTGGATGGAAATAAGTCCATCTTTAAAAGCTCGAGATTCAATCACTGGTTTACCTGTAAGATGTAAACAATATGGAATGAGTTGATCGATATCCACATGATAGCCTTCTTGTAAAAGCGCCTTACTTATTGTTTCAACATCCGTACGACTTGTATTCACTCTTACTGTACTTGCAGATTGTACTAGAAATGATTTTGCAATCTTATGTGTCGTTTCTATTCCGTAATGTGTAATCCAATGCTCAATAATCCATCTTGGTATACTATACTCAATCGTCATGCGTTGCTTTTCATTCTTAATTGTTTCCAATGTCGGTAAGTCACTTTTAAATATATGACGAAGTATAGCATTAACAATGTTCCCATTATGCTGGCCACCACGACGTTTAGCAATATTAACTGCTTCATTTATAATTGCGTGATTAGGTATTTTATCTAGGAAGACATATTGATATAAACTCATCCATAATAATTGACGTACCCAACCTTTAATTCTAGTCTTAACAAAGGGTTTTAAATAAAAATCTAAAGTCATTTTACGCTTTATTGTTCCATAAACTAATTCTGTAAACAATGCTTTATCGACAGTTGCAATATTATATTGGTTAATGACTTCGTTAATTTTTAAATTGCTATAAGCATTATCGTTTAAAATATCTTGAATAGACTGAAATGCAAGGTCTCTTACTGATTGTGTCATACTAATTTAGTCCCCACTAATGAATCTTGTACACCACTTAAATATTGAGCAGCAAGCATTCGTTTTTTCCCAGATAATTGAATATCTGTTAATGCAATAGCATCCAAAGAGCCAGTTCCTACAATAATTGCAGTCTTAGTGATTTCTATAATTTCACCTGGTTCTCCGTTTTTTCCTTTTTCAATATGAGCTTGATATAGTTTTAAATTTTTATTATTCATAGTTGTATAAGCCACTGGCCATGGTGATAATCCGCGAATATGATTGTGTATCTCTTTAGCACTTTTAGTCCAATCGATACGTTCGTCTTCTCTGCTAATATTAGACGCAAACGTTGCTTTTGAATCATCTTGTGGAATACTTTCATTTGAACCATCTATAATAAAAGGTAATGTTTCTTTTAATAAATCTGCACCTAAAAAGCTTAATTTATCGTGCATTGATCCTACATTATCATCATCTTCAATGTCGATGGCCTTTTGAGAAATAATATTACCTGCATCTAACTTTTTCACCATATACATGATTGTAATACCCGTTTGTACTTCCCCATCTATAATGGCTTGGTGAATAGGTGCTCCACCGCGATATTTTGGTAATAATGAGGCATGTACATTTACAGCACCTAACTTAGGGAGCTTTAATAGACTTTCAGGTAATAATTGTCCAAATGCTGCCGTTACAATTAAATCAGGATTTAAATCCATAAGTTCATTTAACTCATTAGAATCTTTTAACTTTTCAGGTTGATATACTGGAATGTGGTATGTTTCTGCCACTTTCTTTACAGGAGGAGGCGTTAATACACGCTTACGTCCTACTGGTCTGTCTGGTTGAGTAACTACTGCGATGACTTCATGTTCAGCGATTAACATCTCTAGTACTTTTGTTGAAAAATCTGGTGTTCCCATAAAAATTATCTTACTCATTGTCAAAATATGCCTCCACTTCTTTTTCAGTCAATATTTTTATAGCACGTTCGGTAAATGGAATACCATCTAATTGATCAATGATGTGTAGTATCATCCTAGCTACATCATCATAAGCAGTTAATTCAATCTCGTGACCTTCTAAATCATTTGCTTCTACAGTTATCATTTTACTACGTTCTACCTCACCAAATACATTAGGAAGATTAACCGAACCTTCTAAGTCAATGATTTTCTCATTAGATTCTGTTTTGATTTTAGGATTGATTAATTGCAAAAGTCCTTCTGCTTCCATGTCAATCATAGCAACACGTTGACTTACACCAATTTGTGGCGCTGATAAAGCTGATGCTTCTTCAGAATATAAAGTGTCTTCAATATCTAATAATAAACGTTTTAAATTTTCATCAAAAGTTGTTATCTTTTTTGCTTTTTTAAATAAAACAGGATGAGTCGATGGAACTAATTTCTTTATTGCCACTTAGAACGCCTCCCGAAAAAAATTCATCATATTATTATAACGTAATTCAAATTAAAATGCGACCTTAGTCTTACCTTCACTCTTCTTAGATAACTTTAATTGCTTTTAATTTTTTTCATATCTAAAATAATCATGAAGACATTAATATATTAAATAGACTAAGGAGGTATAAAGAATGGAAGTCAATAAAGTGATTTACATTATCCTAGCTGTCTTTTTAGGTGGCTTTGGCGTACACAAATTTTATGCTGGTAAAATGATGTCTGGTCTTCTTCATTTATTATTTTGTTGGACAGGAATTCCTCATATTATTGCAATCATCAGTGCGATTCTGACATTACTAAGACCAGCAGATGAAAATGGAAACGTAACAATGTAACCTGTAAATACAAAAAGAGTTACACCACGCAGCTAAACGCAAATGGTGCAACTCTTTTTTTACATTAATATTTGAGGATTGATATCAATCTTTAATGATAATTTATCTTTAATATATGCTTCATGATAATAATCATCTAAGTACTGTAATGCATGAATTAATTCTGGCTCTCGCTTGTATTTAACCAATATTTGAAAACGATGTTCGTTATTAATTCTAGCAATTGCCGCTGGAGAAGGTCCAAGTACGAGGGCTCTTTCTGAAAGATGTTGCAGTAAAATTTGATGTACATGTTTAGCAGCTTCCATTACTTTTTTCATATTTTTATGCGCAATAGTAAAATTAATTAAATAATAATAAGGTGGATATTTACCTAATTTTCTAAATTGCATTTCTTTATGATAAAACGTTAAATAATCATTTTTTTGAACATCTTCTATTGCATAATGAGTTGGATTATATGTTTGAATAATCACTTTACCGGGTTTTTCATGACGACCAGCACGACCTGAAACTTGTGTAAGTAACTGATACGTTCTTTCACTCGCTCTAAAGTCGGGCAAATTTAACATTGTGTCGGCATTAAGCACACCAACTAATGTTATATTTGGATAATCTAAACCTTTTGCAATCATTTGTGTGCCTAATAAAATATCGCCTTTTCCATTTTCAAAATCAGTCAATAGCTTTTCATGTGCACCTTTTCTTGACGTCGTATCTACATCCATACGAATAATACGTGCCTCTTCAAATTCTTGTTGTAAAATTTCTTCTACCCTTTGTGTACCTGTTCCAACCTGTCTGATATGTGGGCTTTCACAATTAGGACACAGGTTAGGAGGCAAGTCTTGATAGCCGCAATAGTGGCATTTTAGTTGGTCTGTCGTCTTATGATAAGTTAACGAAATATCGCAATGTGGACATTGTGGGACATATCCACAATCTCGACATAACATAAACGAAGCATAACCCCGTCGATTTAAAAATAAAACGATTTGTTCATTTTTATTCAGTCTATCTTGAATCGCTTGTCTTAATTCTTCAGAGAACATGGAACGATTACCTGAACTTAGTTCTGCTCTCATATCAATGATATCTATTGAAGGTAAAGCTTGTTGATTCACTCTTTCAGGTAAAGTAAGTAATTGATATACATTTTTTTCTGCCCGTGCATAAGATTCAAGACTTGGTGTCGCACTTCCTAATATTAATGGGCATTGATGAAATTGACTTCGCCATTCTGCTATGTCTCTAGCATGATAACGTGGATAATCTTCTTGTTTATATGTTGATTCATGTTCTTCATCAATAATAATAATGCCTAAGTTTTTAAATGGTGCAAAGATACTTGATCTAGCACCTACACTTACACGTGCTCTGCCATCTCTAATTTTTTGCCATTCATCATATCGTTCACCATTTGACAAACCTGAATGTAGGACAGCTACATCATCACCAAAACGTCGCTTAAAGCGTAAAACCATTTGTGGTGTCAACGCAATTTCTGGAACAAGCATCATGGCTTGTTTATCTTTTTTTAATACTTCTTCAATGGCTTGCAAGTAAACTTCAGTTTTTCCTGAACCTGTGACGCCGTGTAATAAAAATGTACGTTGTGCATTGTGATCTATTTTTTCTTTAATTTGTTGAAATGCATCATTTTGAGCAGAGGTTAACGTTCGTTTTTCTTCTTTTTCAAAGATACGATTTGCAAAAGGATCTCGTTCAATTTCTGCATCATATTTTTCAAGGAAACCTTTTTTAACGAGACCATCTATACTTGATTTAGAAAATCCCATATCTTCAAGTTCTTTTAAAAATACATTTCTATGATGTTCTTCTAAAAGATAAGCATACACATCATATTGTTTTAATTTCTTTTCTAGTAAAGCTAATATATCATCTGGATTGTATCCTTCAACAACTCGTACTGCACGCTGTGTTTTTCTTTTTGTATGTTGAGATAATATTGTTTCTTCTTCTATTAAGTGTTGTTCCAGTAAACGATTTAATAGATTTAAATGATTATTTTTTTGCGCATCTTTATACTTATAATATCCGTTGTTATCAAAGTATTTTAATATATCATCTTCAATATCATTGTGACGGACTATTTTAAATACTTTAGTATATTTTGCTTTAATCGCACTTGGAAGCATTGCTTCTAACACAGAAATACGTTTTGAAATATGATAATGACTCAACCATTCACTTAATTGAATAAGTTCAGGTGTTAATTCTGGTCGAATATCTCGAATTTCTTTAATTGCTTTCAATCTATCTATATTGACATCTTCACTTGGTTGTTGTTGTATATCCATAACATATCCTTGAATTGTGCGTGGACCAAACGGTACAACAACTCTTACACCCACTTTTATAAAATCTTTTAAATGGTCAGGTATGAGATAATCGAATTTAAAATCAACACTCTTAGAAGGAATATCTACAATGACCTTCGCAATCATTATTGCCACCTAGTTTCCAGTTCATCTAAAATTTGTTGTGCAAGTTGCACTTTCTTTCCTTTTTTTATATTAATACGTTGTCCATCTTTAAAGTGCATAGTGAGTTCATTATCATCAGATTGAAATCCAATGGTTTGATCTCCTACATTATTCGAAATAATGACATCAGCATTTTTACGTTTTAATTTATCTTGTGCATAAGCATTAATATTTTGGGTTTCAGCTGCAAATCCGACCAAGTATTGATGCGTTTTATGTTCACCTAAATATTTCAAAATGTCTTTTGTTCGTTTAAAAGTGACAGAAAGATTGCCATCTTGTTTTTTCATTTTATGATTCAATACATCGGCCGGCGTATAATCTGAGACGGCTGCTGCTTTAACAACAATATCTTGTTCTTCATATCGACTTATAACTGCATTAAACATTTCTTCTGCACTTTCTACATGAATGACTTCTACATTCTCTGGATTATCAAGTTGCGTTGGTCCTGCCACAAGCGTCACCTTTGCACCTCTTTTAGCTAAAGCTTCTGCAATTGCATACCCCATTTTTCCAGAGGAACGATTAGATACAAACCTTACTGGATCAATCACTTCAATTGTAGGGCCTGCAGTAACTAAAGCATGTTTCCCTTCAAAAGAAGTATGAGATCTATGTGATAGTTTATTCTTATTTTTAAAATAATCATTGATTATTTTGACAATTTGAAGAGGCTCCTCCATACGTCCCTTTGCAATGTACCCACATGCTAAAAAACCATCTCCAGGTTCAATAAAACGATATCCATCGTCTTTTAACACAGAAATATTATGTTGCGTACGTTTATTTTCATACATATGAACATTCATAGCTGGAGCAATAAATTTAGGGATTTCTGTAGCAAGTAGCGTTGATGTGACGATATCATCAGCAATGCCTACACTTAATTTGGCAATAGTATTAGCAGTAGCAGGTGCAACAACGATGCAGTCTGCCCAATCACCTAATGCTACATGTTGAATTTCTTCAGGATTTTCTTCAATAAATGTATTGGTATATACAGGGTTTCTACTAATGGCTTGAAAGGCTAAAGGTGTAACAAATTCTTGTGCATGATTCGTGAGCATTACTCTTACATCATAATTCGCTTGAGTAAGTTTACTAGTTAAATCAATTGCTTTATAAGCAGCAATGCCTCCTGTAACAACTAATAGAATGTTCTTCATGATTCGACTCCTTTAGTTATATTTATAGTCTTCACTTTTAAATTTATTATACACAACTAAGATGAAAAACTAAAAACACGGGAGTAGAACAGATTTTTAATTCACTGTTCTACTCCCGCAAGATTAACTGATTCTAAAAACGCTTATATAAGTATATTTTCAATTGAATCAGAGATTGCAAAAATGTTTAAAAGTCTGAAACACATGATAACTTATATTTCAGAACAACATCTTAACTGATAACGAAATAATTTTATTTATGCTTGAAATTCTTCAGGTACAACAGGTGAAATTTTTCCGCTTGCGATTTCTTCTAGTGCTTCACCTACAGGTTTTGCTGAATGATAACCATTTAGTAATGCAGTTTCAGGCTTTTCGTCTAATTCACGTGCACGTTTAGCAGCTGTTGTTGCAATTAAATATTTTGAATTAATTTGTGATTGTAATTGATTTAACGGTGGGTTTAACATTATTTTTTTGCCTCCAATAACATTTTTCTATATATCGCTTCAACGCGTTCTCTTTTTAAGTGCTCGGCTTCTACAATTGATTGAATTCTTTCTTTAGCTAAATGAACTTCATCATTAACAACGACATAATCGTAAAGATTCATCATTTCTACTTCTTTACGTGCTTCATTTACTCTGCTTTGAATCTTTTCATCTGTTTCTGTACCGCGACCAATAAGACGTTCTTTCAAATGATCTAAGCTTGGCGGTGCAAGAAAGATAAATAATGCGTCAGGAAATTTTTTTCTTACTTGTTTCGCACCTTCAACTTCAATTTCTAAAAATACATCATGACCTTCAGCCATTGTATCTTTAACATATTGTACGGGTGTCCCATAGTAATTTCCTACATATTCGGCATATTCAATAAATTGGTCTTCTTGAATTAATGCTTCAAATTCTTCTTTCGTTTTAAAAAAGTAATCTACACCGTTAACTTCTCCTTCTCGCATTTGACGCGTAGTCATCGAGATTGAGTATTTATATGATGTAGTTGGATCGTCAAATATCTCTTTACGAACAGTTCCTTTACCTACTCCTGAAGGACCTGAAAGAACAATTAGTAATCCTTTTTCATTATCCATGCCTTACGACCTCTCTAAGCTATTCTTCTATTATTTAAATATGATATCACATTGTTGTTTACATTGTATAGAGTGTACTAGGATAAACTTAACTCATGACGCTCTATTGTTACCATGTTACAATATAATGAATGACAAAACTGAAGGTGGAAAAAAATTATGGCTTATGATGGCTTATTCACAAAAAAGATAATAGAATCACTACAATTTTTAGTAACAGGTAGAATTCACAAAATTAATCAACCTGAAAATGACACGATCATTATGATTATTCGTCAAAATCGTAAAAACCATCATCTATTATTATCCATTCATCCCAACTTTTCAAGAATGCATCTCACCAATAAAAAGTACGACAATCCCTTTGACCCACCAATGTTTGCACGTGTCTTTCGTAAGCATTTAGAGGGAGGTATTGTTAAATCAATACGACAAATAGGTAATGATCGTAGAGTAGAAATTGACATTGAAAGTAAAGATGAAATTGGCGATACGATATATCGAACAGTGATATTGGAAATTATGGGTAAACATAGTAATTTAATACTAGTAGATGATCAATATAAAATTATAGAAGGCTTTAAACACTTGACGCCAAATACAAATCAGTATCGTACAGTGATGCCTGGTTTCAAATATGAAGCTCCTCCTACTCAAAACAAACGAAATCCATATGATATTTCAAGTGATGAGGTGCTCAAATTCGTTGACTTTAATGCCGGAAAAATTGCTAAACAATTACTCAATGCGTTTGAAGGCTTTAGTCCTCTAATTACAAATGAAATTACAAATCGTTACCCATTTATGAATCAAGATACGCTTCCTCAAGCTTTTGAAGAAGTCATTGACCAAACATTAAAAGTACCCGTGCCAGTATTTCATAAAAATCATGAAACAGGTAAAGAAGATTTCTATTTTATGAAATTAAAACAATTCTCGGGTGATATTGTTATCTATGATTCTTTACATGATTTATTAGATCGTTATTATGATGCTAGAGGTGAGCGAGAGCGTGTAAAGCAACGTGCGAATGATTTAGTACGCTTCGTACAACAACAATTACAAAAATATCAACACAAGTTAAGTAAACTTATAGACGAATACGAAAGTGCTAAAGATAAAGATACACAACAATTATACGGTGAACTCATTACTGCTAATATTTATCGTATTCAACAAGGTGACGCGTCTATAAACGTTCTAAATTATTATACTAATGAAGAAATAACGATTCCATTAGACCCTACTAAATCACCATCTGTGAATGCTCAATACTACTATAAGCAATATAACCGAATGAAGACACGAGAAAAAGAACTCGATCTTCAAATTGCTCTTACACGTGAAAATATTGACTATTTTGCCAATATTGAACAGCAATTAGAACATATTACAGTTGATGAAATTGATGACATTCGTGATGAATTAGCAGAACTAGGATTTATGAAACAACGTAAAAATACTAAAAAGAAAAAACAAGATAAAATCCATTTACAAACATATATATCTTCAGATGGTGACACGATTTTAGTAGGTAAAAATAATAAGCAAAATGATTATTTAACAAATCGTAAAGCTCAAAAATCACATCTATGGTTCCACACTAAAGATATTCCAGGTTCGCATGTTGTCATTTTAAATGATGCACCGAGTGAGACTACGATAAAAGAGGCAGCAATGCTTGCGGGCTATTTCTCTAAAGCTGGAAATTCTGGTCAGATACCGGTAGACTATACAGAAATTAAAAATGTCCATAAACCTTCTGGCGCTAAACCAGGATTTGTCACATATGATAATCAAAAAACGTTATATGCAACACCTGATTATGACCAAATCCAGCACATGAAGCAGGATAAAAATTAAAAAAATAAAAATCCGTAGATGCTTTTTTCAAGTCATCTACGGATTTTATATATCATAGCGTCTATTTTTCTGGTAATGCAAGTTGGAAACTTACTCCAAATTTATCTTGCACCCATGCAAACTCACGAAATGGTGGCATAGGAGTTTTAGGCATAAGTATAGCGCCTTCTTTTTTTAGACCATTAAATAAACGTTCCATTTCCATAACATCTTCAACAGTGACATATAAAGAGATGGAAGGATTCATTGGTAATTCTTCACCATTATCGGCATCTATCGCCATGAAGACTTGACCATTTAATGTGAAAATAGAATGTTGAACTGTCCCAGGTTCTCCAGGACCGTCTTCTCCGTATTTTACCATTGTTAAAATCTCACTGTTTTTAAATAAGCTCGTATATAAATTGACTGCTTCTTCAGCCTGATTATTAAACATTAAAAATGGTGTCACTTTAGGTATTTCCATTGTAATCCTCCTATAATTTATAATTAATGTCTATTTTAAACTATTTTTAAAAATAATAAAAAGTTAGCTATTAAGAACTTTGAATTAAAAGTAGCTTTAATTTTGAAAACTTTCCATAAACAGTTAAAATTAAATAAAAGTATAATAGGAGGCACTTAATATGATGCATTATATTCTACCACTATTAGCAATGGTCATCGTTTTATTAATCGGATGGGTGTTAATTAAAATCTTTATACGTTAAGTTAATTATAGATTGATATAAAAAGATACATATAAACATGTTGATTCATTATTTATATGTATCTTTTTTCTATATTTAGATTTTATCTTTTTGACGTAAACGTGCTTTGGCTTTTTTAAAGAAGTCACTTGTATGCTCAAAAGATTCCATTTGTGCGTGATGCATATGTTTAATACTTTCTTTAATAGTTAATACATGTGCTGTTTGTTTAAATTCTTTTTCACTGTATAAAAATTGATTCACATGTTTTAAATGATTATAAAATGCATTATTATCTTTGTCTTTAGCCAACTTTATCACCCTTTAAGCGATACTTAGAGATTATCGCGCCAATCTACTAATGTTTGAATATCATTTTCTGAAATTTTGCCTTCTTCTTTAGCTACTTCAATAAGTTCATTATAATTACTTAGCGTATAGAATGGTAGATTCGCTTGTTTGAACATGTCGTCTGCTTTAGCTAGACCATAAGTAAAGATTGCAACTACACCTACGACTTCAGCCCCTGCTTCTTTTAAAGCTTCCACTGCAGTAATTGATGACCCCCCTGTTGAAATTAAATCTTCAACGACAACGACTTTTTTATTTTTACTTTGTGCGCCTTCAATTTGATTTTGTTTACCATGACTTTTACTTTTAGATCGTACATAGTTCATTGGTAAGTTTAGTTTTTCAGAAATATAAGCAGCATGTGGAATACCAGCAGTGGCTGTTCCTGAAATAACCTCTACATTACCAAAATGTTCTGTAATAAGTTCACTTAATCCATCACGAATGTCTTGACGTACTTTAGGGTAACCTAATGTAATACGATTATCACAATAGATAGGTGATTTTATGCCTGAACTCCATGTGAATAAGTCATTGGGTGATAAACTTACTGCTTCAATATCTAATAATGATTTTGCTATGTGTTTTGACATATTAACCTAACCAACTTTCCTTTATTTTTGTATAACTCTCTTGTGGATGCTCACTTTGAGTTATTGGGCGACCCACTACAATGTGAGTTGAACCTAATTGTTTCGCGTCTTCTGGAGTTGTAATACGTTTTTGATCATTCACCGCTGCACCTTTAGGTCTGATACCAGGCGTCACTTTTAAAAATTCAGAACCCAGGGACTTTGTCAGTAATTTAGCTTCTAATGGCGAACATACTACGCCATCTAATCCTGACTCTTGCGCTAATTTTGCATAATTCAACACTGCTTCTTCAATAGACGTTTGGATATTTTGTTCTTGATGAAGCATTTCTTCAGTCGTTGATGTTAATTGAGTCACTGCTATTATTTTAGTAGTTTCATTATATTTACGTAACCCTTTTACAGCATGTTTCATCATTTCAGTTCCACCAGCAGCATGCACGTTAACTAAATCAACATTTAACTTACCTAAACCCTCCATAGCTTTTTGAACTGTATTAGGAATATCGTGTAACTTAAGGTCTAAAAATATATCATGTCCACGTTCTTTTATTTTCTTAATTAAAGCTGGTCCAGTTTGATAATATAATTCCATTCCTACTTTTACAAAAAGTGGTTCATCAAATTGATCTAAAAAATCAAGAACATGATTCTCAGAATCAAAATCTAACGCTATAATTGGTAAATCTCTCATTCATTAAACTCCTTTAAATAACTCACTTTTATTTTAAAAAGAAGCGACTTGTGCTTAAACATAAAGCAAGTTAACACATAAGTCGCTTATAATTATGGCATTACATATTTCTCATTGAAAATGTCATACTTTCAATGACATTTGTTAATGCACTTGCAGTATCTAATGAAGTTAAACATGGCACTCCGTTTTCTACAGTAGTACGTCGAATTTGGAAGCCATCTCTTTCAACTTCTTTACCTTTTGTCATTGTGTTAATAACAATTTGTACATCCCCATTTTGAATACGTGTTAATAAATCATCTTCTCCACCGATTTTACCCACAACTTCAACAGGGATATTGTGCGCTTCTAATTTTTGTGCAGTACCTTGTGTAGCTAAGATTTTATAACCTACTTCATTTAAACGGTGAGCAATATCAACGATTTCTTCTTTATCTTTATCGCTTACTGTCATTAATACTGTACCATGATCTTTTACTTCTACCCCACTACCTGTTAAACCTTTATATAAAGCTTTTTCAAGTGTTAAATCTTTACCCATCACTTCACCGGTAGATTTCATTTCAGGTCCAAGTGTAATGTCAACATTTTTTAATTTATTAAAACTAAATACCGGTGCTTTAACAAACACACCCTCTGAATATGGTTGAATACCTTGTTGATAGCCTAAATCTTTAAGCTTTGTGCCCATTATCGCTTGCATGGCAAGTTGTGCCATTTGAATATCAGTAATTTTACTTAAGAAAGGCACTGTACGACTTGCACGTGGGTTAACTTCTAATACATACACACCATCATGTGCAATAACGAATTGAATATTGATGAGTCCTACAATGTTTAATCCTTTAGCTAATTTAATTGTATAATCTTCGAGTGTTTTTATTTCTTCATCGCTCAATGTTTGTGGTGGATACACTGCAATTGAATCACCGCTATGAACACCTGCACGTTCAATATGCTCCATAATACCAGGAATAATAACTGTTTCACCATCAGAAATTGCATCGACTTCTATTTCTTTACCTGTTAAATATCTATCCACTAATACTGGATGTTCTGGACTTGCTTTAACAGCTTGCTCCATATAATTTTCTAATTCTGCATCACTATTTACAATCTCCATGGCACGACCACCTAATACATAAGAAGGTCTTACAACTACTGGATAACCAATTTCACGTGCATTTTCTAATGCTTCTTTAGGAGAAGTTGCTGTTTTACCTTTAGGTTGTGGAACATCAATTTTTCTTAAAAGTGCTTCAAATTCTTTTCTATCTTCTGCACGATTTAAATCTTCTAGTGATGTTCCTAAGATTTTCACACCATGTTTAGCTAATTTATCAGCTAAATTGATTGCTGTTTGACCGCCAAATTGAACTACTACACCTTTAGGTTGCTCTAAATTAATAATATTCATTACATCTTCTTCAGTTAGCGGTTCAAAATATAATTTATCTGAAATTGAAAAGTCTGTTGATACTGTCTCTGGATTATTATTAACAATAATCGCTTCATATCCGGCATTTTGAATTGCCCAAACGGCATGTACTGTCGCATAATCAAACTCTACACCTTGTCCGATACGTATTGGTCCAGAACCTAATACTAAAATTTTCTCTTTATCTGTAACTACAGATTCATTTTCTGTTTCATATGTTCCGTAATAATATGGTGTAGATGATTCAAATTCTGCTGCACACGTGTCTACCATTTTATATACAGGTTTAATATCATTATCTTGACGTAATTGATATACTTCTTCTTCTGTCATATCAAAGCGATGAGCAATCACTTTATCACTGAAACCATAATCTTTTGCATATTTAAGATATTCTAAGTCTCCTGGATGCGCTTTAAGTTCATGTTCAATATGAATAATATTAAGGAATTTATTTAAGAAGAAATAATCAATTTTAGTCATGTCATGAATTTCTTGTAATGATGTGCCACGTCGAATCGCTTCACCAATAAAGAATAAACGCTCATCATCTTGATGACTGATACGTTCTTTAATGTAATCTAAGTCATAATTTTCACCATTTGGTAAACCAAGATGATGAACACCATATTCTAATGAACGAATCGCTTTTAATAATGATTCTTCATATGTACGACCAATAGCCATCACTTCACCAGTAGCCTTCATTTGCGTTCCTAATTCACGTTCCCCTTTTTCGAATTTATCAAATGGAAAACGTGGAATTTTTGAAATGACATAATCAAGTGTTGGTTCAAAAGCAGCATAAGATGTTCCAGTTATAGGATTTAGCATCTCATCTAATGTTAAACCAACCGCAATTTTAGCCGCCAATTTAGCAATTGGATAGCCTGTTGCTTTTGATGCTAGTGCAGATGAACGAGACACACGTGGATTAACTTCAATGATGTAATAATTTAAGGAATATGGATCTAAAGCCAGCTGTACATTACAACCACCTTCAATACCTAAAGCACGAATCACTTTAAGCGATACATCACGTAACATTTGGTATTCAACATCTGATAGTGTCTGACTAGGAGCTACAACCACTGAATCTCCAGTATGGATACCTACTGGGTCAATATTTTCCATATTACATACTACAATGGCATTGTCATTTTTATCACGCATAACTTCATATTCAATTTCTTTATATCCTGCTATTGATTTTTCAATTAAACATTGAGTCGCTGGACTATAATGTAATCCATTACTTACAACTTCTTTTAATTCTTCATCATTATGACAGATACCACCACCAGTACCTCCCATTGTAAAGGCAGGGCGTACAATTAATGGATATCCCACTTGTTCTTTGAATGCAAATGCTTGTTCCACAGTATTTACTATATCACTTT
Source organism: Staphylococcus sp. AtDRG32 (assembly GCF_004365845.1). Classification (NCBI taxonomy): domain Bacteria; kingdom Bacillati; phylum Bacillota; class Bacilli; order Caryophanales; family Staphylococcaceae; genus Staphylococcus; species Staphylococcus sp. AtDRG32. Next base: position 481,257 of record NZ_SODE01000001.1, read on the forward strand.
CAGGTACTGGAACATCTAAATCATTCATCAATGATCGGAATAATTCTCTATCTTCTGCTTGTTGTATAGATTCTAATTTTGTACCTAATAACTCTACATTATTTGCTTTTAATACACCGCTATCATGTAATTGTATTGCCATATTCAAACCTGTTTGTCCACCTAATGTAGGTAATAATGCATCAGGTTGTTCTTTACGAATGATACGTGCAATAAAGTCATGAGTTAAAGGTTCAATATATACTTTATCTGCAATTTCTTTATCAGTCATAATGGTTGCAGGATTTGAGTTCACTAAAATAACACGGTATCCTTCTTCTTTTAAAGCAAGACACGCTTGTGTTCCAGCATAGTCAAATTCTGCAGCTTGTCCAATAATAATAGGACCTGAACCAATTACTAAAATCGTTTTAATATCGTCACGTTTAGGCATTCGTTTTACTCTCCTTTTTATTATCTTTAAAATCTCTCATCATATCTAAGAACTCATCAAATAAGTAATTTGAGTCACTTGGGCCTGGTCTTGCCTCTGGATGATATTGCACTGAAAAGGCTGGTAATGTTTTATGTCTTAATCCTTCAACCGTACCATCATTTAAAGCAATATGTGTCACTTCTAAATCTGTATTTTTTAAAGAATCTTTATCAATAGCATAACCGTGATTTTGACTTGTGATATCTACTTTACCTGTGCGTAAATCTTTTACAGGATGATTCGCACCACGATGTCCGAACTTCATCTTAAATGCTTTGGCGCCTTGAGATAATGCAAATAACTGATGACCAAGACAAATACCAAAGAATGGTATATTTCCTAAAACACCTTTAATCATATCTAAAGCAACATCAACTTCTTCTGGATCTCCAGGTCCATTTGAAAGCATGACACCATCTGGTGACATTGCTAATATTTCCTCTGCTGAAGTATCATAAGGTACTACAGTAACATTACATCCTCTTGAATTAAGTTCTCTAACAATATTTTGCTTTTTACCAAAGTCTAATAACACGACGCTTAAATCTGAACCTGTTGATACATACGGTGTTTTTGTTGACACAGTAGTCACCTCATCACGAGGTAACTCTGCAGTTTTTAAGTTAGCTGCAAGCGATTCAATTTCCTCTTTATTGTCGGTAAATCCTGCTTTTAATACACCATATTTTCTAATTTTTCTAGTAATACTACGCGTATCTACCCCTGAAATACCAGGAATATGATATTGAACAAGCACTTCATGTAATGTTTTTTGTTTTCTAAAATTACTTGGATGCGTACTTGCTTCCTTAACTACTACCCCATTTAATGTAGGTGTAAGTGATTCAAAATCGTCTCTATTAATACCATAATTTCCAATTAAAGGATAAGTAAATGTAACAATTTGACCAGTATATGATGGATCAGAAATCGTTTCTTGATATCCAGTCATCGCTGTATTAAATACAATTTCACCGATTGATAATTGATCTGACCCTAATTTATATCCTTCATAATATGAACCATCTTCAAATACGAGATATCTACGTTCAAACATTTTACTTGTCCTCCTTAAATTTAACTTCACCCTCAACCATTGTTAAAACAGGGTTACCATATACTTTATATCCTATAAATGGTGTATTATCTGCTTTAGATAAGAAATCTTCACCACGAATTTCTCTTTCTTCATCTAAATTGATAATTGTTAAATCTGCATAGCTGCCTTCTTCTAATTTTCCATAAGGTAAATCAAATATTTGTGCTGGCTTAATTGTTAAGTAATCAACAAGTTGTTGTAATGACCAGTCTCCTTTTTTAACAAAATGAGTATATAATAATGGGAAGGCCGTTTCACTTCCTACAATACCAAATGGTGCTTTTGTCATTGGCTGAGCTTTTTCTTCTTTGGCATGAGGCGCGTGATCTGTAGCAATACAATCAATGGTACCATCTAGTAATCCTTCTAATAATGCATCTCTATCTTCTTTACTTCTTAATGGTGGATTCATTTTAAAAATGGCATTATCGCCTGGAACATCATCTTCAGTTAATAACAGATGATGTGGTGTCACTTCAGCTGTAACATGAATGCCTGCTGCTTTAGCATCACGAATTGCTCTTACACTTTCTTTTGTTGAAACGTGGCACACGTGATAGTGACAATTAGCTGCTTCAGCTAATAAAACGTCTCGTGCAATTTGTACAGATTCACAAATATTTGGAATGCCAGGAATACCTAATTCTTCACTACGTTTACCTTGATGCATTGCACCACCATAAATTAAGCTATTATCTTCACAATGAGCAACAACTGCTTTATTTAATTTTGCTGCTTGTTGCATCGCTTCATACATCATTGCTGATTCCTGAACACCCACACCATCATCTGTAAATGCAAATGCACCCTCTTTTGCAAGTGCTTCAAAATCAACATGCTCTTTACCAGCTTGACGAATGGTAATTGATGCATAAGGCAAGACACGGACTTGTGCATTTTCTTTAATTAATGATTGCAACTGATCCATGTGTTCTACTGTATCAGGTACAGGACGTGTATTAGGCATTGGACATACTGTTGTAAATCCTCCACGTGCAGCTGCTTTTGTTCCAGTTTCAATTGTTTCTTTATGTTCCCCACCTGGTTCTCTTAAATGTACATGCACATCTACTAGACCTGGTGCTACAAATTGACCATTTGCATCAATGACTTCAGTACCTTCATCAATATTAATATTTTCATTCATTTCCTTGATATATTGTCCATCAATTAAAATTGACGTTGATTTAAGTTCACCATTGTCTAAAATTTTAGCATTTTTTATAAGTTTCATAATTATTCTCCTTTTCTTGATAAAAGTTTATCTATTACAGCCATTCTTAAATACATTCCATTTTCCATTTGTTTAAAGATTCTTGACTTAGGTGCTTCAACTAGTTCACTATCGATTTCTACGCCACGATTTACTGGAGCAGGATGCATCACTATCGCATCATCTTTTAAACGACGATACCTTTCTTTAGTTAACCCATATTGTTCATGATAATGATCAGCTTTAAAGTTTGCTTCATCAGTAATACCATGTCTTTCATGTTGAACTCTTAAAAGCATAATAATATCAACTTTATTAATCACATCATCAATATTTACATAAGGAGCATCTAATGTTTCATCTACCCATTCATTTGGACTTGAGAACATCACTTTAGCACCAAGCGAGGTTAAACTTGTATAATTACTTCTCGCTACACGAGAATTTTTAATATCTCCACATATTAAAATATTTAATCCTTCAAATGTTTCATATTCTTCATAAATCGTCATTATATCCAATAAGCTTTGAGTAGGATGCTGACCACTACCATCTCCAGCATTTGCAATCGGAATATTTAAATTTTCTAGTTCTTCGTAATATGCATTTTGAGGATGTCTAATAACTAATAAATTGACGCCAATACTCTCTAACGTTTTACAAGTGTCATAAAGCGATTCCCCTTTTTGTACTGAAGAAGTACTTGTTTCAAAGTTAACTTGTTTCAATCCAAGATTAAGTTCAGCTACTTCAAAACTGCATTTTGTGCGTGTTGAATTTTCAAAGAATAAGTTAGATACATATTTCCCTTCATACTGAGGGACAGTTTCTTTTCCTGATTTAAAACGACTCGCTGTTTGAATAAGATTAAAAATATCATCGTTTGTTAAATATTCCATTGAAAATAAATGTTCCATGACGTGCCTCCTAAAAGATCCTCTTTTATTTAATGTCTGATTCTTCTTTTTCTTTTGGCAAAATAAGATTTAATATGATTCCTGATAATGCTGCTAAAGCCATGCCTTCAATTTGTAGGTTCACACCAAGACTTTTTAAATTGATAAGTAAATTTCCAATACCGACTACTAGTACTACTGACGCAATAACTAAATTACGATTACTAGCAAAATCAACACGACTTTCTACCAACATTCTAAGTCCACTTGCTGCAATAATACCGAATAATAAGATAGATACACCACCCATCACTGGTGTAGGAATTGATGAAATTAATGCTGAGAACTTACCTATAAATGATAAGATAATTGCAATCACTGCTGCACCACCAATGACATAAATACTATATATTTTTGTAATTGCGAGCACACCAATATTTTCACCATAAGTTGTACTAGGCGGTCCTCCAATAATACTAGCAAACATTGTTGAAACGCCATCACCTATAATTGAACGATGTAAACCAGGATTTTCAAAGAAATTACGTCCTACAATTTTATTAATCACCATTTGATGACCAATATGTTCACTGACTGTTACAAATACTATAGGCAACATGACTAAAATAAGTCCGATATGTATCGATGGAACATAATCTTTAAATGGTAAATATATATCTGGAAAATCTAGCCAACTGGCTTTAGCAATTGGTTTGAAATTAACAATGCCTACAAAAATTGACACAATATAACCTACAATAATTCCTATTAACACAGGAATAAGTGAAAGGAAACCTTTAAAAAATCCTTGAACAATAATAGTTACTAGTAAGGTTACTAATGCGACTAATAAATAGCTTAAATTGTAACCCTTCATATCTCCTGAATTCTCATACATTGCCATGTTTACTGCTGTTGGTGCGAGACTTAATCCAATGACCATAATAACTGGACCAACAACAACTGGTGGTAAAAGATGCATCAACCAACCGGTACCACTTAATTTTATGAAAATACCAATAATGATATACATTACGCCACTAGCAAATAATGCGACAAGCATATCTCCTAAACTGTGCGTACTTAACCCCGTAATAATTGGAGTAATAAATGCAAAGCTTGAACCTAAATAGGCAGGTATTTTTGCTTTAGTAATTAATATGTATAGTAATGTTCCTATACCCGATGCTAATAATGCAGCAGAAATAGGTAACCCTGTTAAAAATGGAACAAGGACAGTTGACCCAAACATTGCAAATAGATGTTGTAAGCTTAAAAACGCCCATTGTGCTGGTTTTGGTTTATCTTTTACATCTAGTACTGGTTTGACAGTACGTTCAAACATTTGCTCATTTTCCATGAAATGTTCTTCCTTTCTAAAAAAGTCTCTTTACACTATGGTAAAGAGACTAAAATAAATTAATGAAATATTATAAAAAGCTTCTTTAAGTTTTTTATAACATGACATAGGAAAAGTATTTAATTTAAGTGAGACATATCATCTATCCATTTAATAAATACATTACACGCTCACCATTACATACTTCACCTTTTTCAGTCTCTCGTACTGGTTTAAAAGGTTAGTTATTCAATTATTACTGCATTTCTATCATCTATTTCTTCAAGATAAACAGATACTGCTTCATCTTTTGCAGTAGGTATATTCTTTCCAACAAAGTCTGCTCTAATTGGCAGTTCACGATGGCCACGATCCACAAGGGCAGCGAGGCCAATCTTTATAGGTCGAGAATGTAATAAAATTGCATCTAAAGATGCTCTAACTGTTCGTCCAGTATAAAGTACATCATCAATAATAATCACTATCTTATCTGTAACATCTTGATCAATTTCAATGGCATCTTTAGTGATAGGCTTTTTCGAGTTTTCAATATCATCTCTAAAATGAGTAATGTCAATCGTACCTGTTGGAACTACATGATGTTCAATTTGTTTAATTTTTTCTTGAATACGACGTGCTAAAAATTCGCCTCTTGTCTTAATACCTAAAAGAACAAGTTGTTCAGTTCCTTTATTATATTCTAGAATTTCATGTGCTATACGTGTAACAGTACGTTGTATAGCCGCTTTGTCCATAATAATACGTTCTGACATGATTACACCTCTTAAAAGAAAAAACCTCATGCCTTTTATAAAGACATGAGGTTTAATGTATATAAAAATATTTTATATGATTAGTCTGATAGTAATCGAACAATTGAAGTTAATCATATTTATATCATTAGTCACCCTGTCTTTTGAGCCTCTCTGGACTCTTTTTAAAAGACACTGTTTTGTTTAATTTTAACTGTTATTAGCTTAAATCTTTTTAGTTCATAAGTCAATATGCTTTCTTTTAATTTACGACTTTATTCTCTAATTTTATGATTCTCTTAATCGAATATCTTCTAATAGCGATTGAAACGCTTGAGGTAACTCAGCATGACGTTCAATATATTCATGAGTGACAGGATGTTTAAAACCAATAACTCCAGCATGTAACGCTTGTCCACCAATATCTAATGTTTTTCTAGGACCATATTTAGGATCTCCAACAAGTGGGAACCCAATATATTTCATATGAACACGAATTTGATGAGTACGCCCTGTTTCTAATTGACATTCAATCAATGTATAGTCATTAAAATGCTCTAATACATTAAAATGAGTCACTGCTTCTTTTCCATCATCAACAACATCCATAGATTGACGGTCTTTTTTGTTTCTGCCTATTGGAGCATCAATTGTTCCATAATCATGAGGAATATTACCATGTACTAAAGCTGTATACTTACGCTTTACTGTTTTATCCATAAGTTGTTCTACTAGACCACGATGTGCTACATCATTTTTAGCTACCATAAGTAACCCAGACGTATCTTTATCAATACGATGAACAATACCAGGACGTATCTCTCCATTGATACCTGATAAATCTTTAATTTGATACATTAATCCATTAACTAATGTACCTGTATAATGACCTGGTGAAGGGTGTACAACCATACCTTTAGGTTTATAAACAATGGCTACATCTTTATCTTCATAATAAATATCTAAATTGAGGTTCTCCGGTAAAATATCGGCTTCAACCACTTCTTTTTCAGTTACTTGAATCTCATCATTTAATTTAACTTTATAATTTGATTTGATTATTTTACCATTAACAGTGACTAAATCATTTTTAATCCAATCTTGAAGTTGACTTCTAGACCACTCACTATTGAAATCAGATAATAATTTATCAATACGCTGACCTACGAGTGCTTCATCTTCTATTTTATATTTATACGTTTCCACTACGTGCCCTCCTATTCTTTTTTGGTTGCATCCTTAACCAATGCAATAATGACAAAAATAACACCAATTGTTAAGCTTGAATCTGCGATATTAAAAATTGGAAAATCATATCCAAAAATATTTGTATCAATGAAATCAACAACTTCACCATTGAATAAACGATCGATAAAGTTACCTAATGCACCTGCAAATAATAAGCTAATTGCAACTTGCATAAACGCATTATATTTAGTTTCTTTAATATAAAATATAATAAGTACAGCTAAAATAATAAGAGTAATAATATAGAAAAATCCCATTTTACCACTTAAAATCCCCCATGCTGCACCATTATTTCTATGTGAGGTAATATTTAAAAAATGAGGAATCACTTCATAAGAATCACCAATGTTCATTGTTGCTGTAATTATTTTTTTAGTTAATTGGTCTATAATTAAAATCACGATGGCTACTATTAAAGATAAACCAATATAATATTTCTTTTTCATTCATGTGCCTCCATTCAGCCCTCAACTCTTTGACAACACTCTACATTATAGCCTACTACTTAGCATAAAAAAAGCTACAATCTTCTATGTCATATTTGTGTTACTTTTAGGATGAATATAATTAAATTGATCGACTTGATAAACATCTACAAAACGTGTTGTAATTTCGTAAGGTTTTCTGAAATTCATATCAGAGACTATTAAAGAGCCATCATTATTGACTTGTTCTACATAAGCAACATGTCCATGTTTTCCTTTTGGATAATGTAAAATAGAACCCTTAGTTGGATTTTCATTGACTGTATATCCTTGTTTCTTAGCCTTATTAGCCCAATATTTAGCGTCACCCCATTGGTTACTTATTAAATGATGATCTTCTTTTACTCGATCAAATACATAGTAAGTACATTGACCTTTAGCGTATGTGTTATATTTCATAGGATTTTTTTCCCAAAAATGAGTTGTAGGTTCAGTCATATCTTGATTGTCTAGACCATCAAAAATTGCACCGCCCGTAAATATCATGCATACAAATACCATTAAAAAAATCCATTTTTTCATTTCATCACTCTACCTTTATAAAATTAAATCTAAATTGGATACCATCTGGGCCTTTAATATTGATATGATGTGTTTCTGGATAATGAAAGTCAACGATAGATAGACCATAAGTATGTTCATTATCTATTCGCTTTATTTTTGAATTCCATTGATTCATTGAAAGATGACAATAATATTGTTCAGAAGCTAAATAAAAAGATTCATCATCTAAATATGCAGAAGGTACTAGTCCAAAATAGTTTAGATAATACTCTCTTACTTCATTTAATCGAATGGTTTTTAAACTAATATTCCCAATTTTACTATCATTAGGTAAACCTTGCCATCCGATGGTTGATGCATATGGTAATAATGAAGAAACATCGAGTGGCTTAATATCGAGTCTAATCCATTCACTTTCTTGTTTCCAATCAGAAATCGATTTATCAACATAAAACTTAAACATATGACCTTCTGGATCTTCGACAAAAATAAATATACATACGTTTTGTTCTCCACCATTAATTGGTAACTCATAGTCATTTAACTTTTCGATTAGATCTGCCAGATGGTGTGTATTGGATAATTGAACTCCTATATAAAATAAACCAGCTTCTTGAGATAAAGGATTTCGTCCAGATTTTATCTCTCTTAAAGTAATATAATGGTGACGATCTCCAATTTGATATTTGACAGCCGTTAATGTCTCTTCCACCTTTTTAAATCCTAATAATTCTTCATAGAACGGTTGTAAAGTACGTAAATCTCTTACATTTAAAGTGATACCATTAATAAAATGTGCATCATTATCATGAAACATAGGGTACCTCCTAAATTTTAAAATCTCTCTTTCAATTTAAAATAGCTACGATTAATGATTATTCTATAATAAAATAATTAAAATTTTATCAGTCTTAATGCGTAATATTCAACTATTTAGGCTAAAAAAAGCTTTCGATAGAAAGAACTTCATGGCTCTTCCATCGAAAACTTTTAAATACATAAAGTATACTATTTTTTAGCTAAAAATTTATTGTATATTCTTGCACCAACAAATGCGCCAATCATTGCACCAGTAGTCATAGCAAGATTAGTAAAAATTTTATTAACAGGATCTTGTTTATCTTCTTCTTCATTAGCTAAATGATTCATATGGTGTTTAAACACATCCATCACAAACTTATGTGCATTGGCTTGAGTAAACTTATAAACTCCCCATGGTAATGTTGGTTCATATTCATGTAATGCTACAATACCTTCATTAGTATCTAATATACGCCTAAATTCAAATCGCGCATTACCGCCGTCTTTAGCCATTGCTAAATCTCCACCAACAATTTTATATACAATCATTTCACTCGTAGAATCATGATTATGTCGTGTCATTTTTAAAATGAATTTCTTTATTAATGGTAATTGAATATTAAATTCATGCTCATTAATGGTACCATCTATTAAATGAAGCGTAATATCATTTATAAATTCTGCATATTCTCTTGTTACATCACGCATTGAATAACTTTCAGGAATTTTAAAACGCGTTATTGCTCTAACATCTTTCACTTCATTTTTCTTATCTTGCTTTGATTTAGGTTTAGACTGTTTTGTAGTTATTGTTTGTTGTTCATCTTGTTCTTCTTTCAGTGCTTTTCTTACACTTTCTTCATAATTCATTTTCCCTAATGATATTTCAGGTTTTATACGCTCAGGCTGTGGAATCATATCATGCACTAAACTATCCATAAGTGGGTATACCATTTCTTTAGGTACTTGCGAAATCAGTCTAACCCAAAATCGACTTAACCAAATAGGAATAATTGGTAAATTCAACATAGGTAAACGTTTATCAAGAATAGCCGCTGTACGTTCAAATAATTCTTGATAATTCATTACCTTAGGTCCTGTAATATCAAATGCTTCATTTTCTTGTGGAGAACGTTCAACTAACATAGCTAATTTATCAATAACATCATCAATAGATACTGGCGCAATCATATTGTGAGCCCAGTTCGGTAGAATCATTGCTGGCAAACGCTCTATCATTCTTTTTAAAATAGGATATGAGCTACCTTTTGAACCTATAATTAGACCAGCACGTAATGTGCTTACAGGGATGTCATAATATCCTAATATTTTTTCACATTCTAACCGACTTTTTAAGTGAGGTGATAACTGAGTATCATTTGGGATAATACCACTCATAAATATAATATGTTTAACACCTTGCTTTTTTGCTGCACGTCCAAAATTATCAGCTAGTAGTGCATCCATATCTTCGAAATTCGCTTGTGTAAGTTTAGCACTTGGCATCATTGAATGAACAAGATATATCGCAGTATCTATACCTTCCATTACCTCAGTTATAGCATCTAAATCAAATAAATCCGCTGATTTCCAAGTTACATTTCTTTCATTTTTTTTATTTTGAGCATTTCTTGATATTGCGATAATCTCATGATTATCTTTTAATTTATCTTTTAAATGACTACCGATATATCCAGAAGCCCCAGTTAGTAAAATCTTGCCCATAATTTTATCCCTCTTCCTATATCTATCATAAACATACGAGAAATATTCCATCACTTATTATGTGTTATAACCTAGTTCCTCTTCATCTAAACTTGAAACTCTATTCAGCTATATTTTCAAACTATTATTATTTAATATTTATATACTTTAAAAAAAACGCTCGTAATCCTTAATTAGGTTACAAGCGTTCTATCTTTATTGAATTAAACTAAAGTTTTTACGACTTCTTGACAACGTGGACATAAATGATCAAGTTCACCAACAGATCCTAATGCTTCACTATAATTCCAACATCTTTCACATTTTTCACCTGAAGCATGGTCAATACGAATGTCACCATGTTGATATTCATTTCCATTGTCTACTTTTTCAGTCACTTCAACTTGAGAGACGATAAATAATTGTTGTAAGTCATTAAATTGTTGTAAAAATTCTGCAGCTTTAAAGTGATCATTGTTTCCAATCACTACTTTAGCTTCAAGAGATTTACCGATAACTTTTTCATTACGTGCTGCTTCTAATGCACGGTTTACATCATCACGTAATGACATAAATTGATTCCATTTATCTAATAACTCTTGATCAACGTCCACAACTTTTGGCATATCTGCTAAATGAACACTTTCTTCTTTAACATGTGGTGTATGAGACCATACTTCTTCGGCAGTGTGTACTAAAATAGGAGCGAGTAATTTGGTCATATCTACTAAAATTTGATACAACACTGTTTGCATGCTACGACGTTTATGTGCGTCTTTTTGTTCAATATACAGAATATCTTTACCATAATCTAAATAGAAGTTACTTAATTCAACATTGATAAAGTTTTGAACTTCTTGATAAATATTTAAGTAATCAAAGTTATCATAGTGATTAATAGTACTAGCAGTGAATTCACGTAAGCGATTCAATAAGTAGCGATCTACTTCTAATAATTCATGTTCAGGTACACTGTCTGTTTCAGGATTAAAGTCGTTAATATTACCTAACATAAATCTTAAAGTATTTCTGATTTTTCTATAAACATCAGACGTTTGTTTTAAAATTTCATCTGAAATACGTACATCTGCTAAGTAGTCTGTACTACTTACCCATAATCGTGCAATATCTGCACCTTTTTGTTTTACTACTTGATTAGGTACGATAACGTTACCTAAAGATTTACTCATTTTTTTACCTTCGCCATCCATTACGAAACCATGTGACAATAAGAATTTATAAGGCGCTTGTTCTCTAGTCGCAACTGCTGTAGTAATTGAAGAGTTAAACCAACCACGATATTGGTCACTACCTTCAAAATATAAATCGGCTGGGAAATGCAATTCTGGACGAGTTTCTAACACGCCTCTATGAGATGAACCAGAGTCAAACCAAACATCCATAATATCTGTTTCTTTAGTAAATTCTCCATTAGGGCTTCCAGGATGTGTGAATCCTTCAGGTAATAAATCTTTAGCTTCTCTTTCAAACCAAACATTTGAGCCATATTCTTCAAATAAATCAGCTACATGATTGACTGTTTCTTTTGTCATAATAATATCGCCATTTTCAGCGTAAAATACAGGCAATGGTACACCCCATACACGTTGACGAGAAATCACCCATTCACCACGATCACGAATCATATTATAAATACGTGTTTTACCCCAATCTACTTTAAAATCAGTTTCTTCAATCGCATCTAAGATATCTTCTCTCACTTTATTAATTGAAGCAAACCATTGAGGTGTTGCACGGAAAATAACTGGTTTTTTAGTACGCCAATCATGCGGATAACTATGCGTAATAAAGTCTAACTTTAATAAGGCACCTTTATCAGTTAAAAGGTCTGTTACAGCTTTATTTGCTTTATCATAGAACATACCTTCAAATTGTCCGCCTTCCTCGGTGAAGACACCTTTATCATCCAAAGGACTGATAACAGGTAAATCGTATTTTTGACCTACAACATAGTCATCTTCCCCGTGACCAGGGGCAGTGTGTACACAACCAGTACCAGCATCAGTTGTTACATGACCACCATTAATGACTAAGGATACTCGATCTATGAAAGGATGTTGTGTTTCAACATACTCTAACTCTTTCCCTGTAAATTCTTTTTCCAATTGAATAGTATCTTTATCCCAACCTAATGCTTCAGAAACGCTTTCAGCTAAAGCTTCAGCAATCACATATTTCTTACCATTTACATTATATTGACCATATTTCAAGTCTGGATGAACTGTAATTGCTACGTTAGAAGGTAATGTCCAAGGTGTAGTTGTCCAGATAATAAATTGAGCATCCTCATCGATAGTACCTTTTGAATCTTTAACATCAAAGGCTACATAAATAGATGCTGAACGTTTATCATGATATTCAATTTCAGCTTCAGCAAGTGAAGATTCACTTGATGGTGACCAATATACCGGTTTTTTACCTTTATAAATTAAACCTTTATCAGCCATTTCGCCAAACAAACGAATTTGAGCTGCTTCATATTCAGGTTTAAGAGTAATATATGGATTATTAAAGTCCCCACGTACACCTAAACGTTTAAAATCTTGTTTTTGAAGTTCAACTTGTTCTAAAGCAAATTCTTTACATTTTTCTCTAAACTCAGCAATTGACATTTTTTTGCGATCAACGCCTTTTTTAGTCAATGCTTGTTCAATTGGTAAACCATGTGTGTCCCATCCTGGAACGTAAGGTGAGTAAAATCCTTGCATCGTTTTATAACGTACAATAATATCTTTAATAATTTTATTTAATGCATGTCCCATGTGAAGATTACCATTTGCATAAGGTGGGCCATCATGCAAAATAAATGATTGATTTCCTTCATTTTTCTCTAAAGCTTTTTGATAATGATTATTTGCTTCCCATTGCTCTTGAATTTTTGGCTCTTTATTAGGTAAACCTCCTCGCATTGGAAAGTCAGTTTTAGGCATTAATAAAGTTTCTTTGTAATTCATATTTTCCACTCCTTAAATATAAAAAGAACTCTAAGTTCAATTAATAGGGACGGGAAACCCGCGGTACCACCCTTCTTAACTCAACTTAGAGTTCTCTTCTTAATATTATAAAATTTTAATTTGCCAGTGATATAAAAAATAGACTTATATTAGGCTTGCACCGTGTCCTAACTCGCTGTGAAAAGTTTATTATTTTTTACGTGTCTGACATTTTATTAACTATTTATTTGATGATGATTCGCTACTTGAAACATCCTTATTTTCAGAAGTAGACTTATTTGTATTAGTTGTTTCATTAGAATTGATTGACTGATTTTCCTCATTTGATACTGTCTCAGTTGTTTCACTCGTTGGAGTTTCACTATTCGCATTTGGATTTACATCTTGTGGATTTAAATGCTGTATGTTTTCTTGTGTCACTTGTTCTGCATCAAAATCATAATTTAATAAGTAATCCCAATCATCATTTTTCAATAAATCCAGCTGTGCTTCTACAAGCATACGAAATCTTGATCTAAATATTTTAGATTGACGTTTCATATCTTCAGTTTGGAAAGATAAATGACGTGCTTTTTCAATAGCATCATTTACAATCACATCAGCTTGCGCTTTTGCTTTAGAGATAATTGCTTCTGATTCTTTTGTGGCAGCAATTTTTGTTTGTTCTCCAGCTTGTTGAGCTTGAATAAGCGCATCACTTACTGATTGATGAACATCTTGATAAGATTTAATATTAGTATCTCTCTCTTCAAGCACTTTTTCAAGTTGTTTTTTTTCTTCTTTAAGTCTTTCAATCTCATTACTTAATTGAGTTAAAAAGTCGCTAACTTCAGCAGGCTCCAAACCATTTTTCACTCTTGTAAATTCCTTATTTCTTATTTCATTAGGTGTAAAAGCCATCTGTTATCCTCCTTAAAACAAACCATCATAAAGGTGTTTTTATTATTTATCAATCAATATCATTTACTTAAATAGTGTTTGATACGTTATATGAACTTTTTCTTTTTTAGTTTTGCCACCTATATCAATAATTCGAGCACGTCCAAATCCTTGAATAGAGAGCAAATCATTGTTTTGAAGTTGAAAATCGGGAGAATCGATTAAAGTATGATTCACTTTTACCCGTTTTTTTTCAATTAATTGTTTAGCAATTGATCTAGATTTTCGAATCATTTCTTTTAAAACGACATCTAATCTTAAAGCACTGACTGTACTATGATGAATATTCCAATTCTCTTTTGATTGTATCATATCTTTAAATGGAATAGAATCAAGTTTGACTGTAGCACCTTTAATCTTTGTTAATTCCATCATAATATATGATTCCAATTGCTTTGTCAAAACAAACTGAATCGTATCACCAACAAGTATATCTCCTACTTGTTCTCTTTCTATACCTAAAGACATTAAAGTTCCAAGTACATGTTGATGTTGAATAGACACAAATTTCTCAGGATAATTAATTTGGATTAATACTTCTTCAAAATCACCTTCAGTAGGTTCAAAATAACTAGGCGCAATAATTGCTCTCTTTCTTTCTGCCGATTGACCACCGAAATAGCTCACTTTCATATCTTCAAAACTACCGACGATGACTTCTAATATATATTGTTCTCTAGGATCTAAAAATGAAGTCAATACAGGTGCATATTGTTGATTAACTTGTTCACATTTATCTAATAATTGATTAATAAGTGGTTGTTCTTCATTTCTAAAGTGCTGATAAATATCGATGATTAACGCCTCCTCTTTTAAGTGTTAAAGAGCCTGAGACATTATGCATATCACAGGCTCTACTAACTTATTATAAAATTATTTTAGTATTAAATAATTTAATATCATATCAAAAATACTTTGCAATCCATATTGAAATAATACAAGTACAAATAATGCTACAATTGATGAAATATCAATCATACCAATGGGTGGAATAATCTTTCTAAATGGCTCTAAGAAAGGTTCATATATCTTACTTAAAAATGATCCAAATTTAGATTCTCTAATTGTTGGAACCCATGAAGTAAAGAAATAAATAATCATTCCCCAATAATAAATTTGAACTAGTAATATTATAAAGTTAAATATACTAGCTAATATACCAACATCCATATATTATATTCTACTCCTTAAATTATTCGTAATGTTGTTGTGTATTCATCTGTTCAAGGTGATCGGTAATACTACCTGCCACCTCAACATTATCAGGTGTACAAAGGAAGATATCAGCACCTACACGTTGTATATCTCCGCCAATGGCATAAACTGTTCCGCTTAAGAAGTCAATAATACGTTTCGCTGATACTTTATCAATACGTTGTAAGTTAATTAATGTCGCACGACGATTTTTAAGTTCATCTGCAATGTCTTGAGTATCTGAAAATACACGAGGTTCAAATAAGCACATTTTTGAATTTTCGTAATTACTATAACCTGTACCAGCTGATTGATTCATAGTAACAACATTTTTTGAATTAGACTTATTTGATGTATTTCCCATACGATAATTCCTTTCTTCAGTATTGTAATTTTTTGATACTTTCTTTTGAGGTACAGTTTTTAAGTGATTTTGATTATTCTGTGTTCTTTCAATAGGTTGCTGTTGCATATTACGATTTTGATTTTCTTCATTTTGTGTTACACGCTGTTGTCTTTCAGCAGGGCTTTCGACTTCTTCTTCATCTTCCATTAGGAAAAAATTATTAAATAAATCCTTGATAGCCACGGGGCTCACTCCTCTTCTCCAACAAGTTTAGTCCCTATTCTTATAAATGTAGCACCTTCTTCTACAGCAATAGTATAATCATTACTCATTCCCATAGATAAATATTCACATGGTGCATAATTCAATTTAAGGTTTTTAATTTCATCTCGTTTTAATCTCAATTGTTTAAATAACTGATGTATGTAGTCCTTATCATCGGTATAAGGCGCCATTGTCATTAATCCAACAATTTTAATATTGTCGAATGCTTTAATTTGTTCAATAAAATCATTAACTTCACTAAGCGCAATACCATGTTTAGTTTCTTCACCAGAAACATTCACTTGGATAAAGCATGAAATAGTGTGAGTTGCTCTTTTATTAATTTCTTTTGCTAAACTCAAACGATCTAGTGCATGTAAATAATCGATGTCATTAATCACATCTTTTACTTTTCTAGACTGCAGTGAACCGATAAAATGCATTGTAACATCTTTAGGTAAGGCTTGTTTTTTTTCTAGAAAACCTTCTACTCTATTTTCTCCAAAGTGTCTTAAACCAGCATCATACGCTTCTTTTGCTCGGTCTATTGTAACATATTTTGTTACTGCAATCACGTTTGGAGCGGTCTTAATCACACTTTTTTCAAGATGATGATTAATTTCCGCTTGTATTTTTTCTAAATTTTCTGTCACTTTCATTATATATCAACCTCTTAACTTTGTAATGACATAAAGGATTATAGTGATATAACTGCATTACACTACACTTCTCCTTTTTGACCTATAAATGCTAGCATCCTGCCAGTTTTACCTTTTTCAACACGATAAGAGAAAAAAAGCGATAAGTCTTCTGATGTAGTGTATTTTGTAATATTAATATTTTCAGCTGGTACGCCACTATTTTTTAATAATAAAGCGTTAGCTAATTTTAAATCAATACCATGTCGATCAGTATCTCGTGTTTCAATATATTTGTCAGAATTAATAGGCAATGTTTCAAATTTATTTTTAATATCATCATTTATTTCATAGGTTGAAGAAGTCGCTGGACCTATGACTACATTTAAATCTTGATAGTCAAATTCTACATATTTAAGCATTTCTACTACTATTTGACCATATGTTCCTCTCCACCCCGCATGAGCTAGAGCGATAAAATGATGTTTTTCACTATAAAAATATACAGGTACACAATCAGCATAACACATCGTTAATAATATATCTGAATCATAAGTGTACATACCATCAATTCCATATAATTCATTACCTAATGCCTTAATATTAGCGCCACAATGTGCTTTAGTAATGTGAGCGATATTATTTTCGTGTGTTTGAATAGGAAAAACCCATTGTTGTGTAGGAAAGTTGATAGCATTAGCTAATATCTCTTGATGATGCGTCACATGACTAGGTTCATCATCAATATAACGTGCCATATTAAATGCATCTCTTGGATATGGACTTTTTCCATCTTCACGTGTAGTAAAACCAAGTGTTAACTGATCATATTGTGATGTATAACTCAAATAATGTGGCTGTTTTATAAATTTTTCCACGTTGTGAAAACCACCCTCACTTTTAAGAATAATCATATCTAGACTATTGTTTTATATTTTATCTGCATTTCGATTAAAAGATGTATATAAATGTATTATATAACATATTTCTTTTTAAATTAAACAAAATAAAAAGAGCAGCATTCTCCTCAGAAATCACTGCTCCTTATTTTATATTTATGCTTTAATATTAGCGTCTAGTTCTTCTAGAACGTCTTTCTTCTCTATTACGAATAAAGCTAGGAATATCATCATCTTTAGTAGTATGACTTCTTTCGCTTAGACCATCAGAAGGACGTGAATTAGATGTACTATGTGTGAATGAGTCTTCTTTTGGTGCACTTTGAGTTGATGGACTAGAAGTTGCACTTGAACCAAAACCAGTACTTGACGCTTTACGTCCTTGAGATGTTGGTTTGTCTTCAAATCCAGTTGCGATTACTGTTACAACAATTTCATCTTGTAATTCTGGATTAATTACAGTACCGAAAATCATATTTACATCTTCATCTGCTGCATCTTGTACAATATCAGCTGCTTCTTGAGCTTCGAATAAAGATAAAGATTCGCCACCTGTAATGTTCATTAACACACCTTGAGCACCAACAATTGATGTTTCAAGTAATGGAGATGAAATAGCTTTTTTAGCAGCTTCCACTGCTCTATTTTCGCCTGAAGATACACCAATACCCATTAATGCAGAACCTTGGTTAGACATAATTGTCTTAACGTCAGCAAAGTCTAAGTTCACTTCACCTGATACAGCGATTAAATCAGAGATACCTTGAACACCTTGACGTAAAACATTATCTGCTTCTTTAAATGCTTCCATCATAGGAGTTGATTTATCAACAATATCTAATAAACGATCGTTAGGGATAACGATTAATGTATCAACTGCCGCTTTCATAGCTTCAACACCTGCTGCTGCTTGTGTAGAACGTTTACGTCCTTCAAAGCCAAATGGACGAGTTACAACACCCACTGTTAATGCTCCCATTTCTTTAGCAATTTTAGCAACTACTGGTGCAGCACCTGTACCAGTACCGCCGCCCATACCAGCAGTAACGAATACCATATCAGCGCCTTGAATAGCATCTTCAATTTGTTCACGTGATTCTTCAGCAGCTTTTTTTCCAATTTCTGGATTTGCACCTGCACCTAAACCACGTGTTAATTTTTCACCGATTTGTATTTTAGATTCTGCTTTAGATAAGTTTAAAGCTTGCCCATCAGTGTTAATAGCAATAAATTCAACATTGTTCATTCCATGATCAATCATGCGGTTAACAGCGTTGTTACCGCCGCCACCTACACCGATAACTTTTAATGTCGCCAAATGATTAAATCCTTGTTCAAATTCTAACATTTATTTTTCCTCCTAGTCTTAATGGCCAATTATTCAAATAGAGATTTCATAAGCTTTTTAAATTTGCTTTCTTCTTTATCAGATTTTTCATGTTCATCATCATAATGATGTGTTCCATCTTGATGGTTGTTTTCGTCATACGTTTCATAATCATCATGTTTCTCCGCTTTTTCACGTACTTCTGGCTGATGATTTTCGTCAGGGTCTTCGTTTTTATTAGATTTACGTTTAAACCAGTCAAAGCCACCTGATTTTGAAGTATGATTGTGTTCGTCATTTTCAATGACTTCTTCTTCAAATTCATCATTATCTTGATAATTTATTGTAACATAATCTAATAATTCATCAAATGTGATACTACTAGATATTGTAGAAATCGCTGAAGTAAATTCAGGTTTTCTAATTCCCATTTGAGAAGGTGTATGGATTCTTATTTTTTCATTAACCATTGTACTTAGTAATTCTTTAACGCCCAATAAGTTTGAAGAACCACCTGTAACAATGAATCCACCATTTACTTTAGTTAATCCTAAATCTACCAACACATCAAATACTTCATCAAAGATATCTTGCACTGTTCTTTCAATAACTGCACTTAAATCTTTTTGAGTATACTCTACTAATTCGTCACTATCTACCTGATCAACACTGAAAACGTCTTGATCAGACGCTGATTGTGTATAAGCATGTCCATATTGATGTTTAATTTTTTCAGCTGTTTCATATGTAGTGTTTAATTCTTCTGCGATATCATCTGTAATATCACGTCCAGCTAATTCAATTGAATCGGCATCTACAAGTTCACCGCGTTCATAAAAGGCGATTTGAGTGAGATCTTCACCAATATCAATTACACATGCACCTAATTCTTTTTCAGTTGCAGATAAAATAGAGCCATAGTTATAAGCATCTGAATAGACGTCCAATACATCTACTCCACAAGATTCTACACATTTAATCATATTAATTAGAATTGACTTGTGAATTGCAATAACACCTGCTTCTACTTTTAACGAGTGTCTTGCAATGAGTTCTTTAGGATCCGAAACCTCGTTATCTCCATCTACAATGAATCTAATCGGAAACACATCAATAACTTCTGTATCAGGTACATCATTTTTTTGACGTATACCTTCCAATACTGTTTCAATATGTGATCCACTAATTTCTGTATCTTCGTAAAAATCAATTTCGTTTTCTTCATCGTACACTTCAGTACCAATGATAGGTAATTTTAAGAAAACTTCTTTTATATCCACACCTGATGCGATAGAAGCTTTTTTAATTGTATCTTTAATTGCTTGTTTCGCAATATCAAAATCATCAATCAATCCATTCTTAATACCGCTAGTGTAGGTTTGCCCTGTACCTATCACATTAATACCATTGTGAAATTTTTCGCCTACTATTGTTTTAACACTTGATGAACCAATATCTATGCTTACATAGTAATGTTCCTCCATAGATAGGCACCTCCTGACAAAATACTATTAAAATACACTATATTTAGTTTACAATACGTCGTTTAGCTTGTGAACTATAAACACATATTATTATCGAAATTTTTTAATTATTTGTATCCGATTGTTCGCTTATTTTATTTAATGCACTTTGTAATTCATTTTTTGCTTCTGTTTCTTGCTGTGTTTTTTGACGAACATTTTGATCGGACTTAGAATTAATACTGCTATTTTCATTATATGGAATAAATGATGCTCCTACAGATAAATCAATATATCCTTGTGTTTTTAATTGACCTGAACTATCTTTTGCAAGAGATTGAGACATTTGAGGATAATACTCGATTTTGTTAGCTAGAGTATTGATGTCTCCTACTACTTGCATGCCATCTTTCATATATAAAAGGACTCGATTTTGTTGATTCTGTAAAGGTGCATATTTTATTTCTGAAATCATATCTCTCGTTTCATTAGACATTTTAGATAATGCTTTCGTGATACTATTTAAATTGTCACCTTTAAAATCTTCTAACACAGGTGCACTATTCGCAATATCACCATTATAATTGTCTAATTTTTTATTTCCTTCAATTATTGGCACATATTTATTTTTATCTTTTACAATACCTACTAAATTATTTTCAATAATTTTAACATTTAAAGTATTAGGCAACTGTTTATTAATCTGAACATCTTTGATTAATGAATTTTTCTTTAAATTATTGATAGCTTTGCTTTTACTAAAAGTATAAATGCGTGATCCTTTTTTGATATTTAATTCTTTTTCAACTTGACTATCACTTACATTATGATTACCACTAATATTAACATGAGAAATTCTACTTAATGGTGTAAACATATATAGTAGAAATAATATAATTAAAAGTATTAAAGTAGTAACAATAATATATTGAATACGTTTTTGTCGCTTTCTTTTATCTATCTTTTGTTGTTCTCGTTTTTCAGCTACCGTTAAGTGACTATATTTATCATTTTGAAATTTATTGCGTTTTTCTCTTAACCTTGTTTTTACTTCTTTCTTTAAATTTTCACCTTTATTTTTCGAAGAATTTAAAGATTTATTTGACCTTCTATCATTTGAAAGATTCTTTTCTTTTTGGAGTCTATCTTTTGATTTAACATCATCTTTAATTTTTTTATTTTTATCATTTTCTAATTCAGTTTTGTCTTTATCAAATGAACGCTTGATAGAACGAATCTTTTTATTTCTATTGCCCCTTGTATCATCCAATTACTTCACATCCTTTAATTAAGATGGTAGGTATGCACGGAAACTTTCAATAAATCTTTCGCCACGTTCTTCAAATGTTTTATATTGATCCCAACTTGCACATGCTGGTGAAAGTAAAACAACATCATTAGGTTCAATGACATCTTGAACTTTTTTTACTGCATCTTCTATATCAACTGCTTTGATTACTTCTTTACCTTGACTATTACCTAATTTAGCGAATTTATCTTGAGTTTCACCGAAAACTACCATTACTCTAACATGTTTCATGTAAGGAATTAATTCATCAAATCCATTACCTCGATCTAAACCACCACATAACCAGATAATAGGTTGTTTAAATGAATTTAAAGCAAACTGTGTTGCTAATGTATTGGTTGCTTTAGAGTCATTATAGTATTTATTTGTTCGATTCGTTCCAATATATTGTAATCGATGTTCAATACCTGAGAATGTTGTTAAACTATCTACGATAGCCTTAATTGGCACGCCTGCAAGTATTGCAGCTAAAACAGCAGCTAAAATATTTTCTAAGTTATGTTCTCCCGGTAAAACTAAGTCATCAATATTAATAAGGTTAACATTATTATAAACGATATAATTATCTTTAATATAGATGCCATCTACTTCTTGTTGAGTAGAAAAATATAATGTTTTAGCTTTTAAATTTTCAGTTTCAATTAAATGACGTTGATGATAATTACAAATCAAATAATCATCTTCTGTTTGATTTTTGTAAATACGTCGCTTCGCATTTTGATAATTTTCTAATGACTCATGATAATCTAAATGAGCAGAATAGATATTTGTAATGATGGCAATGTGAGGTCTGTAATGTTCAATGCCAAGTAATTGGAATGAAGATAATTCAGTGATTAGATATTCATCAGGTGACGTTTCTTGAGCTACTTTAGAAGCAACATACCCAATATTTCCTGAAAGTCTTCCAGTTAATCTACTTTTTTTAAACATATCTCCAATGAGAGAAGTTGTTGTTGTTTTACCATTTGTACCAGTTACGGCGATAATTGGAGCTTCAGAAATTAAATAACTTAATTCTACTTCAGTTAAAATTTTAAGACCTCGTTGATATGCTTCATCAATAATTGAAACTGTATAAGGTATACCTGGGTTTTTAACAATAATTGGGTTGCTATCAAGTAATGATAATGGATGACCACCATCAACAATTTTCACCCCTAATGTTTCTAAGTCTTTTGCATGGGGATCTTTAGATAAATCTTTCCCATCATTTACAGTTACATTTGCACCTAATTTAACTAATAACTTAGCAGCTTCATAACCACTTTTTGCTAATCCAACTACAAGAACATCTTTATTCTCTAATCCTGTATAATTTAGCATTCTAATGCACTCCTATCCATAATCCAATTAATCCTGAAATTAACCCCACAAGCCAAAATACTGAAACAACTTTCCATTCACTCCATCCGCTAAGTTCAAAATGGTGATGAATTGGTGTCATTTTAAAGATTCTTTTTTTAGTTAATTTATAAGATGATACTTGCAACATTACTGATAATGTTTCGATAACAAATACTAAACCTATAAAAAGTAATGAAAATTCTTGGTTTAACATGATTGAAATTGTAGCAAAAATACCTCCTAATGCTAAGCTTCCTGTATCTCCCATAAATACTTTGGCTGGATTTAAGTTATACGGTAAGAAACCGAGTAATGCAAAAATCATAATAATACAAAAAGTACCAATTGCAGGGGCATTTAACATGAAACTCATAATTGCATACATAGTGAATCCAATAATTGATAAGCCAGTTGCTAATCCATCCAATCCATCAGTTAAATTAACTGCGTTTGAAAACCCAACTTGCCAAAAAACAATAAAAATAACGTACGCAAACGACAATGGAATTCCAAAATTAGTAAATGGAATATTTATACTTGTTGAAAATTCTATTAAATGAAAAACATCACTTAGAATGAAAAATATAATTGCTATTGCAATTTGAGCTAAAAATTTCTGCTTACTTGTAAGTCCTTGGTTATTTTTTTTAACTACAATAATGTAATCATCAATAAAGCCAATGAGTCCAAATCCTATTGTGACAAAGAGTAATAGAATAATGGGATTAGAATGATCTGTGAAAAATATAGCAATCATAGATGTAATAATAATACTAATTAAAAACGTTAAACCACCCATGGTTGGTGTACCCGTTTTTTTCATATGGCTTTGAGGACCTTCTTCGCGGATACTTTGACCAAATTTCATTCGTTTAAGTGTCGGTATAAGTACAGGAACTAAAATAAATGTGATAAGTAATGCGATAATCGCAAATATAAAAAGCATGGTAATCTCCTTTATGTATTTTAAATTTATTCGTTTTTCACTTTATTTCCTTTATAATCTTATCAATTTTCAAACTAATTTTATATATATTATGTAAGAAATTGAGATTATAAATAAGGTATCCATAATATATGACACCTTATTTATAATCATTTAAAATGACGTCATTTGTTCTTATGAATCGTTTTTATCATTAGACGTTGTATCAGTTGAATTATCTGAAGTGTTATTTGAATCAGATCCACTCGAATCAGTTAAAGATGTATTATCATTAGGATCATCAGTAGATAATTCTATTTCAATTTTCTTATTACTTTTGAGTGTTGACCCACTCGCTACAGATTGATTTGTTACGTATCCACTGCCTTTAGTCGTAACATTGATTCCAGTTAATTCTTGGAAGGCTAGGACATCGTCTGTTGTCCAACCTTTCATATTTGGCATAGTAATATCGCCATCTGTCACTGCTAACACTTTACTATTCGGTAATAATTTTGTATTAGCTCTAGTAGATTGAGCTTTTATTGTATTACCATTACCAATAATGACAGGTTGTAAATCTTTTCCTTTAAGACTATCTTGTGCTTTTTGACTTGATTGCCCTACAACATTTGGCACTTTACTATACTGTGCTGATTGAGTCTCATCTTTTTTAGAGCCTACATTTAAATACTTAAGTGTATTTTCCATGATAGGTTTAAAAGCTTTACTTACCCCTAATTCATATGCTTCTTGATCATTTTTCTGAGCAAGACTCATACCGGCATAAACAATAACTCTTGGATGTTTTTTTGGCGCATCTCCCATAAAGCTTACAAAGTAGGGATTTGCTCCTTTAACGTATCCACTACCATTTTCATTAACGACCTGAGCAGTACCTGTTTTCCCTTCAATATCATAACCATCAATACGATAATTGGAAGCATGACTTTTATCACTATTTACTACTTTATCTAATTCTGTTTCAACTTTATCCGCAGTTTCTGAAGTAATAGGTTTTCCAACTATATTCTTTTCACCTTTATAGAATGTTTTCTTTGAAATTGGATTATCTATACTTTGAACAAACCAAGGTTTTAACATATTTCCTTTATTAAAGAAAGCTGATTGTGCTTGTATCATTTGTACAGGCGTCACTGTGGTCGATTGACCGAATGCTGATGTTTTTTGTTGTAATTCATTTGACCAAGCAATATTTCCTTTTAATTCTCCGTCAAACATACCATTTGTAGATTTACCAAAACCAAAGCGCTCGTACCAAGATTTCATTTTATCAGCACCAACTAAATCTTGAAGATGCATCATCAATGTATTAGATGAATATGTGAAACCTAATGACATTGGTATTTCTCCCCAACCGGTTTTATTCCAGTCAGAAATTCTTGAACCCATAATATCACGATGACCAGATTCATATTTTTCTTTAGGATTAAATTTACCTTCTTGAATGGCGGCTGCTAATCCATATGATTTAAATGTTGACCCAGGCTCATATGCATTTTGATATAAATCATTAGCCCATTTTTTTCCAAAGTCTTTACCCGTTTCGGGGTTGAATGTTGGACGTTGACTATATGCAAGAATTTCTCCTGTTTTAGCATCCATAACCACTGCAAATAAATCTTTTGGTTCATATCGTTTCACCATATCATCAAGAGCCTCTTCGACAAATACTTGTATATTTGAATCAATGGTTAAATGAACATCATCACCACGTTTTGGCGCTTTTTCATTTTTACTGTTTGGTGCAATATAACCCCAAATGTCATGTATATAAGATAGCGAGCCTTTCTGTCCATTTAGATAACTATTAAAAATCTTTTCTACACCTAATGCACCATTTAATTCCCCAGTATCAGGATTTTTTTGAGCCATACCAATTAAATGAGAAGCAAAATTACCGTTAGGATAGAATCGTTCAGTTTCTGGATATAAGGTGATTCCTGGTAAGTCCATTTTATCGAGTTTAACTTTATCTTGATATGTTAAATTTGTCCCTTTCTGTCCAAATTCAACTTGAAAGGCTTTCTTTTGATTAAGACGTTTTTCAATTTCATCAGGTTTCATATCAATAATTTTTGATAATTGTTTTGCTGTTTTCTTTTTATCTTTAACATACCTTGGTGTATCACCAACTTCTCCAGCATTTTTATCAATAATAGCAACTAATTTATATCGTTGAACATCTTCGGCTAAAATTTTACCGTTTCTATCGTATATTTTCCCTCTTTCAGGCTGTTCTTGCGTTTTTACGAGATATTTTTCATTAGCGCGCATCACTAAATTTTGTCCATCTGAATGTCCAGTTATCATGATATATGAATATCTTAAAACCAATACAAAAAAGAGCAGTCCGAATAATCCAACAAGGAGGACTGCTCCTAATTTATTTTTTCTAATTTTAATTTTTCGCTTCGCCATTAGTACGCACTACCTTTACATTATCGTTCTTTAGGCTCATACCTTGTTTTTTAGCCTGATCGTAAATGCGCTCATAAGAAGAATTTTTCTTAATTTCAGATTGAATTGCATTATTTTCATTAGATTGTTGTTCAATCTTTTGATCTAGCTCGGCAATTTTATCATTTGTATCGTACGCATCCATTTTTAAAGATAGCATATAGATTGCTAGAACAGCAATTGCTGTGACAAGCGTTATGTATAAAAATTTCTCAAATCGCGTAAGTTGAACAACAACCTTTTTAGTTACTGTTTTCGTCTCAGTTTGTGTCTTTGGTTGTTCTTTCGGTATGCTAGTGTGCTGAATGTGTTCATATGGTTCGTAAATTTTTTCTACAGCCATCCTCAATTACTCCTTATTTTAATATTTCAGCAACACGTAATTTTGCACTACGTGCTCTATTATTTTCGTCTAAATCCTCTTCTGTAGCAGTAATTGGTTTACGATTTACTCGTTTTAACTTAGGTGTATAAGCTTCAGGAATAATTGGTAACCCTCTAGGCACATCAGGTCCTTTTTCGTATTCTTGGAAAATTTGCTTGCACAATCTATCTTCCAGAGAATGGAAAGTAATGACTGAAATCCTACCTTTTACTTTAACATGCTCAATGGCTTGTTCAATTGAATCTTCAAACGCAGATAGTTCATCGTTCACTGCTATTCTTATCGCTTGGAAAATGCGTTTAGCAGGATGACCACCTTTTCTTCGAGCTTTAGCTGGAATACCTTCTTTAATAATGTCTACAAGCTCTAATGTTGTTTCAATAGGTTGTTGTTCACGATGTGCTTCTATTCTTCTCGCTATTTGTTTAGAAAATTTTTCTTCTCCATAACGATAAAAGATTTTAACCAATGCCTCATAAGGCCAATCATTAACAACATCATATGCAGTTAATTCTTGCGTTTGATCCATACGCATATCTAACTTTGCATCATGATGATAACTAAATCCTCTTTCAGGTATATCAAGCTGTGGACTTGAAACACCTAAGTCGTAGTAAATACCATCTACTTTTTCAATTCCTAAATTTTTCAAAATATCAGTTAATTCTCTAAAGTTATTATGTACAAACGTGACCTTGTGTAAGTGATCTCTTAGTACTTCTTTAGCATTTTCTAAGGCAGTAGTATCTTGATCGATTGCAATCAACCTACCGTCATCGTTTAATTGATTTAATAAATAGAGTGCATGACCGGCTCCACCAAGCGTACAATCTACATATATGCCATCCTCTTTGATGTCTAATTCATCTATTGTTTCTTTTAGCATAACGCTTACATGATGAAACACTATAAATTCCTCCATTAAAAATCAAAATCTATCAAATCTTCGGCAATATCTTCAAAACTTTCTTCTGATTCTTCGTAAAATTCATTCCAAGTTTCTCTATCCCAAATCTCTATACGATTTGAGACACCTATTACCGTACATTCTTTTGTTAAATTTGCGTATTTCCTCAAATTTTGAGGAATGTTAATACGCCCTTGCTTATCTAGCTCTACTTCGATAGCTCCAGAGAAGAACATACGCATAAACTTACGTGCGTCTTTTTTTGTCATAGGTAAGGTTTTCATTTTCTCTTCTATCTGTTGCCATTCTTCAAGCGTGTAGCCAAACAAACATTTATCAAGGCCTCGTGTGATAATAAAACGTTCATTTAAGTCATATCTAAACTTAGATGGAATTATCATACGTCCTTTAGCATCTAATTGATGCTCGTATTCTCCCATGAACATTATTACCACCTCACCTTATTAATAATTTACCACATCTCACCACTATCCTCCACTAATTATGTAAAATATCTTAAAATTCTTTAATTTGACATAAAAAGACCCATATTATCTATTAAAATAATATGGGTCTTTTCCTCATAAATTAAGGTTTTATAACTATTTGGTTAAATGTATATTTAAGTGGAGGATAAGTGGAGGGACTAAACACATCTATCCCAAATTCATTCATCATTTGAAGTGGATTCCAAATTCTTTCTTGTAGGCCACCCATTGGATGCAATACATGTTCAATCTCTCTAAAATGTTTCATACTTATATCGTTATCTCTTTCAATGTTAAGTAAATAGCGATTTAATAAATATTCAAATTGTTTATTATGAATGTCATAATTTTTCTTTACTAAATTGATATTATCATGATTATCATTAACCTCTTTACGAAGTGATTCGTATATTTTGGCATGATTCTCTTTTAAAGATTCTACTTTTTTAATAAATGTATCTGAGGCTTTGCTACGAACGAATTTTTCTCTATCCGTTTCTATACCATTCATAATAACATTTTTAGCATTTAACTTATACTGATTAATTAGTTTTTCTATTCTAATTGGTAAATAAGTGATTTTCATTCTTGGTAAAACAATAGGCATTTCAACATCTAAAATTTTAAATACTTCATTCAATTCAGCCCAGTATTTAATTTCACTTGGTCCTCCAATAAAAGCTACCGTATTAAATAGCCATTCTTCCATTACTGGTCTAGTTACAACATTATTAGAAAAACGAGTTGGTTCTTTTTCAACTAATTTTAACAATTCATCTTTATTATATGTAATATCTGATTTACTCAATTTGAACACATCATCTTTTTTAGTAATTAGTTGACGCATACTATCTTCATGAAGGAACAGATGGACATTGGTATCTGTTTCAATCATTTTGTTTAAACCTGATTGTGTAGTTAATTTTTGTGTTTTTCTAAACGCTTGGTTAATTTCATTATGTTTTTGAATAATATTTTTTAATAATGGCTTCTCCAATTCACGAATTTTTTCATATTGAGCATCAATAAATAGTACACCGTAATCTTTAAATACTTCTTGAAGTAACCCTTTAAAAATATCAGTCCAATTATTGTACTTTTCTATAATCTCTAAACATACTTGATAAAGTGCGTTAGTATGTTTCGTTTCTTTTAATTCTTTAAAAAATTGATTAAGTGCTTCAATCATCTGTTCCTTTTCTAGAATATAGCGAGAAACGCTTGTTTCAGGCGGTGTCATTGTATGATATTTTACTTTATGTAAATGAGCATCTTTTGCATTATAAGCATACGTATGATTTACTTCTTCAAAGTCATGATCTTCACCTGCAATCCAAAAAACAGGTACAACAGTTTGTTGATATGTTTCAGTTAATTCACGACTTAAATTAACAATTGAAAGAATTTTATGAAACGTATATAAAGGTCCACCAAAAAGACCAGCTTGCTGGCCACCAATTACCACTTTAGCTCCTTCACTGAGTGCAGTAAGATGAGTCTGTTGAATTTCTGTTATATTCAAATCTGACATATATGATTTAATCACTTGAGCAAGTTGCTGCTCTCTACCATTATTAGGACGATCCATTCTTTGATCAAAACTAGATGGTTTGACTGGATTATATTGATAAAATTTCAATAATGTTTCATCACTGTTTTCTAATTTAGTAATAAATGAATCTTTTTCTTGAAAATTAGTTACTTTACAGTTCATTCCCTTACTCCTTCAATATAACATTACTTATTCAGTATAAAGATTATATCCCTAGATGACAATTTTACGGCTTAACTATTGAAATTCACATCCATTTTATCAGATTATAAGTAATTAATATGTTATTAAATGAAAATCGTATATTAATGACGATACAATATATATAAAGAATTTAAATGATGATGAGAACATGACTAAAGTTCAACATCTTGAAATAAAATTAAAAAACTGTTGAATTATTTGAGGCATTTAGAGAAATTGATAATGAAGACTTGCATAAGGAGTCAATATATTTGTATGATCTCTAAACAATTAAGCTATAAACGCTATTTGCATAAATAAGCCTGAGCCATTTAGCTCAGGTCTCTTATTAATTATTCTTCAACTAAATTAACCAATTCATATAAAGATTGTATTTCATAATCTGGTACAATATCACTGTTATTTTCTTTATTACGATAATTAAACCAACATGTTGTAATACCGGCATTTTTTCCACCTAGTATATCTGATGTAAGAGAATCTCCTACTATTATTGAAGTCTTTCTTTTTTCTTCACCAATTCTCTCAAAGATATAATCAAAAAATTCACTCATAGGTTTTTGATATCCTGTTTCTTCTGATATATATACTCCAGATAAGATGTCTTTAAACTCTAATTGAGCAATACGACGTTTTTGGGTATCTGTAACACCATTAGTCACAATAAACAATTCACATTCTTGGCTTAATCGATCAATTGTTTCTAAAGTAGAGTTGAAGAATTTTAATGGTGCTTTAGCTAGTTCGTCTCTAAATAAAACATCGGCTTTTTTACCATCTACGTCTATACCATACTCTTTAAAATAATTAATAAAACGATGTGTTAATACTTCTTCTTTAGATAGTTCATTTTTTTGAAATGCTTCCCAATGATTTTGATTTACTTTCTTAAAATATTGAAAATCTTCTTCAGTTGGATAATGACCGAAATGATGTGCCATTTGATGAAATGCTCGATCTTCTGCATCAAAAAAGTCCACAATTGTATCATCAAAATCAAGTAAAATAGTATCGTATTTCATTTTTATACTCCTAAATTATAGTATGTATATTATTTTAGCAGATTTATCATGATTCATTAAATAATGCTAAAAAATAAAAACACTTAAGGATTAATCCTTAAGTGTTGAATACTTGCTATTAAGTATTAGAAACCAAATACTTTACCTAATACACTTGCACCACTTGATACAATGTCAACAATACTTGTACCTAATTTTGTCCAGTCTTGATTTTGTGCTGCTGTTACAGTATTTGCAATTGCTTCTGCTAATTTAGTCATTTGAATTTCCCCATTCTGTTTTTATTTTTAAATATTATTACGTTAGAATCCTAAGTATTTACCTAGAATGCTTACGCCACTTGATACGATGTCAACAATGCTTGTACCTAATTTTGTCCAGTCTTGGTTAATTCCTGCGTCTACTGTATTTTTGATTGCGTCGAATAATTTATCCATATTAATAACTCCTTTATACGTAATTAATAATTAATTAAAATCCGAATACTTTACTTAAGATACCTACACCACTTGATACGATGTCAACAATGCTTGTACCTAATTTTGTCCAATCTTGGTTTTGTGCTGCGTCTACTGTATTTTTAATTGCTTCTACTAATTTAGTCATTTGAATTTCTCCATTCTGTTTTTATTTTTAAATATTATTACATTAGAATCCTAAGTATTTACCTAGAATGCTTACGCCACTTGATACGATGTCAACAATGCTTGTACCTAATTTTGTCCAATCTTGGTTAATTCCTGCGTCTACTGTATTTTTGATTGCGTCGAATAATTTATCCATGTTTGTTATCTCCTTTGTACTATTTATAATTATCTTTAAATTAGAAACCTAAATATTTACTCACTAAACCTACACCGTTTTCTACGATACTAACAATACTTGTACCTAATTTTGTCCAATCACCATTAATACCTGCAGTTACTGTATCTTTAATTGCGTTAAATAAACCTTCCATTTCATACACTCCTTAGAAATTAATTGGTAAAATTCTAAAACGATAGGTTACTGTATTGCTTGCTTTGTTTTGTTTAACTATCGTTTTGTTATCTTTACTATAAAGGGTTTCTTTAGATACTTGTGACATTTTCCGTAACTTATGCTTAAATCATCAAAACTGTGCAATTTAAAAATTTATATTTACAGTTAGGAATTCAAATATGTCTATCTCGTCAAAGTTTTTTAGGTTATCAAAATAAAATATTTAAAAATATTTAATATATAAATATATGATATAATACAAAAGTATATATTTTTATTATATTTATTCTAATAATTTAATTAAATGGTGATAAGGTGGTGATGTTAAAAGTAATTATTACGTAAAATATGAATATGAGGATGCATCAATTGAATTAGGAAAAAGCAAACAATAAAAGTTAAAACGTATATTTATATATTCTTTTTTAAATGTTAAATATAATTAATTTAACTTATATATTTTATTTACCATTTTAACATGATCATTTATTTACTTATTCAACAAATAAATATCTACCTTCTGATATTCAAAATCTATAATTAAACACTTTTATTCCTAATAATAGTGTTTAATGAATACTAAAACACATAACTTAATAGTAATGTCATTTTAATAATTTAACTAATTGAGGAGTACTCATAATGGAAGTAAATCAAAATAAAAAAGAAACTAATGGCTGTTTAAGCTGCCTAGGCTGTTTTGGTATCATCTTTTTAATTTTATTATTGATTGGTGGCTGTTCTGCTATATTTTCAGATGATAATAACAACGATAATACAGATAAAATAAGTGAAGAAAAAAATAAGTCTAAAAAAACTGAAGATACAAATAAAAATAATACTTCAAAAGAAAGTAAGAAAAAATATAATGAGAATGAACAATCTGTATCACAAAATAATAGTATTAAAAAATCTGAAGAAAAAGATAAAGATAATGATGAATCCGACATAGGTACAACGAATAAGATACCAGTAAAATTAAGTTCTACTGTTGATGGTGATACTGCTAAGTTTATCTATAAAGGTAAAACCGAGACATATAGATTTTTACTTATAGATACACCTGAAACTAAACATCCAAGAGTTGGTAAGCAACCATTTGGTCAAGAAGCATCTGATAGAACAGCTGAATTATTAAATAATGCTAAAAATATAGAAATAGAGTTTGACATTGGTCAAAAAGAAGATAAATATAATCGAAAATTAGCATATATATATGTTGACGGGGAAATGCTAAATAATATTTTAGTCAAAGAAGGTTTAGCAAAAGTCGCTTATGTTTATCCACCAAATACAAGATATTTAGAAACTCTAGAATCATCTCAAGAACAAGCAAAAGCTGAAAAAATGGGTATATGGAGCCTAGATTCAGCATTTAAAGAGAATAATGAGGATAATAAAGAAATGAATACATCAAACAACAATGAAAACAACGCTATCGAAAATCAAGTCGATAACTCTTTATCAAATGATAGTCAATCTAACGATACTGAACAATCAACTAGCAACGTTGAAACTTTCCCTAATTGCACTGCATTAAGAAAAGTTCACCCTAATGGCGTTCCTTCAAATCACCCTGCCTATACATCAAAATTTGATAGAGATGGGGATAATTACGCATGTGAAGTTAATTAATCTTTCTATATTTTTTAGTAAGATAATTCTCAACATAAAATAATCATTATAGGAAATTGTAGTGTATATAAATTTGGTTATTGAAACTAGTTACGCTAATTATGTTATTCAATTTTAGTCATTCCGAGTATTTGAATATAAAGATATATGAATATTACATATTAAAGGTGGTGGTGCTATAAATAAGTGGACGATGCACCTTAGAATACAAATTAATATAAAAGCCTAATCTACATATAGGAGATAAGTCATGGAAGAAAAATTTAATAATGAACAAGAAGAAAGACAATTTAGACAGTTTCAAGAATATCAAAAACAACAAGAAGAAGAGAAAAAGAAAAAACGTAAAAAAGGTTGGCTTTGGGGTTGCGGTGGTTGTTTAGTTTTATTAATCCTATTAATCATTGGTCTTACATCATGTACTGGAGCCTTTGTCAACGAAGTAGATAAACAAATGAATGATGGTAATTCAGAAGTTAAAGAAGACAAAA
This sequence comes from Staphylococcus sp. AtDRG32, assembly GCF_004365845.1. NCBI lineage: Bacteria > Bacillati > Bacillota > Bacilli > Caryophanales > Staphylococcaceae > Staphylococcus > Staphylococcus sp. AtDRG32. Next base: position 515,545 of record NZ_SODE01000001.1, read on the forward strand.
ATGCTTCCAAAGAACAGACAGCAGCATTAAATTCAGCTAAAAATTATGCGGACGGAATGCATATGTCTAAACAAGGAATTTATGAACAATTAACTTCTAGTGCTGGAGACCAATTCTCAGAAGAAGATGCACAATATGCGGTTGACCACTTGAAAGCTGATTATAAGAAAAATGCATTAGAAAGTGCAAAATCTTATCAAGAAGATATGAATATGTCTAAAGATGCAATTTACGATCAATTAATTTCAAATTCTGGCGATAAATTCACAGAAGAAGAAGCGCAATATGCAGTAGACAACTTAGATAAGTAGAATGATGAGGGTACTTGGTACCCTTTTGTTTTACTCTATCACATTTGAGCCATTAAGGGTTTATAAGTTGCACAGAATTGATTAGTGTTATGGTAATTGTTTAATTAAAATATTTAATCAGAAAGGATTTGGTTCTATGTTTGAAAATCTTCTTGCTTCTATTGGAATAAACTCTGTGAAGGTTGAAACTTTAGTAAAAAATAGAAGTATTCATAGTAATGATACTTTGGAAGGAATTGTAAGAATAGAGGGTGGTAATTCTGCTCAAACTATTAACAAAATTTCATTAACTTTAGTAGAAAGATATGAAAATCCTGATAAAAAGAGTCAATTTCCTGTTTTAGAAAATGAATTACAAACATTTACACTACACACAAATGTTGAATTAAAAGAACACCACACAATAACAGAAGAATTCAAATTTAATATTTATGAATATGAATTTAAAAGTGAACCAAAACATTTAATATTAAAAACACATGCATATGTAGGTTATTCAGTTGATGCTTATGATGAAGATAAAATTGTTTTCAAATAAGAAATTCATGTTTTTATAAAATCTTATTATTAAAAATAAACCAAAGGGGAGATATATAATGAAAAAATTCTTAGCTTTAATTTTTGGCAGTGCTTTAATTCTTGGCGCATGTGGTAATGATGACACATCTAACGAAAATTCTGATACTAAGTCGGAAAGTAAAACTGAAAAGAAATCAGAAGATAAAAAAGAAAATAAATCCAAAGAGGATAAAAAGTCTAAAGAAGAAAAGAAATCTCAAGAAAATGAAGATAACTCTACTGAAGAACAAAATACTTCAAACGTAGAAGAAAAGAATAACGAGAAACAAAATAATCAAAGTGATAATGAACAAAATATCCAATATAACTCATCAAGTGAAAAATCTCAAAACACACAAAATGTTGATGTAACAAACATTAAAGATAGAGGTACTCTTGAGTCAGTTATCTACGGAAATTATAGTGAAACAGCTAAAATCCAAGCTTATAACAATGCAGTAGCTAATGGTGTCATTCCTCAAGGTAACGTTATGGAAGGGCCTGCTAGTGCAGCTTATGAAAGTTCTTTAAGAGTTGAGAGTGGTCAAGAAAAATCAGTATATGATCGACCATATGAAGAAGACTTTGAACCTGATGAAGATACTGATGATACAGATTACACGAATGATGTTCAATCATCAGATTCATCATATCCACGTTCACTTATGCAAATTAAAGAGGAAACGGGTAAATCACCTAGAGATTTCACAGATGCAGAAATGGCTGAAGCACAAGCATATGCTGATGCACATTAACTTAATATTTTCAGGGTAGTTCGCCTACCCTTATTATTTTTTTAAGGAGAAGTGATAAAAATGGCTTCATTTACAGTAACAAAACGAAAAAATAAGACTTCTACATCATGGCAATATGATGTAAAGCACCCTTCTTTTAAGTCAGGTAAGAAACGTAAATCAGGATTTAAAACAAAAGCAGAAGCGACGAATGCTGCACAACAACTTATTAGAGATTTAGAAGATGGTAAACAAGTAGATAGTAATAGATTGTTTAAAGATTATTATAAAGAATGGCTCAAGTTGAACGGAAAATATGAATTATCATCAAAACAGCAATATTGGTATGAACACTCGCTTGATTTATTTTTAAAGCATTTCGGTGAAGATATTAAAATTAAAGATATCACTCGAAGTGAGTATCAAAAATTTATATCTAATTACGCACAGGGTAGAACTTCAGAAACAGTTAGAAAAGTTAATCTTTATTTATCTAGTGGTATTAAAGATGCAGTGTATGATGGTTATATCAAAAAAGATCCAACATATAACGTTAAAGCAAAAGGAACAAAACAAGCTAAAAAAGAAGATGTAAAATTTTTAACGATTAAACAGTATGAAGAGTTAAGAGAGCATTTTAAATTAAGAACAGATAAAAGTACGATTATGTTATATATACTGTTGATTACAGGTGCTAGATTTTCAGAAGTAAACAGAATGACCTATGATGACTTACTAATAACTAAAGGCCTAATTCACTTGACAGGAACTAAAACAGAAAATGCTGATAGATTTGTCGAAGTTTCTAAAAATGATTTAAAGCATATATACAAAGCAATAGAGACACATCCACACAGAATTGATAATAAATTATTTAGCTTATCTCATGCAGCAATTTCTAAAGTGTTTAATAAAGCTAAAAAGAAATATAACATCAATGAAGATGTCACACCTTATTCATTAAGACATACACATGCAAGTTACTTAATTAGTAAAGGTATTCCAATTGAATACATTAGCAAAAGATTAGGTCACGCAAGTATTGCTATCACGTTAGATGTTTATACACATCTTCTTGATGAACATAAAAAAGAGCAAGGCCAAAAGGTCAGAGAAATATTTTCTTGACACTTATCTGACACTTGCTCGCTGTAAACGTTGATATATCAACGGGTTATAGCGTCCTGGGAGGGAATTATTAACCTTTTATAGCATTTGATAATCTTTTAAAAACCTATAATATCAGTATTTTTACCTAATTCCTTTTCATAGCTTTTAATACAATTTCAAATTATTTTCCCCAAATTTTCCCCAAATAAGATTATATATTTTCATTACACTTCAAAAATTTGTACATACTGAATTTCATTGCCCTTAATTACCACAGTTGATTTACCAATCAATACATAATTTGCACCGTCAGAAATTTTTAAATCATGTAGGTTATCTACTTTAACAGTTGTTACTCTTTCAGAATGTGGATATGAATATTTAACTTCTTCAGTATCAATATATTTGTCATTTTTAATACGTACACGCCAACAAAAGTTTGTTATGTATATTTTGTCTTGGATTAACTGATTTATATCTGATGTTAGTCAAAAATCTTCATCATTTTTAATTTTTAAATATTTTTTCTGTATTTGAATATTTTAGTTATATACAGTCACTATACTAAACATTTTGTGATATAGTTATCCCTCTTTTCAATTCTCGCTGCAACACAGAGCCTTTCTCAGCGTCTTAAAGTATATAAAAATGCCACTTATGAGTAATGTTTTAAATAAATATTTAAAGTGCTCGCATATTGTATTCTTAAAAATATATTATTCTAACTCTTTTTCTAAATCAGTTTCATCATATTTAGGAATACCTTTAATTATGTCTTCAATTTTTTTAACTACATTTAATATTTCAGATCTTTCACTTTTTAATTTTCTATTAATCATACATATAGATGCCTTTGTTTGCTCCTCTTTAACATTACTTATCCATTTACGTTTAAAAAATTTATCAATTTCTTCGATAGCTTTTTCAATTTTTTCTTTATCATTAATACTTAAATCTCTAACTTCATTAAAAATCCCTTTAATTTCCTCTAAGTTAAGTATTAATTCACGCACACACATATAAATTTGTTCTTCTTCTTTTGACAAATTATCAATCCATCTATGTAAATTATTCTTATGCCATTCAAATTCTTTCATTTTTAAAACTGTTATCATTTCTTTGCTATTAATTACATAATCTTTCTTTCTTTCATAAATTAACTCTTTCTTTTTCAAATCTAGTGCATTTCTTCCAGATAAATATGCACCTACATAAGCTCCACCAAATGTGGTGAATAATCCTACAATTGAGATTACAATTTTAATAAATTCTTTCTTATCTTCATAGTTATATATGATGAATATCATTATAGAAGATCCTATAATCCCACTAAAAACACCTAACAAACCATAAAATATATACTCAGTTTTTTTATTAAATTTCATAAATAATAATCCTCATTAAAAATATTTACTATAATTATACATAATTACTTCTAAATAAAAAACGTCACTACAAAAGTAACGTTTCAATGAAATAATTAATTTGTTCGTATGCTAACTTTTTTTATATATAATAACTAGCAATTAATAAAATTAATATTATTAAAAATATATAGTTTATGAATGGATAGAATAAATTTATTAAAGGTTTAACGCAACAATTAATTATATACTTAATAATTATTTTTTTAGTCGGTTTTACAATCTTTTTATTGATTTTACTAAAAATTCTACTATTGAATATTTTTAAGATTATTTCAATAAAAAAGTTATATGTAGGATTAAGTTTAGGTTTAATATAATTTTTATTATACTTGACGATAGGATTTAAAATAGCTTCAATAAAGCTGTCTGCATAATATTCCATTGAATAAAGAATATGCTTTACTAATTTAATATGCTTATATATATAATCTAATATAGTGCAAACAACCGTGCCACCAATTGCTACGCCTAAATAACTAAACGTATCTTGTACACTTAAACTTTCACCTTTAGGAAAACCTAAATTGATTATAGGAATCACAAGTGTAGAAATTAAAGGGATTAGAGCATAGCTTTCTTTTACAAAAGTCAAATACTTGTTTTCTTTTTTATTTTTCTTTATAGAATAATAATACCAATTTTTAAAAATCATATAAATAATATTTACATTAATTACAACAATAAATATCGTAATAAAAATAAACACATTAAATTTGACCTTAGTTATTTGGACTATTATTAATCCAATGTTCAATAATATAAATAACAAAATAATTATAAAAATTAATGGGAAAATAATTAAAAATAATAACAATGTAATATTTCTATTTGAATATGTAATTTTAAAACTCAAAAAAAGAGATATATTTAATATTACTAATATAATAAACTCTAATAAGTATAGATTGTTATAATAAAACGAATATAGGTTTATTAAAATTATTCCTATAAAGAAACTTAAAATAAATAATTTATTAACTTTAAATTTTAACCTACTGTGTAAAGGCATTTACTTCTACACATCCTCATAAATTTTTAAGAAATCTAGTTGTAAATTGAAGAGGTATCAATAACAATTTGAATAAATGTATAATTAAATTAATTATATACCTACTCTTCAAACTACATGTCAGAACGACTAACTAATCATTGTATAGTATCTCTTAATTCTTTTACTTCTTCTATAACTTTTTCTTGATCTTTTAACCATTTAGTTTCATCAATATTAATTTCCCAATGATGTTTAAGTAAGTATTTAGTATATAACCTGATTATTTCAGTATCTTTATAATCTAAAATTATTTTTTTGGTTTCTTCTTTTCTATTTTTCTGTAAATTTAATATTTCTTTTCTTATTATTACGCTATATTTATCATTGATCATTGATATAAGTTCATCATATATTAATCTAGTCATATGGTTAAAATTATGTATTTCACTTTTTTTATTATATTTAATTTTAGAAATAAATCTCAAAGAAGCCAGTATTCTATAAATATCATTAGTTGTCATAAAAGTTTTTGAAGCTACATTCATTAATTCTTTACGCCATTCTGATTTATGATCTAAATCATTTAATAATTCTTTATTTTTTAGATTTTGACTATTATAAATAGTAAAACAAACTCCAGTTATGGCTAGTATTCCTGCAAATAAAGTACAAAGTCCAGCAAACTTATCATTATTAGTATTATCAAAATTAGAAATAAAACCAATTATTATCAAAGCAATAACGCATAATATACTTATACCCAATATCCAAAAAAAGAATGTTCTCCATTTTTTCATTTCTTTTTCTTTCATTCTAAACTCCTTTAACTAATTCTATATCGGTATTTAATATATCATTGTACATAAATTAATTGTAGTCCTAATTTAGGATTGCACCCGTGCATTAGCACATTCCCAAATTGGTAATGTGTTTATGTACCGAAGCGGTTGCTAAATTCAATCATCTAATATTGCAAGCTGCGGTATATGGAATAACAATTCGTTCCGTCATCTATGGGGTAGTGTTTCACGACCTCATAAATAAGGGGGGAACGTTTCGTTCAGTCCTTACTTAGATCAAATAAAAGGACGTCGTGTTTCCTACTCCCTTTTATACATGACTGAACGAATTGTTCATGCAGCTACCGTCACGAATGGTTACGGTAGTGTATAATAAAATGTATGTCTATTAAGTGAAGTAGATGTATGTTAAAATAATTCGTAGTTAACATTGCTTTCATTGAACTTAGTCTTACTAGTCATGTGCTAGTGAGACTTTTTTCGCATAAAAAAAGGAGCTTTACGCCCCTAAGAGTTATGCTATTTATGAAAGCTTTTAAAGTGTCGAGATTGCCTAAACAAACAGTATTTTCGATGGAGAAGAAATACTTAATGGAAAGGAAAAGTCGCCATTTAGACAATCTCAATTGTTATTATTACACACTAATTTTTATTTAGCCACACTATTATAATAAAAATCATTAATTTGTATGCAATAAAGCAATAAAAACGTTTCACTCCTTATTTTTCATCTACACTCTCACTTAGTCTGTCATGAGCTAAGTTGAGAGTGCTTTTTTACGCAAAAAAGAAGCTAACCAATAAGGCTAGCTTCTATGTAGTTGAGGTAGAGTGAAAACTCTAAGTATATAAGGACTTTAGAGGTCATTAAACCTCTTTTGCTATTATCTCATTATTTATATATTTGTCTACAATATAATAAAAAAGCTATGCCCAAAGGACATAGCAAGGGGAAAAATGACTTAAATTTAAGAAAAATAAAGTAATAGAAGTGCTTTATAAGGGAACCACTTCTAACGTCATTATAGGCATTGAATTTATTCATTGTCTACAAGATTTACAATATCTATAATTTTTTTACATTCTCACTCCCCAAATTTAGGGATAATAAAACTACTACTAGATCATTATGTATGCTGCGTTGCCATTTTGACTACAAAGAAATAGATTTTTCTAACTTACTACTCATTTTCTGTTGAGCCGATATTTCGGCTTTTTTCATCTTAATTTTAGAGAACGAATATTTTCGTTTTCTAATGCACTAAGTTAGTGCGTCAGCTTTTTATTGATTACTAAGCTCACATTTGAGCCGAGTAAAAGAAGCGGTTAATAAGTCCACTTATGGACGCATTTGAACTGGCTAAACCACTTCCCTATTTTAAGGTACTGGTTACAAGCGTACTTTTAAGTCCGTTTGTTATTGTATGAAATGTAAAATTTTGAAAAGTTATAAACAAAAAGACTGCCCCCAACGGATACAGTCAGTTTAAAGGATACTCGATTTTGAGTAGTAAGTTTAGTAGCTACATGCCATTATCTTATAAACGGCTCTAAATGTAAATAGAAAACGCTTACTTTATGTATTTATAAAAAAATATACGTCATATTTACATTTCTTTTTCAACTCTGTATTATTTCTATATAGTATCAAGACAAGAAAAAACTCGTTTCACTCGTTTCAAAAAAACAGAAAGAAGTGAGAACTATAAATATTATTTGCAATGAACAAGTACAACAATATCTTTACGAACATGGAGCTGAATTATTAGGGTCAATTGTAACTACACTAGCTTTTATATTCACATTTACAAAAATGCTTATAGATAATAATAAAGATAAAAAGACAGAAGAAATAAGAAATCAAAAAACATTAAAAATGTTAGATTTAATTAGTGAAAAACATATAGAAAATATAAAAAATATAAGAGAAAAACTAGAGAATGCAAAAACAGGTATACACATAATGACAGGAACAAATGATAACAAGCCAACCTATCAAATAGATTTAGAAAATGTAGACAGTACCAACAGTATGCACAGAAAAAAAGTTTATAATACATACTCAAGCGATATATATACAGTTTTAAACAGTTTCAAAATAATAAAAGAAAATAATACAGAAAAAATATTAGAAGAGTATAAAGACGAATTAACAACAGTACTAAGTAATCAACACATAAATTTAAACTTAGATTCTTTAAATAAAATTAATAATAAAATAAATACTTTAACTAGCTCATTAGATAAGGTGAAACAAATGGATGAGCTTATCAATATAATAGAAATCTCAGCAGATGAAGAAGTAAACGATCCAAGCTACATAAAACCAAAAGAAACGAAAGAAACGAAAAAAAAAGAAAAAGATAGAAAAGCATGGTATGCACAAGAAAAAGAAAAAAAACTAAATAAATTAGAAGACATAAAAAAAGAATTAAAAAAATCTGAACAGTTCTTAACATAAAATTTATTGCTTTATTGACGTTGAGCCTCGGAACCCTTAACAAACCCAAAACTTGTCGAATGGTCGGCTTAATAGCTCACGCTATGCCGACATTCGTCTACAAGTTTAGTTAAGGATTCTTCTCAACGCACAATAAATTTTCTCGGCATAAATGCGTATTCTAATTACTAATAATTCCATAAATCAAAAGTAAAATTGATGATATTAAAAGTAATACGCTAGATAGAATATCTAACTTTTTATCCTTTTTATCACTTACTGTATTTTTTATAAGTGCCACAATTGCAATTAATATTAAAAGCGCACAAAAAATATAAATAACCAAAAAAACGCCTCCTTTTTAATAAAATTTATCACAAGAACTATTTAAATTTTAAATGCCTTTATTTGCAATTTTAAGATACTTTTTAGAGCATTTAGAGAGTTTCATATATATTTTTGTTTAATGACTCTTAGAACTCAAATAAAAGCTAAAATTGAAAAAATAGAAAAACAAACCTTTACTTTAGATACTAACAAATTAAACTCTTATTTAATTCTTAACATTCAATATACACTTAACTACCTAAGAAAACCTAATATGAAATGTAGTAATATATAGTATTTTAGCTGATTTTAATTATTAAACTTAATAATCATTTTCTATACTTAGAGGCTCATAGTTTCTATATAGTTTTAAATCTCTCGAAAATTAAAGTTAATTAAAGGTATAAAGTCAAAAATGACTATGTTCTTTTTTAACCCGTCGTTAATGTCGTTCTTTTCATTATAAAACTGTTCAATAAAATAACTTCTCTATTGTTTCATCGAATATTTGTCTTATTCTTTGAACAGTTAGATTAAATATTTTTGCTATATCATTTAATTCCCTACCACTAATGATTAACCAAAAAACACTAAATTCTCTATCTGTTGCTATCAAATTAACTTCATCTATTAAGTTATTGATATATACATGATTTTCTACATTTAAATTTTGGACTTCATCAGTCACATTAGTATCAAGAGAGAAAAAGTCTTCTATTGATGTATCTACAACTTCTATATTACTTTGCCTTTTATTTTTTCGGTATTCTTCAATATTCTTTTTAACTGTTGCTATGTCATGCAGCAATAGTAGTCACGCACCTTTTGTTTTATTTATTGTATTAATAGGTTTTCTCATATTCATAATGCTCAATATCCTTTTTCTTTCTTGCTCTTTAAAACCTTGCCCACGCTCATCATTTGTTCTTTCAAAAATTTCTTCACATAATCTATCTATTAATTTTGTTGGTCTAAATCGACCATTAGAATTCATATAAGTCATGATAGCTATTTGATCTGATTTTGAGTATTTACTAATAATTTCCTTGAGAGTATTCATATTAACTTTAAATCTATCTTTATACTTTTGTAGATTTTCTTTACTCTCAATAATCCACTCTACAAGCTTATCAATAGGATAAGATACAGCGATTACACCTCTTATTTCATCACATGTCAAATAGATATGAATATGGTAAAAATCACAATAGAGAAACTGCAAGAAAATTAAACAGTTATGTAAGAAATGTATGTGACCAAGCAATACATGAAGGTTTAATTATGCGTAATCCTACATATAAAGCAACTATCACAGGTGCTAATCCTAGCAAGAGTGAAGATTTGAAGTTTATTAGCCATACTGAATATGTGAAACTTAAACATTATTTAGAACAAAAAGATACTACATCATCATTAGTATTATTAATGGCGTTAGTGACTGGAGGACGCTTTTCTGAAATAGCAAACATGCAGCGTGATGATTTTTACTTAGGTGACAATAAAATACATTTGCCTGGTACAAAAACAGAAACATCAGATCGTATTATTTCTATTGATACAAATACACTAAATAAAGTAAAAAGGTTTATTGAGAAGAAACCAGCCAATATTAATGGCTATGTATTTACAGTAAATGGTCACGTTATATCAAATACTGCTGTAAATAAGGTATTAAAAAAAGCATGCGTACACTTAGGCATTAAATCTATTACGATAAACGCCTTGAGGCATACACATGCGTCTGTGTTAATTCATAATGGTTATAGTTTACATTATATATCAAAAAGGTTAGGCCATACTTCTACATTGGTCACACAATCTGTTTACCTACACTTATTAGAAGAAACTTATGAACGTGAAGATAAAAATATGATTGAGTTTTTGAATAAACTTTAAATTGTTTTCACCAAATTTTCCCCAAACACAGTAAAAACCCCGTAACCATAATGGTTAACGGGGGGTATTAGCGTCCTGGGAGGGATTCGAACCCCCGACCGATGGCTTAGAAGGCCATTGCTCTATCCAGCTGAGCTACCAGGACATTATTTTTTAACACAAGTATTATTATATCTAAAGAAATCTTATTTAGCAATAGCTTTAATATAAAAAAAGTTTATATTTTCCACTAATTACGTATAATTGCAACTAATCACATACTTTCTTCGTTACTATTCAGTTAAACTAAATTGCTAAATGTTTGGTATCAAATTTGAAATTAGATAGGACTAGACTATCTTGCATTGTAGTCCTAGCCCTTTAATAGTTAATTAATTTCAAATTCTATTGATTGAATGACTTGATGATCTCTATTTCTAAAATTCAGCGTAGCTTTTTTACTTTCATCCTCTATAAGTAGTTCTGCGTACGTTTCTTCTATATTACTACGCGATTGTGAAATACTACCGGGATTTATAATATGGACGTCTCCTAATTTTTCATATTTAGCTATATGTGTATGCCCATAAAACGCAAATTGACAACCAAGAGCTTGTGCTTTTTCAGCCAAACGCATACGCGTTTGATTTACACCATAAAGATGACCATGGGTGTATAATGCTTTAACACTGTTCTTTTCAATAATGTCTTCATTTGGAAATTCAGGATAAAAGTCACAATTACCTTTTACACGTTGATACAAGCTCAATTCAGTATCGTTATATTTAAATTCAGAATCTCCTAAATGTAAGCATATATCTGCGTCTTTATGATAGTCGTATAATTCATACAGAATTCCAGATTCTGTATGATTATCACTTACAATTAACCATTTAGACATTTTAGACATTATTTTTCACGCTCCAAATATTCATTTAAAGCTTTAATTGCATTTCCACGATGACTCACATCGCTTTTTTCTTCTGTAGTTAATTCAGCCATTGTTTTGTTTTTTTCTGGAAGATAAAAAATAGGATCATACCCGAATCCATAATCACCTTTACGTTCTGTTGTAATTTCTCCAGATACAGTTCCTTTGAATATATGTGTTGGTTCATTTGGCGCACTCATACTAATCACACATACAAATTGTGCCTTTCTATTTGTCTTACCTTCTAACTTTTTAAGTACTTTATCAATATTTGACTCATCATTTTTCTCAAGACCAGCATAACGTGCAGAATATACACCAGGCTCACCATTTAGAGCATATACTTCTAAACCACTATCATCGGCAATCACTCTTTTATTGAGTGCTTTAGCTGCCGCTTCAGATTTTAATCGTGCATTTTCTTCAAAGGTAGTACCTGTTTCTTCAACATCAAAGTCTTTTATAATTTCTGAAATGCCAATAACATTATCATTTGGAAAAATAGTTTTAAAGTCATTTATTTTACCTTTGTTGTTAGAAGCTATAACAATGTCTGCCACTTAAATCTTCCTTTCAATTCTGTTTTAAATTTAATCTACTTTTATACGTTCAACTTCTACATCTAATTTTAACCATTGAGAAATGATATGTTTAATATGAACCGTATCACCTGTTGCAAAAAATCGATGTTTTGGATGTTGCGTATAGCTTGCATGTTCATTACTAAACGTAAGTAATGCACTTACTTCACGTGCAGTTTCAAGCCCAGAAGAAATAACTTTTTTATTTCCACCAAAATAATCATTAATGGGTTTATATAATAATGGATAATGCGTACAGCCTAAAATAACAGTATCGGCATCTGTGTTACGCCAATGTTTTAAAGTCTGATGTATTACAATACTAGTTATTGTAGGGTCATCATAACGCATTTGTTCAACGAGGGGTACGAAACCTGGACATGCTACCCCATATACTTCGACATTTGGGTTTATTCTTTTAATATGATGGCGGTAAGCTTCTGATTTAATCGTGCCCTCAGTACCTAAAATTAAAACTTTTTGATTTTTTGTAGTCATAATAGCGGTTCTAGCACCAGGTTCAATGACTCCAATAACTGGAATTGGTAATAACTGCTGTAAATGTTCTAACGCCACTGCAGTTGCAGTATTACAAGCAATGACTAACATTTTTATATCAAATTCCATCAGTTTATTAGCAAGTTGCGTCGTAAAAGTTTTTACTTCTTCTCCAGGTCTTGGACCGTATGGACACCTTGCGATATCGCCTAAATAATATATTGTCTCATTAGGAAGTTGTCGCATAATTTCTTTAGCTACAGTTAGTCCTCCCACTCCAGAGTCTATGACACCAATGGGTTTATTCATTTACATTCATCCTTATAATACATAATACGTTTATTTTACCATAGACAAACCTAATCATTCATTAATTGATATTTTTGCTCATTTTCATTTTACTAAATAAACATTTATATCCGTATTGAATTCCCCATTAATAAAAACCAGCAAAGTTTTTACTTTGCTGGCAAATATGTCATATTTAATTTACTTGATGATCAGAACCAAAGAATGATTTAAACATATGGAACGATGTTTCACGGTTCATTGCTGCAATTGACGTTGTTAATGGGATACCTTTTGGACATGCATTAACACAGTTTTGAGAATTACCACATTCTTGTAAACCACCTTCACCCATTAAAGCATTCAGTCGTTCATCTTTAGTCATTGAACCAGTTGGATGTAGATCAAATAAACGTACTTGTGAAATAGCTTGCGCACCAATAAATTTATTATTACGTGTTACATTAGGACACACTTCTAAACATACACCACATGTCATACATTTTGATAATTCATATGCTGTTTGACGTTTCTTTTCTGGAATACGTGGACCTGGGCCTAAATCATAAGTACCATCAATTGGAATCCAAGCCTTCATACGTTTTAAGTTATCAAACATTCTTGTACGATCAACCTGTAAATCACGAATGACTGGGAATGTACTCATAGGTTCCAAACGAATCGGCTGTTCTAATTGGTCAACAATGGCTGAGCAGGCTTGACGTGCACGGCCATTAATAACCATTGAACAAGCACCACATACTTCTTCTAAGCAGTTCATATCCCATACTACTGGCGTTGTTTTTTCTCCTTTACTATTAACAGGGTTGCGTCTTATTTCCATTAAACAAGCAATCACATTTAAATTCTCTTTATAAGGAATTTCAAATGTTTCTTCATATGCTTTTGCTTCTTGGTTATCTTGACGTTTAATAATCAATTTAACTGTTTTTTGCGTGTGTTTTTCTTTTTTATGTGTTGTTTCTTGATTATGTTGTTCATCTGTATGACGTAATTCTTCTGGAGTGTCTTTTACTGATTGATTGTTAGCCATCATTTTTTACCTCCTTTAGATTTACTTGTATAGTCACGTTTACGTGGTGGAATTAAACTGATATCGACAGGTTCATATGTGAATTTAGGTGCTTCATATTCACCTTGATATTCAGCTAAAGTTGTTTTTAACCATTCATCGTCATTACGATCTGGGAATTCTGGTTTATAATGTGCTCCTCGAGATTCATTTCGGTTATACGCACCAATTGTTATGACACGTGCTAGTTGCAGCATGTTCCATAATTGACGTGTAAAGAATACAGCTTGGTTACTCCAAGTTTGTGTATCTTCCATATCAATATTTTGATAACGTTCCATTAACTCAACAATTTTTTTATCCGTTTCTAATAATTTGTCATTTTCACGTACTACTGTAACGTTCGCTGTCATAATTTCGCCTAATTCACGGTGAAGTTTATAAGCATTTTCAGTACCACGCATATTAAGTAATTCGTCGAAACGTTTTTGTTCTTCATCTACACGATTTTGGTAAATACTGTCATCTAACTCAGTATATGATGTTTCGATATTTTCAACGTATTTAATTGCATTTGGACCTGCTACTGTACCGCCGTAAATCGCTGATAATAACGAGTTAGCACCTAAACGGTTACCGCCATGTTGAGAGAAATCACATTCTCCTGCAGCAAATAACCCTTTAATAGTTGTCATTTGATCATAATCTACATATAATCCACCCATTGAATAATGTACTGCTGGGAATATTTTCATAGGTACTTTACGTGGATCATCACCAGTGAATTTTTCATAAATCTCAATAATACCACCTAATTTAACATCTAATTCATGTGGATCTTTATGAGATAAATCAAGATACACCATATTTTCACCATTAATACCTAATTTTTGATTGATACATACATCAAAGATTTCACGTGTTGCAATATCACGTGGTACTAAGTTACCATAATCAGGATACTTTTCTTCTAAGAAGTACCATGGTTTTCCATCTTTATAAGTCCAAATTCGACCACCTTCACCACGTGCTGATTCACTCATTAAACGTAATTTATCATCACCAGGAATTGCCGTAGGATGTATTTGAATAAATTCTCCATTTGCATATTTAGCGCCTTGTTGGTATACGATAGATGCAGCTGATCCAGTATTAATCATTGAATTCGTTGTTTTACCAAAAATAATACCCGGACCACCTGAAGCCATAATAACAGCATCAGAACCGAAAGATTTAATTTCAGAAGTAGTTAAATTTTGAGCAACAATACCCCTTGCTGCATTTTCATCATCTTTAACTAATCCTAAAAATTCCCATCCTTCATACTTAGTAACTAAACCATCAACTTCAAAAGAACGAACTTGTTCATCTAAAGCATAAAGTAATTGTTGTCCTGTAGTTGCACCAGCATATGCTGTTCTATGATGAAGTGTACCTCCGAAACGTCTAAAGTCTAACAATCCTTCATTTGTTCTATTAAACATAACGCCCATACGATCTAATAAATGGATAATTTTTGGTGCAGCTTCAGTCATTGCTTTGACTGGTGGTTGGTTCGCTAAAAAATCTCCACCGTATACTGTATCGTCAAAATGAATCCATGGTGAATCTCCTTCACCTTTAGTATTTACCGCACCATTAATACCACCTTGGGCACATACAGAGTGCGAACGTTTAACAGGTACAATTGAAAATAAGTCCACATGTGCACCTTGTTCTGCAGCTTTAATTGTTGACATCAGCCCCGCGAGGCCACCTCCGACAACAATAATTTTTTTCTCTGCCATAGAATTGTCACTCCCCTAAAATATATCTGAAACTAACCTATTGATTCCTTTTATAACTATGCTTTTATTACTTTCATTTTTTATGCAAAAGCTAAAATTGCAGTCACACCTATGTATGACAGAATTAAGAAAATAATTAATGAAACCCATGTGAAAATACGTTGTGATTTTTTAGATTGTAAAAATCCCCATGTTACTAAGAATGACCAAATACCATTAGAAAAATGGAAAATGACAGCAATAACACAAATAATGTACACGATAACCCAAATTGGATTTTGTAACGTTTGATTCATCATGTCATAACTGATTTCTTTACCAAAGAAAAGTTTTTGTAAACGTGTTTGCCATAGGTGTACAAAGATGAATACGAAAGCAATAATCCCTGTTAACCTTTGTAACGCAAACATCCAGTTTCTAAATAATGAATAATGGCCGATATTTTCTTTAGCAGTAAAAGCAATATGAATACCATATAATCCATGATATAAAATTGGAATGTAAATTAAAATAAGTTCAGCTGCTAATAAAAATGGTAAAGATTCCATAAAGCCTGCAGCCTTATTAAAAGCCTCAGCTCCTTGAGTCGCTTGGTGGTTAACCATTAAATGAACAATTAAAAACGCACCAATCGGAATAATCCCTAGTAGTGAATGAAGACGTCTAAGATAAAATTCATTTTTAGACTTAGCCAAAAGGAGTCCCCCCTGTTATAAAACTTATAAATTTAATTAGCTTCTTTTTAAGATAGTACTATAAACGCATTTACTATTTTATTTAGTACTTGTATGTATAAACATATAATAGTTATAATGATTGTAAATTTTCTGAAAATTAAACAAATCAAACATCTCTTTTTATTAGATTGAGTATTATTATTTTTTATAACTACAAGTATGTCTTAAAAAAGTAAATACAATTAAAAATAAGACGAATAAATGAGATATACAAGTATTACACAATAACCATGCAACTACTATAAAATGATAATATTTCTCATTTAGAAAACGCTTCCATACTTTCTTAAAAAAATAAGCTTTTTGTTAACTATATTGTAACATTCTTTCTATATGTATGGGGTATGAAATTCAAAGTCATACCCCTTTTTTTGAAATTAATCTTCTTTTAAAGCATATTGTAGATTTTCAGCTACCCTTTTAGGTAATCCTGCAGCTTTTAAATCTTCTATACTAGCTTCTTTCATTTTTTTAATGGAACCAAATGTTCTTAATAATTTTGTTTTTCGTTTACTTCCTATACCCTCTACTTTATCAAGAACAGATTGTAATCCAGTTTTTTGTCGGGTTTGACGATGGAATGTTATCGCAAAACGATGTACTTCATCTTGGATTCTATGGAGCAAATAAAAAGCTTGACTATTTTTCTTTAGAGGTACAACCTCAGCATTTGCACCGTACAATAATTCAGATGTTTGGTGTTTATCATTTTTTCTTAATCCAGCAACAGGAATGTCTAAACCTAGTTCATTTTCTAGTACATCTATGACACCAGACATATGTCCTTTACCACCATCAACGATAATAAGATCTGGTAATGGAAGACCTTCATTAAGTACACGCGTATAACGACGGCGTACAACTTCTCTCATCGACTTATAATCATCAGGACCTTTCACAGTCTTAATTTTGTATTTACGATATCCTTTTTTATCCGGTTTACCATCCACAAATGTTACCATTGCCGAAACAGGATCAACACCTTGGATATTTGAGTTATCAAATGCTTCAATTCTTATCGGTGTTTGAATACCCATTCTTTCACCAAGTTCTTCGATAGCTTTTATCGTTCTAGATTCGTCTTTAGCGATTAATTGAAATTTATTTTCTAGTGCAACTTCAGCATTATGATTAGCTAAATCAACCATTTCTTTCTTTGTTCCACGCGCAGGTTGAACAATTTTTGTATCAACTACAGAGTGAATGATATCTTTATCTAAATTTTTCGGTACATGTACTTCTTTAGGTAAAATATGTTGATTTAAGCTATAGAATTGTCCAATGAATGTATAAAATTCTTCTTCTTCTGTTTGTTGTAGAGGAATCATTGTTGCATCACGTTGAATCATATTTCCTTGTCTAATAAAGAATACTTGAATACACATCCAACCTTTAGAAACGCTATATCCAAAAACATCTCTAATTGTATTATCTGAAGACATAATTTTTTGTTTTTTAGTTAAATTACGAATATGTTGAATTAAATCCCTATATTCTTTAGCACGTTCAAAATCTAACTTCTCACTAGCATCTAGCATGCGTGTTTCAAGATTATGAAGAATTGTTTTATCTTCTCCATTTAAAAAGTCAGTAATTTCACGCGTCATTTGTGCATATTTTTGTTGATCTACATCATACACACATGGTCCCATACACTGACCGATATGATAATATAGACACAATTTATCAGGCATATTATCACATTTTCTAAAAGGATAAATACGATCTAATAATTTTTTAGTTTCCTGTGCTGAATATGCATTAGGATAAGGTCCAAAATATTTTCCTGTACCCTTTTTTACTGTACGAGTCACAAGTAAACGTGGATGTTTTTCTTTAGTAATCTTTATAAAAGGATAACTTTTATCATCTTTTAATAAAATATTGTAGCGAGGTTGATATTGTTTAATCAAATTCAACTCAAGTAATAATGATTCTGTCTCACTTGAAGTTACAATAAATTCGAAGTTGCGAATTTCACTAACAAGACGTGTAGTTTTTGCATCATGTGCACCAGTAAAATAAGAACGTAGTCGATTTCGTAATCGTTTTGCTTTACCTACATAAATAATTTGGTCATTTCGATCTTTCATTAAATAACAGCCTGGTTCAAATGGGACGACACTTAATTTATCTCTAATTTTTTCTTCGTAGTCGGTCATCCGTCTCCTCCTTTCTATTAACTTGACGTTCACATAAAAAAGACGGAGCGATTACATAACATGTAATGCCCCATTCTTTTATAATTGTACTAAATATTATAGATGTTTATCTAAAACTTCTGCTAAGTTTTCTTTAGGTTGGAAACCTACTACTTTATCTACTGCTTCTCCATCTTTAAATACGATTAAAGTTGGGATGCTCATTACTTCATATTTAGCAGCAGTAGATGGATTTTCATCTACATCTAATTTTAAGATGTCTGCTTTACCATCATAGTCTCCAGCTAATTCTTCTAACACAGGGGCGATCATTTTACAAGGTCCACACCAAGTTGCCCAAAAATCTACTAATTTAACACCTGATTGAATGTTTTCATCAAAATTTGAATCTGTAACTTTTACGATTGCCATAATTGCCAATCCTCCTTAAATATTAAATGATGAGCAAATTATAACAGACTTTCCATATATCTGCATTGCTCTTGCTCATCTTTATCACTATTTATTAATCTTGTCATAAACTTGTGTTAAGATTAAACGCTTGCTTTATTGTACGTCAAATTTTAAAAAAATCAACATTCTAGTTTTATATTATTTAAGTTCTGCTACTGTAACACCAAATCCGCCTTCACTTGGCATTCCACCACGAAAAGATTGAACACTTTTATGTTTTTTTAAATGATTTTGAACTGCTTTTTGAAGTGCACCTGTACCTTTACCATGAATAATATAAACCTGTTCATAGTTACTTAATACAGCTTGGTCAATATATTGATCTAAAGCTCCAACCGCTTCTTCATAACGATAGCCTCTTAAGTCTAATTCTGTTTTAATAGTTTGACGATTTTGGCGTGTCACCATTTTAGTTGGTTTTTCTTTTTTCTTTTTCGTTTTTTCTAAATCTTCAATAGGTAATTTCATTTTGATAATACCCATTTGAACTACAGCTTCATTTTCTCCGCTTAATTCTAATACTTCGCCTTTTTGTCCATAAGATAATACTTTAACTTCATCGCCAGCATGAATATCATCCCATTTTTGTTTTTTTACATTTTGTTTTAAGGATTTAGCTTCATATTGATCTTCTAAATGTTTTTTCTTATCAATTAGTTCATGTTCTTTAACGTCGGCTCCTTTTTTATCTCGCATTTCTCTTAAATCTTTTAGAATGTCATCTGCTTCTTTTGTAGCTGATTTAATTCGTTGATTTGCTTTATCTTTAGCTTCATCCATTAATTTTTGTTCATAATTTTTATATTGTTGATACTGACGTTCCAAATCATCATGCGTTGTTCGTGCTTCTCTTAATAATTTTTCAAGCTCAATACGTTGTTCATCCACACGTTTAGAGTTTTTCTCTAATGATTCTATCATTGAATTAATTTCTTGTTCGTCTGTACCAATCATTGTTTTAGCTTTATTAATGATGTTTAATCCTAACCCTAATTTTTTGGAAATATCAAAGGCATTGGAACGTCCAGGAACACCCATTAATAATTTGTAAGTCGGGCTTAACGTATTCACATCAAACTCAACACTTGCATTCATAACGCCTTCCCGATTATAACTATAAGCTTTAAGCTCTGGATAATGTGTCGTTGCCATAACTAGCGAACCAATATCTCTCACATGATCGAGAATACTCATAGCTAAGGCAGCACCTTCACTTGGATCGGTTCCAGCACCTAATTCATCAAATAAAACAAGACTATTTTTATCTGTTTCTTTTAAAATTTCTACAATATTTTTCATATGTGATGAAAACGTAGATAGTGATTGTTCAATCGATTGTTCATCACCTATATCACAGTATACGTTTTCAAATACACTCAATTGACTGCCATCTAATGTAGGAATGAGTAACCCGGATTGAGCCATCACAATGATAAGTCCCAACGTTTTTAAGGTGACAGTTTTACCACCTGTGTTAGGTCCCGTAATAATAACCGTTTCAATATCATCAATAAATTCAATTGTATTTGCTACTACTGTATCTTTATTCAATAAAGGATGATAAGCATTAGGTAAATAAACCGTTCTTTCCTTATAAAAAGTAGGTTTTGTCCCTTTAATTGATCGTGCATAACGCGCTTTAGCTGTTAAGAAATCAATTTGACCCATAACTGACTCTGCCACTAAACAATTATTATCATTAGCAGCTACTAAACCTGTTAATTCTGTTAATATACGTTCACGTTCTACTGCTTCATCATTTCTTAATCGACTAATTTGATTATTCATTTCAACAATGGAAGAGGGCTCAATATAAAGGGTTTGTCCAGAAGCTGATTGATCATGCACAATCCCTTTAAAATCTTGTCGATATTCTGCTTTTACTGGTATCACATTGCGATCATTTCGCACTGTAATAATGGCATCTGAAAGTTTCTTTTGATTAGCTTGACTTTTAACAATACGATCTAAATTTTGTCTAATACGTTGAGTCGTACTTGATATTTTGCTTCGAATACCTTGCAATTCATAACTTGCATTATCATATAAATCATAAGCATCACATTTTTCATTTATTTCTTGATATAAATCAGTAAGTACAGGTAGTTGATTCATTCTTTCATTTAAAATTGGATACTTTATGACACCTTCATCTTCTTCAAGCAGTTGATTATAAAATGTTTTAAATTGATTTTGTACTTGTATCAACCGCTTAATTACATTTAATTCGGTAACATTAAGCACACCACCAATTTTAGCACGGTGAATTAATGGTGATACTTTTGATAAACCACTTAAACTAGGTAAACGATGTTTATTATAAATTTGTGATATTTCATCTGTCTCATTCATTTGAAATTCTACAGTTTCAAAATCAGTTGCTGGAGACATTTTAGACACTTTTTCACGTCCTAAATCACTTATCGTTTCAGAAGCTACAAATGATTTGATTTTATCAAACTCTAAGACGTCTAATGTTTTTTGTCTCATACAATCCCTCTATTTCTGTAATTTAATATTATTATTAATAAAGTTTTTAAAAGCGTCACGCGTCATTGTATTAATCACTCTATCTTTATTTACAAATCCTTTTTGCGCAGTAGCTACGCCATATTTCATAAAATCAAGATGATCCACATGATGGGCATCCGTATTAATTGTTAATTTAATATTTGGATATTTTTTAACAGTGGCAGCATTTAAATCTAATCGTTTTGGGTTAGCATTAATTTCCATTACCGTTTGTGTTTCTTCGGCAAGTTGCATCAACTGTTCTATATTAGGTTGATACCCTTCACGTCGCTCAATAATACGACCAGTTGGATGGGCAATATGTCTAACATAAGGGTTACGACATGCATGTTCTAGGCGCTTCATAATTTCTTCTTCAGATTGATTGAAACTTTGATGAATAGCTGCAATAACATAGTCAAGTTGCGATAGTATATCATCCTCATAATCTAATGATCCATCAGGTAAAATATCCATTTCTGTACCTGAGTAAATATCTATTTCTGTGTATTCTTCATTCAATTTTTTTATTTCTTCATTTTGACGTAATAGTCGTTCAACTTGTAATCCATGAGCAACTTTTAAACTCTTTGAATGATCCGTAATGACCATGTATTCATAGCCTTTTTTAATGTTTGCTTCAATCATCTCTCGTATAGAGAAAGCGCCGTCACTATACGTTGTATGCATATGAAGATCACCTTTAATATCATCTAATGTAATGATTGAGTTTAAATCACGATCAAACTCGCTGCCATCTTCACGTATTGCCGGAGCAATCCAATGTCTACCGAAGTGTTGGTAAATTTCAGCTTCACTTTGGAATTGGAGTAACGTTCCATCTTGTTGTTCGATACCATACTCACTTACTTTTTCATTTTGTGCTTTAGCAAGTTGTCTAATGCGAATGTTATGATCTTTGGAACCTGTAAAGTGCTGTAAGGTATGATAAAAGGCTTCTGGTTCAACAAGTCTAAAATCTACACCAATCGTTTCATCATCATATTCTAATTCAAGCGACACTTTCGTTTCTCCAACTGCGACTTCTTTCACTTTATTTGGAATATTTAAAAGTTGTTGTTGTACATGAAGAGGGTGTCGTGTACTAATAATATAGTCTAAATCTTTACTTACTTCTTTATAACGACGGAAACTACCTGCTTCAGAATAATGTTCAACTTCTTCTAATTGTTCTAGATAAGTCATAATATCTTTATTTAAATGTCGCATCAAATCAATAGGATAATGATCTTTTTTAGCTCCTAGTGCTTTTACTGCTTCAAGTATGTTTTGTTCTGTTTTTTTAGCAAATCCACTTAATTCACTAACTTTTCCCGCTTCACAAGCTTCTTGAAGACTTTCTTTATCTGTAATATTTAACTCTTTATATAACTTTGCAATTTTTTTACTACCTAAACCTTGAATTTTCATTAAAGAAATTAATCCTTCAGGAACTAAACGTTGCAATTCTTTTAAAGTTGATGAGGTCCCAGTTTCTCGATATTCGCTAATGACCTCTCCTACCCCTTTTCCAATTCCTTTTAATTCAGTAATATCTTTTATTTCATCTAAAGAGCGTTCATCTATTTCAAGACTTTGTGCTGCTTTGCGATAAGCAGACACTTTAAACGTATTTTCTCCATTCAATTCCATATATATAGCAATTTTTTCTAGTAGTTGAATTACATCTTTCTTTGTCATTACATTCACTCCATAAAAAGAGACCAGGAGGTTTATATCCATCACCTAGTCCTGACCTTTTATCTTTTTTATTTATAAATTTAGTATATAAGATGATAAAAACGGCATCTTAAATAGAATAATATGGCTTAAATAACCGTATTTTAAACTTTCTTGAATCCATTCATTAGGATATAAAGATACTAAATATAAAACAAGTTGCAGTACAATCACACTTGCAATACTACCTAATACGCTTCCCAATATTCGACTTGTAACATGAATATTATGATATGACACTATATTATCAAAAGTTACAATAATAAGATATAAAAGCAACTTACTTATAAAAGCAATACATAAAAATGCCACAATAGTATCAAAACGTTGTTGTACATCATGGTATTGAAATGCGAAGTGCGTGTCAAAAGCAACTGTTTTAGGAAATGGAACAAAAACAATCATTTGTTTTGATATATATTGGTAAAAACGATGCGCAATGAATAGTGAGACAAGTGTAGACGACAAATGAAGACTATTCAGCCAAAGGCCTCTTCTAAAACCAATTATCATATACATCAAAATAATAAGTATCATTACTAAATCTATAGTCATTTAGCTATCCTGATGTTTTAATTCATAAATCATTTGTTTTAATATTTCGTTTTCTTCTTCCAATTTCACTTTTTCGTCCATGATATTCACTGCAGTTAAAATTGCTTTTCTTGTTGTATCTAATCCTGCTGATTTACGTCCTAATAATCTTAGCTGTTCATCTACTAAATGTGCTACATAACGTATGTGTTCAGGATCATCGTCACCGATAATCGTAAAATTTTGATCATTGATCGATACATTAATACGATTTTTAAATTCTACCATTGTATTAACTCCTGACTTTTGATAATATTTTAAATTTCTTTGACTAATGTTTTGTTGAGTGAATAAGTAGATTATTATTATTATACATGAGTGTCTCTTATTTGTAATTATAGATTTAAATACTATTGATTTATACCACTAAACCTACGTTCTTATCTTCATTATGTTAAAGTATATCTATTAGAATTTTAAAAGAGAGGTTTAAACAAGTTATGGGAAATGTAGTACATAAATTAACTAATCAAGATATTGAGCAACTGATGAACCAAATTAACTTTAGTACATCCAATTTACCTAATGGGATGAAAGCAAGAACCAAATATCATGACACTGTCATTAGTATTTACAATTCTGGTAAAGTTATGTTTCAAGGAAAACGTGCTGAACATATAGCGCGTCAATTTTGTACTACTGATTCTGGAACTAATTCAAAATCTTCAAAGGCAGATGGTTTCCATAATATAACATATGATGATTATAACTGTATTGGTAGTGATGAAGCGGGAAGTGGCGATTATTTTGGCCCATTAACGGTTTGTGCTGCTTATGTATCTAAAGAGCATATAGATATTTTAAGAACGCTAGGCGTAGATGATTCGAAAAAATTAACAGACACTAAAATTATAGAACTTGCAGAACAACTGATTACCTTTATTCCTCATTCATTACTTACATTAAACAATACTAAATATAATGAAAGACAAGCACTAGGTTGGTCTCAAGTAAAAATGAAAGCAGTCCTTCATAATGAAGCGATAAAAAATGTAACTAACAAGATAGATACTAAAGCATTAGACTACATTGTCATTGACCAATTTGCAGAACGTAACGTCTACAAGCGTTATGCTCTAAGCGACTTACCTTTTCCAAATCAAACAAAATTTGAAACAAAGGGAGAATCTAAATCCCTTGCTATTGCAGCAGCAAGTATCATTTCTCGCTATGCTTTTATTAAGCACATGAATTCAATATCAAAAATGATGCATTTTGATATTCCGAAAGGCGCGAGTCATAAAGTAGATTTAATTGCTGCTCAAATTATTGAAAAATATAATATTAGTAAGTTAGATTCTATTTCAAAAAAACATTTTAAAAATCGTTATAAAGCATGGACATTGGTTAATAAAAAGTATCAATAAAGAACATTTTAGAATGCTATAAGATAGCACTACGACGATGTCTGAATTCATCAAATTCAGTATCGAGAATTGTTTCAACACTATTATTTACATATCGTGACACATCATTTGTGGGAACAAGTGCTGAAGTTTCTATCGATAAAGTAAGTTGAGTCATGCTAGAACTTTATACATAAGGTACCTCGTTAATTTAGTTTAGTGAAGTTTATTAAATTATACGAAAGGACCTTATTTTTAAAAGTATTTCAATGTAAAACTGTATATAAAAAGGATTTTAGCGAGACTCTTGTGGGAATACGATACGTTAAAGACTACAGACTAGATCTGTCCCCTAATAAAAAGAGTCAACTATACAAAGTATTGTAAATAATGAAACCAGTAAATGACTTTATAATAAACTCATTTACTGGCTATTTTTTTAGGATATATGTCCCAATCTCTTCTTTATTTTATTATCGAATTGTAGCGCCTTTAGCTTTTAATGCTTCTAAAATTTTATCATGCACTTTAGAAACACGTTCATCTGTAAGTGTATTTTCAGTATCTAAATAATTTAAACGAATGGCTACTGATTTTTTACCTTCTTCCAAGTGTTCACCTTCATACACATCAAATACAAGTGTATTTTTTAGAATGTCTTCACCATTCTCATGAATAATATCTAATAATTCTGATGAAGGCATGTCACGGTTTACTTCCATAGCGATATCTCTTGACACACCAGGGAATTTTGGAATTGGTTCATAATTAATGTAACCTACAGCTACTCGCATCATTGAATCATAATCTAATTCAAATACATATGTGCGTTTAAGATCATTTTCAGCTGCTAATTGAGGATGTAATTCTCCTACAAATCCTATCTCTTTACCTTCTAATGAAACAATCGCAGTTCTGCCTGGATGAAGGCCTTTAATTTCGCCAGCTTTATAAGTGAAATCTAAATTTAATTTTTCAGCAATTCGATCGACTACACCTTTAGCAATAAAGAAATCAATCTCTTCTTTTTTACCTTGCCAAGTATTAACTACATATTCTCCAGTTAGAATACCACTTAAATATTCTATTTCATCCGGTAATTCATCTTTGCCGTTACCAAAGAACACACGTCCAATTTCATATAATCTTACATTTTTATTTTTACGTGCTACGTTATAAGCTGTTGCTTCGATTAAATGTGGTAATAAGCTTTGACGTAATGTAGAATGCGCTTCACTCATTGGCATAAGTAGACTAATTGTAGGACGTTCTTGTAATGCAAAATCTTTCGCATGGTCTTTAGACACAAGTGAATATGTGATGGCTTGATTTAATCCTGCACCTTCGAGTGTTTCTTTTACTGTACGCGTTTTATATTGACGATCTGTCAATTTTCCACTAGTTACATCATCGAACACTGGTAAAGTTGAAGGAATATTATCATAACCGTATATTCTTGCTATTTCTTCAATTAAATCCTCCTTAATTGAAATATCTTTACGACGTGAAGGTACATATACTGTTAAAGTATCGGCATTTTGAATCGTTTTAAATCCTAATTGTTCAAAAATAGCTTTAATCTCATCATTTGATAAATTAAAACCAATTGTTTGATTTACTTTTTCGGCAGTAATATCAATTGGCGTAACAAGTGAACCTAAATCCCCTTGTGCCACTCTATCTTTTAATACTTCGCCAGAGGCATAATGTTCAAGTAAATAACAAGCTCTATCGACTGCTTCATTGACAAATTCTGTTGCAATACCTTTTTCAAAGCGACTTGAAGACTCACTACGTAAATTCAAACGACGTGATGTGTGACGAATAGATACAGGGTCAAAAATCGCACCTTCTACTACGACATTCATTGTTTGATCAGTCACTTCTGAAAAATCTCCACCCATAACACCAGCTAATGCAATAGGTTCTTTACCATTTGTAATAACGATATCTGTATCAATAAGAGTTCTTTCAGTATCGTCTAATGTTGTCATTGTTTCATTTTCATTCGCTTGACGTACAACAATATCTTTAGAACCCATATGATCTTGATCAAACATATGAAGTGGTTGACCATATTCGAGTAATACATAGTTAGAAATATCAACTACATTATTAATTGGACGGATACCAGCTTTAATTAAACGTGCTTGCATCCAAATAGGTGATGGTGCAATTCTCACATTTTTAACAACTCTTGCACTGTAATAAGGGACTTTTTCAGGATTATCAACTGTCACTGATAACTCATCTGTTGCGGAAGTTTCAGTTTCGTTAAGCGTTGTGTTTGGTTTAGTCATTTCAGCTTGATATAACGCTGCAACTTCATATGCAGTTCCCACCATACTTAAAGCGTCTGCACGGTTAGGTGTTAAATCAAATTCCATAATTTGATCATTAAGATATAATGCGTCTAGTGCATCAGTTCCTGGTGTCACTTCATTAGGAAATACGAAAATTCCATTTTCATAATCTTTTGGTACAACATTACTTGAGACACCAATTTCTTGTAAGGAACAAATCATACCTTCCGAACGTTCTCCGCGTAATTTGGCACGTTTTATTTTAATCCCTCCAGGTAAACGTCCACCTACTTTAGCTACAATCACATATTGATTTTCATCAACATTAGGTGCTCCACAAACAATTTGAACAAGTTCTTCTTCACCTATATCAACTTGACAGATATTCAATTTATCTGCATCTGGATGTTTTTCTTTAGATGTTACATATCCTACTACTAAATTTTTAATATCTTTTGAGTAATCTATAATATCTGCTACTTCAATACCTGTACGTGTAATACGCTCAGCTAAGTCTTTAGCAGGTACACCAGCATCTACGTAATCTTTTAACCATTCATTTGAAATCAACATTATGCTTCACCTCTATCTTCTACAGCTTTAAATTGATTAAGGAATCTCACATCATTTGTATAGAAATGACGAATGTCTTCGATTCCGTATTTTAACATTGCTATACGATCTGGCCCCATACCAAATGCAAAGCCAGAATATTCATTTGAATCAAAACCGGCCATTTCTAGAACATTAGGATGTACCATACCTGCACCTAAGATTTCAATCCATCCAGTATGTTTACATACATTACATCCTTGACCTTTACATTTGAAACAAGAGACATCTACTTCCACTGATGGCTCTGTGAATGGGAAATAACTTGGTCGTAATCGAATCTCACGATCAGCCCCAAATAATTTTTTAGCTACTAACTCTAACGTTCCTTTCAAATCACTCATTTTAATATGTTTATCTACTACTAAACCTTCAATTTGTGTAAATTGATGACTATGTGTAGCATCATCTGAATCTCGTCGATACACTTTCCCAGGACAAATAATTTTTACTGGTCCTTGACCGTGACGTTTTTCCATTGTACGTGCTTGCACTGGAGACGTGTGCGTACGCATCAAAATCTCATCTGTAATATAAAAACTATCTTGCATATCTCGGGCTGGATGTGATTTAGGAAGATTTAAAGCTTCAAAATTATAATAATCTTGTTCTACTTCGTATCCGTCAACAATTTCATATCCTAATCCTAGGAATAAATCTTCAATTTCTTCAACTGTTCTAGTTAATGGATGTTTTGAGCCAATATTAATTTGACGACTAGGTAATGTAACATCAATTGTTTCCTCAGCAAGTTGTTGGTTTAACTTTTCATTTTTTAATAATTCTTGTTTTTCTTCAAGTTCATTTTGAATTGCTTGTCTTAATTCATTTACTTTTTGTCCATAAGCTGGCTTTTCTTCATTTGGTAAATCTTTCATATTTTTCATTAAACCACTTACAGAGCCTTTTTTTCCTAGATACTTTACTTTGACATCTTGTAAAGCACGTTCATCTTGCGCTTCGTTAATGTCTACTAAAGCTTGTTGTCTTAATTCTGTCATTGAATCATTTTGAGTCATGACTTACACCTCATACTTTCTATTTATCATAAAATTTGCTTTATTAAATTAAAAAAAGACTTTCATCCCTAAATAACTGGGACGAAAGCCTTCCGTGGTACCACCCAAATTTATGCTTAAGCATACACTTGTTAGCATTGTTAACGAAGATGCACTCCGACTTAAATTTCTTTAAGTAACCAAAAAGGTGAAAAAAACTAATGTAAATTGAAGTAAGTTTCAGTCACGCTTACTTTCCCTGTGCAATTAATCATTTAGTTTACGTCTTTTTATCGGTTTATATTTATCTTTAATAAACATATCATTTTAATTTTGTATACAATTAAGTATAGTCGATTTTAAATCAAAAGGTCAACCTTTCAAATGATAAAGCAAAATACTTCCAGCAATCGCCACGTTTAAACTTTCCGCTTTGCCGTATATAGGTATAATAAGATTTTGCGAGGTATGTGCTAATAATTCTTTATTAACACCTTCTCCTTCATTACCAAGTAATAAGGCAAATGTGTCTTGCGATTCGATGTTTTTATAAGACACAGCATTTTCTAAGGCTGTACCATATACTGGGCCATCAAATTGTTCAATAAATTTATTTAATTCTGTTGTGACAATAGGAATGTGAAATACACTTCCTTGACTTGCTCTCATTACTTTGTCTTGGTATGCGTCTGCTGTACCTTTTTCCATTACAACCATATCTATACCCGCAGCATCTGCTGTACGAATTAACGTGCCTAAGTTACCAGGATCTTGTATACGATCAAGTAATAACACTTGTTTCGCTTTTGAGATATCATGTTTAGGTTTTTCAATAACTGCAAAAAAACCTTGTGGTGTAATAGTCCCTGATAATGATTCAGCCACTTTCATATTAATTTCGTAAGCTTCTTTTGCATACTCTAAAAGTCTAGAATCTGTTCTTTCTGGCTCAATTACAAATAATTGTTTAATCATTATATTACTTTTAAATGCTTCATCAATTAAATGTATCCCTTCGATGAGAGCTAATCCTGTTTTATCGCGTTCTTTTTTCTTTTTAAGTTTATTTGCTAATTTAATTTTATTATTTTGTGTTGAAGTAATTTGTTCCATAATAGTCTCTCCAAATTATTTTTGATAGCAATGGTATAAATTGAGATAATATAAAAAAAGAGTGGGATAGAATTCATAATGAATTCGTATTCCACCTTTTTTTAATAGATATAAATTATTTAGAAACGACTTCTTCACCATTGTAAGAACCACAGTTTTTACATACGCGGTGAGATAATTTGTACTCGCCACAATTTGGGCATTCAGTCATACCAGGTACTGAAATTTTGAAATGAGTACGACGTTTATTTTTTCTAGTTTTAGACGTTCTTCTTTTTGGTACTGCCATGATATATCCTCCTTAATATTAAAACACATAATCTCAAGTATTCGGTCATTTAATTATTATACTATAAATTAAATTAACCTGCTATTACTCTTTATCATATAACTGTTGTAATTTTTGAAGCCTAGGATCAACTTGGCGTGTTTGGGAATCGTCGTTATCTTTAGAGTTTTCAAGCTCAAGCGCTTGTTCTTCATCAATAACTTCCCAACCGTTACCTTCTGTAATCATTTGATCACTATTCTCAGAAAATGCACGCATTGGCTTCTCAATAATAACCAATTCTTTAGCAATATCTCGGATATTAATCATACCATCTGTAGCAAGATGATAATGTTCATCTTCATCTACTTCTTCTTCGGTATAACTATTATAACCTTCTAAATCAAATACTTCGGAAGTTCTGACATCAAGTGGCACATCTACAGGCACTAATGTACGAGCACAAGGCATAGTATACGTACCAGTAACATGCATATCTGCTATCACTTCATTTGATTTTATGGTTAATTCACCTTCGATATTTACTTCTGATAAATCAATCAGACCTAAAGGTTCTATTAAATCGTCAAAGTTCGCCTTTTCATTGAATTCAAAAGGTTTACCTTGATATTTTCTCAATTGCGTTATTGACCATTTCATATGGCTTCACCTCTAACAAACACAAAATTTATTTTAACTTTACTATTATAAGTTGTCAAGATTTTTTCTTAACATCTTATTATCTGTTACAATACTAATAATGAATACTGAAAGGACGAATTGCAAATGAAAAGTGTTGGATTGATTACAGAGTATAATCCATTTCATAACGGTCATGCTTATCATGCGCAACAAGCTAAAACACAGTCCGATGCAGAGATCTCTATTGCAATCATGAGTGGTAACTTCGTTATGAGAGGTGAACCTGCTATTTATAACAAATTTCTACGTACACAAATGGCACTTTCCAATGTCGATTTAGTTGTTGAGTTACCTCTTATCGCTAGTCTTTCTTCAAGTGATTATTTTGCACAGATAGCTGTTCAAGTTGCTCGTTATCTAGATGTTGATACTATTGCTTTTGGAAGTGAAACGCCTGATATAACTCGCCTTAAAAACGTTGCAAATGAAATAATCAATTTAGAACATAGTTCAACTTTTAATCAAAAAGTAAAAGAAGGTAGTAATTATGCAAAAATTATAAATGATTTAATTAGCGATAATACTTTACTAAAAATGCCTAATAATATTTTAGCAATCACTTACTTAAAAGCTATACAACAATTTGCACCTCACATGAAAGGACTTGCTATCCAACGTGTGCATGCTCATCATCATGATGCGACAATTGAAACATCATCCTTTGCAAGTGGTTCTGCAATTAGGCAGTCGTTAATCACTCAAGCAACTCAGTGGACTACAGTTGTTCCCTCTTCAATTCAATCACTGTATACAACACCTCATTTAACTAAAGAGGATACATTTAGCTTGATTAAATATCATATCTTAAGTCATTCAATTCATGAAATGGCTCATATATACACTATATCTGAAGGACTAGAACATCGATTAAAAAAATATATTAATCAAGCCACTTCTTTTGAATCTTTTATGTCTTTACTGAAGACAAAACGCTTTACCTATACTCATTTACAACGCATACTTATGCAAATTCTTTTAAATGTAAAAAAAGAAGATTCTATTCAATCCATTTCAGCTGTAAGAATTTTAGGAATGAATCGTCACGGACAAAGTTATCTCAAACAATTAAAAACC
The DNA here is from genome assembly GCF_004365845.1 of Staphylococcus sp. AtDRG32. Classification (NCBI taxonomy): domain Bacteria; kingdom Bacillati; phylum Bacillota; class Bacilli; order Caryophanales; family Staphylococcaceae; genus Staphylococcus; species Staphylococcus sp. AtDRG32. The sequence goes on from NZ_SODE01000001.1 coordinate 547,849, forward strand.
AAATTTCCAGAGCGTCAATTCATCACTAATATTAATAAAACATCTGCTCATTTTTTTAAAAATGAAATTAAAGCTACCGATATTTATAACTTATTATCAGGTCAACAGAAAAATGATTTTAATACACCTGTAATTAGATTAAATAATTGAATTAAAGCGTATGGAACATTTCATTTCTGTTCTATACGCTCATTTTTTAATCTTCAAATTTTTCTTTTAATGCTCTTTCAACATGACTAGGTACGAAATCTGAAATATCTGCCTTATATTGAGCCACTTCTTTCACAACACTTGAACTAATAAATGAATAGTTTGTACTTGTCATCATATACATTGTTTCAACATTACTATTTAATTTTTTATTCATTGAAGTTAAGCGTAATTCATATTCAAAATCACTCACTGCTCTTAAGCCACGAATAATTGTTTTAGCGCCTATTTTATCACAAAAATCGACAAGTAATCCATTAAAATTATGTACTTTCACATTTGGCAAATGTTTTACAGATTCACGTATTAATTCCATACGTTCTTCAATAGAAAATGTACCTGCTTTACTACTATTTTTTAATATACATACATGAAGTTCATCAAATCGATCAGAACTTCTTTCGATAATATCTAAATGTCCATAAGTAATAGGATCAAAGCTACCTGGAATGACTGCTTTTGTCTTAGTCATTGTGTTCTCCTTTTTTTAATAACAAAGTATCTGTTAAACCGTAATGATATTGCTTAATTACTTCAAAATCATATGTATTGATTTTTTCTTGATTACTAAACTCACAAATGATAATACCATGTTCTTTTAATAAATTAAACTTAGAAATTTGGTCTAGAGCCTTATCTATTAGCCCTTTATTATAAGGAGGGTCTAAAAAAATAAAATCAAATTGAATGTCTCTTTTATTGATAGCCTTTAACGCTCTATCTGCATTATTTTTATATACTTCAGATTGTTCCTCTAAATTTAATTGTTTCAAGTTAGCTTGGATCACTTTAACTGCTTTAAAGTTTTGGTCTACAAATATAACTTTATCCATACCTCTAGAAAGTGCTTCAATTCCTAAAGCACCACTACCAGCAAATAAGTCTAAACCTAAGCCGTATACTTCATGTAAACTGTTAAAAATACCTTCTTTAACTTTATCCATTGTTGGACGTGTATTGCGTCCTTCTAAACTCTCTAGTGGTTTACTTTTATGTTTTCCAGCAATGACTCTCATTTTGACTTACACTTCCATTTCATTCATTTATTTACTATAATTTGTTTTGAAAAAGGAGAATTAAATATTTATGAAACAATCATTTATTATTTTAGGAGAAGGACTTACAGATTTATTCGAATTTCTTACTCTTATTGAATATAATCATGCAAGAATAGACAAGGTTGTCTATTTCCATACACCACAGTCAGACAAACAATTATCGTCAGTCGCAATTATTATGAATCCTACGACCGGTAAACAATTTCAAGCCATGTATATGATGTTAAACGCTTTAAAATATCCCTACCCAAATAGTAATAAAAAATTTGAGATGATTAATGAACAAGCTCAATCGTATGACATTCCTATTGTCGGCATTGATGTTCAACCGCCAAATGCATTTCATACGAATGATTTATATTTTAAATATTTAATTAGCGTACTTCGTTTACAAAATTGGATCCCACCGATGCAATAACAATTTTTAAATACATCTTAAAGCATTTCATGCTTTTCTTTATCATATGTTTTTTTCAAGTTTTTATAGGGGGATCCATCAATATGTAAGACATATTTTAATTTCATTAATTTCTGGAGAATATCGTCTACTTCATGTTCATTAACATACATTACTATATACTTTCGAGGTTTATTAGTATAAACAATATGTCCATATTTACGTATCTGTCTTTCATGTTTAATATGCTTTAAGTAAATAATTAAGCTAACTCTTGGAATCAATTCCATATTATTTCACTCACTCCATTTATTATGCATAATTACTATACCATGACTAATAATTTTATAAAATACATTCATTATCTCAATACTTAACTTTCAAAAAATATTGATTTAATTATTAATTTTAAATGAACTTTAGGAGGTTATACCTTGAAACACATTAAGAAGAATTTTTTTAATTTGGGTATCACTAGTATGGGTATACTAAGCAGTTTATTACTTTTAAAAAGAAATCAAAAGCCTAACATGCTTAAAGACATACCTTACTTTTTTAATGGACCAGCACCTTATATTTTTGCACATAGAGGTGGAATGTCAGTTCGACCAGAACAAACACAATTAGCTTTCGATAATGCTGTTGATTATGGTTTAGATGGCTTTGAAACAGATGTGAGACTAACTAAAGATGAAGAATTGATTGTTTTTCACGACGCTACAGTCGACCGTACTACTAATGGTTCAGGAAAAGTATGTGATTACACACTAAAAGAATTAAAAAAATTAGATGCAGGATTTCATTTTACTGATATCAATGGTCGACATATTTACAGAGGGCATCAACAAGCTAGAATTTTAACTTTCGATGAACTTTTAGAAATGTACCCTAGCAAATATATCAATGTAGATTTAAAAGATGCTCCAAGTAGTTATGAAGGATCTATTGCGCCTAAAAAAATGTATGATATTATAAAGCATCATCATGCTGAGAAACGTGTACTTGTAACGAGTTTTCATAAAGAACAAAATGAACGTTTTAGAGCAATAAGCAATGGAGAAATCGCTACTGGCGCAAGTCAACATGAAGTGACTGAAGGTGTGATTAAGTTTATTTTAGGACTAGGCTATCATTATCATCCTCATGCTGACACATTTCAAATGCCTATAAAATTCAAAGGTATCCCATTATCATCAACTCATTTTATTCAATGGCTTAACTTATTAAATATTGTGCCAGGTTATTATGGCATTAATAGTGTTGACTTAATGTATGATTTGTATCAAAAAGGTGTTCACACCATTGTTACTGACCGTCCTGATTTAGGTAAACAATTTAAATCACTACTAAAACAGCATACCTTAAGTTAAATACACTTATTTTATATATTATATAAAATTAAACTATATGCATAAAAGAATCTGAGACATATATCATCATTGTCTCAGATTCTTTTAATATATTAATCATCAATAACTAAAATAAAAATATACTTACATCTAATTTTGCAACTCAACCTCTGATTTACTAGATTTTTATTCTTAATTATAAACTACAATTACATGTGCCTCCTGAGGCGCAACCTTTAGAATCTGTTTTAAAAAATGGATTACCCACTTCAATCTTTACATTTTCTGACACAGATAATGCGATTTTAGTCAACACTTCATCTATTAAATTTTGTAATTGTACTTCTTTAGATTTGTAATCCATTACATTAGGCAACATTTCATAAGCTCGCTTACGTCGACGTGTATCTAACATGACATTTTGATAATCTGGGTGATATCTACCAAAGCGCATCACTTCATCATAACGTTCTTTTGATTTTAAAAAAGCTTGATACAATAAATGTGCTTCATCATCTTGTTTAAGTTTTTTTTGAGCTTCTCTATAATTAAAATACACTTTTGATTGTACAATCATGTCTGATAAATCTTCAATTTCATCTAAAATTGATAATGTTTCCTCTGTATACATTATCGGTCACCTCACAACCTATTTTTGTACAAAAATAAGTGAATAATAATTTCTCATTACTTCTCCACCCATTTCATTATACTTTTTATTTAACATTCTTGAACGGTGTATATCCGAATTCATCCAACTATGAATTAATGTAGGCACATCATTGAAATCATAACCCACATTTTGACTTGTAGCTATAAAATCAATATTTTCGTTATCAAGTTGGCTCTTAAGTGCACCTTCTGTAAATTCAACATCTTCTGTACCAGTTGCTTCATATAAGTTTGCTGAAGCAATGTGTGATATGTCTGAATTTACTTTCAATGGTGGAATATGTTTTAAATCTCTCATTTGATTAGTAATTTCATAGAGTGTTATCAATTGATTTGGGTTTTGTTCATATGGTAATGAATTTTTATTATTTCTGTCATTATTAAATTTATCATCTGATATATCTTCTTCATCTGTTAATTGATACGGTTTTATAAATGCTAATAGTTCTTTATCTAGATATCGAATACCCATAATTCGATTTGATTGTTGATCTACATAAACTTGAGCATAAACATTACCATATTTAATTAGAGTTTGAGTTTTAATATCTTCATCTGATAACTCAAAATTATATTGTTTTCCATTCACTTTAAAAGAGGGGTCAGGATTAATACTAGTTTTTTCAAATATATGTGAAGCATTTTCATTGATTTTTAATGATTCGGTTTGAGCTTTTTCTCCAGTAGCATAAACAGATTTAATTTCGTCATGTTTTGTAGTGACAATATAATATTGTTGCTTTCTCTTAAATATATAATCAGTATATCCGCCTTTAACAGGGTATGTACGATTTGCTTGTCCATATTTATTTGTAAGATAATTAATATCTTTACCTATCCAAGTACCTATCCCATTTTTGGGAGCAGGATTTTCAGTCTGTTTTTTCACGGAATGTGATTCTTGATTTGAATGACTTATTTTATTGTTGTTATTAGGATTTTCAAGGACATCAAATTTTAATCTTGGTGAGTAAAATAAATAAATTAGAAATGTAATTAAAAATACGATTCCTAAAACTTTAATTACTAACTTAGTCATTACTCCCCCACCTCTTTAGAATTACATATATTGTACAAAATAACTATTTTAACAATCAAGTCATTCATTTTTTCTAAACTCCAAATTTATTAATTAAACTACATTATACCTATTTACAAATAAAATAAACAATTAATATTAAGACATAGCTTATACTAAACAATTTGATCATATCAATATAGAATCCACTGTTGTTATTTCATGATAAAAAAGGAAGTGAATCAGAATTCATTTTGAATTCGTCGTCCTCCTTAACAATTTGATCATCGACTACCCAAATATTAAAAATACCTGAGACAACTCATTATGTCCCAGGCTATTCTTTAAAATTATTCAATATTGTTATAAACCTAGTGTGGCTTTAATCAACGATGTAGTTTCTCCACCTGGATAAATTACATATAATAATAAGTATACTGCCACACCTGTAATGCCAGTAAAGAACCATATAATTGAAGCGACAGGTCCGATTCTTCTATGCCATTTAAATTTATCTTTAAATGCAGTAATAATTTGAACTAATCCTAATACGCCACCAATCGTAGCAAGATTAACGTGGAAGATTAAGAATATCTTATAATATGTTCTAACAGAATCTGGACCACCAAAATCTGTATTACCTATAAATATCGTTCGAGTTGAGTAAATAATAAAAAACGTTAATGCGAAAAATGCTGCCCATAACATAACTTTTTTGTGAGTATTAACATGACGATGAGCAATTTGCCACCATCCTATCGCTACTAAAATAGCACTAATTACGATACAGCTTGTACTAATAGTTGGTAGAATTGGTAAACTCATATGTTCCATCCTTATTTAACTTAGATATTTTAAATCATTTTTATTAAAGAGATGACAACGACTAATGCAAAGAATACTACTAGATAATTTAGTGAATAGATAAACATTTTTGTTGCCCACTTAGTTTGATCGGTATTTTTCTTAAATGTTGTTAAACCTATAAAAATCCATCCAAAATTTAATAAAGTTGCTAATACAACAAACGTAGTGCCTAAACTAGATAATAGGAAAGGTAATGGTAATAATAATACTAACCAAATAAACATACTTATTCTTGTACGTTTAAAACCTTTTACTGAAGGTAACATAGGAATATTTGCTAATGAGTATTCATCACTACGTTTAATAGCTAGAGCATAGAAATGAATAGGTTGCCAACAAAAGACAACTAAAAATAAAGCAAAAGCTACAAGACTGATTTGTCCATCAATAGCTGTCCATCCAATTAAAGGTGGTACAGCGCCTGGAAAACTTCCTACTACTGTATTCCAAGTCGTATGTCTTTTAGACCAGATTGAATAATATGATACATATCCTACTATACCAAAAAGTCCTAAAACACCTGATGGCACATTTAATAAGAATAGACATGCTTCTCCTACTAACATCATACCAAAACTTAACATCAATAAATGTTTATCAGAAATTCTATCGTTTACTGTTGGTCTACTTTGTTTACTTGGCATAATTTTATCAATATCTTGATCATAATAATTATTTAATGCACAAGCACCACCCATAATTAATGTCGAACCTATCAACATTAATAGGATTTGAGGTATTGACGATAGGAAGGAATGATTTGTCATTACAATAGCTAACCAAGCGCCTGCAAAAGCAGGAATTAAGTTACCCTGTACCAAGCCCATTTTAATAATTTGTTGTAGTTCTTTAAAAGACACTCTACTTGACGGCTGTGATAAAGTGTGTTCTTTACTCATGGTTCCCCTCCTTAAAATTTTCATATAGTATTATGATATAATAATTACTTATAAAAGGCTAGGTTATATTTATTTAAATTGTGACACTTTAACGACTTTCTGTTTCACTAATTTTTTGTCTTTAATTATTGTAGTATAATAGTGGTAATATTTATAATTATATCTTTTATATTAAAATCAGAGCATAAATGGATATCATATTACAAAATATTTTAAATTAATGGCGGGGTGTTTAAACTTGTTTAACAAACGAAACCTTAAATGGTTATCAATCGTAGCAACAATTATTATGGCAATGGTACAACTTGGGGGCGCCTTAGTAACTAAGACGGGCTCTGAAGATGGCTGTGGTGCTTCATGGCCTTTATGTCACGGTGCTTTATTACCTCAGAATTTGCCAATTGCTACAATCATTGAATTGAGTCACCGAGCTGTATCAGGTTTATCATTAATTGTTGTGTTATGGTTGGCCATCACAGCTTGGAAAAATATAGGATACATTAAAGAGGTTAAACCTTTAGCAATTATTAGTGTTGCTTTTCTATTAATTCAAGCCTTGATTGGTGCAGCAGCTGTTATTTGGCAACAAAATTCTTATGTCTTAGCTTTACATTTTGGGATTTCATTAATTAGTTTTTCTTCTGTATTCGTATTAATGCTTATTATTTTTGAAGTGGATAAAAAATATGAGGCTGATGAATTATTTATAAAAAAACCATTGCGCAATCTTACTTGGATTATGACGGGCGTTGTTTATGTCGCTATTTATACTGGTGCTTTGGTTCGCCATGCTAAAGCAAGTTTAGCATATGGAAGCTGGCCATTACCGTTTAATGATTTAGTACCCCATACTGAGCAAGATTGGGTACAATTTGCACATCGCGGTATGGCACTTATCACTTTTTGTTGGATTATGATCACATTTATTCATGCCATCAAAAATTATTCTGAGAACCGTACAATTAGATATGGTTATACTGCCGCATTTATTTTAATTATTTTACAAGTGATTACGGGCGCATTGTCTGTAATGACACATGTTAATTTAATTGTTGCATTGCTACATGCACTTTGTATTACTATACTTTTTGGCTTAATCGCTTACTTTATTTTACTCATGCTTCGTTCAATTAGAAGTGAAAATACAAAAATTAAATAAAGTTTTAAAAGACACGTTAGAGTTATTGTAGAACATATAATCTCTAACGTGTTTTTTATGCAAAAAAGCATAAGATAGAATGTCATTTAACTTTCTATCTTATGCTTTTAAACTTTTTAATACCTACTCAGATTTTTCAATTTCGATTAATAAATCTCCCGTTGCAATAGCATCACCATTTCCAACAGTAACTTTTTTAATCACTCCATTAAACGGAGCTTGAATTGTTGTTTCCATTTTCATTGCTTCGGTAATTAATAGTGGTTGATTTACTTTAACCTCATCACCTACTGAAACTTTAACTTCAGTCACACTTCCTGGCATTTGAGCTCCTATATGATTTGGATTTGTTTTATCTGCTTTAGGTTTTACATTCGCATTTGTTTTTATGTTTTCATCTTTAATCGTAATACGACGTGCTTGACCATTCATCACGTAATAAATTGTTCGGTTACCATTTTCATCTGCTTCGCTAATTGTTTCAAGTTTAATAATTAAACGTTTTCCGTTTTCAATTTCAATCTCTACAGTCTCCCCGTTACGCATACCAAAGAAGAATGTCGGTGTATCAAGTAATGATAAGTTACCATATTGTTGTCTAGTTTGAATAAATTGATCAAATACTTTTGGATAAAGTACATAACTTATAATATCTTGCTCAGTCACTTCACCATAATTTTTATCTTGTAATTGTTCTCGTATCTCATCAAAATCTACTGGTTTTAAATATTCTCCTGGACGTTCAGTTAGCGGTTGTTGACCTTTTAAAATAATATCTTGTAATTGTTTATTAAAGCCATTTACTGGTTGACCAATCTCACCTTTAAAGTATGACACTACTGATTCAGGAAAATCTAATTTATAACCTTGTTCAATAATCGATTGTTCATCTAAATCATTTTGTACCATATATAACGCCATATCTCCTACCACTTTTGAAGATGGTGTCACTTTAACGATATCTCCAAACAAGAAATTAACACGACGATACATATCTTTGACCTCATTAAAACGTTCACCAAGACCTAAACTTTTAGCTTGTTGACTTAAATTAGAGTATTGACCACCTGGCATTTCATGTTGATAAATTTCTGTATTAGGTGACTTAATATCACTTTCAAAGTCAACGTAGTATGGACGAACAGTACTCCAATAGTGACTTAATTCTTCTAAACCTTGAATATCTGTACGCATATTTCGTTTAAATCCATCTAATGCATAATATAAAGAGTTCACACTTGGTTGACTTGTTAAGCCACTCATCGATGCAATAGCTGTATCGATAATATCTACACCAGCATCGATGGCTTGTTTGTAGATTAATAAACCATTTCCACTTGTATCATGTGTATGTAGATGTATTGGTAAATTAACTGCAGCTTTTAATTCTCCAACCAGTTCATATGCTGCTCTAGGTTTTAATAAGCCAGCCATATCTTTAATTGCTAAAATATGGAAACCTTCACGTTCTAATTCTTTAGCTAATTTAACATAGTAATCTAAAGTGAACACATTTGAACGTTCTGGGTTTAAAATATCACCTGTGTAACAAATAGTACCCTCCGAAATTTTACCTGCTTTTTGTACCGCTTCATTTGCCACTTTCATTTGATCTACCCAGTTTAATGAGTCGAAAATACGGAAAACATCTACACCTGCTTTAGCACTTTCATCTACAAATTTTTGAATTACGTTATCAGGATAATTCTTATAACCCACAGCATTTGAAGCTCTTAATAACATTTGGAATAATACATTTGGAATCGCTTTTCTAAGTTTTTCTAAACGCTCCCAAGGATTTTCTTTTAAGAAGTTGTATGCTACATCAAAAGTAGCGCCACCCCACATTTCTAAAGAAAAACTATCTTTAAATACTTCAGCAGTTTTAGAAGCTATATTTAACATATCTTTTGTACGTACACGCGTAGCAAGTAAAGATTGGTGCGCATCACGGAATGTCGTATCAGTAATTAAAACATCATCTTGTGCTTTAACCCAATCCGCAACTCCACTAGGCCCTTTTTCATCTAGTAATTGTTTTGTACCATATAGACTTTGAATTTTCTTTTTTGAAACTTGCGGAATCGAAGTTGACTCATAGTCTGGCTTCGTACGTTTTTCGACATTCGGAAAACCATTAATGGTTACATTCCCAATGTATTCTAATGTTTTAGTACCACGGTCTAATGTAGGTGCAATATCGAATAATTCCGGTGTTTCTTCAATAAATTTTGTTGTATAATCTCCACTTCGGAATTTTTCATTACGCATGACATTAACTAAAAATGGGATATTTGTTTTCACACCACGAATACGCATTTCTCGTAAAGAGCGTTCCATTTTTTCTTCAGCTTGTTTAAAAGTAATGGCATGAGTAGATAATTTCACTAATAGTGAGTCATAGTAAGGTGAAATTTCAGCGCCTTGGAAGCCATCTCCTGCGTCTAAACGTACACCAAAACCACCACTTGAACGATAAGCAATAATCGTACCAGAATCTGGCATAAAATCATTTGTAGGATCTTCAGTAGTGATACGACATTGAATAGCATAACCAAGTGTTTGGATTTCTTCTTGAGGAGGTAAAGCGATACGTTCGTCAAATAGGCTTGCTCCATCTGCCACTAAAATTTGAGTTTTAACTATATCAATTCCTGTAATCATTTCTGTAATCGTATGCTCTACCTGAACACGCGGATTGACTTCAATGAAAAAGAATTCATCCCCAGATACTAAAAATTCCACTGTTCCAGCATTAACATATTTGATATTTTTCATTAATTGTAATGCAGATTGACAAATACGTTCTCTTAATTCATCAGGTAAACCTACAGATGGTGCTACCTCAACTACTTTTTGATGACGACGTTGTACAGAACAATCACGCTCATATAGATGAACAATATTACCATATTCATCGCCAATAACTTGAACTTCAATATGTTTTGGATTATCGATGTATCTTTCGATATATACTTCACTATTACCAAATGATTTTTGTGCTTCAGATTTCGCACGATGAAACGCATCTTCTAATTCACTTTCTTCGCGAACAATACGCATACCTTTCCCACCACCACCACTTGTGGCTTTAATCATCAGAGGGAACCCTGCTTCTTTAGCAAATGCCTTTGCTGCATCAAAATTTTCAATTGGTCCATCTGTTCCTGGTATAACTGGTAAATTTGCTTTAATTGCAGTTGTTCTTGCTTTTACTTTATCACCAAACATATCTAAATGGTCTAGGTGCGGGCCAATAAATGTTATGCCTTCTTCATTACAACGTCTTGCAAATTCTTCATTTTCACTTAAAAAGCCATAACCTGGATGTATTGCATCTACATTCGCACGTTTTGCTACTTCAATAATGCGTTCAATATTTAAATAACTTTCGGCAGGTCCTAAATCTTTTCCCACTAAATATGATTCATCGGCTTTATATCTATGTAATGAATTTTTGTCTTCATTTGAATAAATTGCTACTGTTTGAATATTTAATTCCGTTGCTGCTCTAAAAATTCTAATTGCAATTTCACCACGATTGGCTACTAATAATTTTTTTATATGATTCAAAGAAGAAACACCCCTTTATAATTTGAATATTCTAACTAATTAGATAATAAAATTTTATCTTAAAATAAATGAGAAAGCTATTACTTTTTTACATACAATTTATAAAATGAAAATATAGTAAATAGGTTAGCTTAATCACTATTTTAAAATGTAATCATTAATATTTATTATACTTAATAACTTTATATTATCATTTATAATTTGAAGACGCTACTCTAGACTAGTAATCCTTTAACTTGTCACATAAATGTAAAAAGAGTGGAAGCAAATTTTTTAATACTCGCTTCCACTCTCAATAATGTTAGTTACATATTTACACCTATAATTAAGTGATTTTAATATTGTCTAGGAATATCCACTTTGGATTTTTTATTTTTTATCGTTCTTTTTTCTTCAACTTTAATTTGTCTTGCTACTAACAATAATAATCCCATAGCAATACTTAAACTGATCATAGACGAACCACCAAAACTTATAAATGGAAGAGGCACCCCTGTAAGAGGAATCGTGGCTGATATACCCCCTAAATTTACGAACGTTTGACTACCAATATAACTCGCTACACCAACACATATTAATTTATAAAAATATGAAGATGTTTTAGTGGCTAATACAAATGCACGGAATACAATAAAAAATAATAATCCAATTACTAATAAGGCACCGACCAGTCCCAATTCTTCACAAATTACTGCGAAAATAAAATCTGTATGCGCTTCTGGAAGATAGCCAAGTTTCATGATTCCATTACCTAATCCTCGACCAAATAATCCTCCATTTCCGATTGCCATTAATGAATTGGATAAATGATACCCAGTTCCTGAAGAAGAACTAAAAGGATCGTAAATTGTACTAAAACGTGCCTTTAAATATTCTGGCATCATTCCGGTGAAAATAAAGAACCCAGCAATAAGAATAAATCCAAGAATAATATATAATATAGGTCCTTTTACTATTTTCTTAACACCTATACCTACAAATAAAAACATTGATAATATAATAATTAATGTTAATAATGTTTGTCCAATATCTCCTTGTAAAAGTACTAAACCTAAACAAAGGATAATTAAAATAACTGGTCCTTTGATAATTTTTAAATTACCTCTTAACTGTGGTAATTTTTTACTTAATACATAAGAAATATAAAGAATTAAAGCAATTTTTAGTAACTCTGAAGCTTGTAGATTCATAAATCCTAAGTCTATCCAACTTTTTGAACCATTGATATTTTTACCTACCAATAATGTTAAAATTAAAAGGACACAGATGATAATCATAATCCACTGTTGAATTTTTGATTGTTTAAAAACTTTTATATTCATCATAAATGAAATAAAAAAGACAATAATAAAACTCATGATAACATAAATTAATTGTCTGTTATAAAAATATGTACCTGAAACCTCAATGCCACCTGTTAATGTCCCTTTAGTAGCTGCCACCATACTGGCACTGTAAACCATCACTAAACCTATAAAACACAAAATAACATATGAAATTAATAATGGATAATCGATAAACTTAGAGGTTCTACCTATGTATCGAAATATATTTTTTAAATTATTCATAAAAAAGATCATCCAATTCTAAAAATTTAAACTATATATGCTCATTAAAACGATTTATCAAATTAAATTCTGTCTAAACTATTATATACTTTGTAATTATTAATTAACAAACATAAATATAAAAAATAAAATAAAAGGACTGAAAATATTATTTACATAACATTTCAGTCACTATCATAAATTTATTACATATATTAATTCTTGCTCATTATAACACTTTCATATTAAAAGCATTAGACTTAGAGTTATACGTTTGTGAATGCTTCATGCAATTTAGATAATTCTTTTTCTAAACGAAGCATTAAACTTTTACCTTCTTCTTTATCAACTAAACCAAGTTTCACAGCAAAGTCTACTTCTTTTTGTAAACCAAACATTTGTGTGTCGAGAACCTCTTCATATAGTGGGCAAGATGGCATAGTTAAATTATCCATTTGAACCTTAATTAAATGCAAGATTCGGTCAGCATCTTGATTTAATTGCTCATAAGCTTCACTATTTATGTTCATTTGCTTCGGCATCACATTCTCCCCCTATCATTAAATATCTTCATATCAGAAGTTTATCCTACTACCTTTTAAAAAGCAAGTTTATTCAATAAACCCTTCAATCTAAATATGATAAAATAATAGTTAGATTGAAACTAGGGAGTGGGCAAGATGATTCAAATTAAAGGAGATGTCAAATTTCCTATTACTTTAGATAGTACAACATGGATTTTTGATGATAGAAAAGTAAAAATAGAGGATATTGAAAACGGTATTTTTGAAGGAACTAAACCTATTAAATTTGAAGATAACCGCGAATGGAATAGAGCGATATTAGAAGGACAAACCAATCCTCCTACTTTAAACTCTGAAATTAAGTATCGTAAACGTGCTGTATTAGAAGATTCATTTGCAATAAATATGACACCATTTTTTAAAAATGCAGAGCCTTTAGAAAGTGCAACTACAATTAAACTTTCAAATGATACATCTTCAATTGAAATCCCATTAGAATTATTACCTTATCTTTTTTTCCAATTTGCTAAAGATGGTAAGAGATTGTACGATGATAATTCAGTAGATAGCTTTGTTTATAACCCCGAGGAGAACGCCTATTCATATAACTTTAAATATGTAACTCGTATTGAGGTGATTTAAGTTGCGAGAAGTACAATGTATTATTTGTGATACTAAGGTCTTAATTGATGAACGTACAGTTGAAGCTAAACGTCTACGTAATAATCCAATTAAAACATTCATGTGTAGTGACTGTAAAAGTCGATTAGACACACCTAGACAACGACCAAATGAAAATCGTAAATTTAATCTCCATTTTCCAAATGAAAACTTATAGTATACTTTTCAATAATAAAAAGACGCAACATCAAATTTGATGTTGCGTCTTTTTATTAGTTTTATTGATCTTGCATCATTTGTTTTACACGTTTCGCTTCTTTTTCACGTGCAGCTTTATTTAATATTTTTTTTCTTAAACGGATGCTTTGAGGCGTTACTTCAACCAATTCATCATCATTAATATATTCTAATGCTTCTTCTAACGTTAAAATTCTTGGACGATTCATTGTTTGAGTTTGATCTTTTGTTGCTGAACGTACGTTAGTTTGATGTTTAGCTTTAGTAATATTAACTGTTAAGTCATTTTCACGATTATGTTCTCCTACAATCATGCCTTCATAAACTTCAGTACCTGGTTCCATGAAGTTTACACCTCTGTCCTCTAGACCAATGATGGCATAAGCTGTTGCTTGTCCTTGATCCATTGAAATTAATGCACCATTACGACGACCACCAATTTGTGCTTTAACACGAGGTCTAAATTCTTCAAATGTATGATTAATAATGCCATAACCACGTGTCATAGACATAAATTCAGTTGTGTATCCAATCATACCACGTGCAGGTACCATAAAGATTAAACGTGTTAATCCATTATCAGTTGTTAACATGTCTAACATTTCACCTTTACGCGCACCAAGTGATTCAATCACTGCTCCAGCATTTTCAGATGGAACTTCACATTGAACACGTTCAAATGGTTCACTTAATACACCATCAATTTCGCGTAAAATAACTTGAGGTTTAGAAACTTGAAGTTCAAATCCTTCACGTCTCATATTCTCAATTAAAATAGATAAGTGCAACTCTCCACGGCCAGCTACAACCCACGTATCTGGAGAATCTGTTGGTGTAACTTTTAAAGATACATCTGTTTCAAGCTGTTGATCTAAACGTTCTTGGATTTGACGAGCAGTTACAAAATCACCTTCACGACCAGCAAATGGTGAATTATTTACTTTAAATGTCATTTCAAGTGTAGGTTCATCAATACGCAATACTGGTAACGCTTCTTGATGATCATGCGGTGTAACTGTTTCACCTACGTTGATATCTTCCATTCCTGATACAGCAATTAAATCTCCCGCTTGTGCTTCTTCAATTTCTTCACGTTTTAAACCAAAGAAACCAAAGATTTTTGTTACACGGAAGTTTTTCACTGTACCATCTAATTTAATAAGCGATACGTTATCTCCAACACGCATTTTACCTCTAAATACACGGCCAATACCAATACGACCAACGTAATCATTATAGTCTAATAATGCTACTTGGAATTGTAGTGGTTCATCACTGTTATCAATTGGAGCAGGCACGTAATCAAGAATTGTTTCATATAAAGACTGCATGTTTTCATCTTGTTTTTCAGGATCAACACTCGCTGTTCCATTTACAGCTGATGCATAAACAACTGGGAAATCAAGTTGTTCATCATTTGCTTCAAGTTCAATAAATAAATCTAATACTTCATCTACTACTGCTTCTGGTCTAGCAGACGGTTTATCAATTTTATTAACTACTACAACAGGTTTTAAATTTTGTTCTAATGCTTTTTTTAGTACGAAACGTGTTTGTGGCATAGTACCTTCATAGGCATCTACAACAAGTACAACACCATCTACCATTTTCATAATACGTTCAACTTCACCACCAAAGTCAGCATGTCCTGGTGTATCTAAGATGTTAATTCTTGTACCTTTATAATTTATCGCAGTATTTTTAGCAAGAATTGTAATACCACGTTCTCTTTCTAAGTCATTAGAGTCCATTGCTCTTTCATCAACATGCTCATTTTCTCTGAAGATTCCAGATTGTTTAAGTAATTCGTCAACTAGTGTTGTTTTACCATGGTCGACGTGAGCAATAATTGCAATATTACGAACATCTTCTCTTCTATTAGTCATTTTATAATATCCTTTCTTAAGTAAATTCCCACTTTTAATTGCAACTTTTTTATTATATCATAATATTAACAAAAGATAACTAAAAGGTGGGGATGGGGATGGAAAAACCAAAATCTAAAGGTATATTCTGGATACTTTCTATTGTAGCAGTTATATTTTTAGTGCTCTTTAGTTTTAGCGTGGGTGCCGGAAGTATTCCAATGATGATTTTAACATTTATACTTTTCATTGCAACGTTTGGCGCCGGATTTACGCTTAAGAAAAAGTATCGTGAAAACAATTGGCTATAATCAACCATTAAGATATATAAAGCTTGAGATATTTTTGTCTCAAGCTTTTTTTATTGAAATCAGATTTTTTATTTTTTAAAGCGTTGATGTAATTCTATTAAAGTAGTCGTATTAGGCGCTAGATAATTTTCTAATATTTCTTTATGAATATTTGAATTTCCTACTAGTACTGAATTCGCACTTGAAATATTTAATGGTTCACCTAATAAGTTGCTAGCTACGCCTCCAACTTCATTTAATACAATAAGACCACCAGCAAAGTCCCAAGGCTGTAATCTAGGTGTGATATAAGCAGCCAATTGTCCTTTAGCTACACTTATAATTTCTAAAGCTGCACTACCATATGCTCTACAACTTCTTGCATCATTTACTATATCTTGAAATATAGGGCCCATTTTAGGTTTGGTTACCCAATTTGGATTGATACCAATTAAGCTTTTCTTTAGGGTGGTAGATTCAATCGTAGATAATGGATGTTTATTTTCAAATGCACCCTCACCTACCTTGGCATGATATAAAACATCTTTCATTACATCATATACAAAGCCAGCGTATGGTTTACCATTTCGGTAGATACCAATTGAGATAGCAAAATTTTCTTTTTGATGTACAAAGTTTAATGTGCCATCAATTGGATCCACTACCCATACGACACCTTCAACATGAGTTAAATCATGACCATGTCCTTCTTCTCCAATAACACGATGTTCTGGATAACTATGGGTTATTGCATCATATATATAATTTTCAGTAGCTTTATCAACATTGGTAACTAAGTCATTCGGATTTGATTTTGTTTCAATATTTAATTCTTCCTTCATCATTATTCTAACTTTATTTCCTGCTTCTAAAACTAAACCTTTAGCAAAATCATATAGCGACATACTATCATCTCCTGTTGCTTACTATTATACATCAAATCAATTTTATAATTGTTATACATCATTTTATACCTTCATCACTATATATGAAACTCTTATGAAGAGTTTATAAGCATAAAAATAGGTCGCCAATAAAGGAAACCTATCAAATCCATGATATAAAAGACTGAAAACATTTAAAATATACGAATAAACATGTACATTCATCTTATGATTATGGAATACAAATAAGTAAAAGGTCATTATGCTAATTTTAAATGTAAAATCGGATAATCTCTGCTTTGGTTGTCTTTTTGAGATCCACTCTATGCTTTAAAACCATTTTTAATATAAAATTTCAATACATGTTGGTTATCTTTATTAAACATCTACATATTGGATTTTATCTTCTTGAATCAGTGACTGAAGTATAATTGTACCGTAACTTTTATTAAAATCTTCAGGATCTATAAACAACATTTCCAAATTTTTAGTATTGTATTATAGTCTTTTTTCTTTTACTTTTATTAATCTCATGACACTCTCCTAACCACGAGGGGTAAAATCCTAAAAATTAAATGACTAACATCTAGGTACTGACTCTACCTTTTTAGTTTAAATTAACTATCTATATTGTATATTACTATTCTATCATTATAACTTTGAAATATATGCTACAATAAACTCAACATACTATTAAAATAGGAGGAAGATCAATGACACAATACACATTTACACCTAAAGATTTTAAAGCATTTGACGTTGAGGGTTTAGATGAACGAATGGAAGCTTTAAATAAATATATTAGACCTCAATTACATCAGTTAGGCGATTATTTTAGTGAGTATTTCACTTCTCAAACTGGAGAAACATTTTATGCACATGTTGCTAAACATGCGCGTAGAAGTGTTAATCCTCCTATAGATACCTGGGTCGCTTTTGCACCTAATAAACGTGGTTATAAAATGTTACCCCACTTCCAAATTGGCCTTTTTAGGGATCAATTATTTATCATGTATGGAATAATGCATGAAGGAAAAAATAAAGAAGAACGTGTTAAAGTTTTTGACAAACATTTTAATGCATTAAAACAACTTCCAAATGATTATCAAATTAGTTTAAATCACATGAAAAAAGATAAACAATATATCAAAGATTTAAGTGATACTGATTTACATCAAGCTATTGATCGTGTTAAAAATGTGAAAAAAGGAGAATTTTTTATAGCACGTACTTTAGCTCCTAGTGATGAACAATTAAAATCAGATGAAACATTTTTAGCTTTTATTAAAGAAACATTTGATGAATTCTTAAAATTATATGAATAAATACTATTCTTCGGCCTGGGACTTTACTAGAAATCTCAGGTGTTTTTTATTTTATTGGTAATCACTCACTGTCTTGAAGATCCATCTAAATTCAGTAATATTCTTTTTTACAACTTTTTTAGGTTGACCTAAAAATATATTTAGGTTAATATAATTAAAAAGATTTTAGGAGTTTATGAATGAATCATATGAGTAATAAAAAACAACGTAGCTTAGACGAAATTAATAATACAGTAGACTTTAGTAGTAATAAAAGTGCAAGCCAAAAATTTTTAGCTTTTTTAGGTCCAGGATTATTAGTAGCGGTGGGATATATGGATCCAGGTAACTGGATTACATCTATGCAAGGCGGAGCACAATTTGGCTATATTCTTCTTTTTATTATTTTAGTTTCTAGTTTAGCTGCAATGCTTTTGCAAAGTATGACAGTTAGATTAGGTATTGCTACAGAGATGGATTTAGCACAAATGACACGTCATTATTTAAATCGCCCGTTAGCAATTATATTTTGGATAATAGCAGAACTAGCTATTATCGCTACAGATATTGCTGAAATTATCGGAAGTGCAATAGCTCTAGACTTATTGTTTAATATTCCTTTAATTATAGGTGCACTTATAACTGTTTTAGATGTTTTTCTTTTACTCTTTATTATGAAATTTGGCTTCAGAAAAATCGAAGCGATTGTCGGAACATTAATTTTTACTGTTCTAATTATTTTCTTATTCGAAGTATTTATTTCATCACCTAAAGTGATTAATATTCTTAACGGGTTTATTCCTCATAAGGATATCGTTACAAATCATAGTGTACTGTATATTGCTTTAGGGATTATTGGTGCTACAATTATGCCTCACAATCTCTATTTACATTCTTCGATTGTACAATCACGTAAATATGATAGAACTAATGAGAACGATAAGGCACAAGCAATTAAATATGCAACAATTGATTCTAATATACAATTAAGCATCGCTTTTATAGTAAATTGCTTGTTACTTATATTAGGTGCTGCACTATTTTATGGTGTTAATGCTGATAAATTAGGAGGATTTTATGATTTATATCATGCCCTTAAAACTCAGCCGCTTCTAGGATCAGTACTTGGCAGTATAATGAGTACATTATTCGCTATTGCACTACTTGCATCTGGACAAAATTCTACAATCACTGGAACACTCTCAGGTCAAATTGTTATGGAAGGATTTTTAAGATTATCAATTCCAAATTGGTTAAGACGATTAATAACTAGAGGTTTAGCTGTCATTCCTGTTATAATTTGTTTAATTGTATTTAAAGGTAATGAAAATAAAATGGAACAACTTTTAGTACTTTCTCAAGTATTTTTAAGTATCGCTTTACCGTTTTCACTCATTCCTTTACAACTTGCAACAAGCAACAAAAAATTAATGGGCCCTTTTTATAATAAAAACTGGATTAACTTTTGTTCTTGGAGTTTAATTATTATTCTAAGCCTACTTAATGTTTATTTAATTATCGAAACATTTAAAGAATTTTTTGCATAAAATAAAACTATTGTTAAGGTATTGAACATGATATCTTAACAATAGTTTTTCTCTGTATTCTTTTAATTCATTATAACTTCCATAATATCATTGCAAACCACACTATATTAAACTTTCATATCAATGTCATAATATGAATAGTATAGATTTAATTTTTAATAATTAATGTAGGTTTTACAAATACTCCAATAGAACTAATTATTGCGATTATATCATTTCAATTATGTATGCATTTTATTTTAATTTATATCTTTCTATTATTACATACTTATCCAATTTTATTTTTATTGACGATAAATAAACTCCCAAGCAATTCAATTCAAATTGCTTGGGAGTTACACGTAAAACTAATAACCT
Organism: Staphylococcus sp. AtDRG32; assembly: GCF_004365845.1. NCBI lineage: Bacteria > Bacillati > Bacillota > Bacilli > Caryophanales > Staphylococcaceae > Staphylococcus > Staphylococcus sp. AtDRG32. The sequence goes on from NZ_SODE01000001.1 coordinate 568,227, forward strand.
TCAATTATTCCTGATCAACCGAGTGTTTCTCTTTGTTTTCTTCTTTATTTAAAATTTGTTTGCGTTCTTCATAATTCATTCGACGTTGATTAACAGCACTTGGCTGATTCTTTCTTTTTTCTTTCATACGTTGATTATAAGCTTTACGTTTTTCTTTTTTCTTAGCACGTAATTCCGCTTTTTCTCTTTTACGTTGTACTTTTTGTTCTTTCTTATCAATATATAAGTCTTTTTCTACATTATTTTCATCATCATTAACTTCATTCGGCATACTATTTTTTGATTTATATTTATACTTTCTTTGTCTTGAAAGCACGCCAGAAGTATCATCCTCATTTGAAGATTGTTGATATTCACTTGTTACAGCACGTTTAGGGTATTGATTATATTTATCTTCCTCAATATCCTCATTAAAATCTTGCTCATCATTATTTTGAGTAATATGATGATAATCTTCATAATCATGTTCTCTTTCATTATAATCACTTGAAGGTTTACGACGAATACGACGTTCTGATTTTTTAGTCTTACGAGGTGGTTCTATGTACTCTTCTTCATCATTATATTGAGTAGGTTCTTCTTCATAATAATATCTATCATCATAATCATCTCTTTGATTATAATAAGGGGGATAATCGTAAGTAGAACCATATGCTGGAACTGTTTCTATTTTACTTCTTCTTGCAAACATCATAATCGCTGTAATGAAGAAGAAGATTGGAATAATTAATGTAATAAATAATAACACTAAAGGCAAAGTAATAATGGAAGCAATTAAAAACAATATTCCAGATAAAATTCTAATATTCATAGAAATCAAAGCTAAAAATGAAATTAATAAACAAATGATAAAGTACACGATAATTGCCCAAATTCCATTTTGTAACCATATAACAAATTGAGTCGTATTTAGACTATTGTTAACTAGTATTTGTTGTATTAATTGATTATTATTCATGGAATTTTCAAGATTTTGAATTGATGTATCATTACTGAATGATACGAGTGCAATAAACATTGTAATAACCGTTAATATTAATAAGAAAATCCAACTAATCCAACCTAAAAGTTTCTCAGTTAAACGGCTCACAGGTCGTTTGATTTGTGTGTATCGTTCTCCTGACATTTATTACAACTCCTTAATTGACTTGTCAAATTATTATATCTAATTTATAGGAAAATAACTACTAATTATCACTTATTTTAACGACATTTTAAAATTCAAGAAGCTTTCATTATATTCTCCTAATGTTTTCTCTCCTAAGTCTTTATAAACTTCTAAACGTTTTTGTTCTTTTTGAGTTGGATAAAAACGATGATCGTTTTTTATGTTATTTGGTAATAAATTTCTAGCTGCCTTATTCGGAGTAGCATACCCAACCCATTCTGTATTTTGTTTATTATTTTTAGCATCTAATAAAAAGTTAATAAATTGGTAGGCGCCTTCTTTATTTTGAGCAGTTTTAGGAATGACCATATTATCAAACCATACATTCGAACCTTCTTTAGGAACCACATAATCATAAGTATCTCCCTCTTGAACAAGTGGTGCTGCTACACCACTCCATACTACAGCAATATGGCCTTCATTTTGTTGAAGCATCATAGTAATTTCATCACCTACTACCCCTCTAACTTGAGGGGTAAGAGATTGTAAGTCTTGTTCTGCTTGCTTAATATGAACAGGATTGGAATCATTTAAACTATAACCCAATTTATTTAAAGCTAATCCTATAATTTCTCTAGCCCCGTCAACAAGTAATATGTCATTTTTGTATTTAGACTGATATAAATTGTTCCAACTATCAAATTGTTCATTAGGATACGCTTTTTTATTGTATAGAATACCTACCGTTCCAAAAAAATATGGTATTGAATAGTTATTATGTGGATCATAAGCCATATTCATATAATCAGAATCCAAATTTTTAATATTAGGTATTTTCTGATGATCTAAAGGTTCTAATAAATGTTCTCTTTTTAATTTTTGAACAGTATATTCACTTGGAAATGCAACATCATAATGTGTACCACCATTTTTAATTTTTGCTTCCATGGCTTCATTCGAATCAAACGTTTCATAAACAACTTGTATACCTGTCTCTTTTTCAAATTTCTTTATTAAATCGGGATCAATGTATTCCCCCCAGTTATATACATAAACTTTTTTACCAGTTTTTGTATGATCTTGAGAATTAAACCAATGACTTATTCCTAAACATATCAATCCTACTACAATGGCACCGATAATTAACTGAAAAAATTGTTTCATTCTATTGCACCTCTTTTAGCACTTCTACGTTTTAATATATTTTGAAGTGCATGGTATCCAATAATACCTAGCACAATAGCTAAAAATAAGATTGTTGAAATAGCATTTATTTCCATACTGATACCTTTTCGAGCCATGGCATACACCTCTACTGATAAGACACTAAATCCATTACCTGTCACAAAAAAACTTACAGTAAAATCATCTAGAGAATAGGTAAGTGCCATAAAAAAGCCACCAATAATAGCAGGCATTAAGTTTGGTAAAAGTATACGTCCGAGTACTTGAGATTCTGTAGCGCCTAAATCACGAGCTGCATTTAACATATTATGATTCATTTCATATAGCTGTGGTAGCACAAGAATGACTACTATAGGTATACAGAATGCAATATGCGATGCTAATACTGTTCCAAATCCTAACCCTAATCCAAATATATGTCCTAAAGCTGTGAACATAATTAAAAATGAGGCACCTATGACAACATCAGATGAAACCATTAGTACATTATTTAATGTAAGTAATGTCAATTTAAACTTCTTATTTCGCAAATAATAAATTGATATTGCTCCAAATGTTCCTATAATAGTAGATACTGCTGCGGATAGCAATGCAACTGCTATTGTATTGAATATTACAGACATTAAATGATCATCTTGAAATAACGATTGATAATGTTCTAATGTAAAATGTTCAAAATGTACCATATTTCCAGCTGAATTAAACGAATAAAACATTAAGAAAAAAATAGGAAGGTATAATATAACAAGTAATATTCCTATATAAAGTTTCCCGTACCATTTCATTTAATTCACCCTCTTCCATTTGTTTCTTTAGATTTAGTAATAATTAAGATAAAGGCCATAAATACAATTAAAAAGATAGCTATTGTCGAACCCATTCCGTAGTTTTGAATAACTAAAAATTGTTCCTCAATAGATGTACCAATATTAATCACTTTATTTCCAGCTATCAATCTAGTAATCATAAATAATGATAGTGCTGGTATAAATGTAACTTGAACACCTGTCATCACACCTTCTTTAGTTAAAGGAAGTATGACTTTACGAAAAGTAGTAAATGTATTTGCACCTAAATCACTTGAAGCTTGTAATAAATTATTAGGAATTGATTTCATGCTATTAAAAATAGGCAAAATCATAAATGGTATATAAATATAACTTGCAACAAGTAAAAACGCACCTGATGTAAACAACAAGTTTAGTGGACCAATATGCATTATACCTAACATTTTATTAATCATACCTTCGTGACTTAAAATTCCAATAAAAGCATACGTTTTTAACAATAAATTAATCCATGTGGGTATGATTAATATAAGTAACCAAATATTTTGGAATTTTGAAGATCTAATAAAATAGGCTGCAGGATAACTTATAATTAGTGTAATGATTGTTATAAGTGCCGCATAAAAAATAGAATCCCACATCATTTTTAAATATTTCATTGAAAAGACTTGTCGATAATTTGTAAAACTAAAGTGACCATTTATATCGATAAATGAAAAATATACAAGTAATAGCACAGGAATAATAATAAAAATAATCATCCATAATAAATATGGAATGATGAGAAATTTATTTAAATTACGCATGTTCAATATCCTCATAACTTTCAATACGTTTATCAAATTCTTCTTCAGTTTCTCCAGGAACCATAATATGAATAGCTTCAGGTTCAAAAAACAAACCTACCTGACTTCCTATTGTTGTCTTTTTAGTAGATTGAATAACCCATTCATACCCTTTTTCATCAATACAACAAATTTCGTAATGTACACCTCTAAAAAGCATTGAATCGACAGTTGCAGTGAATAAACCTTGTGTCGATTCAACTAAAGAAATATCCTCTGGACGAATCACTACTTCAATTTTTTTCCCAGATGGAATCCGAGCATCAACACATTCAAAATCCTGACCATATATATTCACTACAAAATCTTTAACCATTATGCCATCAACAATATTAGATTCTCCAATAAAATCAGCCACGAATCGATTCACTGGTTCATCATAAATATCTGTTGGTGTACCAAATTGTTGTATTTCACCATCTTTCATCACAAAAATATAATCACTAAGTGCCAATGCTTCTTCTTGATCATGAGTAACAAAAATAAAAGTGATGCCTAATCTTTTTTGTAACTCACGAAGTTCATATTGCATTTCAGTACGTAATTTTAAATCTAGTGCCGAAAGAGATTCATCTAATAATAAAATTTCAGGTTTATTTACAATAGCTCTGGCAATAGCGACTCTTTGTTTTTGTCCCCCACTCATTTCATCAATATGACGTTGTTCATAACCTGTTAACTTAACAAGTTTTAATGCTTCTTTAACTTCTTTATCAATCTCTTGTTTAGAAAACTTTTTTAGTCTTAAACCAAAAGCAATATTCTCATATACATTTAAATGAGGAAATAAAGCATAATCTTGAAATACTGTATTTACTCTACGTTTATTTGCAGGTAATTTTTCGATAGACTGATTTTTATAAATAATTTGACCTTCATTAGGTTGTTCAAATCCTGCAATAAGTTTTAAAATCGTAGTTTTACCACATCCTGAGGGACCGAGCAACGTATAAAAATATCCCGATTCAATATCTAAGTTCATATTATTTAATATTGTTGTATCATCAAATTTCTTAGTAACTTTTTTAAAAGATAATAGTGACTCCAATCCATTTCCTCCTTTATAAGTATGATGCTGTTGCTACAATTAGAATTTTAACTTCATTTTCTGAATTATTATGTAATTGATGTAATTCATTTGCTCTAAAATAAAATACATCTCCCTCATAAGCTTGATAGCGCTCTTTACCTAACGTAAGTGTTACACATCCCTCTAAACAATAAATAAAGGTATCAGATTCAGAAGGTTCAAAAGATTTGTACGATGATCCAGGCTTAATTGTTATTATAAGAGGTTCCATTTCATTTTCATTTGAACTGGGTACAACCCAATTTAAAATATATCCTCTGTCATATTCATCATAAATAGTCCGTTCACTTTTTTTATACAATACTTTTTCTTTCGCTTTTTCCTTAAAAAAATCACTTGGTGTAGTACCTAATACTTCTAATATACTTAAAAATGTTTCCATACTTGGAGACGCATATTCACTTTCAATTTGTGATATATATCCTTTTGATAAATCAGTTCGTTCGGCTAACTCTTCTTGAGTAAGATTTTTTTGCCGTCTTAAATTTTTTAATTTATATCCAATTTGCATAACTAACCACCTAAAAAAAGCTGTATCTTGTTTACTATTATCAAACATTTTGTTTAATGCTTAATAAAAATAACAAAATACAGCTTTAAATTCAATAGGTATATTAAAAAATTGAGATTAAATTAGAGATCTTAATGTTTACTAAAATTTTCTTGATCAGGATGTTTTTTAACTTCTTGGATTACTTTATAGCTATTATAGCCACTTTTTTCTTCAAATTCTTTAAAAATTTGTTTTTCTTCAGCTTTTCCTGGCACAATTTGTTTAAATTTTTTATATTGTTCCATTAGTTCAGTACCTATTATAGACTTTTCATAATAGTTTTCAATTTGATTAAAAAATTTGATAACATCAACCATTTCCTCATTAGACCAATCTAAATCGAGTGGATATTGATATTCCATAGTTACCCTCCAAAATATAAACTTAATTCTATAAAAAAAGGTGGAACTAGATTCCTTATAAAATCATAGTCCCACCGTAAATGGTTATTTCAATTATTTCAATTAAATACGTCGATTTAATTCTCAATTATTTCAAAAGGAAATTACATAGTATGGATTGGTAATCCAATAGCTTTTTCAGCAACTTCCATAGTCATTTCACCTAATGTTGGGTGAGCATGAACAGTTAATGCGATATCTTCAGCATTCATGCCTGCTTCGATAGCTAAACCTAATTCAGAAATAATATCAGAAGCACCATTACCTGCTACTTGAGCACCAATAACTGTGTCATCTTCTTTTAATGTAATTAATTTAACGAAACCAGTTGTATCATCTAATGATAAAGCACGTCCGTTAGCAGCATAAGGGAATTTAGATGCTTTGAAATCTAAACCTTCTTCTTTAGCTTGAGCTTCAGTATAGCCAACTTGAGCTAATTCTGGTTCAGTGAAGCATACAGCAGGCATACCAATGTAATCAACTTCTGATGCTTGACCTGAGATTACTTCTGCAGCTACTTTACCTTCATAACTTGCTTTGTGTGCAAGTGGTAAACCAGGTACGATATCACCAATTGCGTAGATGTTTTTAATAGAAGTACGACTTTGTTTGTCTACTTCTAATAATCCACGATCAGCAAATTTAAGACCTAATTCTTCTAAGCCTAATTCGTCTGTATTTGGACGACGACCTACAGTTACTAATACATAATCAGCTTCAATTGTTTTTTCTTCACCTTTAGCTTCGTAAGTAACTTTAACACCGTTTTCAGTTTCTTCAGCGTTTTTAGCCATAGCTTCAGTGATAATTTCAACGCCTTTTTCTTTCATACCTTTTTTAACAGGTTGAACCATTTGTTTTTCGAAACCGCCAAGAATTTCTTTAGCTCCTTCTAAAATTGTAACTTCAGAACCGAAGTTAGCAAAGGCAGTACCAAGTTCTGAACCAATATAACCGCCACCGACAACTACTAATTTACCAGGAACTTCTTGTAAGTTTAAAGCGCCTGTTGAATCGATAACGCGTTTACCAAATTCAAAATTAGGAATTTCAATTGGTCTTGAACCAGTTGCAATAATAGCATTTTTGAAGTTATACGTTTGAGCACTTTTCTCATCCATAACACGTAAACTATTTTCATCTACGAAATAAGCTTCACCACGAACGATGTCAACTTTATTACCTTTTAATAAACCTTCAACACCGCCAGTTAATTTATTAACAACTGATTGTTTAAATTCTTGAACTTTATCAAATTTAAGTGATACGCTTTCAGCAATAATCCCTAAATTTTCAGAGTGTTGAGCTTCTACGAAACGATGAGAAGCATGTAATAACGCTTTTGATGGAATACATCCAACGTTTAAGCACACACCACCTAAGTCACCTTTTTCAACAATAGTAACTTTTTGTCCTAATTGAGCTGCACGAATTGCAGCAACATATCCACCAGGACCTGCTCCGATTACAATAGTATCTGTTTCAATTGGGAAATCTCCAACTACCATGTTTTACCCCTCCATTAATAATAATTCTGGATTATTTAATAAGCGTTTGATATGATTCATAGCATTTTGACCAGTTGCACCATCAATTTGTCTGTGGTCAAAGCTTAATGATAATGCTAATACTGGAGCTGCTACAATTTCACCATCTTTAACAATAGGTTTTTGAGCAATACGTCCAATACCTAAAATAGCTACTTCTGGGTGATTGATAACTGGAGTGAACCATTGTCCACCAGCTGAACCGATGTTACTAATTGTACATGTAGCACCGCTCATTTCTTGAGATGTTAATTTACCATCACGAGCTTTAACAGCTAATTCATTGATTTCATCTGAGATTTGGAAAATAGATTTACGATCTGCATTTTTAACTACAGGTACTAATAAACCTCTTTCAGTATCTGCAGCAATACCGATATTCCAGTAATGTTTGTGTACAATTTCACCAGCTTCTTCATTAAATGACGTATTTAGTGCTGGGTATTTTTTAAGTGCAGAAACAAGCGCTTTAACAACATATGGTAAGAATGTTAATTTAATACCTTGTTCAGCTGCAACTTCTTTGAATTTTTTACGGTGATCCCATAAGTCTTGAACATCAATTTCATCCATTAATGTTACGTGTGGAGCAGTGTGTTTTGAGTTAACCATTGCTTTAGCAATTGCTTTACGCATAGCAGGGATTTTTTCTGTAGTTTCAGGGAAGTCTCCTTCAGGTACTGATTGAGTTTGAACTGCAGAAGTATCTTCTGATGTTGAAGCAGCTGCACTTTCATTTGAAGCTGTTGCTGCTTGAGCACCGCCACCATTTAAGTGGTTATCGATGTCTTCTTTAGTAATACGTCCATTTTTACCTGAACCAGAAACTGCTTTAATGTTCACGCCTTTTTCACGTGCATATTTACGTACAGATGGCATTGCTTTAATTCGTCTGTTTTCGTCTACTTTTTCATCTTGTGATGTTGAAGCTGCTGGAGTTTCTTCAGTTTTAGCTTCTTCTTTTGCAGGTTCTTCTTCTTTAGATGAAGCATCGTCATCATTATGACCTTTAAATTGCATTTCTTCTGCATCTGGTGCGTCAATTTTAACAATGACATCACCTACAACTGCTACAGTGCCTTCTTCAACTACTACTTCTTCAACTGTACCGCTTACAGGAGATGGGATTTCTACTACAGATTTATCATTTTGAACCTCTGCTAATACGTCATCCTCTTCAATTGTATCTCCGGCTGAAACAAACCACTTAACGATTTCACCTTCGTGGATACCTTCACCAATGTCGGGTAGTCTAAATTCAAATGCCACGTTCTTATCCTCCTAAGATTTAAATATTTATTATTTAAATAAATTTATAACATAGAGGAAGGACAGAATAATATGTCATGCCTGTCAACACTTTATCATTTTGTCCTACGTCTCTAGTTTACAATTAATTATATATACATAAAATAAATAGAAAGTACCTATTTTAAATATATAAATTCATATATAGCTTGCTGTTTTGTATATACTATTAGAATTCTAAAGTAGCTTTAGCTTGTTCAATAATATCATTTTTATTTGGTAACCAAACATTTTCAGCTTGAGTAAATGGATATACAGTATCAGCAGCAGCAACACGTGCAATTGGAGCTTCTAATGAAAGAATAGCACGTTCAGCTAATTCAGCTGCTACAGTAGCACCAACACCAGCTTGACGTTGAGCTTCTTGAACAACTACTGCACGACCAGTTTTTTCAACTGATGCAACTAATGTATCAATATCGATTGGTTGAACTGTACGTAAATCGATAACTTCTACAGAGTAACCTTCTTTTTCAAGTTCTTCTGCAGCTTTTTCAGATTCTTGTACCATTGCACCGTATGCAATTAATGTAATGTCATTACCTTCTTTTTTGACATTTGCTTTACCAATTTCAATTGTATATTCTTCTTCAGGAACTTCTTCACGGAATGAGCGATATAATTTCATATGCTCTAAATATACAACTGGATCGTTTGATCTAATTGATGAAAGTAATAAACCTTTAGCATCATAAGGACCAGATGGAATAACTACTTTAATACCTGGTGATTGAGCTAAAATACCTTCTAAGTTATCTGCGTGTAATTCTGGAGTGTGTACCCCACCACCAAATGGTGTACGAATTGTTACAGGAGCAGTTTTAGAACCACCTGAACGGAAACGCGTACGAGCGATTTGACCAGCAACTTCGTCAAACACTTCAAATACGAATCCTAAGAATTGAATTTCCATTACAGGACGGAAACCTTCTACAGTTAAACCAAGAGCTAAACCACCAATACCAGATTCAGCTAATGGTGTGTCGAATACACGGTCTTCACCGAATTCTTTTTGTAAACCTTCAGTAACACGGAATACACCGCCGTTAACACCAACGTCTTCACCGAAAATTAAAACGTTTTCGTCATTTTGCAATTCAGTTTTAAGCGCATTGTTAATCGCTTGAACCATTGTCATTTGTGCCATGGCTTATTTCGACTCCTTCTCTTTGTAAATTTCATATTGTTCAGCTAAATTTTGAGGCATATCTTCATACATGATATCCATTAAATCAAGAACAGTTTGTTTTGGAGTATTGTCAGCCTCTTTAATTGCTTTCTTGATGTCGTCTTTAGCACGTTCAATAACTTCGTTTTCTTTCTCTTCGCTCCATAATCCTTTATTTTCTAAGAATTTTCTGAAACGAACTAACGGGTCTTTTTTCTCCCAATCTGCATCTTCATCTGAAGTTCTGTAACGAGTTGGATCATCTCCAGCCATTGTATGTGGACCATAACGATAAGTCATAGTTTCGATTAATGTTGGACCTTCACCATTAATTGCGCGATCACGAGCTTCTTTAGTAGCTTGATATACAGCTAATGCATCCATACCATCAACTTGGATACCAGGGATACCTACTGCAATTGCTTTTTGAGCTAATGTAGTAGCAGCTGTTTGTTTACTACGTGGAGTAGAAATAGCATAGTTATTGTTTTGGATAACAAAGATTGCTGGTGCTTTATAAGCAGAAGCAAAGTTAATACCTTCGTAGAAATCACCTTGTGAAGAACCACCATCACCAGTGTAAGTGATAGCAACTGCTTTTTTACCACGTTTTTTAATACCGAATGCCACACCAGCTGTTTGGATATATTGTGCACCGATAATGATTTGTGGACTGAATGCGTTTACGCCTTCAGGGAATTGGTTACCTTTAAAGTGACCTCTTGAGAATAAGAAAGCATCAGTTAACGGTAAACCGTGCCAAATAAGTTGTGGTACATCACGGTAACCAGGTAAAATGAAGTCTTCTTTTTCTAAAGCATATTGAGATGCTAATTGAGATGCTTCTTGTCCTGCTGTTGGAGCATAGAAACCTAAACGACCTTGTCTATTTAAAGAAATAGAACGTTGGTCAAGAATACGTGTCCACACCATTCTTTCCATTAATTCTACTAATTGTTCATCAGTTAAATCAGGTACTAAGTCTTCATTTACGACATTACCATCTACGTCCAAAATTTGAACCATTTCAAATTTCGACTGAGTATCATTTAATACTTTTACTGCATCGAATTGGGCTTGTAACTTAGGAGCCATTCAATTCACCATACCTTTCCCATATAATAGAAATTCATTTTATCCACTCATAGTGTACCACAATTATTTTAGACTGTTAAACATTTTCATAAAGTTCTGTATTACTAAAAAAAGATACAGTCTGAGAAACTGTATCAATGTAACAATTAACACTGTATTAGTGATGTTAAGAGATTAAATGATCGACGTCTTGTTTTTCTTTATTAACTGTATTCATTGCCTTAGCATAAGCCTGGAATTTTTTCTTAAAGTTTTCTTGAGCTTTATTAAGCGCATTGTTTTTTTCGTCTACTTGAGATTGCGTTACTCCATCTTGTTTGACTAATTCAAATAAATCTTTTTCTTTACTTAATACATTTCTATAAGCCTTAGCATAGTCGTCATGTGTTTTATATTTGTTTTTTATAGCATCATCAAGTTGTTTAACTTCTTTTCTTTTATTATCATTTTTAATATCGTTAATATGAGAATCGCCTTTTTTAAATTGCTTTTCGGAATTTTTTAAAATTGAAACTTCCTTATCAAAGGTTTTTTCTCGTTTATCAATATTATCAAGTACATCGTCAGCTGCTTTACTACGTGTATTACTGTCATTACTATTTGCTTTTTTATACAAACCTTGTTTCTTTTCTTCAAGTGAATTTAGTTTTTTACTAACCTCATTTATAGATTGTTCTTTATCAAATGCTTTTTGAACATTATCGTCATAAGCTTTTACCTCTTTTTTATCAGTTGTACAACCAGCTAATAAAAGTGTAGAGGCAGCTGCAACAACTATGGTTTTACGTAATTTCATTAATGTCATTCCTCCTCATAGTGTTTCGATTGTAATATTATATAAAGATAGTTTATAAATCAAATGAAACTATATAATGTACGTAAATGTATATTATCTGTTATATTTTATATTATATAAGGAAGGTGTATAACATGTTAACAATGAAAGATATTATTAGAGATGGACATCCTACGTTACGCGAAAAAGCAAAAGACGTGAATTTACCTCTTTCTGAAGAAGACAAAAATACTTTGCGTGATATGCGTGAATTTTTAATTAATAGTCAAGATGATGAAATTGCTAAAAAATATGGTCTACGCTCTGGAGTAGGTTTAGCTGCACCACAAATTAATATTTCAAAAAAAATGATAGCTGTGTATTTACCTGACGATGGGGAAGGTAAATCTTACGACTATATGTTGGTCAATCCTAAAGTAATTAGTCATAGTGTTCAACACGCTTATTTACCTACTGGTGAGGGTTGTTTAAGTGTAGATGAAAATATACCTGGTTTAGTTCATCGTCATTATAGAACAACAATTAAAGCTTATGATATTGATGGTAATGAAGTTAAATTACGTTTAAAAGGTTATCCAGCAATTGTATTTCAACATGAAATTGATCATTTAAATGGTATTATGTTCTACGATTATATCGATAAAGATCATCCTCTTACTCCATTACCAGACTCAGTTGAAGTTTAATATTCAAGCCTAATGCATTTTTACATTATTGTAATAAATGTGTTAGGTTTTTCTTTTTTTATTCAATTTCCTCCTACTTTTACTACATATAAACTGCTTTATTTATTCTGATACATAAGGTAAAATAAAAATTAACTGAAATCATAGTAAATTACTATCTTTCAAAAAATGAACGACATGTATGATTTGCCTTTAAGCACAGTAAAATAAATATTAGTTTATATTAAAAATTTAAAATGCCTGTTATGTAGCATTCACGTTAGATGTGAAAATAAATAAACATGTATATTTTATTTATTTTCTACTTGTGCTCATAAGACAATAAATAAACATTTATTTAGGAGGAAATATATATCATGGCAGTATTTAAAGTATTTTTTCAACATAATAAAGACGAAGTAATTGTTCGTGAGAACACAAATACAATTTATGTTGAAGGTGAAACTGAAGAACAAGTAAGACGTTATTTAAAAGATCGCAATTATAATATCGAATTTATTACTAAATTAGAGGGCGCACATTTAGAATATGAAAAAGAACATTCTGATCACTTTAATGTGGAGAACGCTCAATAATGAAACAATTACATTCTAATGAAGTAGGTGTATATGCTCTAGGCGGCTTAGGTGAGGTTGGTAAAAACACTTATGCTGTGGAGTATAAAGATGAAATTGTTATCATCGATGCTGGAATTAAGTTCCCTGATGATAATTTATTAGGTATAGACTACGTTATTCCTGATTATACCTACTTAGAACAAAATCAAGATAAAATTGTTGGTTTATTTATTACTCATGGACATGAAGACCATATAGGTGGTGTGCCCTACCTATTAAAGCAAATTAATGTGCCTATTTATGGTGGCCCTTTAGCTTTAGGTTTAATACGCAATAAATTAGAAGAACACAATTTACTGCGTAATGCTAGTTTAAATGAAATTACAGAAGATAGTGTTATAAAATCTAAACATTTTGAAATTTCTTTTTACTTAACTACGCATAGTATCCCAGAAGCATATGGTGTTGTTATTGACACACCTGAAGGTAAAATTGTCCATACTGGTGACTTCAAATTTGATTTTACACCTGTTGGTGCGCCTGCTAATATCGCCAAAATGGCAGAGCTTGGTAAAGAAGGCGTATTATGCTTGTTATCTGACTCTACGAATGCGCTAGTTCCTGATTTCACATTAAGTGAACGTGAAGTTGGACAAAATGTCGATAAAATTTTCCGTAACTGTAAAGGTCGTATTATTTTCGCAACCTTTGCATCAAACATCTATCGTGTCCAACAAGCGGTGGAAGCAGCAATTAAATATAATCGTAAAATTGTAACTTTTGGCCGTTCAATGGAAAATAATATTAAGATTGGTATGGAGCTGGGTTATATCAAAGCACCCCCAGAAACATTTGTTGAGCCTAACAAAATTAATAATATTCCTAAACACGAGTTACTTATTTTATGCACTGGCTCTCAAGGTGAACCAATGGCTGCACTTTCACGTATCGCTAATGGTACACACAAACAAATTAAAATTATACCTGATGATACTGTAGTATTCAGTTCTTCTCCTATTCCAGGGAATACTAAAAGTATCAATCGTACAATTAACGCATTATATAAAGCTGGTGCTGATGTTATTCACAGTAAGATTTCTAACATTCATACATCAGGACATGGTTCCCAAGGCGACCAGCAGTTAATGCTTCGTTTAATTCAACCTAAATACTTCTTACCTATTCATGGTGAATATCGTATGCTAAAAGCTCATGGTCAAACAGGTATTGATTGTGGTGTTAAAGAAGAAAATGTCTTTATTTTTGATATTGGTGATGTGTTAGCTTTAACACACGATTCTGCGCGTAAAGCTGGTCGAATTCCATCTGGTAATGTATTAGTTGATGGAAGTGGCATCGGTGATATTGGTAATGTTGTCATTCGGGATCGTAAATTATTATCTGAAGAAGGATTGGTTATTGTTGTAGTAAGTATTGATTTTAATACAAATAAACTTCTTTCAGGTCCAGATATTATTTCACGTGGTTTTGTTTACATGCGTGAATCTGGCCAATTAATTTATGATGCACAACGAAAAATTAAAACGGATGTTATTTCAAAACTAAATTCAAATGATGATATTCAATGGCATCAAATTAAATCTTCAATCATTGAAACGTTACAGCCGTATTTATATGAAAAAACAGCTCGTCGTCCAATGATTTTACCAGTAATTATGAAAGTAAATGAAGAATAAACACACACGGTATTTCTTAAGAAATACCGTGTGTTTTACTATCTTACTATTTTTTTCTCAAAACGATTTAAATCATTATCGTGGCCGATCATTATCATAATATCTCCAATTTCAATATTCATGTTTGGATCTGGTGACACAATGATTTCTCGTCCTCTTTTTATTGCAATAATATTAATACCGAATTGTGCTCGAATATCTAAATCTCTGATTGTTTGACCAGTCAATTTTTCACTTACTTTTAACTCTACTAATGAATGCTCATCTGCGAGTTCAAGGTAGTCTAGTACACTTGCACTTGCTACATTATGTGCAATACGACGACCCATATCTCTTTCTGGATGTACCACAGTATCAGCACCAATTTTATTCAAAATCTTTGCATGATAATCGTTTTGTGCTTTGGCCGTAACTTTTTTAACACCTAATTCTTTCAATATTAAAGTTGTTAATGTACTAGATTGAATATTCTCACCTATTGCCACAATGACATGGTCAAAATTTCGTATACCTAAACTTTTCATTACCGCTTCATCTGTAGTGTCAGCTACAACAGCATGTGTCGCAATTTCACTATATTCATTTACTCGAGCTTCATCTCTATCAATAGCCATAACATCCATATCTAAAGCATTTAGCTCTCTTACAATACTTCCTCCAAAACGACCTAATCCTATCACTACATACTCTTTCTCCATGACTTCTGGAACTCCTATCTAAAAAATAAGAGCTAAAATGATAAGTTCATTTATATACTAGAAACTTATTCAAAGTTCTATAAATATAAATTACTCTCATTTTAGCTCCTCTCTTAATTTAAATTACTTTTTACCTTCCACATATTGTTTATCGAAAACGAATAATCTCAATAACAATATTAACGATGGAAGTAATAAAAGTAAACCTAAAATAAAGACGATTGTTAATGCTAAGCCCATTGATGAGTTTACACCTGAATCTGAAATTTTAATATATGGATAAAGAATATAAGGTAACTTACTCATACCGTATCCGTAAAAAGCGAAAGCCATTTGTAAAATTACCATAATAAATGCTAAACCATGATACTTTTTAATCATATTTAAAATTCCTGCAATTAAGAAGAAAATAAAACTAATTGCAAACATCCACCAATAATGCGTAATTGCATTATAAAAGTGATTAGAGTTTTGTATTCTTAATGATAAGAATACAAATAATGAAATAATAATCATCGGTGGACCCCAGAACATAAACCATTGACGCATAAATTTATAAGCTACTTTATCTTTTGCTTTAGAAGCATAATATGTTAAAAATCCTGATGATATATATAATACACTTACAATTGCTAAAAATACAACTGACCATGCGAAAGGACTTAATAGTAACTGTACCCAATCCAAATCAAAATGATTGCCTTGTTCATTAATGTATCCACCTTCTGAGATAGTCAATACAGTTGCGAGTGCTGCGGGTATTAAAAGTCCAGTAATACCATATAAAAATATCCAGGGCAGTTTATTATCTTGTCCATAATGTTCAAAAGCATAAAAACTACTTCTAATAGAAATAAGAATTAAAGCGATTGAACCAGGAACTAATAACACTGTCCCTAAATAAAGAGCTGAATCTGGGAAAAATCCTACAAAACCTACAAAGAAAAATACAAAAAATACATTTGTTACTTCCCATACAGGATTTAAATATCTTTCTATAAGATGATTAATCTTTTTTTCTTCTCCCGTTAATTTTGTATGCAAAGTTAAAAATCCAGCACCAAAATCAATAGACGCTACGATAATATAAAAAAATAGGAAAGTCCATAATACTGTAATACCTATGCCAGTATAATCCATTATTCTTGACCTCCAATCACTTTATCAATATCCTCGCGAGCTGGTTTATTTCTAAACATTCTCAATAATACATAGGCAGATGTAAAGAGAAGTACAAAATAAAGTAAACCGAATAGAATTGTTACTAACGTAATTCCTCCTGCCTGTGTAGCAGCTTGGCTAACACGCATGTAACCTCTAACAATCCATGGTTGACGTCCCATTTCAGTTAAGAACCAACCAAACTCTATAGCAAGCATTGAAGCAGGTCCTGTTAAAAGTACTGCATAAAGCATTACTTTTTTAGTTATAATAGGACGTAGTTTTTTTATCATTAATGCTAATATGAAAATGCCTGATACGATAAAACAAAAGATTCCCATCGATACCATTAAATCAAAGAAATAATGAACGATTAATGGAGGTAAATCATTTTTAGGAAATTCATTTAAACCTTTTACTTTAGTATTAATATTATTATCAGCTAAAAAGCTCAGTAATCCAGGAATTTTTATGGCTCCTGAAACTTCTTGTGTTTTTTCATTTAAGACACCAAAAAATACTAAATCTGCTTTAGAATGTGTATCAAAATGCCACTCGTAGGCGGCTAGTTTTTCTGGTTGTACTTTATGAAGAAACTTAGCAGACAAATCTCCAGCTAACATTGATAATAATGTTTGAATAAATCCAAGAATCATAGTCATTTTTAACGCTTTTTTATGATATGGCGCATCTTCACTATATTTATTTTTCAATAATTTAAATGCAGCGATTGCTGCCAAAATAAACGCCATCGTCATACCAGCTGTTGCAACAACATGAAATGCTCTAACTAAAAATGAAGAATTGAACATTGCTTCAAATGGTTGAACATTAACCATTTTGCCTTTTTTCATTTCAAAACCTGCTGGAGTATTCATAAATGAGTTCACTGAAGTAATAAAGAACGCTGAGAATGAACCACCAATAATAACAGGTAAACTAATTAAAAAATGTATCCATTGATTTTTAAAACGATTCCATGTATATAGATAAATACTTAAAAAGATTGCTTCAAAGAAGAAAGCAAATGTTTCCATAAAAAGAGGAAGCGCGATAACATGGCCACCCATTTTCATAAACGTAGGCCAAACAAGTGAAAGTTGTAATCCAATAATTGTTCCAGTTACAACTCCAACTGCAACTGTAATCGTATACCCTTTTGACCAACGTTTTGCTAATGCTATATATTTAGGATCTTTCTTTTTGATCCCTAAAAACTCTGCGATTGCAAACATTAATGGCATTCCTACTCCAATAGTAGCAAAAATAATATGAACGCCTAATGTCATCCCTGTCAAAAAACGACTAATTTCGACAGAATTCATACTTAACCACCTTTTCTATAATTTAAAATTAAAGCCTATAGATTTAAATTATATACCTAAACATTAGTAACTAAAATTTTTTTGTTTACTTTTTAATAGAGAATTTAAATGGAATTCACATAAAATTCACAATTTGCATTTTTTAATTACCTTATATATAGTAAGAAAAGTATAATTAAAAGGAGAATATGATTTATGTCTAAAATAATTATCTATACACAAGATGATTGTCCACCTTGTAATTTTTTAAAAAATTATTTAACGGAACATCATATTAATTTTATTGAAAAAAATATTAAGTATCCTTCTTATCGTAAGGAAATGTTAGAATATGATGCATTCTCTACACCATTTATCTTATTAAATGAGGAGCCTATGTATCATGTAGATTTAGAAAAAATTAACAAAATATTTGATATCCAACTGTAGTATATAAAAAAGAACCTGAGACATCATAAGTTGTCTCAGGTATTTTTAATATTATTTAGAAATGTGGTGAACAAGTTCTTTAACTTCATCTTGTGTTGCACAATTAATGGCACGATTTGCTAATTCTGTCATTTCGTTTTTACTTAAACCATTAATTTGTCTTCTAGCTTTAAGAATAGAGGTTGCACTCATAGAGAATTCATCTAATCCTAAACCTAATAATAATGGAATTGCTGTTTCATCGCCAGCCATTTCACCACACATACCAGTCCATTTACCTTCTTTATGAGAAGCTTCAATGACCTGTTTAACTAAACGTAAAATTGCTGGATTATATGGTTGATATAAATATGAAACACGTTCAGACATACGATCAGCTGCCATAGTATATTGAATTAAGTCATTAGTTCCTATACTAAAGAAATCTACTTCTTTAGCAAAGATATCAGCTAACGCAGCAGTAGAAGGAATCTCTACCATGATACCTACTTCGATATCATCAGCAACTTCTTGTCCTTCGCTAGTTAATTTATCTTTTTCTTCTAAAAGAATAGCTTTAGCATCTCTAAACTCTTTAATAGTAGCTACCATTGGGAACATAATATTTAATTTACCATAAGCAGATGCACGTAATAACGCACGTAATTGTGTTCTGAAGATGTCTTGTTGATCTAAGCACAAACGAATTGCACGATAACCTAAGAACGGATTCATTTCATTAGGTAAATTTAAATATGGTAATTCTTTATCTCCACCAATATCTAAAGTACGTACAACAACGCGTTTATCTTTCATAGTTTCTAAAACTTTTTTATACGCTTCAAATTGTTCGTCTTCAGTTGGCATTTGATCTCTACCCATATATAAAAATTCTGTTCTATAAAGACCAATTCCTTCAGCGCCATTTTCCATAACACCATATAAATCATCAGGTGTACCAATATTAGCAGCTAATTCTGCATGTTCACCGTCAACAGTTACAGTTTCAGCATCACGAAGTTTTTGTAATTCTTTTTTATCTTCAAAGAAACGCTCACGTTTATTTTGATAAGCAATGAATTCATCTTCAGTTGGATCGATGATAACGTCACCAGTAATACCGTCAACAATAACCATATCTCCTTGTTTTACTTCATGAGTAATCGATTTAGTACCCACCACGGCTGCAATTTCTAATGAACGGCTCATAATTGCAGAATGACTTGTACGGCCACCAATATTTGTAACAAAACCTTGAACAAACTCTTTGTTTAATTGTGCAGTATCAGATGGTGTTAAATCGTTTCCTATAATAACTACACTTTCATCAATCATACTAGGATTTGGTAACTCCACACCTAAAAGATGAGCAAGTACACGCTTAGAAACGTCACGAATATCTGCTGCACGTTCTCTCATATATTCATTATCCATAGATTCAAAAATAGTAATAAATTGAGTCGTAACTTCATTTAATGCTTCTGGAGCATTTACTTTCTCATTCTCAATTTTATCTTCAATTGGCTGAATTAATTCTGGGTCATCAAGTACAAGTAAATGTGCATCAAAAATAGCAGCTTTATCTGCACCTAATGATTTTTCAGCATTATTTCTAATTTTTGTTAATTCAATTTTGGAAGCTTCTAAAGCATTTCTGAACTTTTTAATTTCAGCATCAGTATCAGTAATGTTCTCATTCGTAAATGATAAATCAGGTTCTACCAGTAAATATGCTTTGGCAATTGCAACTCCATCAGAAGCTGCAATACCTTTAATTAATTTAGACATAATTACTCTGTTAAACCTTCTTTTGATAAAACTTCACTGATCGCTTGAATTGCGTCTTGTTCATCGCTTCCATCAGCATAGATAGTGATTTCAGCATCTTTACCTACACCTAAACTCATAACGCCCATAATTGATTTTAAATTGACTTTTTTACCGTTATATTCTAATTGAATATCTGAATCAAATTTAGATGCTGTTTGCACTAGCATTGTAGCTGGACGTGCATGAATTCCAGTTTCGTCAACAATTACATATGATTTTTGTTCCATAATCTATTTCTCCTCCGTAAGTTAGAAAATTAAATTTCTTATTATCTAACATAAAAATTTATACCCTAACACTACCAAAATATATAACTGAATTCAATTCTTATATAATTGAATTATTATAGAAAAATACACTTATGTTAGCAAAGTAGCAATCATTATATAAGTAATCAAACAAAGTTTGATTACTTATAATAGGTATAGCTTTATGTCAGTCAATTTTCTAATATTATATATAAATTTCTTCGCTTTTATTATACTACATTTTTAAAAAATTAAATAATATCACGTAAAACTTTTTCACATTTTTTTATATGATCTTGACCTAATTTATTCATAAAGTAGTAACTAATTGAAGCTGAAACAGCTTGCCCCACTACTGGGAACCATTTTGTTTGTTTTGCTGCTGTACGCTTAGCAACATCTCTAATAATTAATTTCAAAGCACCACTAGTTACTTTTTCACCAATCATTGAACTACCTTGAATTGCTGCTGCTGATAAAATACGTTCTTTAACATCTTCACCAAGAGAATTGACTTGTTTTTGATCAAGACCGTAAATTTTATTAATATCTTCAATAATATCTTTCATCAATTTGATATCTACACCAAAGTCTAATCCTGGAATTGGCACAACACTCATCCCTGAAGATAATAAAGATTTTTTCTTAACGACTGCTTTAGCTTTTTCTCTGCGTTGTGCAATTTCTTCTTCGTTTTTAGGTAAGATATCTTTTTCGTTAATTTCTTCTATATCTAAGACTTTTTTACCAACTTTATCAGTAACTCCATTTGTAATTTTATGAATAATCCCCATTTACTAACTCACCTTTCGTTTTTCATAATATTTTCAACATACATGTAATACCCTATTTCAGTACTTTAATGCTTAATATTTATGAATACAGCTTTTAAATATTTAGAAGGTTTATAATGTGGATGTGTTTTAAAGTCTTTTGGTAATCCCATGACTTCTTCTATTTCATATTCTACGTTAGCTTGTTCCAATGTTTTCTTAATTACATTTTTAAATGCTTTTAAAGAAAAAGCACTTGAATTTGTACATAGCAACAATGTACCATCTGGTGCTAAAACATCTAAAGCACCATTAATTAAATCATCATAATTTTTTTGTACTGAAAAAGTTTTCTTTTTATTACGCGCAAAACTAGGCGGATCAATAACTATTGTGTCATATTGTTTTCCATGACGTGCTGCATAATTATAAAAATCAAATGTATCCATAACATAGATATATTGACTTTTAGGATCTACACCATTTAACCCAAAATTTTCTTCGGTTAATGTACGAGAACGATTAGCTAAATCTACACTTGTTGTAACTTTAGCATTTTTAGATGCTACTACTGAAAACGCGCCCGTATAACTAAATAGATTTAAAACACTTCTATTTTCGGCAAAATAATCACGTAATTTTTTACGAACTTCTTTTTGATCTAAAAATATTCCTGTCATCAATCCATCGTTTAAATCAACATTGTAAAATGTAAAATTTTCTTCAATAACTATTGGAAATTCTGGAGTTTTTCCAAGTACATGTCCCCCTGTATACTCCGTATCTTTAAAGCGCATTTTTTCAAAAACAGATTCAAATTTAAATACTTTTTTTATTGCTTCAATAATTATATAACGAAACTTGTAAATTCCTTTTGAATACCATTGAATAAGTAAATGTCCATTATAATTATCAATAGTTAAGCCTCCAACGCCATCTCCCTCAGCATTAAATAGTCTAAAAGCATTAGTTCCTTCTATATTGTAGTAATACTCTCTTTCTTCTAGCGCTTTTTTAAATAAATTTTCAAAGAAAGTAATATTGATATCTTCTTCTTGGCTATATGTGATTACCCATCCTAAGCCTTTATGTTGACGTCCTACATAAGCTGTTGCTATGTATTGGTTATTTTCAGTAACTATATTAAACAAGTCACCTTCTTTTAAATGATCATGTTGAAAAATATCTTCTTCTTCAACTAAAGGATATTGATTTAAATATTTAGTTTCTTTGCCTTTATTTAAAGTTGCTATTTTCATTTTAATTTCTCCTATTTTAATTTTTTTAACGAATCTGTTGTGATTTACTCTACTATTTTAACAAATTTAAAATTCTTCACCTAAATATTAAATTAAAAAAAGAAGTGGAACAATGAATTCAAAAATGAATTCTATTCCACTCCCTTACTCAGATTATGGTTTTTCTTTTAATTGCAACGAAAATGCTATAATTACAGGTATTAACATAATAATTAATGTAGGTGTTATAAATATTGAAAGTAATAGACCATGAATCATTATATTAATAAATTCAGTAAGCAATTTGAAAAATAGAATACTAATCATAAACAACTGTAAATAGTAAAATTTGCCTCTTAAAAAATGAGTAAATGTCGTAGCAATGTAAATGATAATAATAAAGAGTAATATTAACAATGTAATCCATTCAATCACGTATTGAGTTTGTGATAATTCCCATTCTCCAGATACAAATAGAGCATTTCTGTTATTAAATTCTATAAATGTAAATAAGAATAAGATAAACCCACAGAAAATTTCCACATATGCTGGTTTAATCCATTTAGGACGTCTCATCCACTTAGGAATATCATCTTCTTCTATATCTACAATATTTTTAAATTTACTTTTAAATTTATCGCGTTTAGATCTAATTTTATCTAAATCTACACTTCTTCTTGTCTTATGTGCATATTCTGATGTTTTATCTTGAAGTTGTTTAAAATGAACTTTTGATTGAGTCGAAACGTTTCCTTTTTGAGTTCTTGATAATTCAGGCTCTTCTTCCCCTAATTCTTCTTTTGTTAAAGGTAACGCACGGCGTAAGAATAAGAAATTCCAAATTGCCGCTTGAGCTAATAACCACATAATGATGAAGAATGTATTTACACTTAAAATATCAATAGGCTCAATCTCATTTGCATCGATTTTGCCATACAATGACATTTGAGTAATCAAGTAACTTATTCCATATGAAATAATAATCCATAAATAATGAACTTTTCTATTTTCTTGATACAATTCATCTTTATAAACGATATATCCTGTATGAATCACAAATGGAATAACGAATATAATTGCCCAAAAACCATATACTTGAGTCATCAATGTAATTGTAATGAGGAAGTATAAAATACCAATGACTAAAAAGAAAATTGAGATGTCGTAATCGTATTTGGTTGTTCTAAATAACGTATATCCAATCAATATGACTAGAATACCAAATAGAATAATTATGACTGCACTTACAACTGGAAAGTTGCCTATGAATCTACTCATCACTCTAATTATTTCACTAAAAAATGCATTAAGAAAGTCCCATATATTATGTATTTTTAAGTCAATTTTATCTTTATTTTTTAGTTTATGAATTAAAGGCAAATTGATCAAGATAATGAGACCTGTGAAGAGTGAAACGATACCGATCAAGTAACTATAGATAATCTCGGCGTGTTTCTTAAGAAAAGACATACAGTTCACCTCAAAATTAATTATATATGAACTTTCTATTCTTGTCTTTAATAAAAAATAAAATACTTCTCTAGACTGAGATTAAGTTTATCCTTTTATTAATTGGGTATATTAATTTTGTAAAGTAATTTATGAAAAAGGAGAGTTGTCCTATGACACATGAAGATGCAAAAAAAGCAAAAGAATATGAAGAAAAATTAAAAGAACAAAAAGAAGAAAAAACTGATGATATTGAACAAACTAAACAAGACGTTCAAAATACATTAGACTAATTTTCTTATTTATGTCATCATTAATAGTAATTAATGAATAAGCCTGAGACATACAAGTTGTCTCAGGTATTTTTAATATATTGGCTATCGATGACTGAGTTGGAAATAAATTGTCCTACTTTTATTCAATTATTTTTAGAACTAATTACATTTCACTTATTAAATATGTAAACTGTTTAATTATAATTTATTTTTAATTAAATATAGATTAAAAGCATCTTGACATCTACTATTAAAAGTCATACATTTAAAATAAATAAAATATAAATGCACTAGGGGTGTATAGCACTGAGATGAGGCTTAACCTCAAACCCTTTGAACCTGATCTAGTTAAATACTAGCGTAGGAAAGTGTTAACTTAAATAAATCATGTTTTTAATAATCAATAGCATTTTTATTTAAATTTACGCACAACTTTTCTACGAAGGGTTGTGCGTTTTTTTAGGAGGAACTATTTTATGTCTAAAGGTTTAAAGCTTTCAGAAATTCTAGTTACTGTGCTGATTGCTGTTATTTTTGCAATCATTTATAACTTATGGTGGTTGCCATATAATTTAGCTCAAGTAGCTGGTATACATCTAGAACAACTTACATACGGTATTTGGTTTATGGCTGCTATTGTAGCTTACTTAATTATTCCTAAACCAGGTATTGCATTAATTGCTGAATTTGCTGCTGGTGCAGGTGAAACTATTGTTATGGGGAAATTTGATATTCCTACTATAGTATATGCAATTTTACAAGGTCTAGCATGTGAAGTTGTGTTTGCTATCTTTAAATACAAATCACGTTCTTTAATGGTAGCAATGTTAGCTGGTTTAGTAACAGCATTAGTATCTTTCCCTGTAGATTATTTTTATGGCTATCTAAACGAAGTTGCGGGTTGGAACTTACTACTTTTCATCATTTTCCGTGCTATTAGTGGTATTGTACTGTCTGGTATACTCTCTTATTTAATTGTAAAAGCCTTAGATCAAACTGGAGTAACTAAATTATTCCGTCCTGCCTCTCAAAAAGATTACGACAACTTATAAGGGGAAATGATTGTGTTAAAAGTCAAAAATTTACGTCTAAAATATCCAAATGGTGATCGAAAAATTTTCGATAATCTAAATATAGAAATTAAAGATAAAGAAAAAGTGCTTTTACTAGGTCCTTCAGGATCTGGTAAAAGCACATTACTTAATGTACTGAGTGGTATTGTTCCTAATCTTATAGAATTACCGATGAAATATGATGAACTAGACATTGACCCTAATTCAGGGGTTATTTTTCAAGACCCAGATACACAATTTTGTATGCCAAAAGTTTACGAAGAATTAGCTTTCGTCTTAGAAAATCAACAAGTGCCAAGAGAAGACATGGATGAACAAATTAAAAAAGCACTTGCGTCAGTAGATTTAGATGTAGATAATTCAACTTTCGTAAATAATTTAAGTGGTGGCATGAAACAAAAACTTGCTATCGTCGAAACCATTTTACAGAAAGCTGATACACTCTTTTTAGATGAACCTACAGCTATGTTAGATGTACAAGCAACTGCTGACTTATGGCAACGACTCATTCAATTATGGACTGATCAAACGGTATTAATTGTAGAACATAAAGTGGAACATATTTGGCATCATGTAGATCGAGTCATATTAATGAACTATGATGGAGAAATTATAGCTGATAATACACCTGAATACATACTCAAACATTGTGAATCGTTACTTACTGAATTTGGCGTATGGCACCCTCATGCATGGGATTATGCACCTATACGAACAGATTTAACACCACAGACTTCTAAAACACTTTTTAAATTTCAAAACGGACAAATAATTCGCAGTAAAAATACACTATTTGAAGTTCCAGAACTAAATATTCATCCTGGAGAATGGATTACAATTACTGGAAAAAATGGAGCTGGCAAAACTACTTTACTTGAATCTATGATGCAATTAGTGAAATACAACGGTACAATGTTTTATGAGAACCGATTACTGAAGAAAATTAAAGATGCTGCTCAAAATATGTATCTTGTATACCAAAATCCTGAACTTCAGTTTATTACTAATTCAGTTTATGACGAAATTAATATTCATTATAATCATCTTGATAAAGCAAAATCGAAAGAAGAAACTGAACATCTTTTGAAACTTTTACATTTAGAAAAAGTTAAACATCATCATCCTTTTGAAATATCTACAGGTCAGAAACGCCGATTGAGCGTAGCAACTGCTTTAAGTTCAAAAGCTGAAATTGTTTTATTAGATGAGCCAACATTTGGACTTGATAGTCATAATACATTTCAATTGATTAAGCTGTTTGAAGAACGTGTAAAACAAGGACAAACTATCGTAATGGTGACGCATGACCCTGAAATTATTCATCGTTATCCAACACGTCGACTTGTCGTAGAAAATCATAAGCTTTTAGAAATGGCAGGTGAATCAAATGTTTGAACGTTGGAAAAAGCGTCATACACTTGTAGATGATGTAAACATTATTACGAAATTAATTCTTGGAGTTTTATTATTTATTTTTATCATTTTTGTGCATAATTTTGATTATATGATTTATATTACTTTATTGATGTTTATATTTTTATTATCTTTTAATGGTACAGCTTTTAAAGTCATTGCTGCATTTTTATCAGCAACCATTCTCTTTGCCTTGCTATCATCATTATTCATGATTTTATATGGTGATGGTACACATATGTTATTTGAATGGGGAATTATTCATATTAGTACTGAGAGCATTGTAAGAGGTCTTCACTTATCTTTAAGAACAATTACAGTTTCAATGTTTGGTGTGTTGATTGCATTAACATCACAAATTGTAATGATTTTCTATAGTTTAATGCAACATTTAAAAGTAAAACCTAAAATCGCTTATGCATTTATGGCTGCTATTCGTATGGTACCACTTATTTTCACATCATTTATCCAATTAAGACGTTCTTTAAAAATGCGTTACCAAATGATTGATGCTTCCAATTATCGTGGATTTAAACGTATAAAACACTTACTTATTCCAGTCTTAAGCCAAAACATACGTCGTGCACATCAATTATCAGTAGCTATGGAATCAAAAGGATTTAAAGATGGCCCACGTACCTATTATTATAAAGCACCTTTCTCATACAAAGATATTCTTTTTATTGGTATGACAATTGCTTTACTTATTATTGCTTTTTATTTATCTCAATATTTTCCAATCACTGGTATTAAAGATGCTCGTGTTTCAGAAATGTTAGAGTAATATATAACATAAGACAAACTAAAGTAAAGATTGAGTTCAAAGATAAAAGCAGTTTCAAAAACACAGTAAATTCATCTTGCTAGTATATTAAGCCCTAGCATTATAAAATACCCATAGATGAATGTCATCTATGGGCTATTATTTTTAGTTTATTTGAGCGCTTTATTTCCAATATCTTTACGATAAAATAGTTGATCACTCTTAATTTTTTCTACATTTCCATAAGCATCTTTTTGTGCTTGTTGAATAGTTTTTCCTTTTCCAATGGCTAATACAACTCGTCCGCCAGATGTAAGAAATGTATCATTTTCTTTTTTCAAACCACTAACGAAATAATGGTTATTTACTTCAAAGCCTGAAACCTCTGCACCTTTCTCATATGACCCAGGATAGCCTTTCGAAGCAAGCATTACTCCTACCACATAATCGTCAATCCATTGAAAACGAATAGGTTCTTTACGGTCTAGAGCAACAATTTGTGCCATCAAGTCACTTTCTAGACGACTTAACAATACTTGCGCTTCTGGATCACCAAATCGTGCATTAAATTCAATAACTTTAGGACCTTCTTTAGTTAAAATTGCACCTATATAAAGTAAACCAAAATAGTCATAACCCTCTTCTTTTAACGCTCTAGCAATTGGTTGAGCAATATCTTTGTTTGTACGCTCTAAAACGTCATTTGAAATATGGGGAACAGGACAATAAGCGCCCATCCCACCAGTATTAGGACCTTCATCATTATCATAGGCACGTTTATGATCTTGAGCAATACAGTCAAAAGGAACTGCATAATCCCCATTAATAAATGTCATTAATGAAAATTCTTCTCCTTCAAGAAATTGTTCAAAGACAACTTTTCCATCTTCTTGTGGATATAGCACTTCTACCGCTTCAATTGCTTCATCTCGTGTATTAGCAATAATTACGCCTTTACCAGCAGCTAGCCCATCCTTTTTGACTACAATAGGTAATTCGCATTCATTTACATAATTAAGTGCCTCAGTTTTATTGTCTATTTCTTTATAATCAGCAGTTGGAATATCATATTTTTCCATTAACCTTTTAGCAAAAGATTTAGAACCTTCAATTTGGGCTGCTTCTTTGTTAGGACCAAAAACTTTAACATGATTGTCTCTCAATTTATTAGATAAACCATCTATCAATGGTTGTTCTGGACCAATAATCACCCATTCTATGTGATGTTGTTGGACAAATTGTAAAATAGCCTCATGATCAGTTTCAGCAATTTCAGTGTGTACTTCGGCTAAATGAGTCATTGCATCATTTCCAGGAATAGCATAAAGTTTTTCAATAAGTGGCGACTGATGTAATTTTGATACTAATGCATGTTCACGACCGCCTGCACCTATAACTAAAACATTCATTTCTTTTCTCCCTCTATTCTCTCAATTATTTTAAATTAGTGTTTAAAATGACGCATACCAGTAGTAACCATAGCAATACCATGTTTGTTAGCCATATCAATCGAATCTTGGTCTTTAATTGAACCGCCTGGTTGAATAATAGCTTTAATACCATGTTTTGCAGCAAGTTCAACAGTATCATCCATTGGGAAGAATCCATCAGAAATCATTACTACATTGTCATTTATTTCAATTGCGCGCTCTAAAGCAATCTTAGCTGCTCCTACTCTATTCATTTGTCCTGCACCAATTCCAACTGTCTGTTTATTATTACTTAAAATGATCGCATTACTTTTCACTGATGGAATAACTTTCCATCCTAGAAGCATTGCCTCCCACTGAGCATCGGTAGGTTCAACGTCTGTAACAACTTTCATTTCCTCTTTAGACACTTCATAATTATCTTTATCTTGAACCAAATATCCACCTGAGACTGAAACAAATTCTTCTTCACGATTATCAATTGTCATATCAATTTCTAATAAGCGAATATTTTTCTTTTGAGTTAAAATATCTAAAGCTTCTTTATCAAATTTTGGTGCAATGACAACTTCTAAGAAAATAGAGTGTAACGTTTCGGCTAAATCTTTGGTAACAGTTCTATTTAGTGCAATAATCCCCCCAAAGATAGACTGATTATCTGCATCATACGCATTTTTAAATGCGATTTCAATATCAGTGCCAATACCTACACCACATGGATTCATATGTTTAACTGCAACGGCAGCTGGTTCTTTAAATTTTTTCACTAATGCTAATGCTGAATCTGCATCTTTAATATTATTAAAACTCAATGCCTTACCATGCAGTTGTTTAGCACCAGCAATAGTATGTTTACTATTAGAAGTACGAACAAAACGTGCTGATTGTTGAGGATTCTCACCATATCTTAATTCTTCACTATCTCCTTTGAAGAAACTTACAATTGCATGATCATATTCATTTGTATGTTCAAATACTTTAATCATTAATGACTTACGGTATGATTCATCTAGTCGATGTTCCTTAATTCGTTGAATGACTTCATTATAATCAGATGGATGGACAATAGTTGTTACATGTTTAAAATTTTTGGCTGCAGCACGTAACATGGTTGGACCACCAATATCGATATTTTCAATTGCATCATCTTCAGTTACATCTGGATTAGCTACAGTTTGTTGGAAAGGATATAAGTTGACCACAACCATATCAATTAAATCAATGTGTTGTTCTGATAATTGTTCTAAATGTTCAGGTTTATTACGATCTGCTAAAATACCACCGTGTACTGCTGGATGTAACGTTTTTACGCGACCATCCATAATTTCAGGGAATTGCGTCAACTCTGATACAGATTTAACAGTTACATTTGCTTCTTCTAAAGCACGTTTTGTACCGCCTGTTGAATACAATTCATAATCTAATTGCGTTAATGATTTAGCAAATTCCACAATTCCACTTTTATTTGAAACACTAATAATTGCTTTTTTCATGATTAACTATGCTCCTTATTTAATAACTTTAGCTATTACACTTGGATAAAGTTCATATTCTAATTGTTTCACACGTTCTTCTAACGTTTCTTTTGTATCGTCCGGGTTTATATCACATTTTCGTTGTTCAATTATTTCTCCCGTATCCATTCCACTATCTACATAGTGAACTGTTGAACCTGTTTCCTTATCGCCACTATTAAATGCTTGACCAATTGCATCTTTCCCCTTGTACTTTGGTAATAATGAAGGATGAATATTCAATATTTTACCTTCATAAGCATTTAATAAGTCTGGTCCCACTAATCTCATATAACCTGCTAAGATAATCCACTCCACTTCTTCACTATGAAGAAGTTGAATTAATTTTTGTTCATATTCTCCTTTGTTTTCAAAGTCTTTAGGTTCATTAATATGAACCATCACTTTCAACTGTTTTGCACGCTCAATGCAATAAGCATCGTGATGATCTGTATACAAAGAAGTAATTTCTATATTATTAAGCTGCCCCTTATCAACTTTAGATACAATATTTTCGAAGTTACTTCCTGATCCAGAGGCAAATATAGCCACCTTAGTCATATCTATACCCCCTCAAGATAAATCGGTGCATCATTACTTTTAACAATTTCCCCTATTTGATATGCAGCAATATCTTGTTCTTTTAAGACATCAAGTGTTTTATATACATCTTCTTTATTTACAATGACAGTATAGCCTATGCCCATATTAAAAACGTTATACATTTCACTCGTTTCAATGTCAGCTTGTTGTTGTAACCATTCAAATACTTTTGGTGTTGGGAAGGATTGTGTATCAATTTTAGCTGCTAAGCCTTTAGGTAAGCCTCTAGGTATATTTTCATAAAATCCACCACCAGTAATATGATTCATGCCTTTGATTTTAACTTTTTCTTTTAAAGTTAAAATAGGTTTCACATACAATTGAGTCGGAGCTAAAAATATATCAAGATAAGTACTTCCATCAAATGAATCATTCAAATTAATTCCAGATTCTTCAATTAACTTTCTCACTAAACTATATCCATTAGAATGAATACCATTAGAAGCTAAACCAATGATAATTTGTCCTTCTTCTACTTCAGATCCATCAATATATTCATCTTTTTCGACTGCTCCTACAGCAAAACCTGCTAAGTCATATTCTCCTTCGTGATACATTTCACCCATTTCGGCTGTTTCCCCACCAATAAGAGCAGTATGAGTAGCTTCACAACCATCACTAACACCTTTTACAATTTGCTCTATCACTTCCGGAACAACTTTATTTGTTGCTATATAATCTAAAAAATATAGTGGTTCTGCGCCCGTTGTAAGAATATCATTTACACACATGGCAACTGCATCAATACCAATCGTGTCATGCTTATTATGATCAATGGCAAGCTTTAATTTTGTTCCTACGCCATCTGTACCAGAGACTAATACTGGTGTTTTCATATTAAGCTGGGATAAATCAAAAGTCGCACCAAATCCACCTAATCCACCAAGTACTTCTTTACGCATTGTACGTTGAACATGACT
Organism: Staphylococcus sp. AtDRG32; assembly: GCF_004365845.1. Taxonomy (NCBI): domain Bacteria; kingdom Bacillati; phylum Bacillota; class Bacilli; order Caryophanales; family Staphylococcaceae; genus Staphylococcus; species Staphylococcus sp. AtDRG32. The sequence continues at coordinate 600,175 of NZ_SODE01000001.1, forward strand.
AGACATTCTTTCTACCGCTTCATAACCTGCATGAATATCAACACCTGATTGTTCATAAGCTTTAGACATGTATATTTCCCTCTCTATCAAAATAATGTTTATGATTATCAATATATTCTTTTTGACGTGTACTTAAATTATTTAAATAGTTTTCTTCATAGTCAAATAGACCTGCTGGATAATCTCCTGTAAAACTTTCTACACATAACCCACTATAGGGTGCATCAAAATCTAATCCAATTGATTCGATAAGACCCTCAACACTTAAATATGCAAGAGAATCTGCGCCAATATACTCACAAATTTCTTCTGGAGATTTATTAGCAGAAATCAATTCAGCAGTCGTAGACACATCAATTCCATAAAAGCTAGGGAACATAAATTCTGGAGAAGCTATACGTACATGTATTTTATTTGCTCCAGCATCTTTAAGCATTCTGACAATACGTTTACTTGTTGTTCCTCTTACAATAGAATCATCAACTAAAATAATGTCTTTACCTTCTACAATATCTTTCACTGCCGATAGCTTAACGCGCACCCCTTGTTCACGTAATTCTTGTGTAGGTTGAATAAAAGTTCGTGCGACATATTGGTTTTTTACAAGCCCCATTTCATAAGGTAATTGAATCTCTTCAGCATAGCCACTAGCTGCAGATAATGATGAATTTGGAACACCGATAACCATATCTGCTTGAGCCGGACTTTCTTGAGCTAATTTTTTACCAGAAACTTTACGAACTGCATGCACATTTTTTCCAGCAATGGTTGAATCTGGACGCGCAAAGTAAATATATTCCATTGCTGAAATCGCTGTGTTAGTATGACTTGTATATGATTTTACTTCAATACCATTATGATTAATGACAACATACTCTCCAGCATGAATATCTTGAACATATTCTGCTCCTAGCACATCTATGGCACATGTTTCACTAGCCAAAATGTATGTTCCATCTTGCATCTTACCAACTACTAGAGGACGAATCGCATTTGGATCAACAGCACCATACAAAGCGTCTTTAGTCAATATTGCAAAAGTAAATCCGCCTTTAATTTGTCGTAAGCTTTCTTTTAGCGCCTCTTCAAATGTAGGAGCTTTACTACGACGAATTAAATGCATAATCACTTCAGTATCAGAAGATGAGTGAAAAATGGCGCCATGTTTTTCAAGGTATTGTCTTAAAGTTTGTGCATTAATTAAATTACCATTATGACAAATTGCGACACTCATATCGTAGAAATGATATAAAAATGGTTGAATGTTTTCGATACCTTTATTTCCTGATGTCGCATAACGAACATGTCCAATAGCATGGTTGCCATCTTTTAGTTTATTAAGTTGTGGTTCTTTAATGGCTTCAGTAAGTAAGCCTAAACCACGTTCACCCTTTAGAGTATCTTCATCAGAAACTACAATCCCTGCACCTTCTTGCCCTCTATGTTGTAAACTATGCAATCCCATATAAGTTAACTGAGCTGCTTCTGAATGATTCCAAATGCCAAAGACACCGCATTCTTCGTTTAATCCACTGTAGTTAAACATTCTGAAATAGCTCCTTCCCAAATTGCTTTAATATCTGAGACTTTTTCTGTAATTGTAGATGTAGTATTAGATACTTTAAATTCATCAACATCTGTTAATTCACCAATTTTAATAGCTCCATCGACATCAAGTGTTTGTCCTTCTTTGACTGCAACGACATAACGTCCTTGTGTTTCACTAAATAATTGTGCATCAGAGAGTTCTACTTTTGCTTCTAATCCTAAATTATAATAAGCACTTATTTTAGCAAGCGTAATAAGTAAACCGCCTTTACCTACAGTTTGTACATGAGAAGCAATTCCATTTCTAATAGATGTTTTTATTGCTTCGCCTTTTGCCACTTCATCACCTAAATCAATTTCTTCATACTCATGATTGACTTTACTATATAAAAGTTTTTCAATTTGACTTCCACCAAAGTCATTTCTTGTTTCCCCTACAAGATATAATGTATGTCCTGTTTCTGGATGAAAATCATTTAAATATTGAATATCTTCAATGAGTCCTACCATTCCTACTACTGGTGTAGGGAAAATAGAAGTTCCTCTAGTTTCGTTATATAAAGAAACGTTTCCTGATACTACTGGGGTTTTTAATACTTCACAAGCTTCTGCCATCCCTTTTGTAGAATCAATCAATTGTTGATAAATGTCTTTCTTTTCTGGAGAACCATAATTTAAACAGTCTGTCATAGCTAATGGTGTTGCGCCTACAGCAATTAAATTTCTATAAGCTTCTGCCACAACCATTTTTCCACCTTCGTAAGGTTGATTAAATACATATCGAGCTTCACCATCAATGGTTGAAGCAATAGCTTTATTTGTTCCTTCAACTCTTACTACAGATGATTGTAGTCCAGGTTTAATAATGGTATTAGCACCTACTTGTTGATCGTATTGCTCATATAAATAATGTTTTGAAGCAATTGTTGGATGCTTTAATAATTTCTTAAATACATCTTGTACATTGATCTCACTATAATCATTTTTTGAGGTATTATATTCTTTTTCTTCACCTTCTAAAATATAGACAGGTGCTTCATCAGCTAGTGCATCAACAGGAATATCTGCATATACTTCATCTTCGTATTTAAGAACGAAGCGGTCAGTATTCGTTACTTCACCAATTACTGCACTATCAAGTTCATGTTTATCAAATAAGTCCAAGAATTTTTGTTCTGTTCCCTTTTCAACAACAAGTAACATTCTTTCTTGGGTTTCAGATAACATCATTTCATATGGTGAGATTCCTGGTTCACGTGTTGGGACTTGATCTAAGTGCAGTACTAATCCACTACCGCCTTTAGCAGCCATTTCTGATGAAGAAGAGGTAAGACCTGCTGCTCCCATATCTTGGATACCTACAAGTTCATCAAAAGTGATTGCTTCAAGTGTGGCTTCCATTAATTTTTTACCTACAAAAGGGTCACCAATTTGTACTGAAGGTCGTTTACTTTCACTTTCTTCAGTTAATTCTTCAGATGCAAATGTGGCACCATGAATACCATCGCGTCCAGTTTTAAGGCCTACATAAATGACTGAATTTCCTTCACCTTTAGCAGTACCTTTTTGTACCATATCATGATCGATAACACCTACACACATTGCATTGACAAGTGGATTTCCATCGTAACGTTCATCGAATTCGATTTCTCCTGCTGTAGTTGGTATACCAATACAATTACCGTAACCACCAATACCACGGACAACGCCTTTTAATAAACGTTGATTTTGTTTTACTGATAATTCACCGAATCGCAAACTATTTAGTAGGTTAATGGGTCTTGCTCCAATCGATACAATATCTCTGATGATACCTCCTACACCAGTAGCTGCACCTTGATAAGGTTCGATTGCTGAAGGATGATTGTGAGATTCTACTTTGAAAACCACCGCTTGATTATCACCAATATCTACAACTCCAGCACCTTCGCCTGGTCCCATAAGAACATGCTCACCAGTTGTCGGGAATTGCTTTAAGAAAGGTTTAGAATGTTTATAAGAGCAATGTTCACTCCACATGACTGAGAAAATACCTACTTCTGTAAAGTTAGGCTCTCTTCCTAAAATTTCACGTACCTTATTATATTCTTCATCACTTAAACCCATGTCTTGATATAGTTTTTCAAGTTTAATTTCTTCAATACTAGGTTCGATAAACTTAGACATTTTGTTCCCTCCAACTATTTACCATTGCTTCGAATAATTTGACACCACTGTCTGTACCAAGAAGTGTTTCAAGTGCTCTTTCAGGATGAGGCATCATTCCACATACATTGCCTGCTTTATTTACAATACCTGCAATATGTTCATGAGACCCATTCGGGTTATCTTCATATGTTAAAATAATTTGATTATTTTCAACTAATTCATTGTACATATCATCTGTACAATAATAATGTCCTTCTCCATGTGCTACAGGATAAACAACAATTTCATTTTCTCCATATAAATTAGTAAAAGGAGTTTGATTATTAACAACTTTCAGTTTTTCATTTCTACTAATAAATAGATGTGAATCATTATGTAATAAGGCGCCGGGTAATAGTCCTATCTCAGTTAAAATCTGGAATCCATTACATACACCTAAAACGGGCTTACCTTCACTGGCAAAACGTTTCACTTCGCTAATAATTGGAGCGACACTTGCCATAGCCCCCGAACGTAAATAGTCACCAAATGAAAAACCACCTGGAATTAATACCCCGTCAAAACCATTTAAAGATGTTTCACGATAATCTACATATTCAGCTTCTGCACCTGTTTTAATAGCTGCATTATACATATCTCTATCACAGTTAGATCCTGGAAAAACGAGAACTGCAAATTTCATATTATGCATTCTCCTTTTCATCAACAATTTTATAACTATATTCTTCAATAACCGTATTAGCAAATAACTTTTCGCTTAATGTCGTAATAATATTATTTACTGCTTCATCTGTAGCTTCATCAACAGTCATATATAATACTTTACCTACTCTAATGTCATTAACTTGTTTATAACCTAAGTCATGCACAGCGCGATTTAATGCTTGACCTTGTGTATCTAATACCTGTGGTTGTAATGTAATGTGAAGTTCAATTGTTTTCATTATTTTAGTTCCTCCAATTTATCCAAAAATGTTTGATACGTATCTATTAAAGAACCAGTATCGTTTCTATATACATCTTTATCGAAATTCGTATCTGAGTATTTATCCCAAATACGACAAGTATCTGGTGAAATTTCATCCGCTAATAAAATATCACCATTTTCTGTTTTTCCAAATTCAACTTTAAAATCTACTAATCTTAAATCCATTTCATTCATTAATTGAATTAATACTTTATTAATATTTTTAGCCATATCTTTTAATGTTTTAATTTCCTCATCATTAGCAATATGAAGTAATTTGACATGATCATCAGTAATCAAAGGATCATTTAAATCGTCATTTTTATAAAAGAACTCTACAAGTGGTTCATCAAATACGTGGCCTTTTTCAAAACCTAAACGTTTCGTAATAGAACCTGTTGCGATATTTCTTACAACTACTTCTAATGGTATAATCTTTACTTCTTTAACTAATTGCTCAGTTTCAGAAAGCTGTTTAATAAAATGACTTTCAATACCATGTTTATTTAAATATTCAAAAATAATTGAAGTAATTCGATTATTTAAACGTCCCTTCCCTTGCATCTTATCCTTTTTAGCGCCGTTACCTGCTGTGACTTCATCTTTGTATTCAACTCTCAACTGATGTACTGTTTCTGTTGAAAATACTCTTTTCGCTTTACCTTCATAACGTAATGACATTGATTATTCTCTCCCTTTAAATTGTTTCAACATTTCATTTTCAGTTTCATTAACATTATTTGTAAGAATGGTCATATGTCCCATTTTTCTATCTGGTTTTCGTTCTGTTTTTCCATAGATGTGGACATGCCATTCAGGATGATCTCCAAATTTATCTTCTAATAAGTCTAAATCGCGTCCTAATAAATTCATCATCACTGCTGGTTTTAAAATTTCTATCTCTTGAGGTAAATCTTGACCAGTTACTGCTAAAATGTGTGTATCAAATTGAGAATAATCACATGCTTCAATCGTATAATGTCCAGAGTTATGTGGTCTCGGTGCAATCTCATTTACATATAAGTGATTTGATTTATCAATAAAGAATTCCACGGTAAAAGTACCAACAAAGTGAACTTTTTCAATTATTTTATTTACTTCTTTTCTCGCTTCTTGTTCTTTATCGCATCTAGCTGGAATAATAGTTTTAAATAGTATTTGATTACGATGCTCATTTTCTTGTAGTGGGAAATAAGCAATTTGATTTTGATTACCAATCGTTACAGTTAAAGATACTTCTCGATCGAGATCTAAAAATTTTTCTGCCACACATTCATGTTTTGAAACAAGCGCTTTAGCTTCTTCAATATTGGAATCATTTTTCACTAAAATTTGCCCTTTACCATCATATCCACCAAAACGTGTTTTTACGATAAATGGATAACTTAATGTTTCAATTGCTTGATTCAAATCTTTTTCATCTTTTAAAGATACATAAGGAACAATTTTTGTACCTGCAGATTCTAATGTTTGTTTTTCAGTTAAACGATCTTGTAATAATTCAATTGCTTGATAACTTTGGGGAATGTTAAATTGTTGAGTTAGTTGCTTAAGCTGTTGAGCAGATATATTTTCAAATTCATAAGTAATCACATCTGATTGTTGACCCAATTTATTTAAGGCTTCTTCATCATCATACTCTGCTGTGATAAAAACATCTGCTACTGATTTACATGGACTATCTGGATTAGGATCTAAACACGCTACATTAAAACCCATTTTTTGGGCAGATTGTGCCATCATCTTACCTAATTGTCCTCCACCAATAATACCAATCGTTGCTCCGAACTTTAATCTATTGAAGTTCATCTTGCATTTCGCCTACCTTATCTACTAAAGATTGTTCATATTGTTCAAGATGTTTACGAACTGAGTCATTTCCAATACTTAAAATTCTCGCTGCTAAAATACCAGCATTTTTAGCTCCAGATTTACCGATTGCCGTTGTAGCAACAGGAATTCCACCGGGCATTTGAACAATAGATAATAGTGAATCTAGTCCTTTTAAACTTTTAGATTCAATAGGTACACCGATAACAGGTAACGTTGTCATTGAAGCAACCATTCCAGGTAAATGTGCTGCACCACCAGCGCCAGCAATAATAACGTCATAACCATTTGTACGTGCTTCACTTGCAAAATCAAACATTAATTTTGGCGTACGATGTGCTGACACTACTTTCTTTTCATATGGTATTTCAAATTGTTCTAACATTGCACAACTTTCTTGCATAATCTTCCAGTCTGAGGAACTACCCATAATGACTGCTACTTTCACTTTGTACACCCTTTCAAAGTTTAAAATATAAATCTTATTAGTTGTATATTACACGTATAGCATACCAAGTATAAAATTTAATTTCAATCAAAAATCGAACTTTATTCGTGTTTTTTAACTTAATTTACGTTTTCTAGTTAAAATTTGACGTTTTTATACCTTTAAAGTTAATCTATAGACAGATATTTAATAAACAAGGAGGAATTTTTTGTGGTTGCAAAAATTTTAGATGGGAAACATATTGCAAAAGATTATAGACAAGGGTTGCAAGACCAAGTTCAAACTTTAAAAGCAAAGGGATATACACCAAAATTATCCGTTATTTTAGTTGGGAATGATGGCGCAAGTCAAAGCTATGTTAATTCTAAAAAGAAAGCTGCTGAAAAAATAGGGATGATATCTGAAATTATCCATTTAGCTGAAGACACTTCTGAAGAAGATGTATTAAAAGAACTAGATCGTTTAAATAATGATGATTCGGTAAGTGGCATTTTAGTCCAAGTACCTCTACCTAAACAGGTTAGCGAACAAAAAATTTTAGAGGCAATTAATCCAGAAAAAGACGTTGATGGTTTCCATCCATCAAACATTGGTAAATTATACATTGATGAACAGACGTTTGTCCCTTGTACGCCATTAGGAATTATGGAAATTTTAAAACATGCAGATATTGATCTAGAAGGTAAAAATGCTGTCGTAATTGGCCGAAGTCATATTGTAGGTCAACCCGTATCTAAGTTATTATTACAAGCAAATGCGACAGTAACGATCTTACATTCACGTACTAAAGATATGCATAGTCATTTAAAAAATGCAGATGTAATCGTCAGTGCAGTAGGTAAACCTGGATTAGTTACTAAAGACGATGTAAAAGAAGGCGCAGTAATTGTAGATGTAGGTAATACTCCTGATGAAAATGGTAAACTAAAAGGTGATGTGGAATTTGAAGAAGTAAAAGAAATTGCGGGTGCTATTACTCCAGTACCAGGCGGTGTAGGTCCTTTAACCATTACTATGGTTTTAAATAATACATTATTAGCTGAAAAAATGCGTAGAGGCATTGAATAATTTAAATTCAAGCGTTTATTATAAAAAAAGAGAGCGACATAATTTCACATTAATTATGCCGCTCTCTTTTTTCAATAATATATTACATTTATACTGACACACTTAATTTTGGAACAAATGTTTCATAATGAATATGTTCTTGGCTTATGCCTATTTCTTTTAATACTTCAATCACTGATTGAATAAATTTAGCACTTCCACAAACATATACTTCACTATCATTATTCACATAATTTTCAAGCGTTTCTTTAGTTAAATAACCTTTAGCTTGTCTATCATATAACTCATATTTCGCTTTGTCGTAGCGTTTTGAAATATCTCTTAAATGAGAAGTGAATGGTGTATCATTAACGTCTCCAGTTACTTGAATAAACTGTGCATGACTTCCATTTTCAGCTACTTCATCAAACATTGAAACAAGTGGTGTGACACCAATACCCGCACCAATAAACAATTGTGGTTGTTCTTGATTAACCACACCAAATGGACCTACTGGAGCTGATAAGTTAATATCATTTCCTTCTTTTAATTCATCATGTAAAATAGTTGAAACTTCACCTTCATGGTCTGTAGATACATCACGTTTGACAGCAAAAGTTAAATGATTGTTATCACCACTAACAATTGAATAGTGACGTTTTGCACGATAAGGCATTTTTTCACTGCTTACATCAACTGTAATATATTCTCCTGGTGTAAATTGACTTAAATCATATTGATCTGATACTACCGTAAAGGCTTTAATATCAGATGAAAGTTGTTCAATTTTTTCAATTTTAAATGGTTGGAAACCTTCCCATAACATTTTACTATAAATATCTTTTTCAACTTGAATAAATACATCAGCAATTTCTTGATATGCTTTTTTCCAAGTTTGAATAATAGGATGACTATCTTCTAATCCTAAAACGGCTTTAATTGCTTCAATTAAGTTTTCACCTACGATATCGTATCCAGCTGGTGGTACTTGTAACGCACAATGTTTATATGCAATTTCTTTAACAACTGGCAAAATATTTTCTAAATGCTCAATATTAACTGCAGCTGCTAATACACTTTGAGCTAAAGCAGTAGATTGGAATCCTTTTTGTTGGTTAGTTTGGTTAAACATATTTTTTAACTCTGGATGTTGTTGGAACATTCTATTGTAAAAATAAGAAGTAATCTCTGTTCCTCTTTCTTGTAATACTGGAACAGTTTCTTTTACAATTCCTTTTTCTTGTTCTGTTAACATGCAAATCCACTCCTACTTAAAATAATATGTGTAAAATATAGTTATTTCCCACAAATATATTTTAGTACGATACTTATTATAATGTAATATAGTTTTTTTAAATTCACAGAACTTTCATTTTACATAAATTTAATATTTATTTATCTTAAGTTCATTTAAATTTAATCTTGAATAAGCTATATTAAGACTATAGTATGATGTTAAAAATCAGAAATTAAAGTATAGTTAAATTATTCAAATGACTTATTATATTCGGAGGTTAACGTAATGAATAAACTCATACAATCTCTTTCAGCTCTCGGTGTCTCTGCTACTCTTGTGACCCCAAATTTAAGTGCAGAAGCTACTACAAATCATACTCCACAGCTTAAAGGAGTAAATGATATTGTTATTGAAAAAGGTCAAGATTATAATGTATTAAATGGAATTAGCGCCTACGATAAAGAAGATGGCGATTTAACACATAAAATTACAGTTGATGGTCACTTAGATACGTCAAAAGTAGGTACATATGAAGTAAGATATAATGTCATCGACTCAGAGGGAGCCGAAGAATCATCAACACGTTACATAAAAGTTAAATAAATGTGTCAATTTTCTGAAAAAGACGAGATAAACATCTTGTCTTTTTTATTTAATTTCTATTGTAAACGCTAGAATTGATAATGTTTCTCAAATGTAACGACTGATTTTCTATTTTTGACATTTTTCACAGAATAGACACATAATTTTAACAAACCTTACATTCCCCGTCATTCCTATTGTTACTAGTTTTTTCCTATTTATTATTGTAATTTTTTTCTAATAAGGTCTTGTAAATATCGCGTAATAAACTAAAATTAATGGTAAGCCCTACATTTGTAGTATTAGGAGGTCAAAAAAGTGTCAAAATTTAAGTCGTTGCTTCTTATGTTTGGCACACTAATTTTACTTAGTGGTTGTTCAAACTTAGAAGTGTTTAATGCAAAAGGGCCAGTAGCAAGTAGTCAGAAGTTCTTGATTATTTACTCAATCATCTTCATGCTTGTTATTGTTGCTGTTGTACTTACTATGTTCGCTGTTTTTATTTTCAAGTATAGTTACAATAAAAATGACGAATCTGGTAAGATGCACCACAATTCTTTAATTGAAACAATTTGGTTTGTGGTACCAATCTTAATCGTAATTGCTTTAGCTATTCCAACAGTTAAAACATTATACGATTACGAGAAACCACCTGAAAGTAAAGAAGACCCACTAGTTGTCTATGCAGTTAGTGCCGGATATAAATGGTTCTTTGCTTATCCAGATCAAAAGGTTGAAACAGTGAATACATTAACTATTCCTAAAAACCGTCCAGTTGTATTTAAATTACAATCTATGGATACAATGACTAGTTTCTGGATTCCTCAATTAGGTGGTCAAAAATATGCCATGACTGGCATGACAATGAATTGGACTTTAAAAGCCGATCAAACTGGTACATTCAGAGGACGTAACTCTAACTTTAATGGTGAAGGTTTCTCTCGCCAAACATTTAAAGTTCACTCTGTAGACCAAAAAGATTTCGATGCTTGGGTTAAAGATGCTAAAAGTAAAAAAACTATTAGCCAAGATGAGTTTGATAAACAACTCTTACCAAGTACTCCAAATAAAGAATTAACATTTAATGGTACTCACATGGCATTCGTCGATCCTGCAGCTGATCCAGAGTATATCTTCTATGCATATAAACGTTACAACTATACTCAAAAAGATCCTAACTTCGTTGCTGAAAAAGATCTTTATAAAGATGTAACAGATAAACCTCAAAAACCAGCTCGTAAGGTAACAGTTACTAATGTCAACTATCCTCGTCATGGTATGAAGCCAATGATTTTAGGCAACAATGACCCTTACGATAGTGAGTTTAAAGATGAAGAAACTCACAACGCTAAGGAAATGGAAAAAATCAATAAAGGAGCTAAAGACGAGAATGCGTCTAAAGCAGATAATGATCATGGAGGTGAACATTAATGAATTTTCCATGGGATCAATTACTCGTTAAAGGTAACTGGATGATTACAATGGCACAAATCGGCGCGCCATTCCTAATTATTGGTTTAATTGCGGTAATTACTTATTTCAAGTTATGGAAATATCTATACAAAGAATGGTTCACATCCGTAGACCATAAAAAAATCGGTTTAATGTACTTAATTAGTGCAGTATTAATGTTCGTTCGTGGTGGTATTGATGCGTTATTACTTCGTACTCAATTAGCTATTCCTGATAATACTTTCTTAGAATCAAATCACTATAATGAAATTTTTAGTACGCACGGCGTTATTATGATTATCTTTATGGCTATGCCATTCATTTTTGGATTATGGAATGTTGTTGTTCCATTACAAATTGGGGCTCGTGATGTGGCATTCCCTGTAATGAACAACATCAGTTTCTGGTTATTCTTTGTTGGTATGATTTTATTTAACCTATCATTTATCGTAGGTGGATCACCAGCAGCTGGTTGGACAAACTATGCTCCACTAGCAGGAGAATTTAGTCCTGGTCCAGGAGTTAACTACTACTTAGTAGCAATTCAAATTTCAGGTATCGGTACTTTAATGACAGGTATTAACTTCTTTGTAACAATACTTAGATGTAAAACGCCTACTATGAAATTTATGCAAATGCCTATGTTTACTGTAACTACTTTTATTACGACATTAATCATAATTTTAGCATTCCCAGTATTCACAGTTGTTCTTGCTTTAATGACAGCTGATAGAGTATTCGGAACTCATTTCTTTACAGTAGCAGATGGCGGTATGCCAATGTTATGGGCAAACTTCTTCTGGGTATGGGGGCACCCTGAAGTTTATATTGTTATCTTGCCTGCATTTGGTATTTATTCAGAAATTATTCCAACATTTGCTCGTAAACGTTTATTCGGTCACCAAAGTATGGTGTGGGCAACTGCTGGTATCGCGTTCTTAAGTTTCTTAGTTTGGGTTCACCATTTCTTCACAATGGGTAATGGTGCTTTAATTAACTCATTCTTCTCAATCTCAACGATGTTAATCGGTGTACCTACCGGAGTTAAATTATTTAACTGGTTATTAACATTATATAAAGGACGTATTACTTTTGAATCACCAATGTTATTCTCATTAGCCTTTATCCCTAACTTCTTATTAGGTGGGGTTACTGGTGTAATGTTAGCAATGGCATCAGCTGACTATCAATATCACAACACTTATTTCTTAATAGCTCATTTCCACTATACATTGGTTACCGGTGTAGTATTTGCCTGCCTAGCTGGTTTAATCTTCTGGTATCCTAAGATGATGGGTTATAAATTAAATGAAAAATTAAATAAATGGGCATTCTGGTTATTCATGATTGGATTTAATGTATGTTTCTTACCACAATTCATTCTTGGATTAGACGGTATGCCACGTCGTTTATACACTTATATGCCATCTGATGGTTGGTGGTTATTAAACTTCATTTCAACTATCGGTGCATTAATGATGGCAGTCGGCTTCCTATTCTTAGTAGTAAGCATTATCTACAGCCACATTAAATCTCCACGTGAAGCAACTGGAGATAACTGGGATGGTTTAGGTCGTACTTTAGAGTGGTCAACAGCTTCAGCTATTCCACCTAAATACAACTTCGCAATCACTCCAGATTGGAATGACTATGATACATTTGTTGATATGAAAGAACATGGTCGTCATTTCTTAGACAACCATAACTACAAAGACATTCATATGCCTAATAACACGCATACTGGTGTATTTATGGGTATATTCATGTTAGTTGGTGGTTTCTTCTTAATCTTCCAATCTATCATTCCATTCCTAATTTGTGTAGCTGGTATCTTCGGAACTATGATTTATCAAAGTTTTGTACAAGATCACGGTTATCATATTCCAGCTTCTGAAGTTGCTGAAAACGAAGCACGTTTAAGAGAAGCACGTATTAAAGAAAGGGAGGCTGTAGGTCATGAGTCATGATACAAACACTATTGATTCACGTACGCATGAAGGTCAATTGAATAAGCTTGGCTTCTGGATTTTCCTTACAGCCGAATTTGCATTATTCGGTACCCTATTTGCAACGTTATTAACGTTGCAACATGGGGGCAGTTACGGTGGTAAAATGACAACTGAATTGTTTGAATTACCACTTGTCCTAATTATGACATTTGCCTTATTAATCAGTTCTTATACTTGTGGTATTGCAATTTACTACTTACGTAAAGAAGAAAAAGGCAAAATGATGTTTTGGATGATTTTAACAGTAATCCTTGGCTTAATATTTGTCGGATTCGAAATTTATGAATTTGCACATTATGCTTCTGAAGGTGTAACACCTAAAGTTGGCTCTTATTGGTCAAGTTTCTTCATCTTATTAGGTACACATGGTGCCCATGTTTCGTTAGGTATCGTTTGGATTATTTGTTTATTAATCCAAGTTGCAACACGTGGATTAAATAAATTTAATGCTCCAAAATTATTTATAGTAAGTTTATACTGGCACTTCTTAGATGTTGTATGGATCTTCATCTTTACTGCCGTATATATGATAGGGATGGTGTATAGCGGATGAATACAATCGTAAAACATACAGTTGGCTTTATTGCTTCAATCGTTTTAACGTTATTAGCAGTTTTTGTAACTCTATACACAAACATGACATTCCATGCTAAAACAACAATTATCTTTGGTTTTGCTTTCATTCAAGCTGCATTACAATTATTAATGTTCATGCACTTAACTGAAGGTAAAGATGGACGTTTACAATCTGCCAAAGTTATCTTTGCGATTATTATTACTTTAATCACAGTTATTGGTACTTATTGGGTTATGCAAGGTGGCCATTCTAGTCACTTATAATTCAATTTCTACCTTACTTAAACAAAAAGCCTGTACGAGTTTTTTAACTTGTACAGGCTTTTTGTTTTGTTTATATTAATGACTTCTTTGTGTATGATAGATATAAGAAAAAGTAAAAATCTTTGGAGGGGTATTCATGTCATTACCTATTATTATTGATACTGATCCAGGTATAGATGATGCAGCAGCAATCGCTCTTGCATTATCTCATACAAAATTTGATGTCAAAATGATTTCTACTGTAAATGGAAATGTAGGTGTTGAGAAAACCACAGCGAATGCTTTAAAATTAAAGTCCTTTTTCAATAGTGAGGTCCCTATACATAGAGGAGCTTCTCAACCATTAATAAGTGAAATACAAGATGCTAGTCATATTCATGGAGAAAGTGGTATGGATGGCTATCAATTCCCTACAATTTCTACTTCAGATTTAGCATCTTCTCATGCTGTAGAAGCTATGAATGAGATATTAAGTCATTCTAATGAACCTATTACTCTTGTAACTTTAGGCCCTTTAACAAATATAGCTCTACTTTTTAATACGTATCCTGAATGCAAAAACTATGTTAAAGAAATTATTATAATGGGGGGGAGTACTGGAAGAGGTAATGTTACTCCCCTAGCTGAATTTAATATTTATTGTGATCCTGAAGCAGCCCATATCGTTTTTAATGCTGGTTTGCCTCTAACGATGATTGGATTAGATTTAGCGCGCCAATCATTATTTACTCATTCTTATTTAGACACTCTTAAAGATGAAAACAAAACGACACAAATGTTGTATCATATTTTCCAACACTATCGTGGTGAAGATTTTAAAGAAGGAATAAAATTATATGATGCATTTACGATTCTTTATTTACTTGATCCTAAGAGTTACGAAATTAAAGAAGCAGATGTGCAAATTGAATTACAAGGGGCACTGACTCGTGGTGCTACTGTAGTTGATTTTGAATCTTCCTATCCTAATTGTTCCGTAGTCGTATCAAGCATAAATGAACATTATAAAACAATATTTTTAAATACTTTAAAAAATTAAAGGTCGAAACAATTAATGTTCCGACCTTTAATTTTACTCTTATTGATAATAAGAGTGTTGATTTAGTATTTTATGATAAATATATGAGATTCGCTTTTCATTTGTTACTTTAGAATTATCACCTATATTTGAAGCAAGTACGATGACATAATGTTGATTGAAATAGACAGTAAATATTTGTCCATAGAACACACCATTAATTCTGTTATATTGCGGTGTAACATAAAATCCATATCGATAAGATTCAGGATATGTTGTTGTTCCTAATTGCTGAGTCAGTGGTATTGACACTGATTCACTAAAAATATTATTATTTTTAAAATTATTTACTAAATGAGCCATATCATATGTTGTCATATATAAGTTACCCGCTCCATAATATTGATCTAATATATTTGGTTTCATAGCAGTTAATTTACCGTCAATCATTTTATATCCAGTAGCCATATGTTTTTTATATGGTTTTTCATTAAAGAAAGCACTATGTTGTAAACTAAATGGTTGTGCTAAATCATCATAATAATTTGCAGCATAGGATTTATGTGTAACTACTTCTATTACTTGAGCAAGCACTAAGTAATTAGCATCATTATATAAGTGTTTATGATAAAATTTTTCATCAATTCCCCTTGCTTGTATTGCATGTACTGCACTATCAAGACTTTTAGTTTTAGGAGAAGCTTCAAATTTATATAGTCCACTTCTATGTAACATTAGATCTTTTAAAGTTATATTTTTTGTCGTTTTAAACCAAGGTAAATATTTAGTGAGAGGATCATTTATATTCACTTTATTTTCATTTTCTAATTTTTTTAGAATTAATCCAGTTGTAAATTTCTGTGCGGAACCAATTAAATACATTGTATTTGGTGAGTTTTTAGTTTTATGCTGAAAATTTTGATAACCGTATCCTTTATTCAACTTTAATTTACCATTTTCAAGAACTGTAACTGCCCCATTAAAATGAATTGCTTTTAAATATTCATCAATATTTTTGATATGTGGTTCTTCGACTTCAATTGTTTTTAAATGTGGCACTTTCGATACATGATAATCTCTTTTTTGTAAATACGTTTTATTATCATTTACTTTGTTATATTCTGTATCTTTATGATTTGTTTTATATACTTTCATTAAGAATATGATGAATAATGTTACTAAGATGATTAAAACTATGGTTAATGTTATTATTTCTATTCTTTTTTTCATTTGCTGCCTCATTACAATTTAATAAAAATAATTAACTCTACACTATTTTATTAAATTATTATTCTTTCAATAAATTATATTATATATTATTTTCACTAAAATATCATCTTTAATATATCTTACTCCGACTATTTTTTCCATCATTCTTTAGCCCGATAAAGTAAGTTTTCAAGCCTGCTTCATTGTAAATAAAAGTTTTTAAACATTATCTTTTTATATTAAAATTAAGTTGTAATTTTAGCCAATTAGTAATACAATTTATGGCTATGGGAGTAATAATTATTATTCTTTTATATTAAAATGGTATGATTAAATTATTAACTTATTTTTTTAATAAATACGTATAGGAGCACATAATTATGAATCGTTTTTTAAAATATTTTATGATGCTATTAACATTATTACTTATTGTTGTTCCTGTCATTTTTATTGTCAATTTATATCATCATTCTGAGAATGCTTTGCAATCTTCATATAATAAATCTGATGCAAAACGTCATTCTACTTTAAGAAATAGCAAAATGAATCCTTCTAAAAATGCTATCTCAATATTGGTTCTTGGGATAGACGATAATGAAGGTAGACGTAAAAATGGTCAAACAACTGAACATTCAAGAACTGATTCAATGATTTTAGCAACACTTAATCCCAATAAACAGCAAATCCGTTTATTAAGTATTCCTCGTGATACAATCAGTTATATTCCTAAAGTAGGTTATTACGATAAAATCACACACGCACATGCCTATGGAGGTCCTATTGCTGCTATGGATACTGTTGAAGCCACACTTAATATCCCTGTCGACTATTATGTTCGAATTAATATGGATGCCTTTGTTCAAGCGGTAGATAAATTAGGTGGTATTTATTACGATGTACCTTATGATTTAGATGAACCTAACACAGATGATACTGGAAGAATCAAGGTTAAAAAAGGGTATCACAAATTAAATGGTGATGAAGCTTTGGCTGTAGCACGCACGCGTCATCACGATTCAGATTTAAAACGTGGCGAGAGACAAATGGATTTAATCAAAATTTTATTTCAGAAAGCAAAAAATTTAGATTCATATGACAGACTAGATGAACTCGTTCAAATAGTAGGTAAAAATGCTAAACATAACCTAACAACAGAAGAAATTAAATCTATAGCTTCAATTTATTTATCTGATAATATAGACTTTAAAAAGTCTCAACTTAAAGGTGACAATGATTATTTAAATGGTATCTACTATTATAACCCTAGCATTAAGAGTATATTAAAATATTCAAATTTATTGCGTTCTGATTTAGGACTATCTAAAATAACAGATAAGAATGATTTATTGGATGAAAGAGTCATTAATTATTATGGCAATCTAGTACCGTTAACACCTATTGATTCGTTTCTTTTAGAAAATAATCAAAAAGATACCACAACAGATGAAAACTCTATTCAGAGTAATGGTACTAACCCTTCTACGCAATCACAATCAGAACAAAATCCATCTGATAGTACTATGGATCAACAAAATCAAATGAGTAATCAAGTCAATAGCAACAATTCAGACAACTCAAACGACTTCAACAATCAAAATGAAATAAATCAATTATATTAATTTGAGAGGAGTACGTAGAATGTCACGCAAAACATATGAAAAAATTGCTAATATTAACGGCATGTTTAACGTATTAGAACAACAAATTATTCATAGTCAAGACATGGCTTTATTCAGAAGTGAATTCTTTTATGTTAATCATGAACATCGTGAAAACTATGAGGCGTTATTAGTATACTATGGTGAGAATTCAGTGAATCCAATTGTAAATGGTGCTTGTTACATTGTTGCTTTACCTGAAATTTTTAATAAAGTAGATGTATTTGAATCTGATTTACCCTTTTCTTGGGTATATGATGAAAATGGAATTACGGAAACAATGCAAAGCATTAGTATTCCTTTGCAATATTTAATTGCAGCCGCTTTAGAGGTTACAGACGTTAATCTTTTTAGGCCTTCAGGTTTCACTATGGGGATGAATAACTGGAACATCGCACAATTAAGGATCTTTTGGCAATATTGCGCAATTGTTCGCCAAGAAGCATTATAATTTATTACTCCTTTTTACTTTTTAGTAAAAGGAGTTTTTCTTTTTCTATATCTAAATAATATAAAATGATTGAATTTATTTAATTTAAGAAAGTAGGTAAATGTCACATGTTTAAAGAAGTAATTAATCAATCTATGCTTTCTGATTGTTTTGAAATTAGAAAGTCAGTTTTTGTAGAAGAGCAAGGGGTTCCATTAGAAAGCGAATTAGATATATTTGAAAATACTTCTACTCATATTATTGGATATTACAACGATCATCCATTTGCTTGTGCACGATTTCGTCCATATGAAGATGGTATAAAAGTAGAACGTGTAGCAATTTTAAAACCTTATCGCAATAAAGGGTTCGGTAAAACATTAATGAACACGATTGAAAGTATTGGAAAACAAAAACATCATCATAAACTTATTTTAAACGCACAACTACAAGCTAAACCATTCTATGAAAAACTAGGTTATATTAGTATTGGTCTTCCTTTTCAAGAAGAAAATATTGCTCATATTAAAATGTATAAAATAATTTAAATGATATTTTTCGATACTTGAATTTCAATGACAACAGCTAGATATTTATAAGAACAAAATTAAATTTAGTTTACAAATGAGTTAAAAATAATTACTCTTACTTTTCTTGACGTTATAATAAAAAAGTAAATTAAAAAAGGAGCAACTATTATGTCGAAAAAATTTAGCTTTAAATTCCCATCAATGATCGCCCTTACTTTATTTGGTGCAGCATTTACTACACATCATGCTGAAGCCTCTGAAAACAAACAAAACGCTGCTAATAATGTAATCGATGATCAACAAAATATTGAAAATGCCAATGTAGCTAAACATCAAGTTAGTAATGCAGCACAAAATATTTCTGGAGTGCAAACTTACCAAGACCCTACATTAGTAAAATCAAATACTACTAATAATACATATAATACATACACATATGATGCAAAATTAGATAACTTAAATCAATCAGCGTCATCTCAAAATAACTCAACGCGTTCTAATACTAATGATACAGTTAAAAACAGTGATACAATATCAAATTATCAATCTGATAATACAAAACATAATAATAATGAAGTAGCTACTACTTCAACTGATTCAACTAAATTAGTTACATCAGAAGATTCTAATCATAAATTAAATTCAAATCATGTAACTACTGAAACACCATCAACTCATAATGAAAGTGCTCAGGTTTCAAATACACAAAAGTTAAATACAGATGAGCCTAAAACAACATTAAATAACGTAGAAAGTCAAAACAATAGCATATCAAAAGCGCAATCAAGCACTACTGTCGTTAATAATAAACAACAAAAAGTAGATAATAATGCTAC
The DNA here is from genome assembly GCF_004365845.1 of Staphylococcus sp. AtDRG32. Classification (NCBI taxonomy): domain Bacteria; kingdom Bacillati; phylum Bacillota; class Bacilli; order Caryophanales; family Staphylococcaceae; genus Staphylococcus; species Staphylococcus sp. AtDRG32. Next base: position 619,964 of record NZ_SODE01000001.1, read on the forward strand.
AACGACAAATAATGACAATAATAAAGTATCATTATCTTCTACTACAGAAAGTGACAGTACGTCTAAAAATTTATCAAATACATCAGATAACACTACAGTTAACAATGAAGATACTACGCTTAAAAAGAATAATGCTCAAACTTCACCAATGCATAATACTTTAAAAGTACGCGCATACCGTGCAGCTTTAAATAACACTCATGTTAATAATAAAGCTACAACTTCAACTCAATCAAATGATGCATCTGTTTCTGACTCTACATCATCAGTTCATAAAGGTATTGGTGGAAAAGGTGGTCCAGCTACAGTAAGTACATATTCAACTACGTCTTCACTACCAAAATATGTACCGCAAGTTAAATCTTCAATTAATAATTATATTCGCTCAAATAATTTGAAAGCTCCTTCGATTGAAGAACATTATACATCTTACTTCCCTAAATATGGATATCGAAATGGAGTAGGAAAACCTGAAGGCATCGTCGTGCATGATACTGCAAATGACAATTCAACGATTGAAGGCGAAATTAATTATATGAGAAATAATTATACAAATGCGTTTGTACATGCATTTGTAGATGGAAACCGTATTATTGAAACTGCTCCTACTGATTATTTATCTTGGGGAGCTGGACCATATGGGAATAATCGTTTTATTAATGTTGAAATAGTTCATACACATGATTATGCTTCATTTGCACGTTCAATGAATAACTATGCAGATTACGCTGCTACACAATTACAATATTATGGATTAAAACCAGATAGTGCTGAATATGATGCTAAAGGAACAGTATGGACTCATTATGCTATTAGTCGTTATCTTGGAGGTACAGATCACGCTGATCCACATGCCTACTTGAGTAATCATAATTATAGTTATGATGAATTATATGATTTAATTAACGAAAAATATTTAATTAAAATGGGCAAAGTTGCACCATGGGGTACAACATCTACAAATAATTCAACTCCTACTACTAAACCAAGTATAAATAATAAAAAATTAACAGTAACATCTAATAATGGCTTAGCTCAAATTAAATCAGATAATAGCGGTCTTTATACTACTGTATATGATTCTAAGGGGAAAACGACGAATCAGGTTCATAATACTTTAGCAGTTACAAAATCTGCACAGCTTGATAAAGACAAATATTACCTAGTATCCGATTATAATAGTGGAAAATTATATGGATGGGTTAAACAAAATGAAACGATTTATAATACTATTACTCCTAAAGCGAAAGTAAATAAATCTTATACTATTAAACCTGGAACGACACTATACACTGTTCCATGGGGTAATTATAATCAAATTGCTGGAACAGTATCTAAATCAAATCAATCTCCATTTAAAGCGAGTGCATCACAACAAGTAGGTAAATCAACATATGTATATGGTTCAGTAAATGGTTTAACTGGTTGGGTAAGTAAATATTATTTAAATGATATTCAAAACAAAGCGGATACAACTAATATACTTAATGTTTCTCAATTAAATAACACTTTAGGACAAGTAGCTAAAAAAAATAATGGTGCTTACACAACAGTATATGACTCATCTGGAAAAATAAATCCTTCTATTAACGGTAATACTTATCGTGTAACTAAAAAAGCGACATTAAATAACAAAAACTTTTATTTGATTTCTGACTTTAATGGTAATCAATCACACGGTTGGATTCCTTCATCAGAAATTAATATTCAAACTACAACACCTATAAATGATGGTATTAAAAAATACAATATCAAAGGGAATAGTAATATATATGAAACACCTTGGGGCAGTTCGTCTCAAATTAAAGCAACAGTTCCTTCAAAGGGAGATGTTCTAAAATCGATAGACGCTTTAAAAGTAGGCTCAAATACGTATCTTCACGGTGTTATTAATAATGTTTGGGGCTGGATTTTATCAGACGATGTTCAAACTGTAAAAACGAGTCAAAAAACAAGTAGTGTTCAAACTGTTTCAAAAATTGCTCAAGTAAATTCAACCAATGATGGTATACGTTCAAGTATTTACGATGCAAGTGGTAAGCATGCAAAACAATATGCTAACAAAACATATGTTGTAACTAAAGAAAAAAAATTAGATGATCATACATATGTTTTATTATCTAGTACTTCTGGAAATACTCCATTAGGTTGGTATAATGTTAAAGACTTAAATATTAAAAATTTAGATGAAGAACAAAAAGTGAAAGGTACTTATACTGTCAACCAAAATAATAATGGCTTATATACGATTGCTTGGGGCACTAATCAACAACGATTAGATAAAAACAACATTGCTAATCAAACTTTCAAGGCTTCTAAATCGACAATTGTTGATGGTAAAACGTATTTATACGGTACAGTTAATAATCAAACAGGTTGGATTGCATTAAAAGATTTAACAAACGCTTCATCTTTCGATACAGCAGAAGACTATAACGATGATTTAGTTATAACTAATGGTAATAGTTTTTACTATGACGACCCTACTTCAGCTAAAGCGTACTCACTCAAGCCATTTAATGAACAAATTTTTCAAATTACAAAACGAAAAGTAGTAAATGGTATCACTTGGTATTATGGTAAATTAAGTAATGGTAAATCAGTATGGATTAAGAAAAGCGATTTACAACAACAATTAGTTAAACTATCTAAAAACTATAGAACACTTGATGAGGTCACTAAAATTCAACAAAATGTTTACGGTGCACCACCACAAGTTCAACGTAATAATAGCGGTTGGTCAAATGCAACGTATAGTGAAATTAAAAATGCGATGAACGCGAAAACACTTGCAAAAAATCCAGCTTTAAAATATCAATTTTTATGTTTAGATCGTCCACAATTATTATCTGTAGATCGTTTAAATCGACTACTTAAAGGTAAGGGAATGTTAGAAAACCAAGGTCAAGCATTTGCTAATGCTGCAAAATTGACAGGTGTTAATGAAATTTACTTAATTGCTCATGCCTTACTTGAAACGGGTAATGGCCAATCTAAACTTGCTAAAGGTGCAAATTTGGTTAATAATCAAGTCGTTTCTAATTCCCCTATTAAATATTATAATGTATATGGTATTGGAGCTTATGATTATGCACCACTTGTAAATGGAATTAATTACGCAAAACAATCTGGCTGGAATAGTATTTCTAAAGCTATTATTGATGGAGCTAAATTTATTGCTCAAGATTATATTAAATCTGGTCAAAATACACTTTATAAAATGCGTTGGAACCCTGATCAACCTGGTACACATCAATATGCTACTGATATTAATTGGGCAAATTTGAATGCTAAAAGTTTAAAATACTTATATGATCAAATTAATTCAGTTGGTAAATATTTTGAAATACCAGTATTTAATCAATAATAATACTTGGGAGTTAGACTGAATTCAGTTTCAATTCAGTTATCGCCTGCCCATATGTAAAAGAATCTGAGACACTTATTTCTGTCTCAGATTCTTTTTTGCTCTAAATTTTATATTTAATACAAACACCCATCTTATTGTGCTATGTTATAAAGAACAATAAGATGGGTGCTATGTTAGATATAAAGATGACGACTATTAAGTTTATTTAAAAGATGATTCAAATTATTGATTTCCTCTTCTGTTAAACATTGACATCTCGCTTCGATTAATTCACATCTTGCTATATTGATTTGTTTAATTAAATCTCTAGCTTCAGTTGTTAAACATAAATCCTTACAACGTAAATCTTCATGTGACTGTTGACTTGTAATATAACCTTTATGAACTAATTTCTTTATCCAACGAGATACAATGGATTGCTCTCTACTAATTTTCATTGTTAAATCATATTGTGATAATCGATCATAGTTATAAAGAATTCTTAATAATTCCAGTTGGTCATTTGTTATATCAGTCCGTTGGCCAAAGCGTCTATTTACTAAATTAAGATCATTATTTGTTAGGGTAATAAGTTTTTCTAGTTGATTATACATAGCTGTTCTACTCCACTCTAGTAATTGTTTATATTATAAAGTTAATTTTATAATTAGACAATACTATTCAATAAATTGACTAAATTCATTTTAATAATATGGTATTATCTATTCATTATACACGATTTCTAATTTTTCTATTTAAATTAAGAGAAAGTGAGATTTTATTAATTAAATATTATAAATAAAAATATGATATGATAATTATATTCTATTTCAAAGTAATGAGGTCATAATACTTTGAATGATTATATTTAGAGGTGTAAATATGAAATTAACTTTAAATTCAAATTCTAAGTTTTTAAGAGCGCCAAGTATCCGACAGTTTTCAAGTCGAATAAAAAATATTGACGACTGCGTTAATTTAACTATTGGCCAACCTGATTTTCCAATGCCTGATGTGGTTAAGCAAGCATATATTAATGCAATAAGCGAAGATAAAACAAGTTATTCACATAACAAAGGCCTTACTGAAACGCGTCAAGCGATTAGTCAATATTTTAAACGTAGATATGGATTTCTTTATAACGAAGAAGAAATTATTGTTACAAACGGTGCAAGTGAAGCGTTAGATACATCGCTAAGAAGTATAATCGAACCTGGAGATGAAATTTTAATCCCTGGTCCTATTTATGCTGGATATATCCCATTAGTTGAAACTTTAGGTGGTAAACCTATTTATATTGATACCACACATTCTGACTTTAAGGTAACACCTGAGCTAATTGAAGCTTACTTTACTGATCAAACTAAAGCAATTTTATTAAATTATCCTACTAATCCAACTGGTGTTATATTAGAGCGCTCAGAAGTTGAAGCCCTTGTACATTATTTAAAAACTAAAGAAATATTTATTATCAGTGATGAAATCTACGCTGAAAATACGTTTACAGGAACACATACTTCTTTTGCAGAATATGAAGAGATACGTGATCAACTATTACTCATTGGTGGCTTAAGTAAATCGCATTCAGCTACAGGCATCCGTATCGGTTTTTTAATCGGTCCTGAATATTTAATTGAAAAATTAACTTTCATGCATGCATATAACTGTATTTGTGCTAATGTTCCTGCTCAAATTGCTTGTATCACTGCATTAAATGAGGGCTTAGAAGCACCAAAATATATGAACGAAGCTTATATTGAACGACGTGATTATTTAAAAGCTAAATTGTTATCGCTAGGATTCGAACTTGAAGCTCAACCTGAAGGTGCATTTTATATTTTCCCAAGTATTAAACGATTTACTAATAATGATTTTGACTTTTGTGTCAATGTACTGGAAGAGGCACATGTTGCGATGGTACCAGGATCTTCTTTTACAGATATAGGAAAAGGCTATATTCGTATTTCTTATGCTTATGAAATGAACGTCTTAAAAGAAGGTATGCGCCGTTTAGAATTATATTTAAAAGAACACTATCCTAATGTGTTAGATAATTAAAAAAACGCAAGATTGACTAAGTCAATTTTGCGTTTTTTTATTACTATTGTTTATGGGAATTTAGGGAATTGATCAAAATCAGGATCGCGTTTTTCTTTAAATGCGTCACGACCTTCTTTTGCTTCATCAGTAGTGTAATACAGTAATGTAGCATCTCCAGCCATTTGTTGTAAACCAGCTAAACCATCTGTATCTGCATTCATTGCAGCTTTTAAGAAACGTAATGCTGTTGGTGAATGTTTCATAATATCTTTACACCAAGCAACTGTTTCATCTTCTACTTTATCTAAAGGTACTACAGTATTAACTAAGCCCATTTCTAATGCCTCTTGAGCATTATATTGACGACATAAGTACCAAATTTCACGTGCCTTTTTGTGGCCTACGATACGAGCTAAGTATCCTGAACCATAACCAGCATCAAATGACCCTACTTTAGGTCCAGTTTGACCAAAGATTGCATTATCTGCAGCAATTGTTAAGTCACATACTACATTTAATACGTTACCTCCACCAATTGCATAACCTCTAACCATTGCAATAACTGGTTTAGGAATAACACGAATTAAACGTTGTAAATCCAATACATTTAAACGAGGAATTTGGTCTTCACCAACATAACCGCCATGTCCACGTTTCTTTTGATCTCCGCCTGAACAAAACGCTTTATCGCCTTCACCTGTTAAGATAATAACAGAAACATTTTGATCATCACGTGCTCTAGTAAATGCATCAATCATTTCAGCTACTGTTTTAGGTGTAAATGCATTACGTACTTCTGGACGGTTAATTGTTACTTTTGCAATTCCTTCGAAGAATTCATATTTAATTTCATCATATTCTTTTAGTGTTTCCCACTGTCTAGTCATTTTGCTCCTCCTTTAAAAAACCTAATACTATTGTATCAAATTCCGCTTCATCTTCCACATGAATTGTATGACCTACATTTTTAAAAATATGAATTTGATAGTTTTTAATTTCTTGTGCCATTTTTTTAGCAGTATTAACGAATTTTTCATCTAATTCTCCTGCTAGAATAAAACAATCACTTTTTATATACTTAATATCTCCCCATAAATTAGGCATATGTCCAGTCCCATAATCTCTTAAAGCTTTCGCTAACTTATTAGGATTCTGCGCAAGTCGCATACGACGCATTGCCTGTTTTTTATTATCATCTAATAGATATTGTGTTTGAAATAAAGGAAGTTTTTCCCAATCATTTACAAATACTTCAATTCCAGCTATTTCTAATACACGTCCACGTGCTTGATCGATAGCCTGTCTTTCTTTACGTAAGGCTTCGTCAGCAATGCCTGGTGATGTACTTTCTAATATTAATTGTTTGATTTCATATTGACCATGTATTGCATAGTAGAGTGCTACGCGTCCACCCATTGAATAGCCTAATAAACTGAATTTATATTTCTCAAATTGAGTTAAAACTCGATTTATTTGTTCCGTTATATACGGAAAGTCCCATATTTGATCTGTAGGTGAGTCATCTTTGCCATGTCCAGGTAAATCAATAGTTAAAACATTACATTGAGTAAGAAACGCCTCTATATGATTCATATAAGTTTGACTGTCACTAATAAAACCATGAAGTAAAATTAATAATTGATTGCTTGGATGCTCAGTCTTATAAAAATTATAATGTAACATTTAAGATCTCACTCAATTTCTTATATAAAAGTTGATGTTGTTCTAAGTTATCTTCACGATTTGTAAGAATTTCGTATATATATGAATTCATATTTGAAAAGGATACTTGAGAAAAATCGGTAATATTATCTAAACGTTTAAATGAAAAGTCATATAACATGGCAGTGTACTCAAAATTTAGTCCAGTTGGTGTACCAAATAGACGTTCAAAGTATTGCTCTGCTGCTGTTTTTTGAGGCAAATAAGAAAATATACCGCCACCATCGTTGTTAAGTATAACAACATTAATATGAATATCGTTTAATTTAGCCATTAATAATCCATTCATATCATGATAAAAAGCTAAATCTCCAATCAGTAATGTCACCCTTTTATGTACTGCCATACCTAAAGCAGTAGAAATAACGCCATCAATACCATTTGCACCTCGATTAGCATACACTTCTACTTCACTATCAAATAATAAATTATCTACATCACGAATAGGCATACTATTACTTACAAATAATGCATCATCTTTAGTGAGTTTTTGAATCAGTGTACTTACAAATGCTGATTCATCGGTCGCTTGAGATATATGTTGAGTGATTGCTTTACGAGATTGTGCTTCTATAGACTGCCAACGTTCAATCCAATCCTTACGGTTTACTGTTGGTTCATTCACTAAAATTCTGAAGAAATCATTTGCTGATATTTCATATGAGATGTGTGGCGGTGTTGGAAATACATCAATTTTATCATTATTTTGAACTAATATTTGAAATGCATTTGTGCGTGTAAGCCATTGATTTAATTTTTTAGAAATAACTGGTTTACCTACACGTATAATAAAATCAGCATCAATATTTAAATGAGAACGGTATAATAAATCATATGTTGTAATAACATTAGGATGGTTAAACTTACGTAATTGACTAAGTGGATCTGCAAGAATTGGTAAGTCATGAATTGTAGCGTAAGTTAAAATTTGATCGACTGCTTGGTGCTGCATGTCCCCTACAATAATCAGGCCTTTCTTATCTTTTAATACATTTTTTATATCTTGTATATCTATATTTTTTTGATAATGAGGCAATATTTTATGTTCAGATTTTAAATTCTCAGTCATTTCAAGATCTGGTGTTAACGGTTCTCTAAATGGCAAATTAAAATGTATTGGACCACGGTGTGGGCCATATAAATATTGACTTGCAATTTGCATTTGATAATTAATAGTATTCAGCATTTCTTGACTGCCATCAGCTACAGGCATATCAAATTGGAAGTTAATATAATTTGCAAACATATTGACTTGGTTAATCGCTTGTGGTGCACCTACACTTCTAAGTTCATGTGGACGATCGCTAGTCAATACTATAAGCGGTATACGGCTGATTTGACTTTCAGCTATAGCTGGCGTGTAATTAGCAGCCGCTGTTCCAGAAGTACATAAAATCGCAACTGGGCGTTCGCTCCCTTTAATTAATCCTAAGGCAAAAAAAGCTGCGCTACGTTCATCAGGATGTATCCAAGTTTTAATATTTGGATGCGCTTCAAATGCAATCGCTAAAGGAGTCGAACGTGAGCCCGGACTAATAACGACTTCTCGCACACCATAGGCATATAACTCTGATGCAAATGTATAAACTTGTTTAGTTAAAGCTTCTTTATGATTCATTCTTATTCACTACTCCTAAAGCATTCATCATTGGTGAAAATTTCACCGACGTTTCTTCAACTTCACTTTCAGCATTAGAATCTTTTACAATACCACAACCTGCAAACAAAGTAGTTTGATTTTGTTTAATTAACATAGAACGAATAGCCACAATAAATTCACAATCATCATCTACGTCAATATATCCAACTGGAGACCCATATAATCCTCGTGTACCAAATTCATTTTTTTCAATATAGTCAACTGCTTCTTTCTTAGGATAACCCCCTAAGGCAGGTGTAGGATGCAACTCATCAATTAAACTAATATACGAATGATTCAATAATGTTCCTTTTATTTCAGTATACAAATGATACATATGATCGTTTTTTAAAATATTAGGTTTTTGATTGTACTCTACATTTTCTACATAAGGCTTAATATCATTTAAAATGCTGCTAACGACAAATTGATGTTCACCTAGATTTTTACTGTCTTGTAAAAATGCTTGAATATTTTTTTCATCTTTTTCAGCATCTTGTGTTCGAGGAATTGTTCCTGCTACAGCCTTCGTAGATAATATACCGTCCTCAACTTTTAATAATTGTTCTGGTGTTTGAGAAAAGAATACAGATTGGTTAGACTCTAGGATAAATAAGTAACTATTTTTCTCATTGTTTAACGCACGATTAAGTACATAAGGAATACTAATTGGCTTATCAAACTTAATTAAGCGACGTCTCGCAAGTACTACTTTTTTATCTTTATCAAGTTGTTCAATCGTATGACTTACAAGATCTTTCCATTCATCAACATAAATATCTTCCATGCGTGTTACATTGCCTAAAGCTGTCTCTCGTTCTGTCGTATCAACTTGAGCATTTTCGAAATAATTAATCATTTGATTTAATTTTTCCATTTCAAATTGGGCTTTTTCAACTGTATATGTCAAAATGGTTTGATTGTTAACTGAAGAAATAAGTACTTCAGGTACCACAAAATGATTAATCCCAAATTCACGCCACTCATCATCAGATTTATGATTTGAAAATTGGAATCCCCCTACTATTTTAAGGTGATGCTTTTGCGTATTAACATGAATTAGTTCTACATCATTTTTAAATTTTTCCCATTCCCGAAAGATAGATTGTTTATTTTCAAAGTTATTCTTAAATCTTTGAATTGCATGATAGCCGAAAAATGAAGACATATTATCGTTTAATCGCAAATAAAATCGATCTCCAGCTTGTTTTTCAGTTAAATTAAATAATTCACTTGGTGTTAAAGATTTATTTAACACGACTTCAATAGAAACCCAGTTTTTATTGCTTTCATATATAGATTCCATAATTTTGTCTTCCATTAGGTTGGCAGCCATTCATTTCACTTCTTTCATTATCTTTTTTTACCCATTAAAATATTGTAACATTTTTCGTTATTCATCGTATCATAATTGCTCAATCAATTTAGGGAAATATTTCACGTTGATTGACCTTTCTTACCTATTCCTTTAAAATACATATGTTAAAACTTTATATTATAAGAGGTAGATTATATTATGGCAGATCAATATCAACAATATTCAACTGTTAGAAAATATTGGCATTTAATGAGACCTCATACTTTAACCGCGTCTATTGTCCCTGTATTAGTAGGAACAGCGACAGCTAAACTTTTCTTACTGGGCAGTCAAGATCATATTAAATTCAGCCTATTTTTAGCAATGTTAATCGCATGTCTTTTAATTCAAGCAGCGACTAATATGTTTAATGAATATTATGATTTTAAAAAAGGATTAGACGATCATACATCTGTAGGTATCGGTGGCGCGATTGTTCGAAATGGTATGAGTCCAAAACTTGTCATGAATCTAGCAATTGCTTTTTATATTATTGCCGCTTTACTTGGTATATATCTAGCTGCTAATAGTTCATTTTGGATTATTCCAGTTGGTATTGTATGTATGGCAATTGGTTATTTATATACTGGTGGACCTATTCCTATTTCATGGACGCCATTTGGTGAATTATTCTCCGGATTATTTATGGGTATGATTATCATTTTACTTGCATTCTTTATTCAAACAGGTAATGTCAATGGTTTTGTTGTTTGGATTAGCTTACCTATTGTTATTACAATCGGGTTAATTAATATGGCTAATAACATTCGTGACCGTGTTAAAGATAAAGCAAGTGGTCGTAAAACCTTACCTATTTTATTAGGTAAAAAAGCTTCTATTACGTTTATGGCAGCAATGTATATCTTAGCTTACTTAATCGTAATATTTACTGCTTTATTCAAATCAGGCGGCTCATTATTCTACTTGTTAGTATTATTCTCATTCCCAATGCCTATCAAAGCAATTCGTCGTTTTAATAAAAATGATACACCAGCAAGCATGATGCCAGCGATGGCAGCGACTGGCAAAACGAATACATTCTTTGGTATTTTGTACGCTTTAGGTATTTATATCAGCGCACTTTTAGGTGGAATCTAATTTGTTTTAACTAGCATTGTTTTTTAACAATGCTAGTTTTTTTATTATTATATATATATCATATGTAGATAATCATGGCCATATAAATTAATATCTTCAACCCATTTGAAACCTAGTTGTTTATAAAGTTTAAGTGCTTTCTCATTATTATAATCACAATTTAAACTCCATTTTTTATTAGAACTTGTGGTGATCAAATGTTCCAACAATTGTGTCGCAATACCTTGTCCTCTATAATCAGGCGATGTGACCACTGCTTCAATATACCACTCATCATTTTTAGCTTCTTTTATAGGTAAAGGTGTTCCAACTAATCTGATATCTTCTTCAAGAGGCAGTTGGTTCCATTGTTCTTCATACTCCATTTCTTTTGAACCATCATAAGCGATAATACAACCGGCCACTTCATTATTCTTTTCATATACCCATATATTTTTATAATAGGTACGATAATGTACATTAACTATACTAAGTTCAAGCAAATTGATCATACGTTTTTTAGAAATTTCCTTTACAATGTCAAGTTCCATATCTTTCCATATTAAATAATAAAGTTTTGCAATTTGCTTATTATCACTCGGTGTCGCTTTTCTAATCATATTTATCCCTCCATCTACATCATACTCATATTATTACAAGAAATTAAATATTATAGTAAGTATAAACTGATTCTTTTATAAGTGACGTTCTTGATTTTAGTCATAAATTACTTACAATATGAAAATAAGGAGGCATCCATAATATGAGAGTAAACAAAACATTGTATGTATTATGTGCATTGTTCTTAGGTGGTGTTGGGATTCACAAGTTCTATGCGGATAAAGTTGGACAAGGCGTATTACATTTGGTCTTTTTTTGGACACTTATTCCAACAATTATTTCGATTATTCATGGCATGATTATTATTTTCACTACTACAGCTGATAATAATGGATATATTTTTATACCCAGATAAAAAACAACCAAAAGTATTTAAACTTTCTTCTTTAAATTAAAGAAAATGGGGTATAAATTAATAATAGTTTTAAAAAGGAGAATGTGACTATGAAAAACTTTATTAAACGTATTGTGAGAACAATTATTACAGGATATGTATTAAAATGGATTAAAAATAAAATAGAAGGAAATTCAAAAAGAAAATAATTTAAAAAGGTCTATTCACTTTATTTTAGAGAATAGACCTTTTTATAATGACTCATTGGAACCGGATTTACTCATTGAGAAATGCCTCCAAATGTTTTAATTCAGTAGTGTATTGATTAAAATCATCTTCATTTCTATTAACCAAGGCTTCATCGATTAATGTTACAAGTTGTTTCTTTCTTTCTAAACGTAAAGCTTCGTCAATCACAAGTTCTACACCTAAATCATTCATCGTCATTACAAATTCTTCTAGTGTGGTATGTTTAACATTTGTATTGTAATACATAAAATTCACTACCTTTCTATTAATTTAAAAATAGTATACAAGCTTTTTATTTTGAAATCAATGAATATTCAGACTTTTCTAAATAAAATAGTGTAATTTTATTTTTAAATAATAACTTGACAACATATACTTTTTTTATATAATAATTTTATATTGTTAATCACTCTTCGTGTTTAATAATAAATAATTAAATAAGGAGCTGATCTTATGACTCAGTTCAATAAACCACCTAATACGATTTATGTCATACGTAAAGGTGATATGGTGATTAGACCTACATTTGACAATCATCAACAATCGAACGGTTCAGAAATCCTCAAATTCGATACCTCACGAGAAATAAGCCCTTTTAAAACTCAAAAAATTATTGAACGATCATGTAGATTTTATGGCAATAACTACTTAAGCAAGAAAGCTGAAACTCAACGCATCGCTGGAATAACTAGTAAACCTCCCATCCTTCTCACACCATTGTTTCCAACTTACTTTTTCCCAACACATTCAGACCGTTTAGAAGAAAATATATGGATTAATATGCATTATATTTCTGATATTAAGCCATTAAAGAACAGAAAGAGTAAAATTATCTTTGCAAACCAAGAAGCACTAACATTAAATGTATCTTTTCATAGTTTATGGCATCAATATTCTAATTCTATTTTCTATTACTATATGATTGATAAACAAGCAAGAATGAAGTCTAATAATCCAGATATGCCAATCGATTATGAAAAAACATCTTTAAATATTTTTGAGGCCCTTTCACACTATTCTTTATTAGAAGATAAATAGCTGTATGTTTATTTTTAAAATATACGGAACGATTATATTAATTTAGTGTAAATGTTCCGTATATTTTTTAAAGATTATCTCTTGCAAATTTTAATATTATTGATATAATTGTATTTGTGTTGATTAAAGAACACGTTATATTATTCCGCAGTAGCTCAGTGGTAGAGCTATCGGCTGTTAACCGATCGGTCGTAGGTTCGAATCCTACCTGCGGAGCCATATGGAAACGTACTCAAGTTGGCTGAAGAGGCGCCCCTGCTAAGGGTGTAGGTCGCGAGAGCGGCGCGAGGGTTCGAATCCCTCCGTTTCCGTCATTTAACTCTTTACTTTTTAAGTAAAGAGTTTTTTTATATAAAAAAAGAGCCATTGTTTCTACAATTTGACTCCTTTTTTATATTGAAACTAATACGCCATTAATTTCAATATACTGTCTTTATCAATATCACCAAAGTAATGATAAAAGTCATAGTCTTCCATTACTTCTTTTATATGAGTATAATCGTGTAATATTCCTACTAAAGCATCTTCTAATTCATTGACATTTCCTTCTCCAAAGAAATCGCCAAAGATTTTAGCATGTTCAATTTTTCCTTTTTTGACATCAAATTTAACTTGAATGAATCCTTTTTCAAACTTCTCGTCCCGTTCAAAATTATATTTAGGATTTTTACCATAATTCCAATCCCAAGTACGATATTTTTCATTGCTTAATTGCTTAATATTGTTCCAGTCTTCTTCCGTTAAATGATATTCCTCTACTTCATGCTCACCAAAGATAGTTTTTAAAATGATTTGCTTAAATTGATCGATTGTAATAGATTCATCTAAAAATTCTTCAATGTTTGCTACGCGTTTACGTACAGACTTCACACCTTTAGATTGAATTTTTTTAGGGTTCACTTTTAAAGCGTTTTGTACTTCTTCTAAATCGCTATTTAGCATTAATGTACCATGACTAAACATACGATTTTTAACCTTAACCATAGCATTTCCGGAAATTTTAGCTGCGCCTACTTGAATGTCATTACGGCCTGTCATTTCTGCATCTACACCCATAGATTGTAAAGCTTGAACAATAGGCTCAGTGAATTTCTTAAAGTTATGAAAACTGTTACCATCATCACTCGTTACAAAGCTAAAATTCAAATTTCCTTTATCATGATACACAGCTCCTCCTCCAGAAATTCGTCGTACAACATGAATATGATGATCATCTATATACTGTTTATTAACTTCTTCAATTGTATTTTGATTTTTACCTACAATGATTGAGGGTTCATTAACATAAAATAAAAAGTAACTATCATCTGCAGGTAAATGTTTAAGTACATATTCTTCCATAGCTAGGTTAATTGTAGGGTCAGTAATATTATTATTACTTACAAATTTCATAGTACTCACCTTTCTCTTTCTTTTAAAATTTAATAATGCAATACATCATCCATTATCGATTGTTTAACTTAATTATGGCATTATTTTCAAAAATAATATAATATTTTCTAATTTTAGTATATATTTGTTTATTTGTAGTGTAAATTTTAGTACAATATAGTCTAGCTATGATTTGAGGAGGACTCGAAATGACTGTTGCAGAAGTTGGAAATATTGTAGAATTTTATGACGGTTTAAGAGGCCGTGTTGAAAAAATTAATGATAATTCAGTTATTGTTGATTTGACAATTATGGAAAATTTTAATGAACTAGATTTACCTGAAAAAACAGTTATTAATCACAAACGATATAAAATCGTTGAATAAGAAGGTTAATATTAAATGAAAAATACATCTAAACCCTTAATTTGGTTTGTTGCAAGTTTTATTGTATTTCATCTCATCTTATTTATAATGTGGGGAGAACATCAAGAATATTGGTATTTATATACTGGTATAATGTTAATTGCTGGCATTAGTTATGTATTTTATCAACGGGATATCACATCAAAACGTCTATTAACCTCTATTGGTGTGGGAGTAATCACAGGTGTTGTATTAATGATAATACAACTTATATTTTCACTTATATCGTCACAAATTACTTATACCGAATTAATTAAAGAATTATCAAGAACGGGTGTATATTTTAAATGGCAAATGTTAATTACTATCTTATTTGTCATTCCTTGTCATGAGTTATACATGCGTGCTGTCTTACAAAAAGAGTTAAATAAATTCAGACTACCTCGCTGGATAACAATTTTAATACCTGCATTATGTTCTAGTTCTTTATTTATCTATCTTGATAAATGGTGGATTGTTATTTTTATCTTTATAGCTCAAGTCATATTATCATTGAGTTATCAGTATACAAGACGTATTGTTACATCGTCTTTAGGTCAAATTGTTGCCATCATTTTATTACTTATTTTTCATGGATAAAAACCTTTTCTTAGTTGCTAAAACTAAGAAAAGGTTTTTTGATTGGTATCACGATTCATTTCAATAACGATATTACTTTTTCATTTAAAACATAACTATCTATATACAAAAAAGAGTAGGATAACGAATTCAAAATGAATGTATCCCACTTTCCTTTCTCTGTTTATCCAATTTGAATTCTTTCTTTTGGATAACTAAATTTATCAGGTTCTTTACGCCCAGATATCATAATAATAAATGATATTAAACCGACACGTCCTATAAACATAAGAAGCATTAAGACTACCTTAGTAATACTACTAATATTATCTGTCACCCCAAGTGATAGTCCACATGTTCCAAATGCAGACATGACTTCAAAAAATACCTGTAAGAATGATAAATTATTGGCTTCTGCTGCTAATATAATAATGATACTTACAAAAGTAAGTACTGTCGCCATTATAAACACAGCAAAAGAACGCTGTATATCGATGATATGAATTTCTCTATTAAATACTTTAATCGATGATTTTTCTGTATTGTTATTAAAATTAATCACAAATAAAATAAGTATCGCAAATGTCGTTGTTCGAATACCTCCTCCTACTGAACTCGGAGAAGATCCAATAAACATGAGAATACTCATAATGACATTTGTTGCATCACTAAAGTGTGTCACATCAATGGTTTGTAATCCAGCACTACGTGTAGTTGCAGATTGAAATAATGCATAGAATAAAGATTGATGCCAATTATATCCTTTGAATGCATGATTGTACTCAAGTGCTAAAATAGATAAAAATCCAGATATAAATAAGAAAAAGTAAGTAGTTGTTGTAATTTTAGTAAATAAAGAAAATCTAAAATGACTTACTCTATTTCGTATATAAGCTCTGATTTCAAGTAATACTGGAAAACCAATTGATCCAAGAATAATTAAAAACATTACAATAGTTTGTACAAAGTAATCCTTGGCATATGGAACTAGCGATTGACCAGTAATATCTAACCCACCATTTGTAGTAGCTGAAATAGATACAAACAAACCTTGCATTAAAGCATTTTTCAAATCAGGATTGTCTCTGTAAAAATAAAATGCAAGCAAGAGTGCACCTACAATTTCGATAGTCATGATTGTTTTAACTATTTCAATAATAAGCTTAACTGTCCCACTCATTGTGTCTTTATTATTATCAAGCATAATAAGTTGACGTTCGCGCATACCAATGTGTTTACCAAGTACTACCCACAACACTGTACCTATCGCCATTACGCCTATGCCACCGATGTTTAAGATAATTAAAATGATAAGTTGGCCAAATGATGAATAGGTATCAATAATACTGACTGGCGTTAAACCGGTCACACTAATTCCAGATACAGCTACAAACAACGTATCTATAGGACTTACCTTCACGCCAGGTTTATGTACAAAAGGTAAATTGAGTAATAAAAATGCAACGACAATTGCAATTAAATAATATAAAACAATACCTTGTTGAGGCGTTGATTTTTTGAATAATTTACTGAAAATAGACATTAGTTTGTCACCTCAATGTCATTTCAAATTAATTTCTATATCTTGAATATTTCCATCTCTGTAAATTTTAGCCGATAACGTTTTTAAATCTTGTCGATGGTTAAACAGGATGTGTCTATACTGCAAATTATCTTTTAATGTTTTACCTTCTAATTTTACAATGACATCACCAATTTTTAAACCTGATTTTTTACCTAAACCGTCATCTTTTAATTTTTTCACTAAAATCCCATCATTTATATCATTAGGTAATTTTAAAAGTGAGCGTTCATAATGATTTAAATCATTCACATTTTCTAAAGCTATTCCAGTATTGGGATAATTTACTTTCCCATTTTTTTCAAGCTCTTTAGCGATTGATTTAGCTTCATTAATGGGAATAGCAAAACCCATTCCTTCTATGCTTGGCATATTAATTTTTAATGAGACAATACCGATAAGCTCTCCATCTTTATTAACTACAGCTCCACCTGAATTCCCAGGATTAACAGAAGCATCAATTTGGAACGTTTGCATCAATTCATCATTTTTATTATCTTTATCAAAATCAACAGGAACCAATCGATTTAACCCCGAAATAATCCCTTTAGATACCGTATTTCTAAACTCTTCTCCTAGAGGATTACCTACAATTAATATCGATTCCCCTAAAACTAATTTATCTGAATTTCCAATACGGATAGGTTTAATATTTTTATCATTGATTTTTGCTTTCACTACTGCAATATCGGACCATTTATCCTTTCCGACAACGTCACCTTTTATACTATTATTTTCTCCATATGTAATCTTAACTTTGTCCGCTTCACCAACAATATGTGTATTTGTTAATACAAAAAAAGTATCGCCTACAATTTTGTAGACGACACCTGAGCCAAGTTCATTATCTGATTTTGAATTTGTCTTTTGAACTGAAGTATTCTTAGGTGCGTCACTTTCTACTGTTACCACTGATCTGACAGTATTATTAGCGTTTTTCATAGTTGTTGTGTACTTCTTATCTTGTGTATGTGTTTGATTTGAATGTTGTTCTTGAGAAGGTTCAGTAAAAATAGCTTTTACTAAAACTAAGATTAATATTAAAGCAATTGCGATTAAAATTTTAATCCAATGTTCTTTTAAAAAGTCAACGATCTTATTTTGTGTATCATTTGCTGATTGTTCATGTGATTCATGAGGTTGTTGATCCGATATATTTTCTGTCGTATTCTTATCAGAATTAGATATGTGCTTTGATTGTTCACTCTTAATATGTTCTACTTGAGTTGACATTTGTTCTTTCTCAGTATGAATTGATCCTTTATCCTTAGATGAAATGTATGATTCTTCAGTTATTGTTGGATGTTTAGATTGTGTTTTAATTGTATCATTATGCTGATTGTCTTTTTCTTTTTTAGACTTTTGACGAGACTCATTATTTTTATTCAATCTACTATAAGTTGGTTCTATAGATTTATTCGTTTCATTTTCACTTTTTGAGCCATTACTCGAAATTGGTTTTTGCTGTTTCAATTTCTCATTATGTATGTCTTCTTGTTTAAGATGTTGTTCTTCAGGCAGAGTTAAATGATGCCTATTATTTTTCTTAGCTGTTTTTGATGCATCTCTTTTTGATCTTAACTTAGCTAAATGTTGTTGTTGTTGAATTTCTTCTTGTGTTAATTTCTCAATTCTAGCTTTTCTTAAATTATCTTTGACACGTTCTTCATTTACTTTTGCTTGATGCTGTTCTTTTTCCGCTAAATGTTCACGCTTTTGTCTTTCACGTTCAATACGTTCCTCGCGTTCTTCATTATGAAAGTATTCGTGACGTTTACGCCCATATTTACTACGCGGTATCACTTGTTTTTTATCATTATCCAAAGATGCCCACTCCTAACCTTGAAATCACAATATATATCACTAAAAAAATGATTTACTTTTATGTGGTTATATATCTATCTGAATTAATTTATATATTACTTAAATTTTAATATCATTAGTGTTAATAAGCAAACGATTGTCAAATATTTTCTAAAAATATTATACAAATAGTTATTAATTGAAAAAACCTTTTGAAGTCTCTTATAAAAAACTTCAAAAGGTATCGATTATATCTAATGCTTAGCATTCTTTTTATTTTTTCGTACTGATGTTAACCATCCAATCACAACTAATAAAATCATTACAGTCCAGAAGATTGCTTGCCATAACGTACTATGTGGGAAGTCTTCTGATAATACGCCAATATCTGGATGAGCTAATACGATAACTACTAATTTAATACCTACCCAGCCAACAATTGCGAAAGCGGCACCTTCTAAACCTGGATATTTATTTAATAAATCAACAAACCATGTTGCTGCAAAACGCATTAAAATAACACCAATCATACCACCGATGAACATAACTCCAAATTGACCTAAATCCATTCCGCCAAAATGAATACCCATCTTAGGAAGTGTCACTGCAATAGCCATTGCTGCTAACATAGAATCAATTGCAAAGGCAATGTCAGCAAACTCTACTTTAAATACGGTAGCCCAAAATTTTCCAGCACTTACTTTCTTTTCAGCGCCAGTTTCATCATAATGATGTTCATCCCCAACTTGTTCCTCTTCATCTTTCTTATGGAAGAAATTCCAAAGATTTCTAATAGACATGAAAATTAAGTATGCAGCACCAATCGCTTGAATAAACCAGAAATTCACAATAATACTAATTAAAAATAAAGCAATAAAACGGAAAATAAATGCTCCTAGTAAACCATAGAATAATGCTTTTTTACGCTGTGCTGGTGGTAAATGCTTAACCATTACTGCCATTACAACCGCGTTATCTGCTGCTAGTAATCCTTCTAAAAATACTAACACTAATATTACCCACAAATAAGGTAAAATTAAGCTTGGATCCATGAAAAGACAGCTCCTTTATTTATTTTTTACAAATAAAAAGACCTATGCTAATTCATAGCAAAGGTCTCACTTAGCAAATTTGCTCATTTTACCGGAAGTATCAACTTCGTAATGACGATAAAATGCTGAATTTAAGATGTTAGTAATATAGCCCCTCAAATTCTCAAGTTACTCCCCTCTGACATTAAGTCATAGGTATTTATTTGTTAAGAGTATTATAACCAGATTTGGTATATATAAACAATGTTAAAGCTAAAAATATTGTATCTCTTTATTATTATTTTAAATTAAACCTTATATTGTCATTTTTTATAATAAACTATATAGTTTAATATCTGGGAATTTTTCTTCAAACCAACGTGTAGCAAATTCATTTTCAAATAAGAAAACAAACTTATCATATCTGTCTTTCACTAAAATAGAACGTGACGTGTTCATCTTATCTTGAATATCCTCTTCATTTTCAATCCAACGTGCAATTTTTCTACCTACAGGTTCCATAACGACATCTACATTGTATTCATTTTTCATTCTGTGCTCGAATACTTCAAATTGTAATTGACCCACTGCACCGAGAATAATTTGATTCGTATGAAGTGTTTTATAATATTGAATCGCACCTTCTTGCACAAGCTGTTCAATTCCCTTATGGAAATGTTTTTGTTTCATAACATTTTTAGCAGAGACTTTCATGAAAATTTCAGGTGTAAATTGTGGTAAATCTTGGAAGTTAAATTTTTGTTTACCTCCAACTAATGTATCACCAATTTGGTAGTTACCTGTATCGTATAATCCAATAATATCTCCAGCTACAGCGTGATTGACGGTTTCTTTATCATCTGCCATAAAAGAGGTAGAGCGTGTGATTTTTTGTTTTTTATTGGTACGTTGCAAGGTCACATCCATACCTCTTTCAAACGCGCCACTGACTACTCTCATAAAAGCAATTCTATCTCTATGTTTTGGATCCATATTCGCTTGAATTTTAAATATAAAACCCGAGAACTCGTCATCAAACGGGCTAACTTCAACTTCTTCATTCGTCTGACGAGCATTAGGCATAGGCGCATAATCTACATATGCATTCAAGAAATTCTGAACCCCGAAATTAGCCAATGCTGAGCCAAAAAATACAGGAGTTAAATCGCCATTTAATAATGCTCCATTGTTAAATTTTTCGCCAGCTTCTTCAACTAACATAAATTCTTCAATCGCTTGTTCGAAAGCACTATCATTGCCAATGGTGTGTTCTTCTTCAAGTTCATACTCATCATTTAAATGTAATATGTTCTCTTCATCTCTAAAAGGTTCAATAGTTTTAGTCTCACGATCAATAATACCAAAAAAGTTTTGTCCCATTCCTATTGGCCAATTCATTGGGTATGTGTCAATATTTAACGTTTCTTCTATTTCTTCTAATAGTTCAAATGGCTCTTTACCTACACGGTCTAATTTGTTGATAAAAGTAAAGATAGGAATGCCTCTCATTTTACATACTTTAAATAATTTTAATGTTTGGGGTTCGATCCCTTTTGCACAATCGATAACCATTACTGCACTGTCAACCGCCATTAATGTTCGGTATGTATCTTCAGAAAAATCTTCGTGTCCTGGTGTATCTAGAATATTAATTTTATAATCATCATAATCAAACTGCATGACTGAACTGGTTACAGAAATACCACGTTCTTGTTCTACTTTCATCCAGTCACTGGTTGCAAATTTCCCTGTTTTTTTTCCTTTTACAGTACCCGCTTCACGAATAGCACCACTAAAATATAATAATTTTTCAGTTAGCGTCGTTTTACCAGCATCCGGGTGTGAAATAATAGCAAACGTTTTTCTTGATTCTATTTCTTCTTTTAAACTCATTCATTATTCTCCTTTAAATCCTTTATTATCCACTTAGATAACTGAGAAGCTATACGCAATGCTTCACTTTCTTCTTTAAATGTAAATAATTGCATTATTAACTCTTCATTTATTTCCTGTTCATTGAGTTGTGCATTTAATTCTACAGACCAAAACATATCTGGAATAGCTATCATATAATAAGAATAATGCACGTGTTCATATAGATAGACATTGATTATTTCATTTTGTTCAGAAAGTTGCTTAATGATCATAGTTGGATTTTCCAAACTTTTTATACGCAGCTTCTAAACCAATTAAATCGTCACGATGTGGCACTTTCACGTGTCCTGGCATAATTTGATAAGGTTCTCTACCTTTAGAAGCAAGTACAACTGTATCACCTGGATTCGCGACTTCGATAGCATGTTTAATACCTTCAGCTCGATCTTCAAATTCTATATAGTTATTATGTGTTGCACCTTTAGCAAGTTCTGCAGTCAACATTTTAGGATCGTCATCTGCTGGATTGTCAGGTGTAAAAATCACATAGTCTGCTCGACATGCAACAGCCCCCATTTCAGGCGTTTTTGTTAAATCACGTTCGCCAGCCATGCCTACTAAAAAGATGAGCTTTTGTTTAACAAAAGGTTGCACTGCATCAATCAGTTTATTCATACCATCAGCAGTATGTGCATAATCAATAATTAAATCGATTGGAAGTGATGGATCTAAAACCTCTAGACGCCCTTCAACAGGTTCTAAAGATTTCACCACTTCTACGATATCTTTGAAATCGATTCCTTTACTCCACACTGCTATCATAGCTGCCATAAGATTTGAGATATTAAATTTACCTACATATGGTGATGAAACATGGTACGTGCCAAATGGAGTAGCAAAATCAAATTGTGCACCTTGTAAAGATTCTTTGATATTTTGAGCCATAAACTGTGCTTCATTATCTATACCATATGTCAATATTTCATAAGGTGTTACTGTTTCTAAATATTTAGAGAAATCATCATCATTATTTAACACCACATACTTTTCTTTTGATAAATCTTCACCTAATTGACTAAATAGTAATGATTTAGCATGTCCATAAGCTTCCATTGTGCCATGAAAGTCTAAATGATCTTGTGTTAAATTTGAAAAAACAGCTACATCAAATTCTACACCTCTTAATCGTCCTAGAGCTAATCCATGACTTGAGACTTCCATAGTCATTGCTTCAGCTTTACTGTCTACAGCTTGCTTAATTTTCTTAGTAAGCAATACAGTTTCAGGAGTAGTATTTGCCCCCTTTGTTTTTTCTTCATTAATTTGAAATCCATTCGTACCTAAATATGCACTATTTTTGTCTAATCCCCTGTAAATTAAGTGAATCATCGTCGCGATTGAAGTTTTACCATTTGTACCAGTGACCCCAAAGGTAGTGAGTTGTTGACTTGGATAATCAAATAATGTATGCGCTAATATACTGGCTACTCTTAAAGTATCAGGTACAATAACTTGTGTTACTTCTCCTTTAACTTCTTGCTTACGGTTTACAACTATAATTTTAGTTCCTTGGTCAATGACATTTTGACAAAATCTATGACTATCTACGGTATATCCTTTGGAAGCTACAAAGATACTTTCTCCACTAGCAGTTCGTGAATCTGTAGTAATATCAGTGATATCTATATCTAAAGTTCCTATAACTTGTTTAACTCTTATTTTATTGAACAACTCATTCGCATTCAAAATGTATCGCTCCTTTTTTTCAATATCTCTATTATACACATTTTAAAGTTGTTGATAAATTTATTCTCACCTAAAAAAGTAAATTCTGAACTACTTAAAATCAAATAACTTTTGTATGTTCTGTATTATTAATATTAATTCTAAGTTAATTATTTATAAATTTTTTCTTATCTTAGTGTAAGCCTCCTACATTTCACTTTATTAGTGCTAGGATAAGGGTATAAAGTTAAAGTAATCATTGTTCGAATATGCTATAATTCACTATAAATGAATTTTATGACTTCCTTGAATGAAATACATATTCTTTATACTAGTATGTATTTTTTACTGTAATACATCATTCGATGGATTAAACTTAAATTATTGGAGGGTGACTATTAATGGTTACTCAAAATAAAAAGATATTGATTATCACTGGATCATTTGGAAACGGTCATTTACAAGTGACACAAAGTATTGTCAATCAATTGAATGACATGAATCTACCTCATATTTCTGTTATTGAGCATGATTTATTTATGGAAGCACATCCCATCCTTACGTCTATTTGTAAAAAATGGTATATCAATAGCTTTAAATATTTTAGAAATATGTATAAAAACTTTTATTATAGTCGACCAGATGAATTAGATAAATGTTTTTATAAATACTATGGTTTAAATAAACTGATTAACCTACTTTTAAAAGAAAAGCCTGACTTGATTTTAATGACTTTTCCAACGCCCGTGATGTCAGTATTAACTGAACAATTTAACATGCGTATCCCTATTGCAACAGTCATGACGGATTATCGTCTACAAAAAAACTGGATTACTCCAAATTCTCATAGATATTATGTAGCTACTAAAGATACAAAAGAAGACTTCGTAAACGTTGGTGTACCGGCATCTTTAATTAAAGTCACGGGTATCCCTATTTCTGATAAATTTGAAGCGGATATTGATCAACAGGCTTGGCTAAAAAAATATCATTTAGATCCTAAAAAAAATACTATCCTTATGTCTGCAGGTGCTTTTGGAGTATCAAAAGGTTTTGAACATATGATAGAACGTATCTTAGAAAAAAGTCCTCATTCTCAAGTCGTTATGATTTGTGGTAGAAGTAAAGGACTTAAACGTAATTTGGAAGCTAGATTTAAATCTTACGACAACGTTCTCATTTTAGGATATACAAAACATATGAATGAATGGATGGCTTCAAGTCAATTAATGATTACTAAACCAGGTGGGATTACGATATCCGAAGGTTTGACAAGAAGTATCCCAATGATTTTCTTAAATCCTGCTCCAGGACAGGAACTAGAAAATGCGTATTATTTCCAAGAAAAAGGGTATGGTAGAATTGCTAATACTCCTGAAGATGCAATTGATATTGTCTCTGAATTAACACATGATTCGAACAAATTAACTCTAATGATAAATACAATGCGTCAGGATAGAGTAGATTATTCAACTCATCGACTTTGTATCGATTTATTGAATATGCTCAATCATTCATCTCAACAGCAAGAAATTTATGGAAAGGTGCCATTATATGCTAAGTTCTTTGTCAAACAATAAAAGCATAAGTAAAAACTTTAAAATAATGCTCGTTATTTTATTTTTAATGGAATTTGCTAGAGGCATGTATGTATTAAGTTATGTTAACTATTTACCTACTGTAACCTCTATCGCTGTAGCTGTGACTTCAGCAGCGTTATCTATTCATTTTATTTCAGATGCAGCTACAAACTTTGTGATTGGTTTTTTATTAAAGAAATTTGGGACTAAAATTGTCCTTAATTTAGGTTTTTTATTAGCTTTTTTAAGCTTGTTTCTAATTATTTTCTTTCCAGCTCATCCTATCATTATCATTATTAGTGCAATTATGCTAGGAATTGCAGTCAGTCCAATATGGGTAATCATGTTATCTAGTGTGGAAGAAAGTCAACGTGGCAAACAAATGGGTTATGTATATTTTGCATGGTTATTAGGTTTACTTGTAGGCTGGGCGTTTATGAATGTTCTAGTCAAAATACATCCAACGCGTTTTGCATTCACGATGTCTCTTGTCGTCATTATTGCATGGATACTTTATTATTTTGTAGATGTAAAACTCACAAATTACAATACTAAACCTGTAAAAGAACAATTAGGTCAAATCGTAGAAGTAATGAAGCGTCATATGATTTTATTCCCAGGTATTTTGTTGCAAGGTGCTTCAATATCAGCTTTGCTTCCAATATTGCCGACGTATGCTACAAAAGTTGTGGGGGTAACAACTATTGAATATACTGCTGCTATCGCTATTGGTGGTATTGGTTGTGCAATATCAATGTTATTTTTATCTAAAATAATCGATAAAAATAGCACTGGCTTTATGTATGCCGTTATTTTTGTAGGATTCATATTGTTTACGCTATTTATTTTTGGTCTCTCACTAGTTAACAATATTATTGTTGTATGGATAGTTGCCGCCTTTATAGGTTTAATGTATGGCATTTTATTACCTGCTTGGAATACTTTTATGGCTGGACATATCGATCCGTCTGAACAAGAAGAAACTTGGGGTGTATTTAATAGTGTCCAAGGCTTTGGTTCAATGATTGGTCCTCTTTTCGGAGGCCTTATCGCTCAATTCTCAAATGGATTAAATAATACATTCTATGTCTCAGCTTTCATTTTTCTATTACTCGCTATTTTTTATGGCATTTATTTTATCAAAAGTAAAAAGCATCAAAAATATTCTTAAAAAAAGAAGTCAAAACATTTTAGTTTTGACTTCTTTTTTATATACATATCATGCTAGTTTAAAACTATCAACAATGTTCCATCTATCTTCATCTTCATTGTAATGTAACAATGAAAGTTCATCGATGGTTTCTCTATGGTCTACCCCTGCAAGCTTCACTTGACCAAATATATCTTCAAATTCTTGACTCGTTAAACCTTGAGCAATCGTAAAATGAGGAACGAATGGATGTTCAGCTTTACCATAAAATGATTCGGTATTAAATGTATTAAATAAATTTTCTAATTCTTCTGTTTTTTCAACTTTAAAATAAATAACATTATTTGTCGGTTTAAAGCTTGAAGCTTTTGTCACGTGGACCTCTACAGGTTTAAATCCATCTAATTTTTGTTTAACTTCGTCTTTAAATGAATCTAATTCTGTTTCTTTAAGTTCAAAGTGAGGTTTAATCGTAATATGTGGCATAATACGTGCATACTCCGTATCATAACGCTTACGATAGCCATCTACTTCATTTTGAAATGATTGTGCCGGAATAAGTGCTAATCCTATCTTCATTGAAATTCCTCCTTTGTTTAACATACTTCTATTATATCAAAATTCTATTTAATACGTTATTAGATACAACGTTTTTTTGAAAAGGCTTTCAAAAAAGATATGTAGACTATTCATATGTACTATGATTATTATTTAAAAAATAATAGAGAATATCTCCGATCATAGGTTTCCATGATTTCCAATTATGACTACCATTAAATTCATTGTAGACGTAAGTGACACGCTCATCTTGTTCAATAAGGTTTGATAGCTTTCTATTTGGAGTTAAAAAATCAGCTTGCTCACCAGTCGTTGGTAATTTAAAATCGACTTCATCTCTACCAATCGCATGCCAAATTGTTAATCGATTACGTTGCTTACATGTCTCAAATTTTTCAAGAACAGTATGATCTGAGTGCGGACTAAACATAGCTATTTGACTAAATATTGAAGGATAAGTCAATGAAGTAAGAAAGGCAATACTTCCAGCTAAACTATCTCCTATTAATAATCTAGAATTTCCCACTTTATATGTAGGAAACGTTTGATCAATGAAAGGTAAAAGTTCTTTAACTACTGACTGAATCGTCTTTTGACTACGACTACCTTGAGGATGAAACTCTTCTCTACGTTTCTCAACATCTTCATAATGAAATCCAACAATAATGGCACGTTCAATATGTTCTTCTTTTCTTAGACGTTCATATCCACGCTGAATCCTTCCAAATCGGAAAAAGTCCAATCCATCAAAACAAATAATCACCTGAGACTTAAATAATTCAGTAAAATCTTCTGGAAGATAAATCGACAATGTGATATCTCTTTCTAGAATTTTACTATTTAAAATATATTTATTAATTTTTCCAGCTTTAAATTCTTCCATATTATCCTCTCTCCTTCATATATATTCATATTGTATCAATTTTATTTATTAGTGACAGTGATATAAACGTTTATAATAAGCTTTTTTATTTTAGATTCTATATACTTTTTTAAGAGAATTAGGAATTGTTTAATTAAGCTCATATATTTTTATACAATTAAATATTATAATATAATTATTTTTTAGTTAATCAATTTTTCCTTTTTAACATCTCTTATTTAAGATATACTTATTACTAATGAATTGATTACTTTAGGAGGAAGTAAGTCTATGCTTAATAAAGTATGGTTTCGAACTGGAATTTTCTTAATCATCCTGTTCGTACTTATAAAGTTATTTATGGAAGTGCATAGTGTATTTACACCTATAGCAACTATTATAGGTTCAGTGTTTCTTCCATTCTTATTAAGTGGATTTTTATTTTATATCTGCTTACCTTTTCAAACACTTTTGGAAAAATGGGGTTTCCCACGTTGGACAAGTATTTTAACTATCTTTATCGTATTAATCGCTATTATCGCTATCGTAGTAGCTTTCATTGCTCCTATTATTATTTCTAATGTTAATAATTTAATCAAAGCAACACCAACTTTACAACGTGATGCAGAACAAGTGGTTAATTTCTCATTAAATCAAATGGATAAATTACCAAGTGATGTAACAGCGAAAATTAATTCAGCAATGAAATCAATCAGTGATAGTTTAACTGGTATATTAGCAAATTCAATCACTTATATCACATCTCTTATTTCAACCATTTTCTTATTGATTATGGTACCGTTCTTCTTGATTTATATGTTAAAAGATCATGAAAAATTTATTCCAGCAATTGGTAAATTTTTCAAAGGAGAACGTAAAGTTTTTGTTGTTGATTTACTTAAAGATTTAAATTATACCTTAAAATCGTATATTCAAGGTCAAGTTACTGTTAGTTTCATCTTAGGTATTATTCTTTATATTGGTTATAGCCTTATTGGGTTACCTTATACACCATTGCTTGTATTATTCGCTGGTGTAGCAAACTTAATCCCATTTTTAGGACCTTGGTTATCATTTGCGCCTGCTGCAATATTAGGGATTATCGATGGTCCATCAACATTTATTTGGGTCTGTGTTGTTACATTAATTGCACAACAACTTGAAGGTAATGTCATCACACCTAACGTCATGGGTAAATCACTAAGTATTCATCCACTTACAATCATTGTTGTTATCTTAGCAGCGGGTGATTTAGGAGGATTCACACTTATTTTAATTGCTGTTCCACTTTATGCAGTATTAAAAACAATAGCAAGAAATGTATTTAAGTATCGTCAACGTATCATTGATAAAGCAAATAGCGATGTTAAAGATTAAATTAATTATTAATGCTTTTTAATTACTTACTGCGGATAGAACATATTCTATTCGCAGTTTTTTTATGTCATATCATATTGAATAATATAAAGCTAGAAGAGGGATAAAATTCATTTTTAAGTCGCCGTTCCACATCATCAATGCATCCCCAATTTGCGTTGAACGTCGATGTTCTTATTGAAAGTTTCTATGTTCTAGCCTTGGAACTGAAATTGAATAAAGCTTGATACAAATGCATTTTCAATTCAGTCATCAACTGTCGATTTATAAAAAAAGTCTAAGACAACTCATTGTCTCAGACTCTTGAATTTATTATATATCTTATAACTATTTTTCAATTTAAACTTATTTAATTGCGTGGAAACCACTATCTACGTGGATATTTTCTCCAGTTACACCACTTGAAAAATCACTTAATAAATAAGCAGCAGTTTTACCCACTTCTTCTTGATCTACATTACGTCTTAACGGTGCACGTTCTTCAACTTCTTTAAGAATTAAATTCAATCCACCTACACCTTTAGCACTTAATGTACGAATTGGTCCAGCAGAAATTGCATTGACTCGAATATTATCTGGGCCTAAATCATATGCTAAATATTTAACATTTGCTTCAAGACTTGCTTTTGCTACACCCATCACATTATAGTTTTGAATTGCAAATTCTCCGCCTAAATAAGTTGTAGCTACAATACTACCACCATTCGGCATAATTTTTTTCGCTTCATGAGCTACAATTGTTAATGAATATGAACTAATATCTTGTGCAAGTAGGAATCCTTCACGAGATGTTTCAGAAAAACGACCACGTAAATCTTCCATATTAGCAAATGCAATTGAATGATAGACGCCATCAATATTTCCAACTTCTTCACCGATTTTCGCAAAGCCATTAATGACATCTTCATCTTTTTGAACATCTATTTGATAAAGATGATGCTCTTTTTGATTTAATTGATCTAATAATTTTTCTAATTCTTTTTTACTACGTTCTTTACGATATGTAAATACGAGATGCGCGCCTAATTCGTCTAATACTTTAGCTACGCCAAAACCAATACTACGTTTGTTAGCGATACCCATAATGACAAAGGTTTTATTTTCTAAATTAATCATATAAATTATCTCCTTATATTACTTTATATTAATCCGTTCATTATAAACGTTTTTAACATACATATTTTACCATTGTTAATAATATTTAATAAAGTAATAATAAATTTTCAAATCATCTCAATAAAAAGAGAGGTACACAAAGTAATGTATCTTTTTATGTTATTTTTCAAAGATACCCTTTATTTTGTCCTCTCTTTTAAATGGATTAATAATAAAATTCTAATTCAGATTTGAGTTCATCTACATATTCTTTAGAACCTGTTACAATTAAACGGTCTTTATATCTAAGTTGCGTATCTCCATGTGGTACAATGGATTCATTATTTCTAACAATACGTACAAATATGATATCCCCACCAAATGGGAAATGACGTAATAGAATATTTTCATATTTATAATTCAACATTTCAATTTCATATAGTGACGTTTCAACGTTACTTAAAATATTTAGCATATTTGGTGTTTCAATTAAACCTTTTAAGAAAATTTTATTACTAATAAAGTTACTAAATACTTCAATACCATCTGTTTTTAATTCTTCATCATCACCACTATTTTCTAGTCGACAAATAACTCTGTTTACACCATGAGATTTAGCTAATTTTGCTATCCTTTTATTTAAACCATCATCATTAGCAGAACACACGACAATATCTTGATTAAACAAGCCAAGTCTCTCTAATAAACTTTCTTCATATTCACTAATTTCAATGACAGTCACGTTGTCAGGTAAATTTCGCTTATCACTTAAATCTTTACGGTAAAACAACGTTATATTATATAACTGTGAAGTCAGATTTTGAACAATTGGAATAGTCAATTGATTTTTACCAATTAACGCAATATCAATTTTTCGGTTCACTTCATCTGGAATTGGGAATAATTTTTTAAATACAACAGGTACAAATACACATGTAATAATTGCACTTAATATTAATATCCCTGACATTTCAGAAGTAATTGCTTTTAATTCTTCAGCAATTTTTGCTGCAGCAATAACAAGCGAAAGTGTAGATGTTAATAAAAATGCTGATGCAATGGTTGTTTTAGTATCAAACCATCTTCGAATAAATAAGACAGGAATCAACTTAGAAACGATAAAGGACAATATAAGTATCGGAATTATAATAAGTAAAGAAGGTTCTTTAATTAAAGATGGTATATCTAAATCTACACCGACCATAATAAAGAATATCGGTATAAAGAATCCGTATCCAAATGAATCTAAAGTATGAATGATTTCTTCATCAGGTTTTAACAGTGATACAACTACACCAGCTAAAAAAGCACCTAATATATATTCAGCACCAACCCCCTCAGCAAGAGCAACGAGTAAAATGATTAATGCAAAAATGGCCCGTATGCCAATTTGTGTTGTACCACCCATTAAGCGTTGCATAAAATTTAACCGTTTAAATACAGAACCTAATAAATAAAATATTGCAGTAAACACGATTAAAATTGCAGATAGCCAAATTGACCCTCCGCCTTCACCATTAATTCCACCATAAATAGTTAATAAAACCATCGTAAATAAATCTGCTAATACTGCTACTAATAATATAAATTGTCCTATTGTTGTACGCATGATATTCATTTCTTTAAGTGTTGGCACGACTACACCCAATGAAATGGTTGAAATAATAATGACCATTAATAATACATCATCTACAAAACCTAACCATTTAAATGCAAATGCTAAAATGATTGAAAGCACCATTATTAATGAAAAAACTGTAAGTGCTAATTGTAAATGACTTGGTAAATTCTTTTCATTTTTATTAATACCCTGTCTCTTTCTTGTGTCTTTTTTAAATGCGCTAAAATCAATTTCCAGTCCACTTAAAAACATTAAAAAGATAAAACCTAATGTTGAAAGAATGTTTAACATTTCATCTTTGTGGACAAGTCCTAAAAATGAGTTTCCTATAATAATTCCCATTAATATTTCAGCTACGACAACAGGTAAAAAAGTGACGTTTAATCGATTAACAATAATCGGTGTAAGAAATGCTGCGACGACGACTATGACCAAAGAAAAAAATCCCATTTCATCCCCCTATGTTAGATATGACATAAATGTTGTTGCAAGGCCAAAATAAATTAACATACTTACAATATCATTGATAGTTGTAATAAATGGTCCGCTTGCGACAGCAGGATCGATATGAATTTTATTCATTAAGATTGGAATCATTGAGCCTACTAACGTACCTACTGTCATGGCAATAGTTAAACTTGCACCTACAATCAGTGCCAAGAAGGGTTGACGATAAATAATGACAATAATTAAGAATAAAATCACTGCACACACAAAACCAGTGATTAACCCACTGCCTGCTTCTTTTAAAGCTATTTTAAGTTTACTTTTTTCTTTAATATCACCATTAGAAATATTACGAACAGACACTGCTAATGATTGCGTTCCTGAATTTCCTGACATCCCACTTATAATAGGGATAAATGCTGCTAATAATGCAACTTGCGACAATGTATCTTCAAAACCACCCAGAATCGTTGCTGTTATCATACCTAAAAATGTTAAAATAATCAGCCACGGTAATCTCTTCAATGCTTTCTTAAATACTGATTGATCAGTAGATTTAGTATCAGAAACCCCTGCTAAACGTGAATAATCTTCATCTGCTTCTTCATTTACGACATCTAAAATATCATCTATTGTGATAATCCCTACTAAATGATGTTGATAGTCGATAACAGGCATGGCAATAAAGTCATAATCTTTCATTTTTTGAGCAACACGTTCTTGATCCTCTTCTACATTTACACTTACAACACGTTGAATCATTACTTCTTCAACATGAGCATCAATATTTGCTACAATTAAATCTTTCAAAGATAGAACACCTACGAGTTGACCGGCAGTATCAACGACATAAATCACATATATCGTTTCTGCGTCAGGTGCTTGACTTTTAACTAGCATGAGTGCCTCTTTTACAGATGTACCAATGTCCAATGAAATATATTCAGTAGTCATGATACCGCCAGCAGTATCTTCTTCATAATGTAATAACTTTTTGATTTTATCTGTGACTCTGTTGTCCATCAAAGCTAATAAACTGGCAACTTTTGAGTTAGATAATTCATTTAGAATATCAACTGCGTTATCTGTAGACATATTTTCTAATACTTCACTTGCATAATGTGCATGCATTGAATCAAATAATATTTCATATTCTTTCCCCTCAATATCTAATTGGTTAAAAAATCTACTCACTTCTTGAGGCGATAAAAATTCGAATATTCTTTGTCTATTCTGATTCGTTGTATTTTCAAAATATTCACTTTGTTCATATTGATGTAAAGTTAGAAATTCTTTTCTGAATTGATCTATATCATTGCGGTCTAAACTGTCATCTAACAGTTTTTGATTGTATACTTTATTATGTTGTATGCCAGTTGTTTCTGTATTTAATGACATCAAGTGTACCTCCTAATTTTAATTTACACTTTGATATATTTTTTCTAAGTTTTTATAATCTATAATAATCTCGATTTCTTTATTATATATTGGATGTATAAATTTTACTTTATAACACTGTAAAGATTATGTTTGAATCCGAGGATGAAAACCATCATATAAGTCATCCCCAATAAGTGGATGACCAATGTGCTTAAAATGAACTCTAATTTGGTGTGTTCGTCCAGTATGTAATTTAACTTCACATAAACTTGCACTGTGATGACTACTCAACGTTTTATATTCAGTTTTTGCATATTTACCGGATGGCGTAATACACCGAGTAATAATACTATCTTTATTTCTACCAATAGGTGCCTCTATCATAGATTGTTCTTTAGTTTTACCGTAACACACACATATATATCGTTTATCTATTTCAAATGTCGACATAAGATGATGAATATGACCATGTTTAGTAAAGATAACGATGCCCGTCGTATTACGATCTAATCTTGTAACAATATGAGGTACTACATATTGTACTTTATTCGTAGAATAATTTAAATAATACATCACGCGCTCAATTAAACTATCATGAGGATGTTCTCTTGAAGGTGCACAATTTAAATGTACCGGTTTTGAAACGATAATTAAATATGTATCTTCATATAATATTTCAATATGTTTGTTTGAAGGACGAAGATATGTACTCGGAACTTCTTCCGGCAGTTTAACAATAAGGTGATCATCTTTTTTCAACATATATCTAACTGTTACAGGTTGCCTATTAATAATTAAAGCGCCATCACGTTTAATGGCGCTAATTGTTTTCTTTGAATAATTATGACGTTGTAAAAATGTCTTAAGCATTTCTTCGCTATGAATATGGTATACAAATTTCATCAATCATCTTCACTTTCAATAAACGAATCATGAACTCTTTTCCAAAAAGGAAATGGTCTAAATCTAGCAAAACGAACTTTTTCATTTGCGACTCTAAATTGAATGTCGCTCACATTTTTATGTTTTAGACTGACATGATCAATTGTTGTTCTAATTGTATTATGATTTACAGGTGTAATCAAACATGTATGATGCTTTGGTAATACTAATGGTGAACCTACCGTTCTAAATACTCTATTATTAATAGATGCAATTTCAGCAATTTGTATGGCTTCAAGAGAAGGATGAATCAGTGCACCACCTAGTGCTTTATTATAAGCTGTCGATCCAGAAGGCGTGGAAATACATAGACCATCTCCTCTAAATCGTTCAAAATGTTTACCTCTAATTGCAACATCTGCTACTAATGTTGATCCATTTTCAGTTTTCATAGTTGCTTCATTGAGTGCTAGATAGCGTGTTTCATTCTTAGTGTTGTTATATTTAACAATAATTTCAAGTAATGGATATTCAATCACTTGAAATTCAGAATGATGAATTTCATCAATCAATTTTTCAACTTCATGAGGTAACCAGTCTGCGTAAAAACCTAAATGACCAGTATGTACTCCAACAAATGCTACATTTGATAACATATGACTATACTGATGAAAAGCTTGCAAAAGTGTTCCATCTCCACCGACAGATATCACTATTTCTGGATTTTCTGCATCCTCTATCATATGAAAAGAATTCATTTGATTCATCATTTTATGTTTAAGCGTGTTTGATTTAGAGTCACCTTTAGATAAAATCGTATAACGCATGTATTGACACCTCATCAGTCATGTTTTTTTGCACGTTTTTGAGTATAATATTTTTGAGCTTCTTGTATTTCCTCTTTAATTTCAGACATCTCTTCATCTAATAAGTAAGCCGCTTCAGCCGCTCTTTCTAGACGATGTTGTATCTCAGCAGGATAATCTCCATCATATTTGTATCTTAATGTATGTTCGATTGTAGCCCAAAAATTCATTGCTAATGTTCGAATTTGAATTTCAGCTAATATCATTTTTTGACCACTTAATGTTTCAATTGGATACTCGATAATTACATGATATGAACGATAACCACTTTGTTTTGTATTGTTAATATAATCTCTTTCTTCGACAACTTTAAAATCTTGACGTTGTCTAAGCATATTAACAACTACATCAATATCATCAACGAATTGACACATCATCCTTAAACCAGCTATGTCGTACATTTCTTCACGTAATCGATCAAAAGGAATTCCCCTTTTATTCGCTTTGTCAATGATACTTGTAATAGGCTTTACACGACCAGTTACAAATTCAATGGGTGAGGCGTTTTCTCCAACTTCATATTGCTTACGTAAGCCTTTTAATTTCACTTTTAATTCATCGACTGCTTGTTTATATGGTGTTAAAAATTGCTCCCATTGATTCATATGGTTCCACTCCGTTTCACTTTAGTTCGAAAGTTTCTTCAACTGCTGAAACAAACTCCTTACCATAGTTATTATTTCCTTCAACATTTTCTAGGATATAACTTAACTCATCTTGAAAATGTTCTAATTCTAATTCATCGTTAATAATTACTTTTTTATCTCTATTATTATGTAACATTGACCACGTCTCTTGTACAAAAATCAAATATGAATACGACGAGCCATCATCTAA
This sequence comes from Staphylococcus sp. AtDRG32, assembly GCF_004365845.1. Classification (NCBI taxonomy): domain Bacteria; kingdom Bacillati; phylum Bacillota; class Bacilli; order Caryophanales; family Staphylococcaceae; genus Staphylococcus; species Staphylococcus sp. AtDRG32. The sequence continues at coordinate 656,415 of NZ_SODE01000001.1, forward strand.
TAAATAAGCAAAACTAAAATTATCACTATCTACAAGCATTTGTCCTACTTCATCTAATCCATCAGTTGGATCTTCTGAGTAGCAATAAATGCTATCATCTTTGATTTTAATTTCATTTACATATATACGCATGCTTGTTCCTCCTTATTATTCCTTATTAGTTTAACATAATTTAACTTTCAAACACACATTAGAGTACCATAGTTCAAGTATGCTCTAAACGATTAAATATTTAGCTCTATATATTTTATTTTTAGTATTGTTATTACTTTAATTTTTTACAAATGTCCGTCATAATGAACTACAATAATATACTAAAGATTTTCTAATGAGGTGTAATTATGAGTACTAATAATGAAATTGAATTTAAGCAATTAATTGATTTCAATACATATAACGCGATTAAAGCTTCTTATTTTAAACAACTCACACCATTCACTCAAATCAATTATTATATTGAAACACCTAGTTTTAAACTACGTGATCATCGTTCTGCTTTAAGAATACGTGTTAAACAAAACAGATTTGAAATCACACTAAAAGTACCAGCTAAAGTTGGCTTGATAGAATATAATCATCCAATCGATATGAAGCCTCATATTGGACAAACAATTGTCAAATCAACATTACCTAATGATATTCAAAACATTCTTACTGAATTTGATATTGGAGAAAACGAATTAAGTGTTTTAGGTGCATTGACAACTGAAAGACTAGAAGTTGAATTTCAAAATGAACTATTAGTATTAGATAAAAGTCAATACTTTGATAAAACAGACTATGAATTAGAATTTGAAGTCAATGATTATCAAATAGGCTTTGAAAAATTTCAAAATTTATTAAAACAATTTAACTTAGTTCACGAGCCACCTAAAAATAAAGTTCAACGATTTTTTGAATATCAAGCTCAATTATAATAGATGTGAGATAAACTTGTGAAAAGTCAAATTACTTTTAAATGTAAAAATTCATGTTATATTAGAAATACATTAATAGAAATGGGTGATACTATGACTACAACACCTTATGATGTAATAGGAGAAAAAGCTTTGTATGATATGATTGATTATTTTTACTTTCTTGTAGAGAATGATCAAAGAATCAACCATTTATTTCCTGGAGATTTTAAAGAAACAAGTAGAAAGCAAAAGCAATTCTTAACACAATTTCTAGGAGGTCCTGATTTATACACTCAAGAACATGGTCACCCAATGTTAAAAAAGAGACATATGGCATTTAGAATTACTACTTATGAAAGAGATGCATGGTTAGAAAATATGTATAAAGCAATCAATAAAGCTCAATTTCCAGCAGGAGTTGGCGAATACTTGTATGAAAGATTGTGTTTAACTGCTAACCATATGGTGAATTCCTAAATATAATTGAAGGTGAGTTAAACATGGCTGAAGAACTTAAAATTGTAGATAATGCGAGTCGTGAAAGCACTAATCTGTCACCTGTAAATAAAATAGAAATTTATTCATTCTTTGATCCCTTTAATAAAGATTGTTTTAAATTATCCGCAATTATTTCTAAATTAAGAATTGAGTATAATCAATATATTCGAATCAGACATATTTTGAATCCTTCATTAAAGGTTTTGACTAAATGTCAAGCTCAAAGTACTTCAGATTTTGATAATATTGCTTTAGCATATAAAGCTGCTGAATTACAAGGTAGATTAAGAGCGGAACGTTTTATTCATTTAATGCAGAACGAAATTATACCAAAAAAAGATATTATCACTGAAGAAATGATTTGTAATTGTATTAAAAATGCTGGTTTAGATTATGATGTTTTCAAAGAAGACTTACAAAAAAATAAACTTACCGAAAGTTTAAAAATAGATTTGCATATTGCAAGAGAAATGGAAATTGAACAAGCGCCTTCACTTGTATTTTTTAGTGAAGATGTGCATGAAGAAGGTTTGAAAGTCGAAGGTCTTTATCCTTACCATATTTATACTTATATTATTAATGAATTAATGGGATGCCCTATCGAAAAAGAATTACCTCCAAATCTCGAAACTTATATTCAATCCAAACAATTAGTAACGATGGAAGAACTGCTTACTATTTATGAGTGGCCGGAAAAGTTACTCGTAAAAGAATTAAAAAAATTAGCTTTACAACAAAAAGTTGAAAAACTAAATTATCCTGACGGCGAATTTTGGCAATCTAAAATGCCTAAGAAATAACAAAGAGCGATCACTTATATGAAGTGTATCGCTCTTTTTATATTAAATTGATTTAATAATTAAGCATAAAAAAAACGCCGTGTCTGATTACACGACGCTAAACAAAGGGGATGGGAGAAATTTTTCACTTCAAACAAAGGGGTATGTTTGTTATGTGATTAATTTCATGTATATAATATAACACGCTCAAAACGTCGTTTCAATATTAAACTACATTTCCATCCGAAATGTCACAAATTAGACACATTGAAAACGAATACACTATTTTTAGTGCTTCATTAATTTTTCAAATGCTTCTAATTTTTGTTCAAAAACTTCACACGCTTGCTCTATAGGTTCTGGTGTAGTCATATCTACACCTGCATTCTTAAGAATCTCAATTGGGTAATTAGAACTACCTTTTTTCAAGAATTCATTTATATATCTTTCAACAGCAGGTTGTCCTTCTGTTAAAATTTGATGACTTAAACTTTGAGCTGCACTGTATCCAGTTGCATATTGGTACACATAATAATTCATATAGAAGTGTGGAATACGAGACCACTCTTTACTAATATGATCATCTGTTTCTACCACATCACCAAAGTATAGTCTATTTAATTTAGCGTACTCTTCATTCATACGAGTTGATGTTAATGGCTCTCCCGCTTCCTCAATTTGATGAATTTTATGTTCAAATTCAGCAAACATAGTTTGACGGAATAATGTTGCTCTGAAACGCTCAAGTTCTTGGTTTAGTAATAATAGACGTCGATCATCATCTAAATGTTTATCCATATAATCACTTAGTAGAGCTTCATTACATGTTGAAGCAACTTCAGCTACAAAGATAGAATAATCACTAGAGTTTGATGGTTGATTTTTACGACTAAAGTAACTATGTGCAGAATGTCCAAATTCATGCACAAGTGTATATAAATCAGAGATTGTATCAGACCAATTTAATAAAATAAATGGATTAGTTAAATGTGCGCCTGAAGAATAACCACCTGAGCGTTTTCCTTTATTCTCATAAACATCTACCCAACGATGATTTAAACCTTCTTTAACTACATCTAAATATTCTTTTCCCATTGGTTCTAGCGCTTTTAGCATCCATTCTTTAGCTTCGTCATATGGCATTTCAAATTTAACATCTTTAACTAATGGAGTATAAATGTCATACATTTTCAAATCATCAATACCCAAAAGTTCTTTTCTCAATTGAGTGTATTTATGCAACAATGGAAGATATTTATGAACTGTTGCAACTAAATTATCATATACTTCTTCAGGAATATGGTTATTACTTAAAGCGCGTTCACGTGCCGTTTTATAGTTATGCGCACGAGCATTGAAAATATTTTTCTTAACTTCACCAGCTAAAGTTGAGCCTAATGTATTGTTATATGCACCATACGCTTCATATAAGTTGTTATAAGCTGACTGACGTAATTCACGATCATCTGATTCTAAATATTTAATAAATGTACCTTGTGTTAAAGGATGTTTTTTTCCATCTTTATCTACTGCATCTTTAAATTCTAAATCAGCATTACTAAACATGCCATAGACATTTTCTGGAGTTGATAATGCATCTTGCGCTTGGGTTAATAATTTTTCTTTATCAGCATCTAAAATATGTGGACGTTTTTCATTAATTAATTTCAAGTCAAATGCATAACGTTTTAAATCATCGTTACTCTTAATAAAAGATTCTAATTTTTCTTCATCAATTTGCAAAATCTCTGGAACTAAGAAACTCCATGCTGAGCTAATTTTTATGATGAGTTGATGCGCACGAGATTCAAAACCAGTATATTTATCGTTAGATGTATCTTGGTCTTGTTTTAAATGTGCATAAACATACACCTTTTCTAATTGTGTTCCAATCTCATCTTCTAAAGCTAAAGCATTATATAAAGTTTTAGCACTATCTCCTAGATGTCCTTTAAATTGTTCTTCTTTACCTAGGTAACTTTCTACCTCTTTTAATGCTTTTTCAAAAGCTTCATCGCTTTCAAAAATAGTTGTTAAATCCCAAGTTTCATTTGGATATTTTCGTTCTTGCTCTTCTCTAGTAAGTTGTTGACTCATACATGTACCTCCTAAATGAATTAATGTTATAATTTTCTCATTCTTTTATTTATTTTGCACGTTTAAACTCCCACTTACTTGTTGAATATAATCATCTATTAACTTTAAAGTAATTTCTTCTTTATTAATATCCTGTAGATAAAATTGTCTGAATTTCAAATACGACATTAAATAATGCTTGGGAAGGTTATGTTTTAACAACAACTTAAGCTTGAGTTGCCATTGTACTGGATGATTTTCAATAAAAATTTGATACGAAAAAATATAACCTGTATCTCTACATATCTCATCGTCAGTTATTTGTAATTGATACATAGCACTTAAAGACGGTTCTAACACCGAACGTTTTTTTCTACAATTAAAAATATAACGACTGATATGTCTATTTGACAATTTATAACAATATGACTCATTCTTTTTTTCATTGAATGATAATAATTCAGAAATTTGAATAATTCGTCTATGCGCAATAAATTTTCGGCCACCAATATGTTGTATATTGACATACTTTACTATCAGTTGTTTTTCATGCTCCCAACTATATAACGTTCTATCAATCGGATTAATGAAATAAGCTTGAAACGTGTTCAAGTATAAATAACCCTTACGATATTGTAATTGTTCGATAAGCCAAATAACTGCAACTCCAATTTGTTCAAATCCTCTTGATCGAGATTTAACCTCTTTTATACTTATTCTTGAAAATTGAACTTCTATAGCTACTTTAGCATCCACAAGAATATCAGGATACTGCATAATTTTAGAAAAATAAGGTTCTATTTCAACATTAAAGTGATATTGTTTTAAACGTTGAGCAATAAAAAATTTAACGTAGTAATGTTTTTCTGTTTCATTTTTCATGCATCTTTTTTTAATTTGAGAGACATGGGCAAAATGCGGAATCTTTTTTAACCCTTTTTTTAAAAGAAGTTTTTTTTTGCAATATGGACATCGGTATTCTTCAGTAATGATGGCTTGATGAGCATATACGGTTTCATTATTACGATTAATCGCTACTAACATGCATTCACCTCATACTATTAAACGTTTAAGATGATCCATTTACTTTTAAAAAAGAGAGTAGAAAAGAAATTTATTTTAAATTTCTTCTCTACTCTCGATTAATCGTTATATATTATTCTACTGAATCAGTAAAATAACGACATACTTGTGAAGTAACATTATGACTCATAATAATTTTAGCGTAATCATTTAAATACACTTCTGTCTTATCACTAGGATAAGCGAATTCAAGTAATTGACTGTAGCTATCATTAATTGTCTCTTGGCTAACAGTACTATCGAAGTGAATTGCATAGTAGTAATGTGAATCACTCATATACAATAAATCTTCAAACTCATCTGTAGATAGATTATGATGATAAGCGTAATGAATGACTTCTTCTAAGTCTTCAAATTTCACAATAATTGTTCTTAAACTAGAATGTTGTTGTGATGGTTTACGTTTAGATTTATGTGCTTGTTTTTGTTGTGCACGTTGTTCAAATAAATCTTCAATACTTTCTTCTTGTTCTAATGTATTAGCTAGCAATTCATTCACTTGTTCCTCAAATTGCTCATTTGCATGATCATCTGACATGTTCATTGCTTCTTCATTTTTAGATTTAGAGATTGTGACTTCCACACCTTTTTCAAATGCATGTACTTGAATCCAAAGAGGTCCTTCAACCACAAAATCTTCTTCTTCATTAATCTCGTCCATCATTGACCAAAAGAATTCTTCACCACGCTTACGATTTGTCCATAAATCTTCACGACTAAATCCTCTTGCTTCAATATCACCATAAGTTATAAATAATTTCACAGTTGTGTCGTCAACGCGTTCTATTCTCATATCATCTCACTCCTTACAGTCGATGAATAGTAACCATATTGTATTAGAACGTAAGTTAAATTACAATTTATTTGTTTGATTAAATTTCACTATTTTAAATAGGACACTATATCATATTATATTCCCTTTTTTTATTATAAAAAACAGCACTATAGCTAAGCCAGTGCTGTTAAATAATAGGTTCTTAAATTTTAAATATTAGTCGACTAAACGTTGCGCTTCTTGTAATTGGAAAGTACGAACCTTTCTAGGTAAGAAACGTCTGATTTCATCTTCGTTATATCCAACTTGCAAGCGTTTTTCGTCTAAAATAATTGGACGACGTAATAGTCCAGGATTATCTTGAATAATCGTATATAAATCTTGCAGTGGTAAAGAATCAATATCTACGTTTAATTTTTGATAAGTTTTAGAACGAGTTGAAATAATTTCATCTGTTCCATCTTCAGTCATTTTTAAAATTTGTTTAATTTCATCAATTGTTAAATGTTCAGAAAAAATGTTACGCTCCGTATACGGAATATCATGTTCTTGTAACCATGCTTTCGCTTTACGGCAAGATGTGCAACTTGGTGATGTAAATAATGTTACCATACATCTCACTCTCCTATTGAATAAATATTATTCATTATATTAATAATTATACTAATTTGTCTTAAGCTTATATTATAAGTATAATATGTTAACATTAAAATTAAATGAGAAAATCCTAATTTTTCTGAGAAATTTCAAATTTTCTAAAAATTCCTATACAAAATCTAATCTCTCATATATACCTCTATTATAACATAACTTACAATTTAAAAAAATACTGTTATAATCTAGTTAAAATGAATTATTTTTAAAGAAAGTAGGCATCTATATGGAGACATTATTTTCAGGAATACAGCCAAGTGGGATACCTACATTAGGTAACTATATTGGTGCATTAAAACAATTTGCAGAAGTACAAAACGATTACAACTGTTACTTTTGTATTGTAGACCAACATGCGATTACTGTCCCACAAGATAAAATCAAATTACGTAAACAAATTCGTCAGTTAGCAGCAATTTATTTAGCTTCAGGTATTGATCCAGATAAATCAACATTATTTATTCAATCAGAAGTTCCAGCACATGTTCAAGCCGGTTGGATGTTAACGACTATTTCAAGTGTTGGTGAGCTTGAACGTATGACGCAATATAAAGATAAAGCACAAAAACGTACAGATGGTATTCCAGCTGGTTTATTAACTTATCCACCTTTAATGGCAGCTGATATTGTTATTTATAATACAAATATTGTGCCCGTAGGTGAAGACCAAAAACAACATATGGAACTTACTAGAAATTTAGTAGAACGTTTTAATAGTCGTTATAACGATATATTAGTTAAACCAGAAATTCGCATGCCAAAAGTTGGTGGACGTGTAATGAGTTTACAGGACCCAACAAAGAAAATGAGTAAAAGTGATGATAATCAAAAAAACTTTATCTCATTACTAGACGAACCAAATGTTGCAGCGAAAAAAATTAAAAGTGCTGTAACTGATTCAGATGGTATTATCAAATTTGATAAAGACAATAAACCAGGAATTTCTAATTTATTGACTATTTATTCAAGTTTAACTGATAAATCAATTAAAGATCTTGAAACACAGTATGAGAATGAAGGATATGGAAAGTTCAAAACGGATTTATCAGAAGTTGTTAAAGACTTTTTAGTACATTTCCAAGAAAAATATAACGAATTTTATAATTCAGATAAATTAGATGACATCTTAGATCAGGGACGTGACAAAGCCCAAAAAGCTTCTTTTAAAACATTGAAAAAAATGGAACGTGCAATGGGCTTAGGACGTAAGAGATAAATCATTATAAAAAAGACCACGAGTATAAGTAAATTACTCGTGGTCTTATTTTAGTTATCTTTCTTTTTTCCTGTTTCACGATCAATTGATTTATCGATATATACATGTTTCAGTGTAGTATCTGGACCAATTTTATGATACTGTAATCCTTTGACCTGTGGATTAGTTAAGTGTGCTTCACCTTTTTGATAAACAGGAGCTACTGGTGCATCATGAAGCAAGATACTTTCCGCACGTTGTAGCGCTTCATTTCTTTTTTCTGTTTCACGTAACAATGAACTATTTGATTCTTTTAAAAGCCTGTTATATTCTTTGTTATCCCAATCAGTATTATTTTGCGCATTATCCTTAGTCATTGTTTCTAAAAATGCTGTTGGATCAGGATAATCTGGACTCCAACCTGAATAAGTCGCTTCGTAATTATTAGCTAATTCTAAAGTGGTTTTTTGTTTAAATGGCATTTGTTTAATTTTTAATGTAACGCCTGGTAAGTTTGATTCAATTTGAGATTTAATATACTCTGCAGCTATTTTAGAAGCTGGTGTATCTTGCGTATTCATTGTAAATGCAAACTCTTTTTTACCTAATTCTTTTTTTGCCTTTTCCCAATTTTGTTTTGCTACCTTAGGATTATATTTTAAAGGAGACTCAACTGTACTTGCGAAGTCTTTACCGTCAGGCGTCTTCGCTGTACCTATTCCCGTGAAATTATTTGAAGCAAGAGACCCATCATTTAAAACAGTTTTTACATACCCTTTTTTATTGATAGCTTGTGCAATAGCTAATCTCAAATTTTTATTTTTAAATTCAGGCACTGTTTTTTCATTCATTTTAATATAAAAAGTACCAGCAGTTAAACGATAGTTTAATTCTTTACTGCCTTTATATTTATCAACTTGTTCAGAAGTGATGATTGTATCATCGATTGAATTAGTATCATATAAAGAAGCGCCAGCTTGTTGATCTTTTAAAACTTTATAATTTACTTTATCTAATTTGACATTTTTTTTATCCCAATATTGATTATTTTTAACCAATTGTATTTTATCTTCTACCTGCCAATTAGTAACTTTGAATGGCCCATTATAAACTGCTCTTTCAGCATTCGTTCCATATTTTTTATCATATTTTTTGGCAATTTTAGCATCTTGTGGATAAAACGTACTTAAAGCAAGTAATTCATTTATGTACGGTACTGGTCTTTCTAAATCAATTTGAAGTTTATATTTATTTAACGCTTTGATTCCTAAAGAATTTAATGGTTTTTTTCCAGTATTAACTAAATCTGCATTTTTTATATCACTCATTATATATGCAAATTCAGAGGCGGTTTTTGGATCTACAACTTTTCTCCATGCATAAACAAAGTCATGCGCTGTTACAGGATCTCCGTTTGACCATTTTGCATCTTTTCTTAAATTGATAGTCAGAGTTTTACCACCATTACTTTTTTGTGGTGTTTCTTTTGCTACACCTAAAGTTACTTTGTCATTTTTATCTATTGAATATAATCCTTCGAAAGTTTGACCAGCAACATCGCTAGAAACAGCATCTGTAATAAGAGCTGTATCTAAAGTAGTTATATCTTGAGTAATTATTTTTCTGAATACCTGTCCTTCATCAGAATATAAACTTTTTTTGTTACTACACGCTGATAGTATTAAAGTGACAATAACTAATAGCGTTAAATATTTATATTTTTTCTTCACATTCTTGTCCTCCCTTCCTCAGATTTAATTATATTGAAGATGAGTTTGATCTTGTTCTTTTAAACGTACTGCTTCTTCATCTGTTACAAAAACGTAATGATTAGGTCTAATTTCTTGCAGTCTACGTTCTGCATTTTTAGTTTCATCTTCTTCATACACAATTCGTTTTCTTGTTCTTTCACTATCAGGATCAGGTTGAGGGATAGCAGATAACAGTGATTTAGTATAATCATGTAAAGGATGATAATAAATTTCGTCAGACGTTCCTAATTCTACAATTTTTCCAAAATGCATTACTGCTATACGATCAGAAATATATTTAACCATTGATAAATCATGGGCAATAAATAGGAAAGTAATACCTCGTTCTTTTTGCAATTTCAGCATTAAATTCACTACTTGAGCTTGAATAGACACATCCAATGCAGAAATAGGCTCATCCGCAATAATAAACTCTGGTTCTACAGCTAACGCACGAGCAATTCCTATACGTTGACGTTGTCCACCAGAGAACTCGTGAGGATAACGATTCGCATGTTCCTTACTTAAACCTACTGTTTCTAGCAAATCATATACACGACGTTTACGATCTTTTTTATTACTTGCTAACTTATGAATATCAATACCTTCTGCTACAATATCCATGACCTTTAGACGTGGGTTTAAAGATGCATATGGATCTTGAAAAATCATTTGAATTTTTTTATTGAAATTTAATAACTCTTTTCTTTTAGTAATCTTCTGGATGTCCTGTCCTTCGTAAAGAATTTCACCATCTGTAATATCATTTAGTTTAATAATTGCTTTTCCAGTTGTAGATTTCCCACATCCAGATTCTCCTACTAACCCCAATGTTTCTCCCTTATAAATATTAAATGAAATATCTTCGATTGCTCTAACTTCATTACGTTTGCCTTCATTAAAATACTGCTTCAAATTTTTTATTTCTAATAATACTTCTTTACTCTTCTCCATTGAACGACACCCTTTCTACTCGACGTGGTTTGTCGTAATTATTAGGCATTTGACGTTGTCTCTTTTTCACCATTTCCGGTGGTTCAACTTTCGGGGCGCGTTCGTCTAACAACCATGATTTCACATAATGAGTAGGCGATACTTTAAACCATGGTGGTGCTTCCTTAAAGTCAATGTCTAGTGCATATTGACTACGTCTTGCAAATGCATCACCCTTTGGTGGATGTAATAAATCAGGCGGGGTACCTGGAATTGCAATTAACTCTGTCTCGTTACTTGTCGTTAAATCAGGCATTGAAGATAATAATCCCCATGTATATGGATGTTTTGGATCATAGAAGATTTCATCGACATGTCCAGTCTCAATCATTTGCCCGCCATACATAACAGCCACTCTATCAGCCACATTTGCTACTACCCCTAAGTCATGTGTAATAAATATAATAGATGTTTCAATTTTTTGTTGTAATTCTTTCATTAAATCTAAAATCTGTGCTTGCATTGTTACATCAAGTGCTGTCGTTGGTTCATCTGCAATTAAAATTTTAGGTTCGCATGCCAAGGCAGTTGCAATAACAATTCTTTGACGTTGTCCCCCAGAGAATTGATGGGGATATGCTTTAAATCTTTTTTCTGCATTAGGCAGTCCTACTAAATTTAAAATTTCAAGTGCACGTTTCTTTGCTTCAGATTTACTATAATGACGATGTTTTATTAAAGGTTCCATGACTTGCTTACCAATTTGCATCGTAGGATTTAATGACGTCATAGGGTCTTGAAATATCATAGAAATATCTTTACCACGAAGTTTGTTTAATTCTTTTTCAGATTTAATTGCTAAATCTTCCCCTAAAAAATTAATTGTCCCTTTTTTAATTCTCCCTGTATCACCCTGGAACAATTTTGTAATTGCTTTTGTTGTTACAGATTTGCCAGAACCTGATTCTCCGACAATCGCTAATGTTTCCCCTTTATTTAAAAAGAAATCTACTCCTCTAACCGCTTGCACTTCCCCGGCAGTAATATCAAAGGAAACATGCAAGTTGTTCACTTCTAACACTCTTTCTGACATAGATTTTGCCTCCTTTGTTATTTACGCATTTTTGGATCAAATGCATCGCGTAATCCGTCACTAAATAAGTAAAAGAATAAGATTAATAAACTTAATACTGTAGCTGGAATAAATAATTCATGTGGGTGTATTAACAACATTGCTCGTCCATCATTTACGAGTGAACCAAGTGATGTTTTCGGTGCAGGTACCCCTATACCAATAAAGCTTAAAAATGCTTCGAAGAAAATTGCACTTGGTACAGTAAACATAGATGTTACTACAATGGCACCTAGTGTATTTGGTAAAATATGTTTAAAAATTAATTTAAATTTTGAAGCTCCCAATGTTCTTGAAGCCATTACAAATTCTTGACTTTTTAGTTTTAAAAATTCACCACGCACTACTCTACTCATACCTAACCATCCGGTGATAGACATAGCTAAAATAATCGTCCAAATAGATGGTTCAAATATCAATACAAATAAAATAACAATAATAAGATTAGGAATAGATGCTATAATTTCTAAAATACGTTGCATCACATTGTCAACACGTCCCCCAAAAAATCCTGAAATAGCGCCATAAACGACCCCTATAAAGATATCTAGTGCAGCAGCTACAATGCCAATAAATAATGAAATTTGAGCACCTTTCCATGTTCTAGTCCAAAGATCACGACCTAATTGATCTGTACCAAACCAAAAGTTTTCTTTCACGCCCGCTTCTTTATAAGCGCTCTTACCATCTGCTCCTGTTCCATCAAAAGGTAAAAAGTGTACTTGATCTAGTACTGGAATTTTAGCAGGTAAATTTCGTCTAGTAACATCTTGTTCGGCATAATCATGTTTACTAAATGCTGGTCCTACAAATGCAAGAATGACAATTAAAATGAGTCCAATCAAACCGACAATAGCTAGTTTATTTCTTTTCAACTGTGTCCAAGCATCTTGCCAGAAGTTTTTACTTTCACGTTGTATTTCTGGTTCTTTATTTAAATCGAGTTCCCTAATAACAAAATCCGTCCCAACCGCTCCCTCAGAGGTATGTGACATCGCTGCATTTGAATGATCATCAAATGGTTTATTAAAATTTTCAGGCATTATTTTTTACCTCCTTGTACACGGATTCTTGGATCAATTACACCATAAAGAATATCTACGATAAAAATTGAAACGATAAATAATGTACTAAATAAAATTGTAGTAGCCATAATAACTGAGAAATCATTTGTTGTAATCGATCTAACAAATTGGTCCCCTAAACCGGGTACACCAAAGATATTTTCAATAGTCAGAGTCCCTGTTAAAATACCGGCTAACATTGGAACAATAATTGTAATAATAGGAATTAATGCATTTCTTAATGCATGCCCAAAAAGGACTCTTATCGGCGAGTTACCTTTAGCTCTTGCTAATAATATGTAATCAGAACTTAGTACCTCTATCATTTCAGCTCGAATATAACGAGCTACTGTGGCCATTACACTTGCTGATAATGCTAAGGAAGGCAATACTGCAGTTGAAAATCCTTCCCATCCTGCCACTGGAAACCATCTTAAACGTACTGCAAAAACGTATTGTAATAGTACTGCTAAGACGAATGAAGGTACTGATACTGCTATAACTGAAATAACAGTAGTTGTATAGTCTACCCAAGTGTTTTGTTTCGTAGCAGCTGCTACGCCTAAAATTAAACCTAAAATCACTCCAATAATCATTGCAGTAATACCCATTTCCATAGAAGGAATCAATCTAGGTCTAATTAATGACCAAACTGGTTGATTATGATATTGGAACGAATAGCCAAAATCCCCAGTTACTACATTTTTTAAATAATGAAGATATTGCACTGCTACTGGATCGTTTAATCCATATTTTTCGTTTAAAATTGCTTTTTGCTCAGCGCTTAATTTAGCATCATTAAATGGTGATCCAGGCATCATTTTCATTAAGAAAAATGTAATTGTGATGATAATAAATAACGATAAAATCATATATCCCAAACGTTTTAATATATATCGCGTCATCATACAGTCCCCCTTTACTAAATATTCAAAATTAACATTCCCTTCAAAATTTTCAGAAATATTTATACATATTATATATTCTTTTTTCATAAAATTGCAATATAATTTTACATTTTCTTAATATAAGTGTAATTTTTATATATATTATTTAAAAGAATATATATTTTAGATTTTATTTATAGTAAGTTTACAGTAAATTAGACTATATGGATAAGAAAGTTGGAGGTATACATGAACAATATTAAAACTTGGTTTATATGGCTCTTTTTGCCACTTATATGTACTTTTTTACTTTGGATGTTCGTAACTCAACATTCCTTTGTCTCATTTGTTGATATCTTATTTTATATATCACTTGTATTATTTATATTGTTATTTTTAATTCTCCTTGTACAAGAAGGTATATTTGATGCTACAAGTTTTGGTTTTAGACGCATGCGTTATCAACTCGCTTCTCGCTCTAAGAAAAAAACTTTAGAGAACGATGACTTTTTCAATCCAAAACAAGTAAAAAAAGAGCATTATACCATTTCAACATGGTTACTACCTGCTCTAATACTATGTGCATTTTACTTCATTTTGACTATTCTTATTTCAATTTTTCTATAAACATAAAAAAACCATGCATATTATTGCATGGTTTTCTACTCTTAACTTAATTTTTAATCTTTAAACTTTTTAAATACTAATACTGCGTTATGTCCACCGAAACCTAGACTATTACTCATTGCATATTCAATTTCTAAATCTTGTGATTCATTAGGAACAATATCTAAGTCACATTCTGGATCTGGTGAATCTGCATGAATCGTCGGTGCAACTTTAGAGTCACGAATAGATAATGCAGAGAAAATTGCTTCAATTCCCCCAGTAGCACCTAATAAATGTCCTGTCATCGATTTAGTTGAACTAATTTTTAAGTTTTTAGCTGCATCTCCAAATGTATTTTTAATCGCTTTAATTTCATACAAGTCACCTACTGGCGTACTTGTACCATGTGCATTTAAGTATTGAATATCTTTAGCTTCAATACCTGCATCATCTAAAGCCGCTTGCATTGCACGAGAACCACCTTCGCCTTCAGGTGCTGGTGCAGTAATGTGATAAGCATCTCCAGTTGAACCATATCCTACAATTTCAGCGTAAATTTGTGCGCCACGTGTTTGTGCTGATTCTAATGATTCAATGACTAAGATACCAGCGCCTTCACCCATGATAAATCCATCACGTCCTTCTTGGAAAGGACGACAAGCTGTTTCTTTATCATCGTTTGTTGATAATGCACGACTTGCACTGAATCCTGCAAGTGCCATATGCGTAATAGGTGCTTCAGTACCCCCAGTAATCATAGCATCAGCAGCACCTCTTTGAATGATTTTAAATGCTTCACCGATAGAATTTGTACCTGTGGCGCAAGCAGTAACAGTTGAACCATTAGGTCCTTTTGCACCTAAATCAATTGAAACTTGGCCAGTAGCCATGTCAGGAATAAGCATTGGAACAAAGAAAGGACTAACTCTTCTTGGTCCCTTATTCTTCAGTATTGTATGTGCAACTTCAAATGTTTCCATTCCACCAATACCTGAACCAATCCATACACCGATACGATTAGCATTATCGTCATTGATAGTTAAATTAGCATCTTCTACAGCTTGTCTTGCCGCTACTACTGCATATTGTGTAAAACGATCCATGCGACGCGCATCTTTTTTCGAAATATGATCTTCAATATTAAAGTCTTTTAATTCACCTGCTAAGTGAACGTTATATTCTTCAGTATCAACGCGTGTAATTGTATCAATTCCATTGACACCTTTTAAGGCATTTTCCCAATTTGTTTGGGCATCGTTTCCAATAGGTGATAATGCACCCATACCTGTAATTACCACTCTTTTGTTTTCAGTCATACATTAAATCCTCCTATTTACCCCATTTGATTACCATAGCGCCCCATGTTAGGCCGCCACCGAAACCTACGAGTACTAAAGTGTCATCATCTTTAATTCTTTCATTTTCTAACTCTTGTTGAATACTTAAAGGAATCGAAGCAGCTGACGTGTTTCCAAAACGGTTAACTGAAACACTCATTTTTTCTCTTTCAATACCCAATCTTTCACGTGCTGATTCCATAATTCTGATATTTGCTTGATGTGGTATAAACATATCAATATCATCAGATTCTAAACCAGCTTTTTCAACTACACGTGTAGACGCTTCGCCCATAATTCTTACAGCGAATTTAAAAACTTCGCGTCCATTCATTACTAGTTTACCAGTCTCTTTATTTAAATATAAGTATTTTCCACCTGACCCATCTGAGCCCATTTCATAGCTAATAATACCTCGTCCTTCTGAGACTTCACCAATGACTACTGCACCTGCACCATCTCCAAATAATACAGCAGTTGAACGATCAGTTAAGTCAGTGATTTTGGATAATTTATCCGCACCCACTACTAGAATATTTTTATAGTCTCCAGATTGAACATATTGTTTTGCAGTAATCATTGAATACATGAAACCTGAGCATGCAGCAAGTTGATCCATAGTAGGCACTTTACCAGTACCTAATTTTTCTTGTAGTATATTAGCTACAGATGGAAATGGCATATCTCCAGTTGCTGTAGCTACAATAATCATATCTATATCATTTGGTTTAATACCAGCATCTTCAATTGCTTTCTTACTTGCTTCATATGCTAAGTCTGACGTATCTTGATCGTCACGAGACCAACGTCTTTCTTTAATACCAGTCATTTTTGAAATCCATTCATCAGACGTATCTAAAAAACCTTCAAAATAGGCGTTATCGACTACTCTCTCAGGCGCATAAGCACCAAAACCTTTTATACCTACGTTCATGAACGTACACCTTCTCACTTCATTTTTTAATACCAGGTATTAATTTAACATACTTTTTAAATCTAACTCAAGTAGTTAAACTTTATTAAACGATTTTGTTAAACAGTCACGAGTCAATAACTCATATAAAAATTGTACAAATTTTTATACATTCTCTACTAATACTATACAAATAATTCACTTTACTTTAAAATGATAATATATATAAATTGGAGGTCATATATATGAAATACCTCGTAACTTTTATTTGGGCGTTAATCTTAACACAAATGGTTAACTTTGTACTTAATAGTTTAAATGGTGGCGGTAGTTTAGATGTGATTAAACCAATTATTATTGCAATCATCATTACCATTGCTATTGCCATTTTAAGTGCTATGATTAAACCTAATGATTTCGCTCGTAAAGGGAATAGAGACGTCTAAATGGTATTGCATTACGTGTTTGGAGTAATATAATGCTCTTAACAAGTTTAATAATAAGAAAAGGCATTGGAAAGCTTTGCTTTCCAATGCCTTTTTATATACTATTCAGCTAAAGGTTTTTGTACATCAAATGTTAATTCTTGACTATCGTTAAGATCAACATTTACTTTTGTACCTTCTGGCATATTTTCTTTAATCATCATACGAGCGAGTGGTGTTTCAATTTGACGTTGTACAAAACGTTTAAGTGGTCTAGCACCAAATTGTGGTTCGTATGCTTCTTCACCTAACCATTTTTTAGCTTCGTCTGATACTTCAATTGAAATACGTTGATCCATTAATCGAATATTTAATTGAGTTAAAATTTTATCTACAATCATACTCATATCATTTATAGATAATGGTTTAAATAATACAATATCATCCATACGGTTTAAGATTTCTGGTTTAAAGAATGCATGTAAACTATCCATAACTGCTTTTTCAGTGCTTTCAGTAATTTCACCAGAATCTTTAACATTTTCTAATAATATTTGTGAACCGATATTACTTGTCATGATAATAATTGTATTTTTGAAATCTACGCTACGACCTTTAGAATCAGTTAAACGCCCTTCATCTAAAATTTGAAGTAACACGTTGAATACATCACTATGCGCTTTTTCAACTTCGTCGAGTAGAATAACTGAATATGGGTTACGTCTTACCGCTTCAGTTAATTGACCACCTTCATCATGGCCTACATAACCAGGAGGCGCACCAATTAATCTAGAAACAGAATGTTTTTCCATATATTCACTCATGTCAATACGAATCATATGTTTTTCAGAATCGAATAGTGATGAAGCGAGTGATTTAGCTAATTCTGTTTTACCTACACCAGTTGGACCTAAGAATAAGAAACTACCTATTGGACGATTAGGATCTTTTATACCTGCACGTGCTCTCACTACAGCATCTGACACAAGATCTACCGCTTTATCTTGCCCTACGACACGTTCATGTAAGATATCACTTAAGTTTAATAATTTTTCTCTTTCTGTTTCGACTAATTTAGAAACTGGAATACCTGTCCATTGGCTTACAATATCTCCAATTTCCTCATCAGAAACAACTTCGCGAATCATGCGTTCATTATCGCCTTGTTCATCATGGAAAGCTTCTTCGTATTCTTTTAATTCTTTTTCTAATTGTGGAATCGTACCATATTGTAATTCTGCCGCTTTTTCATAATTACTTTCTGTTTGCGCATCTTCTAAAGCTTGACGACTACGATCTAATTCAGCACGTTTTTCTTGAACTTTCGCGATTTTTTCTTTTTCTTGTTCTACACGAGATTGTAATGACGTTTGTTTTTCTTTTTCATTTGAAAGTTCTTCTTGTAATTCTTCTAATCGATGTTTACTTGCATTATCTGATTCATTTTTCAATGCACTTTCTTCAATTTCTAATTGCATAACACGGCGATTAACTTGGTCTAATTCAGTTGGATTTGATCCCATTTCTGTTCGGATAGTGGCACATGCTTGGTCGACTAAATCAATTGCTTTATCTGGTAAGAATCGATCAGTAATATAACGATCTGATAATTCTGCTGCTGCTACTAAAGCACGGTCTTGAATACGCACACCATGATAAACTTCATAGCGTTCTTTTAAACCACGTAAGATTGAAATTGTATCTTCTACGTCAGGTTCACTTACACCTACTTTTTGGAATCGACGTTCTAAGGCTGAATCTTTTTCAATATATTCTCGATATTCATTCAATGTTGTAGCACCAATACAATGCAATTCACCACGAGCTAACATTGGTTTTAACATATTACCAGCATCCATTGCACCATCTGTTTTACCAGCACCAACTAACATGTGAATTTCATCAATAAATAGGATAATACGTCCATTTGATTCTTTCACTTCTTTAAGTACTGCTTTAAGACGTTCTTCAAATTCACCTCTAAATTTTGCACCTGCAACTAATGCACTTAAATCTAATTCGAAAATAGTTTTATCTAGCAATGATTCTGGCACATCTTTACGCACAATACGTTGTGCTAATCCTTCTACAATTGCAGTTTTACCTACACCAGGCTCTCCAATTAATACTGGGTTATTTTTAGTTTTACGGCTTAAAATTCGAATGGTATTACGGATTTCTTCATCTCTACCAATAACTGGATCCATTTTGCCTTGGCGAACTTCTTCTACTAAATCTCTACCATATTTCTCTAAAGCTTCATAATTTACTTCTGGATTTTGTGAAGTCACATGATTTCCCCCTCTAACTTTAGTAATAATTTCTTTGACTACTTCTTCTTTATTTCCTACAAATTGTTGTGTTGTTTCATCAATATCCATAGCAGCACGTAAAATATGTTCCATTGAGATATAATCATCTTCATATTCTTTCATATATGACTCAGCTTTATTTAATAATTCGTTTGCTTTTGAGCCAATATATTGTCCATATTGCACATTATCTCCTTGTACTGATGGATAGTGTTTCAATTTTTCACTATACGCTTGATTTAATTGATCAGTGTCTATATTTGCACGTTCTAAAATACTTTTAAACAAGCTTTCGTCTTCTTCTAAAGTTCCTTTTAGTATTGCTTCAATTTCAATATTTTGTAATTCATTTTCTTTACTTAATTCAATTGCTTTTTGCAAAGCTTCTTGTACTTTATAAGTCATTTGATTGATATCCAAATTTATTCACCCCTACTTTTTGTATAAGAGTATGGTCAAATACTTCTTTGTTTGACTTTGACTTTGACTTTCTTTGACCTTAATTACATTATAGACCTTCTTTGCTAATTAATCAACACTTTTACTCATCTTTTTAACAATTCAATAAATCCTATCATATCAAGCAATTTATTTACGTTTCACTCATTATTTATCATATCACCTTACTATTTAAACATTGTTACCTTAATTTTTTCATAAATGTTAAAAAAGGATTAACTTTGTGAGCATCCTCAACTAGTTAATCCTTTTTAATTATTTATTTTTTAGTCATATTTTTTAGTATTTCGTCCGACAATGCTTGTACCCCACTATGTTCTAAGTGCACACCATCAGATGCAAAATATTCAGTATGACCGGCAGAACGTTTATACCAGTCTACTAAAACAACATTTTTATGTCGTTTAGCTGCGTCTGAAAGTTGTTTATTTACATTATCTTGCCAGCTTCTCGGTACCCTTGTATTAACTAAATATATTTTGGCTTTACCAAATTTACTAATAAGTTGGTCAAGCTCATCTTGAGTAAAATCTCCATTTGTACCAAGTTCTAATACAACTTGATTTGATGGTTTATTATAATTAGTATAATTATTTGCAACTATCAAAGCTTCTTGTAAATGGCGACCTACTTTACCATCTATAGTTGCTTTAGGAACTTGAGACTTAAATTCTTCACCAATATCTACCATAACTGAATCGCCAATAAGTAATGGGCTGATATTGGTGTAAACTTTATCTTTATTCTCACTCTTACTTGTTTGTCCATTTAACTTAATATTTTCACCGGGCATCATTTTAACTAAATATTTATCAGCAGTACTTGTATTAAAACTGTTTGCTTTATTTGCAATTTCATCTTTTCCAAATCGATCAAATGCACCCATAAATATTAATAGCAATGGAATCACAGCTATGATAGTAACTATTGTTCTTATAAATTTAGGTCTACGTAATCGGTCAAAAGAAAATGCGCTTAACCCTTCACGTCTAAATGGTGTTTCAATATAACGATAAGATAATTCCGCAAACACCACAGTTAATAGTATATCTAAGATATATACATATATTGGTAATTGACCATCAACAAAATGTATATGTAGAAAACTAATGACGGCGAAATGCCATAAGTATAAACTATATGAACGTTTTCCGATATACACTAACAAAGGATGTCCTAGAAATTTAGCAATCATTGTAGATGGGTGAACGACACTTACAATAACAAATAATGTCACTAAAGATATCAAATAAAACCCACCATTGTATATCCAATCACTATCGTCGTTAACAGTAAAGAATAAAATAATTAAGATAAGTAGGCTACCTATACCAATTCCATCTATTGCACGACGTAATCGTTGTGGTGGATTAGCTTTTAATTTAAATGGTGGCCAAACAAACGCCAATATGACGCCTAATAATAATGTTTGTAAACGAGTATCTGTACCAAAATAAACACGCGAATATCCCACATTTGGTTGTGATATAATGACCATTTCTAATAAAGAGGCCAATGATACTATCCAAAATATAAGTGTCACATTACGATATTTTTTAATCGTAAGTAATAATATCACTAAAATGAATGGGAAAAATAAATAAAATTGTTCTTCGATAGCAAGAGACCATAAATGTTTAAGAGGCATGAATGAAAATTGTTCAAAATAGTTAACGTCTTTAGCGATATACCACCAATTTGAAACATAAAATAGCGCTGCAATAATATCATGTTTAACTCTAATAATTTGTTGAGGTTCAAATAATAAGGTTGCAATACCTACTGTTATTAATAAAGCTATCACCGCTGGCAGTAGACGTTTTATGCGTCTAATCCAAAATTGTTTAAGATTAATAATTCCTTTTTCTTCATACTCTCTCAAAAGTAAACTTGTAATTAAATATCCTGAAATAACGAAGAAAGTATCTACACCAATAAAACCTCCAGTTAGCCACTTTCTATTCAAATGATATATAACGATGCCTAATACGGCAATTGCTCTTAGACCATCTAAACCAGGCATATAGCGCATTTTTGTTTTATCATGCACGCCCTTTTCTAAATTTTGTTTCATTGTTCACATTCTTTCCCTATTAAATAATAAATTTTCAATAAATTCATTAGATATAAAAGCACTAAAATCAGAATAACAATAAAGTTAATTATAGAAGTTTATATGTATGATTGGTCATTCTATAGTCTATGAATTTAATACACTGTATAATATGATTCTGTGTTTTATACTAAGTTGACTGAAAACTTGATATACAATTAAATAAAATATAAATTCATTTTCATTGATTAATTCTTAATTGTTGAAAATTATACTTTTCCTAAGATATAAGTCTTATGTATTGTAGTATAACCTAGAAGTAAATTCAATTTATATTACAATTGTGTCATTTCTTTTTTACTCATTTAAAAATAAAATTGTCACATTCTTATATATTAAAAAAGAGAGTAGAAGAAAAATTCATCCCCTACTCTCTATTAAATATTGTATCTAGCGCTTCATAATAAATAGCTTCATACATTAATGCTATCGAGCTCGCTTAAATTTATCCAACGCCTAATGCGATTTTTGCATATCTAGACATCATATCTTTATTCCATGGCGGATTCCAAACAATATTAACTTCTGTATCTTGAATCTCTGGAATTTCGGCTAATACTGTCTTAATTTGATCGATGATTTGTGGTCCAAGTGGACAGCCCATAGATGTAAGTGTCATTTCTACAGTACATAATCCTTCATCATCAACGTTTACTTTATATACTAAACCTAAATTAACAATGTCTATACCTAATTCAGGGTCAATTACCATTTCCAAAGCGCCAAGGATACTATCTTTTAATGCTTCTTCCATTAGTATCACCTCTCCATAATTATCTTTACACTAATATATCAAATATCCGACAAAACGCCAATAAAATGCTATGATACAAATAAACTAATATTTATGAACCGTAATGCAAGGAGATATTTATGAAACCTTATTTAATTTGTTTAGATTTAGATGGAACATTATTAAATGATAATAAAGAAATTAGTGATTATACAAAAAAAGTTTTAACTTCTTTACAAAAACAAGGTCATTACTTAATGATTGCAACTGGACGTCCTTATCGTGCAAGCCAAATATATTATCATGAACTTAATATGAATACACCTATTGTTAATTTTAATGGTGCCTACGTTCATCATCCAAAAGCAGATGACTTTGAAACCAAACATGAGGTATTAGATGTAGATATCGCTAGAAGTATTATAGAGGCACTTCAAAAAGCTAATGTTACAAATATTATTGCTGAAGTTAGAGACAGTGTCTTTATCAATAATCATGATCCTCGGTTATTTGAAGGTTTTTCAATGGGTAATCCTAAAATTCAAACAGGCAATTTATTAGAAAAACTTGATGAATCTCCAACTTCCATATTAGTGGAAGCTGAAGAAGTGAATATCACACGTATTAAACAAATGTTAACTCGTTTTTATGCTGAAAATATTGAACATCGTCGTTGGGGTGCACCCTTTCCTGTTATTGAAATCGTAAAACGAGGTATTAGTAAAGCTCGTGGCATTGACTATGTTAAATCATATTTAAATATAGATTCTTCTAATATTATTGCATTTGGAGATGAAGATAATGATTTAGAAATGATTAAATATGCTCAATACGGAATTGCTATGGACAATGGTTTAGATGATTTAAAACATATCGCTAATCATATTACTTATTCTAATAACGAAGATGGAATTGGGCGTTACCTAAATGAATTTTTCAAACTAGAAATACCTTATCAATAATAAAAATGAGAGTACTTAAAGTAAGATTCTAAAGATTATAATTGTATCTCACTTGTTTACTTCTTAGTTATGGAGGATATGTATGACTAAAATAATTATAGTTGGTGCTGTTGCTGGGGGCGCAACATGTGCGAGTCAAATTCGTCGCTTAGATAAAGAAAGTGACATTATCATTTTTGAAAAAGATCGAGATATGAGTTTTGCTAATTGTGGTTTACCTTACTATATTGGACATCTCGTTTCTGATCGTCATCAAATATTGCCTATTACACCAGACGTTTTTAAAGAGAAGAAAAATATTGTAGTTAAAACACATCATGAAGTAATTGGAGTCAACGATCAACAACATGTTGTACGTGTATTGAATCATCAAACAGGCGAAACATTCGATGAAACTTATGACAAATTAATTTTAAGTCCTGGTGCTAGTGCGAATACTCTTGGATTTACCAATGACTTTACTTTCACTCTAAGAAATGCAGAAGATATGGACCAAATTGATCAATATATTACTCGTCATAAAGCTAAACGAGCATTAGTTGTCGGTGCTGGTTACATTTCATTAGAAGTATTAGAAAATCTTTATCAACGTGGTCTTGATGTGACATGGATTCATCGTTCAGATAAAGTCAATAAATTAATGGACCAAGATATGAATGCAGCCATTTTTAGCGAAATTGATCAAAGAAACATTTCATATAGATTAAATGAAGAAATTGAATCAATTCAAGCGCATACTGTTTATTTTAAATCTGGTATACGTGAAGATTTCGATATTATTATTGAAGGGATAGGAACTCATCCTAATTCATCATTTTTACGTTCATCAAATATTCATATAGATAAAAAAGGATTTATTCCTGTTGATGATTGCTTTAAAACAAATATACCTGATATTTATGCTCTAGGTGATGTCATCACCTCACATTATCGCCATGTAAATATGAATGCTCAAGTACCTTTAGCTTGGGGCGCTCATCGTGCAGCAAATATTATAGCAGAACAACTCTCAGGTAATAAAAATATTACATTTAAAGGTTTTCTTGGTTCAAATATTGTAAAATTTTTTGACTACACTTTTGCGAGCGTAGGAATAAAACCTGAAGAATTAAGTCTATTTAATTATGAGATGGTTGAGATTAAGTCTGGTGCACACGCAGAATATTACCCAGGTAATACACCCCTACACTTACGTGTCTATTTTAATAAAGACAATAGACGATTATTACGCGCCGCAGCAGTTGGAAAACAAGGCGCCGATAAACGCATTGATATTTTATCAATGGCTATGATGAATCAACTTACAGTAGATGAATTGGTTGAATTTGAAGTTGCCTATGCGCCTCCTTATAGTCATCCTAAAGATTTAATCAATATGATTGGTTACAAAGCACGCAATATATAAAAAGAATCGTTTGAGTGTCTACTCAAACGATTCTTTTTACTTAACTTAAACCGAACATTTTAGATAATGGGCCCCATGGTAAGATAATTCCAAGAGCCATAGTAATAATAATTAAAATAATTGTTGCCCAAAATAAGCCATGACTAGGTGCATGTTTTTTTCTTTTAGCTAATGATACTTCCATTAAAGCAACAACACCTAAGCCACATAACATTTTTAAAGTAAGAAGCATGTGGTTGCCACCCTCACCATGACTCGCTGCCATAAACTCTTCAATTAATTCCCAGAATCCTGAGAATAATGTAAGGAGCATAAAGACTCTAAGCCCCATATGTAATGATTTAAAAGTTGGTGTTGGTCCTTGTGATTTTGAAATGTGTAAAAATGCAATAATGTATAACACAATGGTTAAAACCCAACTCACAATATGCATATGTAACAAGACTTGATTACCTCCAATATTTATAATCACTTTCTTTCAATTATCATAACACATTTTCACTTTTTAAGTATTAAAATTAAAAAAGAAGAGAAGCATTAGCTTCTCTCGCTTTAAACATAACTAGCATTATTGTTTGGCAATATAAGTTGTCAAAGTACCAATGTTATCAATAGTGACTTTAACTTCATCACCTGGTTGTAAGAATTTTGGTGGTTGTAATCCAGCTCCTACACCCGCTGGGGTACCGGTTGCAATGATATCGCCTGGATGTAAAGCAACATATTTAGAAATTTCTTGAATTAAGTCATCAATTTTATTAATCATTTGACTAGTATTTCCATCTTGGCGAATTTCATTATTTACTTTAGTGACAATATTAACATTTTCTGGAGTAGGTAATTCATCTTTAGTAACAATATATGGTCCCATTGGGCAACCACCTGTTAAACTTTTAGATAAGAATGCTTGATCTTGTGCATTTTGAGCAGTGCGGTCTGTAATATCGTTAATAATGGTATAGCCATAAACATAATCTAGTGCTAAGCCTTTAGGAATCTTTTCGCCATGTTTACCGATAACAATACCTAATTCACCTTCGTAATCTAACTGATCTGTAATATCTTTATGATTTGGAATTGTTGCGTTATCACCAGTTAAAGAAGAAGCTGCTTTAGTGAACACATATAAACGTTGCACTTCATGATTTAACTCAGAAGCATGATCTTTATAGTTACGGCCAAAAGCAATAACATTGTTCGGTGGTGTTACAGGAGGTAAAAATTCAATATCATTAAATGAGAATTTATACTGATCTGCTTTTCCACTATTTTCAACAGCTACTACTGCTTTACGTACTTGTTCTTGGAAATCGAGTGTTTGATTTTGTTGTAAACCTTCAAGTAACGTTTGTGGATGGAAGTCTCCTTCACCAAATTCAGCAAAAATTTGTTTTAAATCCCATACAGCGTCTTCACGCTTTACTTTAACGCCATATGATTCAGCGTTATTGTATTTGAATGATAAAAATTTCATTCATTATCAACTCCTCATCTATATCTTATTTCATATTATAACTTTAATTATTAATAAATAACAAATATATATGTCTGAAATTTTAGAAATTTGGCGCATCTTTTCTAAAATAAAATAAGATTGATATTATAAACCATCTTCAATGCTCATTTCACCGAATTGGAAGAAATATAAATAGCCGTGCACTCTTTTATTTAGTATTGTTTCTAAGGTGTTTTTGTAATATTTCATTTGAATTTTATACTTATCACGTAATTGTATTCCAATTTCTTGATCCGTCATCCCTCTTCTTCGATTAAAAGCGTCTGTTTTGTAATCTACAAAATAATATTGGTTATCTTTAATAAAAATCAAATCAATCATACCTTGGATAATGGAGACATCTTCATCTAAATCTGGTATTTCATCTACACGTGCTTGGTTAACTACAAATGGTAACTCTCTGTATACTTCATCAGCTTGTGCAATTTTCATATATAAGTCACTACGAATAAATTCCATAATTCTTTCAAATTGGATATCTTTTTTAGCGTCTTCTTCAATAATGTGTTGATCAATTAACATATGAATATAGTCATCTAACTCTGTTTCAGTTAATCGTTGTTCTCTAAATGGAAGATGCTGCATAACGGTATGCATCAATGTACCAATTTCATTAGCTTTACGTTTTCTTTCTTGTCTTAAGAATTTAGGACGTTCATAAGTATAAGCACCAATGCGATATTGTCTTACTCTATCGTAACTTGTTCCATCTTCTTTAGTTTCTAATTGACGTTTTAATTCAGATACAGATTGTTTTGATGGCTTTTGAGTATTTTTTATAAATGGATACTTAAACGTTAATTGATGAATCATTTGTTGTTCGTTTTCTTTATTATTCGGAGCCTCTTCTTCAATATCATTGATAGTTCGATGTAATGTCTCATTTGAATCGCTTATTAAAGATAATTCATCGAAATGAATAATTTTCAAATCTACATATGGTTTCAAACTGTCATCTAATTGATTGATAGATGTCTCAAATTGATAATCAGATGTGATAGATTGAGATAAGTGTTTCGCTAAAATACTATATACCAGATTAAAAGGTCGTTCTACTGATAATCTTTTATGAAGTGCAATGAGTTGATTTGAAATAGGCAAACGTTCATACTTTCTTAACTTTTCTTCTTTATCTACCGTTCCGATTAGAATGAGCTGTTCTTTTGCACGAGTTAATGCCACATACATTAAACGCATCTCTTCAGAAATCAATTCTTTTTCTGTTAATGATTTAACAACTACAGATGAAAGTGATGGATAAGAAATATTGTCTGTTAAATCATAGTACTCCATTCCTAAACCATATTTTTGATTTAATACTAAAGGTTTCCGAATATCTTCTTTATTAAAATTCTTAGAAAGACCAGAATAAATAACATATGGAAACTCTAAACCTTTACTACTATGAATTGTCATCATTCGAACTACATTATCATTAGGTCCTATCACATTTTCTTCACCAAAATCTTTTTTACGCTCTATCAATTCATCGATAAATCTTATAAATTGATAAAGTCCTCTAAACGTAGAATTTTCAAATTCTATTGCTTTATTAAACAATCCAAAAAGATTAGCGCGTCTGCCTTTACCACCAATCAGTCCACTAAAATATTGAATGACATAATGATCATTATAGAACTTATCAATTAACTGATACACAGGATGTGTTTGCCCATAATCTTGATATAAATGTATATCTTCAATAAAACGACGTAATTTATTAACTAATTGTGCGTTAGCTTGATCATATTTTATATAGTGTAAAATTGATTGATAAAAGTAATCATCGTTTGAACTGACTACTCGAATTTCAGCAAGTTCATCTTCAGTAAATTGATAAATAACAGAGCGCATTAACCCAACTAGATAAATATCTTGCAATGGGTTATCAATCGTTCTAAGAAACGATAGTACTAGTCGTACTTCCGTTTGTTCAAAATAACCTTCCTTACTATTAACATGGAACGGAATATTATTATCTTTAAATACTTTTTGCAAACGTCTAGCATTACTCATTCCACGTTCTAAAATAACAATATCTTTATAAGTTGCTTTACGATAGGCATTGTTTTTCGCATCGTAAACGAGTTTATTGTCAAGGATATGTTTTACTTGTTCAACTACATAATATGCTTCTTGTTCCTGTCTATCTAAATCTATGTCCTCATTTTCAGATTTAATAAGTGCATGTAATTCGAGTGGCATTGCTTTTTCTGGATAATAATGAGCTCCGAAATATAAACGTGCATCGGCATCATAATTAATTTCTCCAACCGATTCATCCATCATATGATCAAAAAGATAATTAGTCGTTGAAAGTACTTCCTTTCTTGAGCGGAAGTTATTAGATAAGTCAATTCGAAGTCCTGTTTGTTGCCCTTCTTTAGTGAATCGATGATATTTACTCATAAACAATGTAGGATCCGCTTGTCTAAACTTATAAATAGATTGCTTTACATCTCCCACCATAAATAAGTTGCCATCTAATTCATCACCACGTTTGATAGTAGATATAATTGCCTCTTGTACCTGATTGGTATCTTGATATTCATCAATAAGTATTTCTTCAAATTGATGACGATACTCTTTAGCGATAGTAGAAGGCGTCCCGTTTTCATCTGTTAATATTTGTAAGGCAAAATGTTCATAATCTGCAAAATCTAGTACATTTCTACTACGTTTTTTCTTAGCAAAATCATTAATGATATCTTTAATGATTTGAACTAAATATTTTATCCGAGGCGCTAACTGTTTCATATCGTCTTTAAGTTCATCTACTGAACGCATTAAATATTTATTTTTTACATTTTGAATGGTTTCATTATATTCTTTATAGAAAGATTTAATATCTTCAAGTGTCTCTAAATCTTCATTTTCTTTTTTTATTTTTGATGACATTTGTGGAAACTTTTCAGGTGTATGATTAAGAAGTGCATCTCTATTCAAAACACCATCTTCTAATATTCTTTGGCATATCATTTTCTCTCTTTGGACAACTTCTAAATGTTTTTCAACAGCATTACAATGGGATAAAAGATTTTCTGCTTCAAGAAGTGAGTCAAATGCTGCTTTCATATATATTTCTGCTAGTATTTTTAATTCTTTAAGGTAGTCTTGTTGCTTCTCATCATTCTCGTAAGGATCGACTAATGAATCTAACCATTTAAATGGTGAAGGATTAGCTATACTAAAATAATAAAATCGTTTTAAAATTTCTCTAAATCTATCGTCATTTCTATCATTTGATAGTTGTTCGACTAAAGTCAAAAATTCAATATCAGGATCTTCATAATGATGTTCTAGTACTTCATCAATTGATTGCTCTAATAAAAGTACATTTTCAACTTCACTAATCGTTCTAAAATTAGGGTCTAGTTGGATAACATCATAATGTTGTTGAATCACTTTTAAACAAAAACTATGCAGTGTAGAAATTTGAGCCTGATGTATTTTTATACGTTGACTTTTTAAGTGTTCATTCTTAGGATCCTCTAATGAAGCTTGTTGAATACGTTGTTCTACACGATGTTTCATCTCTCTAGCACTTAAGTTCGTAAATGTCACTACAAGTAATTTATCAACATCTACTTCATCTTTTAAGATTTTTTGAATAATGCGTTCAACTAGAACAGCTGTTTTTCCCGAGCCAGCAGCTGCTGCAACTAGTATATCTTGCCCTTTTGCATATATACTGTTCCATTGTGCATCCGTCCATTGTGCATCTTTAGGTTTTACTGGAATATTATTCATTGTCCTCACCGCTTTCTAATTCGACCTCTTGAATTGCTTGAATTGGATTAATCGATTCATCTACATGGCGATAATGTTTACTATCAATAAGACTATCTACGTGACATACTGACTGGAAACTACAAAATTCACATGGTAATTTGTCTTCAAATTTAAGTGGAGCTACTTCTGTGTGACCATCCATAATATTTGAAGCAGTCTCAATAAAATTATTTTTATTGTGTTGAATAAATTTATGAATCGTTGTTTCATCAGCAACTTGGCTTCCCCGTGCACTAATACCTCCATCTTTTTTTAATGTCACGGGTACAATATCTGATTTAGATATCTCGTTAAGTCTTATATCCATAGCATCTATAACTTCAGCATCACTATTGATTAATCCTTTTAATTTATATTCTTTTAGAATAGCTTGATTAATATTTTCCTTATTCAATGCCTCTTCAGTTAAATCGCCCCATTTTTCAAATTTCAAACGTTCATCATGAATGTGGAAATATAACAATCCGCCTGGTTTAACCTCTGAACTTAAACCAAGCCGCTCTGAATTTTGTAATACGATATCCATATACGTCATCATTTGCATCTGTTTACCATAATAAACTTTTTTCAAATTTAAATTGGCGCTATGATTAGATGATTTATAATCTATAATATTTACAAAACTTGTATTATTTTTTGTATAAGCATCGATACGATCAATTTGTCCACGAATATGAATCGGTATCCCTTGTGTCGTCATTAAGGGATGTGCAATCAACTCTTCTTCCGTTCTTGGTTTCTTTCTAAAAGCAGTTTCAAAACGTTTTGGTCTAAATTTTGTATTCTCATTTTGATAACGAAGTGCCTTTAACGTACTTTCAACAATGACACCTATACGTTTAGATACATAACGATAATATGCATTGGAATCCATTAAATTAAATTGCACTTGTGGTAAGACATGTTGTAGAGCTTCTTCAGTAAGTGCATGGATTTTCTGATTATCTAATTGACTAAATTCTCCATTTACTTTATCCGAAATATATTTTAAAGCATTATGAAAAATATTACCTAAATCAAAACTTTCAAGTTGATATTTGGTACGTTCATTTAGACGAAGGCCGTAAGTAGCATAATGTTGGAATGGGCAATCATTATAACCTTCAAATCGTGAAACACTAGCATTAATAGACGTTCCATATAATGCTTCTGACAATTGTGGTGTGAGTTGAATGGTTTCATTATCATATGTTAAAGCTGTTGATAAATAGTTTATACTGTCATTTAATTCTTCATTTTCACTTATAACTTTATAAGCATCAAGCCACGTATCTGCTACCGCTTCTTCTTCCAACCACGATTTCAATGCTTCAAATAAATGAATTTTAGTTTGATGTGGATGTTCCATTAATGTAAGAGGATAAGCATGATGAAGATAATGAATATTTTTGATATCCAAATTACTGAACAGTGCTTGAATCTGATTTAAAAATGGACTTTTCTCTTTTTCATCTCCTTGCATCCCCATAAGACTATATGAAAAAGTCATTTGTTCACATGCACGTGTCATAGCAATGTAGCATACAAATGCTTCATCCATTTGTAAGATATCAGAGGTTGGACTTAATTCAACACTTCCCCGTTCCTCTAACAAACGTTTTTCTTCATCAGTGATTAAGCTTGAAGATGACAAGGGCTGTGGCATCACTCCATCATTCATCCCAACCATATAAACGTGTTTTTTATTATCAACTTTTGCTAAATCCATAGTCCCTATGCTAACTTGATCCAATGTTTGAGGAATCATTACAAATTCAAGTTGCTCAAGTCCAATGTCAAATACTTCTAAGAATCGATTTAAACTCATTTCTTCTTCTTCAAATACTGTGACTAAATCATCTAATATTTGTATTAATCCATTCCATAATTGGTCAATTTCTTCTGCTTTCTCATGGTCTCCTTTTAAGTCTAGTTCATCACGGTGGGCCATTAAATATTTAGGCAAATCAAAAGCTTCCATTGTTTCATAAAATGCAGTTGCATAATCTCTAACATTTTTAGAGTGAAGCATGGCTTTCTCAAAACGAAGTATTTTATTTACAACATCATCCTTTAAGCGTACGACGTCTTCAAATGCTTCTTTTTCTTCTTCAGTTAATTGATGCGCTTTACGTCCCATTTTTGTAAAATTATCGATATTAAACAATTTATCATCTAACCATTTTTTACCGTAAATACCTCGTTCAATGACAAAGTTTTCTAATAGATCAATTAAGTAACTACTATTTTTAAATTGATTAGATAAAATATTGGTTTTAAATAGTCTCATCATTGGACTAAGTCCCATATTACTTTGGATAACTTCTAATAAAGAACGTATCATTTCCATTATAGGATGATGTGTCATCGATTTTTTAGTATCAATATTATAAGGAATATCATATTGTGGCAAAATAGATTCAAATAGATAGGCATATGTTTCATCTCTATATAAAATTGCAATATCTTGATATCTAAAGTGTTTATCACGTGTATCTTTAATAATACGTCGTGCTATTTCATTAACTTCTTCTCTCATATTCGATGACTCAAGTAAATCAATATAACCATGGGATTGAGTTGGATTAACTTGAAGTGCGTCAAATTGTTGTTCTAATTGTAATAAATCCTTATTTTTGAAACGATATGGTGTTGTAAAATAATGTTCATTTAAAGGTATATGTAATTCATTTGCAATTTCTTTTAAGTGAATAAGTACGTCAGAAGGTTTTCTAAACATACTAAAGTGATCTTCATTACCATCTGTAGTTAATAATATAGTAACTTGTTTAGCATTTTGTACTAATGCTTTAATAATTTGATATTCAAGCGTTGAAAAGTTATAAAATCCATCTATATAAATATCAGCATGCTTAATCCACTCAGATTTGTGCATTATTTCAATAAAATAATTAAGACTGTCTTCAGTGGTAATAAATTCTCCATTTAATCGTTCTTCAAAATAATGATAAATAAGCGAAATATCTTCTAGTTTATGTCGGGTTCTTGTTTGTAATTCATTATCTTCTAAAAATAAGTCAAGTTGATGAGGTGTTACAGAATATTTCTTAAAATCTTGGATTTGTTCACTTAATTTTTCACTAAAACCATAATAATCTGCTTGAGATTGATATAATTTCATTTCTGATTTGTGTTGTTGAACGATATTGAATATCATCATTTCAATAGCTGCTTTAGTTAAACGTGTTTCAGTTAATCCTCCGAGTTCTTGAAAGATTCTATAGCTCAAACGCTCAAAATGTAAAACTTCCGTTCTTAAACTCCCATTTAACTCTCGATCATTTACGAAAGATTGCTCCAATTGAAACGTACTTTGGGTAGGTGCAATTAAAATGATAGGATCTCCAAGAGGATTTTCTTTCATTTGTTGTTTAATATTTTTAATCATATGATACGATTTACCGGTACCAGCTCTTCCAAGATATGTATTTAATTCCATTATCTACACGCTCCTTTAAACTCATTTTACCACGGAACATACGTTCTTAAAAAGTAAAGTAGATAAAATAAAAGTAGAATGCGAATTCACCTGAATTGACATTCTACTTTTATTTTAAATTGATATCCTACTTATCTGGATTAAAATTAAATTTAAAATTATTTAATGGCCAAAATCTAAATGATACTTTACCGACGATTTGTTGTTTATCTATTAATCCAAACGCTCTACTATCTTTACTAACTTCACGGTTATCTCCTAATACTAAGTATTTATTTTTAGGAATAACGTTAGAGTTAGGATGAGCATTAAGAAGATCCTTAGTTTCAAAAGATCCTGTAATGTACTCTCCTTGTTTATGTTTTTCATTATAGTCTAAGTAAGGCTCATTTACCTTTTTCCCATTAATATATAGCTGATCTTTTTTATATGTCACACTATCTCCTGGTACGCCTATTACTCTTTTAACATAGTCATCAGATTGATTAGCATGGAAGACAATAACATTTCCTTTTTTTATGTTTCCTACCTTATAACCTAAAATGTTAACCATCACATGTTGCCCATCTTTTAATGTTGGATCCATTGAGTCACCTTTTATTGTATAGGATTTGGCAACAAAAGTGACTACAAGCCATACGAGCAATAAACCTACAGCTATCGCAACAATCCATTCTGTTATTTCTTTTTTCAAATATAACACCTCATCTATTTATTAAACTCATAGTTGAATGATCTAAAAGGATAATATCTTAGACATACATTTCCTATAACATCACTTTTTTTAATTAATCCATATCTTCTCGAATCAGTTAATGTATTACTATGATCATTCAACACTAAAAATGAGTCAGGTGGAATAATATCCCCATCAGTATTTTCTAAATCTCGTAATGCGAAATCATTAATATCTCTATTTTTAGCATAATATTTATTCACTTGTCTATCATCTTTATATAATTTACCATGCCTTATTTCTATCGATTCGCCTGCTTTCCCAATAATACGGCTAAAATGAATTTGATTATGATGCCGATACATAATAATATCCCCTTCATTTAATAAATTAAATGTCACTTTCAATTTATTAATCATTATATAATCATTTTTATTTAGAGTGGGGGCCATTTCATTAGTATGAACAATTGCGCTTCTTAGTAAAAAAATTTGAATAAACATCACGAAAATAATTGCTAAAATAATGGATATACTTGTACTTATAATTTGACGCAAAATGTCACTCCTCATGTGTTCCCATAAAATGTTTTTCAACTCTTTTTCCAATAAACCATATGACTATAGTAACAATAATTAAAATAATTGCTCTTATAGGATGAGTTAAAAATGTAGTCACTTCTCTACCCATCACCGCTAAAAATGATATGGAAATAAGCTTTGAAAATAATAAAATAATAAAATAATTCTTCATTTTAATATGAGAAAAACTAGCTACAAAGTTCACTACTGTATTAGGTGTAAATGGAAAACACATTAATATAAAAATAGGAACAAGTCCTTGTTTATCTATAAAATGTGTGAGTTTTTTCACACCTTTTTTTGCTTTAACTCTTTGCATAAAAGATGTATCAACGAATTTCCTACAAAAATAAAATACAGTAAATGTTCCAGCGACGATCCCTAACCAACTAATAATAGTTCCTGTAATAAAACCATAAATATGAACATTTAAGATGACATAGAGAGTTAAAGGAAAAACAGGAATTATAGCTCTTAAATAGAGAATAATAAAACCTGCAAAGTATCCTAATTGTTGTAACACATTAAACCAATGTTCAATTTGATGAAACACTATATCATCAAATCCTTTCTTGAAATTTCATCATTCTCTATTGAGTATAAAATTATTTTACACTCTTTTCTTAAAAAAACTATTAATTCACTAAGAAATCAGTCACAAGTACTAGATAACAGATTTAACATTAGTCATATTAATCTTTTAAAAAAGAATGAGACTGAATTCACAACGAATTCAATCCTTTTCTCTTGACCCCATCTTACGTTAAACAAAAACTTCTTTTTATGAAAGTCTATATGCTAAAAAAGATTGATATAAGTATATATTCAATTGAGTCATTGACTGCCAATATATTAAAAATGCCTAAGACAGCTCATCGTGTCCTAGGCTTTAAATGATTATTTTATTTAAATTTATGTTGATATTATAAACGTTCTTCTAATTCTTTTTTCTTATCCTCATAACCTGGTTTACCAAGTAAAGCAAACATATTTTGTTTATAAGCTTCTACGCCAGGTTGGTTAAATGGATTAACACCTAATTGATAGCCACTCATCGCACAAGCTAATTCAAAGAAGTAAACGACATAACCGAATGTTTCTTCATCTAAACGTGGGATATTCACAACGATATTAGGAACGCCACCATCAGTATGAGCTAATAATGTACCTTCAAATGCTTTTGTATTAACTTCATCGATTGTTTTTCCAGCTAAATAATTTAAGCCATCTAAATCGTCATCATCTTTTTCAATTGTAATATCATGTTTAGGTTGATTTACTTTTACAACAGTTTCAAATAAGAAACGGCGTCCTTCTTGAACATACTGACCTAATGAATGTAAATCAGTAGTATAGTTTGCGCTTGAAGGATAAATACCTTTAAAGTCTTTACCTTCAGATTCACCGTATAACTGTTTCCACCATTCATTAAAGTACTGCATAGATGGTTCGTAGTTAATTAACATCTCAGTTGTATAACCTTTATTATAAAGAACATTTCGAATTGTTGCATATTGATATGCAATATTCTCTTCTAAATTTTCAGATGATAGTTCTTTACGAGCTTTATTTGCTCCATTCATAATTGCTTCAATATCAATACCTGCAGTTGCAATTGGTAATAATCCTACCGCAGTTAATACTGAATAACGACCACCTACATCATCAGGTACAACAAATGTTTCATAACTTTCATTATCTGCTAATTGTTTCAATGCACCTTTTGCTTTATCAGTTGTAGCAAAGATACGTTTTTTTGCTTCATCTTTACCATATTTTTCTTCAACTAATTGTTTAAACAATCTAAATGCTACAGCAGGCTCAGTCGTTGTTCCTGATTTAGAAATCACATTTACTGAAAAGTCTTTATCAGACAAGTAATTCACTAATTCTTGTGTATAACTTGAAGATAAGTGATTTCCTACAAATACAATTTCAGGATATTCTGTATTGTTACGGAAAGATGAAGTAAGCATTTCAATTGCAGCACGTGCACCTAAATATGAACCGCCAATTCCGATAACTACCAATACATCTGAATTCGATTGAATATGTTTCGCTGCTTTTTGAATTCTAGAAAACTCTTCTTTATCATAATCTTCAGGTAAATTTACCCAACCTAAAAAGTCGCTTCCAGCACCCGTACCTTCATGAATCGTTTTATGAATTGTTTTTACAATATCTTTTTGTTGATCAAGTTCATGTTGACCAAAAAATTCTAACGTTTTGCCATAATCTAATTGAATATGAGTCATTTATAGATCCTCCAATGTTTATGAATTAGTTTCATTTTACTAACTTTAAGTTATCTATTCAATGAACAAGTTCAATTATTCAAAAAATAGTCTGTTTTTTTTTTAGAATCATTGAATTACTTTACTTTGTAATGAATACACAATTGAAATAGCAATCAACTCTTTAGTTGTAGTAATATTCAATGAATATAGAAATAACAATAGATGATTAATACTATTCCAATTATCTTTATTTTGCATAAATATGTAAAAAAATGGTTTTATTTTCAAAAACAATCTGTTAGTATAGAATTATATTAATTTTCAGAAAAATTTTGAGGTGACAATATGAAAGATAAAATTGTTTTAGCTTATTCAGGTGGATTAGATACTAGTGTAGCTGTTAAATGGCTTATAGATAAAGGGTACGACGTAGTAGCAGTATGTTTAGATGTTGGCGAAGGTAAAGATTTAGATGTTGTTTATTCTAAAGCATTAGACATGGGCGCCGTCGAATGTCATATTATTGATGCAACTAAGGAATTTAGTGAAGATTATGTAAGTTATGCAATAAAAGGAAATTTAATGTATGAAAACAGTTATCCTTTAGTATCTGCGCTTTCAAGACCGTTAATAGCGAAGAAATTAGTAGAAATTGCTGAACAAACAAAGTCAATCGGTATTGCACATGGTTGTACTGGTAAAGGTAATGATCAAGTACGTTTTGAAGTAGCAATTAAAGCACTTAACCCTAATTTGAAAACATTTGCTCCTGTTAGAGAGTGGGGCTGGAGTCGTGAAGAAGAAATCGACTATGCAATCAAACATGGTATTCCTGTAAGTATTAATCATGATTCACCTTATTCAATCGATCAAAATTTATGGGGTCGTGCAAATGAATGTGGTATTTTAGAAGATCCCTATGCTGCTCCACCGAAAGATGCATATGATTTAACTGCTGAATTAGAGGATACACCAGATACACCAGATGAAATTATCTTATCATTTAAAAATGGTGTTCCTGTTCAACTTAACCATAAAGACTATGATTTAGATCAGCTAATTCTAACATTAAATGATTTAGCTGGTAAACATGGTATCGGACGTATCGATCACGTAGAGAATCGTTTAGTTGGTATAAAATCACGTGAAGTATATGAAACGCCAGGTGCTGAAGTTATATTAAAAGCTCATAAAGCTTTAGAAACATTAACATTAACTAAAGATGTGGCGCATTTTAAACCAGTCATTGAAAAACAATTTGCTGAACAAACATATAATGGTTTATGGTTCTCACCTTTAACAGACAGTCTAAAGCAATTCATCGATAGCACTCAACACTATGTTGAAGGAGATGTTAGAGTTAAATTATTTAAAGGTAATGCTATTGTTAATGGTAGAAAATCGCCTTATACACTTTATGATGAAAAGTTAGCAACTTATACTAAAGAAGATGCTTTTGATCAATCAGCTGCAGTCGGCTTTATTGATATTTATGGACTACCAACACAAGTAAATGCTTATTTACATGGAGGTTATAGTAATGAGTAATAAAGCATGGGGAGGTCGTTTTCAACAACAACCTGAAGAGTGGGTAGATGCGTTTAATGCTTCTATTGACTTTGACCAAACGCTTTTAGATGAGGATATTCAAGGTAGTATTGCACATGCAACAATGCTTGCACACCAAAACATTATTTCTGAAGAAGAAAAAAATGCCATCGTAAAAGGTTTGAAAGATATACAGGCAGATTTTCATAACCATAATATTGAATTTAAACATGCTTTAGAAGATATACATTTAAATATCGAACACGAACTGATACAACGCATTGGAGATCCAGGTGGCAAGTTACACACAGGTCGTAGCAGAAATGATCAAGTAGCAACAGACTTACATCTCTATGTAAAAAAACAGGTCATTGAGATTCAAGCACTTATTCGTTCATTCCAAGAGTCTATTTTAACTCTAGCAAAATCTCACGTAGAAACGATTATGCCAGGTTATACGCACTTACAACGTGCTCAACCTATTTCTTTCGCTCATCACATCATGACATATTTTTGGATGTTGGAAAGAGACTATACACGTTTTGCAGATAGTTTAAAACGTATTGATATATCTCCTCTTGGCGCTGCAGCATTGAGTGGCACTACACATCCTATCGATAGACATGAAACTCAAGAATTACTTGGTTTTGAATATATTTATGAAAATAGTCTTGATGCAGTGAGTGATCGTGATTACATTATTGAAACATTGCATAATATATCATTAACAATGACTCACCTATCACGTTTTGCAGAAGAAATTATTTTTTGGTCTACGGATGAAGCGAAATTTATTACACTATCTGATGCATTTTCTACTGGTTCATCTATTATGCCTCAAAAGAAAAATCCAGATATGGCTGAACTCATTCGTGGTAAAGTTGGACGTACGACAGGACATTTAATGAGTATGCTTGTCACATTGAAAGGCTTGCCTCTTGCATATAATAAAGACTTACAAGAGGATAAAGAAGGTTTATTTGATTCTGTTCGTACAATTAAAGGTTCTTTACGTATTTTTGAGGGCATGCTTAATACGTTAACGGTTAATACAAATCGTTTAAATGAAACAGTGCATCAAGATTTCTCTAACGCAACAGAACTTGCAGATTATTTAGTAGATAAAAATGTACCGTTTAGAACAGCACATGAAATTGTAGGAAAAATTGTCTTTGAATGTATTCAACAAGGCATCTATTTATTAGATGTACCATTTGAACGTTATCAAGAATTAAATGATAAAATCGAAGAAGATGTATATGATTACTTAAAACCAGAAAATTGTTTAAATAGAAGAAAAAGTTATGGTTCTACAGGCCAAGATGCTGTGCGTCATCAATTGAACGTTGCAGAAAATATTTTAAAACAATAATGAATACTATTATTAAATGACTATGAAATCGAATAAATAAAGATTCTAATAAAGCATCTATTTGAGGATTAACTCTAAATCGCTTAATCGTTTTATAAGAAGGGGTTTGATTTTGTGAAGATCACATCATTTGTGAGAATAAGTACTGAAGTTTCCTTTCGTAGAGTCAGTTAAGTCATGTTAGAATTTTTATACATAAGGTACTTCGTTAATTTAGTTTAGTGTTGTTTATTAAATTATACGAAAGTGCCTTATTTTTTTAAATATTTCACTGTAAAATTACATATACATACAAAGTAATTGGGCGAGACTCATTTTTAGTTAAATTTAATTTAATTATTTTAACTTTCTCTATATTTATTGTTAATAAATTAATAGTTTTGCTAAAATTTTGAAAAAATTATTCTAAAAATTTCTTCTCTTTGCTAAAGTTTTAATGTATTTTTAAATTGAATTGAGAGAATGAGTTTTTTTGAAGGTTTCTAAAAAAGCAATGATATCTAGTTTAGCAATAGCCACTATCGGTTTAGTAACATTATATAATCCAGTAGAAGCAAATAATAATCATAACAACCATAGCAATGCTTCTAATTCTGCTGCAGCACATCAACAGTTTAATCAATCACAAAATAAATATACGTCAGTAGCGATTAGTAAACATCGTAATCAAGATCATTCGAATTGGATGACCAACTTAACTGGCGAACGTTTTACGACTATCGCTCATAGAGGTGCAAGTGGCTATGTGCTGGAACATACGTTTCATGCATATGATAAAAGTCATAATGAGTTAGGGGCGTCGTATATTGAATTAGACTTACAACGTACGAAAGATGGACAACTTGTAGCAATGCATGACGAAACCGTTGATCGTACAACAAACGGTACAGGTCGTGTCGAAGACTATACACTCGCACAACTTAAACAACTAGATGCTGGGTCATGGTTTAACAATGCTCACCCTGAATATGCGAAACCAGAATATAAAAATGCTAAAGTCCCTACTCTAGATGAAATTTTATCTCGATACGGTACAAAGGCTAATTATTATATTGAAACTAAAAATCCTAATGTATATCCAGGTATGGAAGAACAACTACTTGAAACGTTAAAAAAACATCACATGTTAACTGGTAACTCTTTAAATCATGGACATATATTAATTCAATCTTTCTCAGAAGAAAGTTTACAAAAAATGCACCAATTAGATTCAAGCGTACCATTGATTCAATTACTTTATAAAAATGAATTGCAACAACAAAGTGAAGCGGATTTAAAACATATTCGTTCATATGCTATAGGTGTCGGCCCAGATTATACTAGTTTAAACGCTGAAAACACTAAGCATTTAAAAGATTTAGGTTTCCTAATTCATCCTTATACAGTAGATAAAACTACAGATGTGCAACGTTTAAACCAATATGGTGTTGACGGTCTATTTACAAATTTTGCTGATAAATATAAAGCTACCATTCCAAACGAGTAATTTTATTAATTAAAAACCTCTCAATGACGAGTAATATATTTCTCATCATTGAGAGGTTCATTTTTAATAGTTATATTTACGCCCATCCACGATAACGTGCTGCTTCAGCGGTCCGTTTAATTCCTACGATATAAGCTGCCAATCTCATATCAATTTTTCTATTTTGTGCTAATTCATAAATAGTATCAAAAGCCTCGATTAATTTTTCCCGTAATTTTTCATTTACTTCATCTTCTGACCAGTAATAACCTTGGTTATTTTGTACCCATTCAAAATAAGATACTGTCACGCCACCTGCACTTGCTAATACATCTGGTACAAGTAAAATATCACGTTCAGTTAAAATACGTGTAGCTTCTGGAGTAGTTGGTCCATTTGCCGCTTCCACAACAATATCAGCTTTAATATCGTGTGCATTATCTTCTGTGATTTGATTTGAAATTGCAGCCGGTACTAAAATATCACAATCAAGTTCGAATAATTCTTTATTTGAAATTGTATCTTCAAATAAGTTAGTTACAGTACCAAAGCTATCACGACGATCTAGTAAGTAATCGATATCTAAGCCATTAGGATCATGTAATGCACCATACGCGTCTGAAATTCCAACTACTTTAGCGCCCATATCATTTAAAAATTTAGCTAAGAAACTTCCAGCGTTCCCAAAGCCTTGAATCACAATACGTGACCCTTTAATTTCTTTTCCTCTACGCTTAGCAGCTTGTTCAATAGCAATCACTACGCCAAGAGCAGTAGAACGATCACGTCCTTGTGAGCCACCTAAGACAATTGGCTTACCAGTAATAAAACCTGGAGAATTAAACTTATCTAAAGCACTATATTCATCCATCATCCAAGCCATAATTTGAGAATTTGTAAACACATCTGGAGCAGGAATATCTTTAGTTGGTCCTACAAATTGAGAAATCGCACGTACATATCCTCGTGATAAACGTTCTACTTCATGAATACTCATTTGACGTGGATCACATACAATACCACCTTTACCTCCACCATAAGGTAAGTTGACAATGCCACATTTTAAGGTCATCCACATTGATAAAGCTTTGACTTCTTCTTCATCTACATCAGGATGGAAACGAACGCCACCTTTAGTAGGTCCTACAGCGTCATTATGTTGTGCGCGATATCCAGTAAATGTTTTAACTGTACCATCGTCCATACGTACTGGAATACGTACTTGCAAGAATCTTAATGGTTCTTTAATTAAATCATACATACCATCATCAAATCCCAATTTATGCAATGCTTCTTTAATGATGTTTTGTGTAGAAGTCACTAAATTATTATTCTCAGTCATAATCACTTTCGCCTCTTTTTTTCACAAATGTTTTCGCTTTCATAAGTATTGTAACACGCCTATACTTTTTAAAGAAATTAAATCATGCCCTATTACGTCTATTTACTCAAATACACTTCTAATTCGATTTAATGCTTCATCTATTTCTTCTTTAGTAATAATCAAAGGTGGTGCAAAACGAATTACTGTATCATGGGTTTCTTTACATATTAAACCTTTTTCTTTCAACGCTTCACAAAATGGTCTTGCACTTTCGTGTAATTCCATACCAATGAATAACCCGCGTCCACGAACTTCTTTAATTGCAGGGTGATTAATCTTTTGTAATTCTGTTTTAAAATATTCACCTAGTTCATTTGAATGTTCTGGTAAATTTTCATCAATAATGACATCTAAAGCCGCAATTGACACTGCACAAGCAAGCGGATTGCCACCAAAAGTAGAACCATGAGAACCAGGTGTAAATACATCAAGCACCTCATTATCTGCTAATACAACTGAAATTGGTAAGACGCCTCCACCAAGTGCTTTACCCAAAATATATACATCTGGCTTAACATTATCCCAATCACATGCAAATAATTTTCCAGTTCGTCCTAATCCAGCTTGAATTTCATCAGCGATAAACAAAATATTATGTTCATCACATAAATCTCTAATGGTTTTCAAATAACCTTCTGGAGGAATATTAATACCTGCTTCGCCTTGAATAGGTTCAACTAAAACAGCTGCTGTATTTTCATTAATTGCTTCTTTTAATTGTGCTTCATTACCAAAGTCAACTTTACGAAAACCCTCTAGTAAAGGACCATATCCACGTTGATACTCAGCTTCGGATGATAAAGACACAGGGGCCATTGTACGACCATGGAAGTTCCCATTAAATGCAATAATCTCAGCTTGATTTGGTTCAATACCTTTAACGTCATAGGCCCAACGACGCGCAGCTTTTAATGCTGTTTCAACTGCTTCAGCACCTGTATTCATTGGTAGTGCTTTATCTTTACCAGCTAATTTACAAATTTTTTCGTACCATTCCCCTAAGTTATCACTATGAAAAGCACGAGAGACAAGTGTCACTCTATCAGCTTGATGTTTTAATGCTTGAATAATTTTTGGATGACGATGACCTTGGTTAACTGCTGAATATGCC
This sequence comes from Staphylococcus sp. AtDRG32, assembly GCF_004365845.1. Lineage (NCBI taxonomy): Bacteria > Bacillati > Bacillota > Bacilli > Caryophanales > Staphylococcaceae > Staphylococcus > Staphylococcus sp. AtDRG32. Next base: position 700,530 of record NZ_SODE01000001.1, read on the forward strand.
GATAACATATCTATATATTTATTACCTTCTGGATCAGTAACCCAAATTCCCTCTGCTTCTGAAACAACAATTGGTAGCGGCACATAGTTATGAGCACCGTAATGGTTTGTTAGTTCAATAATTTTTTCAGATTTAGTCATAATATCTCCCCTTTGCTTATTGTTATATTAAAACTAATCACTATATTTACTGGCTTTCGAAACTCTATTTTAAAATATTAAATTCTCTCTAACTCCATAAATGAAAGCCCTTACAAACATAATGACATATCCCCTTGACATTTTACAAGTAAATTATTTCTATTATCTAAAATTTTGATATAAACTTTTTTCTCTTAATAAAAAAAGGTAGTGGACAAAATTCATAATGAATTCTGTCTCACTACCAAACTATTTCATATTTTATTAATTATTTATCTTTACGAGGTAACGGATAAAATCCTTTATTAAATTGTTCCCATAAATTTGGTGGTAACGCATGTTTATCTTCACGATTTGGATCAAAGTATGAGATGATTTCCTCTTCTTTACCCTCTTCAATTTTATTGACAAAGTTATAATCTAGAAGAATGCCACGACCTAATGCTACGAGTTCAATACCTGTCGATTCTACTGCATCTAAAGCATCATCAGCACTAAATACAGAACCTATACCAATAACTGGTATACGTCCATCTACCCATTGATGGATAAGTTTTAGACGTTCTTCTCCTTCATATTTACCCTCACGTGTTTGTGAATGAATATCCATAATTGAAATATGAACATAATCAATCGCTTTTTTCGTAATTGTTTTAATTAATTTTTCTGTGTGTTCCATTGAAATACCAGGCGATTCTGCTTCTTCTGGTGATAATCTATAACCTACAATAAAATCTTTATTTGCATAAGTTTCCTTAACTTTTAATACTTCATCAATCACTGCAAGTGGGAATTTTAAATGGTCTCCCCATTCATCTTCACGACGATTATAGTATGGAGAGAAGAATTGATGAATTAAGTAATGGTTCGCTCCATGTATTTCTACGCCGTCAAACCCAGCTTCAATGGCACGGCGTGTAGCTTCACCGAAATCTTTAATTGTTTGTTCGATTTCTTCAGTAGTGATTTCTCTCGCATGATGTTCCTGTTGTTGACCAAAACTTTTCATTGAAACGGGACTTGGTGCCACAACATCTCCATTAGGAGTCAATTCAGGTAAAGCTTGTGCACCACCATGATGAATTTGGACTAATGCTTTTGCGCCATTTTTCTTCATTGCTGTCGCTAAGCGTTTTAAACCTTGGATATCTGAATCGTGTGCGACAGAGGGTTGGCCTGGGAAGGCTTTACCAATATCATTTACATTACTTGCAGCATTAATTGCAAGACCTACATCTTTGGCACGTTTCTCAATGTAAGAAATTTCGACATCTGAAATGGTACCATCATCATTTGATGATGTATGTGTTAAAGGTGCAAGTACAAAGCGATTTCTTAATGATACACCGTTTGGTAATGTAACAGTTTCAAATAATTTTTTATATTTATTATTCATAAGTAATTCCTTTCTAAATCTTTTAGTTTTATTATTTTCAAACTATAACATGAACATTTTTACGTCTCTACTTTTATGCTTATATGCATTAATCATCTTTTTATATTTGGTAATATATTAACATAATAAAAAACGTTACTTAAAAAAGTAACGTTTTAACGTGTTAACAGTCATTCAATTATTATTACGAATTGCACGTTTAGACTGCTTAATCCAGACCGGTAGGCGTTCTTCAAGCGTTTGAAACCCATACTTTTCTGTCTCTTTAATTTCATCTAATACAGACTGTTTTTCTTTTTTTCGTTCATAATTCTTAAAGTAATCATTATCTTTAAGTGACAAATTAAGCTTTCCTTCATCGTCTATAGAAAGAATTTTAGCTTTTACAATTTGACCTTCTGATAGAAATTTTTTTAGATTATGGACGTAATCATCCATAATCTCTGAAATATGAATAAGTCCTTCAGTATGGTCAGGGGTCTCAACAAAAGCGCCATACGGTTGAATTCCAGTCACACGCACTTTAATATGCTGACCTTCTTTATAGTGAGTATTCAACTTGATAACCCCTTATTTCGTTTTTTTTAACATATTAATAATAGCATAAATCCCATACTTGGACTAATGATAAACTAATAAAAAATTAATTTCTTTAGAAATTTATATTTCTTCTTCCTAAATTTACATTAAAAAGTTCGTTTTTAATAAAAAAAGATGAGCGTAAATGTCTTATTTAAAACAGTTTATGCTCACCTATTTTTATTTAACGATATTTCATTGACGAGTTAAGCTTTTTTGTCTTCTACATCAATCGATTCAATAACAACATCATGTACGGGCTTATCTTGTGCCCCTACTTTAGTATTTGCAATATCTTCTAATGTAGTTTCACCATCGATTAATTGACCAAACACAGTATGTTTTTGATCTAACCAAGGTGTTCCACCTTTGTCTGCATAAGCTTTAGCAATTGGTTCAGGCCAACCGCCATCAACAAGCTGATTAAGCATTGTATCTGGTACTTCTTTCATTTGAACGACAAAGAATTGTGAACCATTTGTATTTGGACCAGCATTTGCCATTGAAAGTGCACCATATAAATTAAATGCTTCTAATGAAAACTCATCCTCAAATGAACCTCCATAAATACTTTCTCCTCCCATACCAGTAGCAGTAGGATCTCCACCTTGAATCATAAAATCATTAATGACACGATGGAATGTAATGCCGTCATAATATCCATTTTTTGCATGTGTCACAAAATTTTCAACTGTTTTTGGAGCAATCTCAGGAAATAGTTTAAATGTCATATCTCCTTTATTTGTATGCATGATTACTTTAATTTCATTATCTTGTATTTCTTTATTTAACTGTGGATAGTTAGTCATTTAAATTCTCCATTCATGTTATGATGATATAGATACATAATAACATATTTGAAAGGAAGTAATATAGCATGTTATATCGATTCTCTCATAAGACAGGTGCCTATGGTGTAACGATTAAAGAAGATAACAATCATCAAGTTTTAGTACAAATTGAACAAGTCATTAAACATCCTAAACAAGGAGATTTACATCATCCTGGTGAAACTGAAGGTGTTTTTTTTCATGAAAGACGTGCTTTAAGCCATTATGAAAAACGTTATGCAACACGTTCACAATTGAGAGATTTTAATGTAGAAGAGATGAAATATGAAGATTCTTTACAACAAGCGATTACTAAAATGGAAAACGAATTAAAACAACAACACACAGAATACGCAAAATTGGCATTAGACAATTTAAACAGTCTAAAAAAAGACTATTCTATCCAATATAAACAAAATTTTTTCTAGTCCATTTTACGTCTTTCTTCCTATTTAACAAGATAAGTAAAATTGCTGACTTTACATCTTTTCACAGTTTTTCAGAATAAATTGATTCATGTATAATAAAATTTATAACAATTTTTGAAGGAGGAAAATATAGTGAGTTTGATACATATTGCGGTACTTTTACCGTTAATATTCGCACTCATTATTCCAATCCTTTATCGTTTCTTTAAAAAGATTCATTTAGGATGGTTTGTATTACCTGTTCCTGTTGTCTTATTTATTTATTTTTTAACTTATATTTCAACTACTCAGTCAGGTAATACAGTAATAAAAACTTTCAATTGGATGCCACATATTGGTATGAATTTTGATATTTATCTTGATGGCTTAAGTATACTCTTTAGTTTGCTTATAACTGGCATTGGAAGTTTAGTAGTTCTTTATTCAATCGGTTATTTAGATAAATCTGAACGATTAGGGAATTTTTACTGTTATTTATTACTGTTTATGGGTGCAATGTTAGGCGTCGTACTCTCAGATAACGTCATTATCTTATATCTATTCTGGGAATTAACTTCATTCTCAAGTTTTTTACTCATTTCTTTTTGGAGAGAAAAGAAAGCTTCTATATATGGAGCACAAAAGTCACTGATTATTACTGTATTTGGAGGACTTAGTTTACTTGGCGGATTAATCTTAATTTCACTTGCAGGACAATCATTAAGTCTACATTATTTAATCCATCATGTATCTCAAATACAAGACAGTTCTTTCTTTACACTTGCAATGGTTTTAATTATGTTAGCAGCTTTCACAAAATCTGCACAAGTGCCATTTTACATTTGGTTACCTGATGCAATGGAGGCACCTACTCCTGTCAGTGCATATTTACATTCAGCCACGATGGTTAAAGCAGGGTTATATCTTGTTGCACGTTTAACCCCATTATTCGCGGTATCAGAAGGATGGATATGGACTATTACTTTAGTAGGCTTAATCACACTATTTTGGGCTTCATTAAATGCAACGAAACAACAAGATTTGAAAGGTATTCTAGCGTTTTCTACAGTTTCACAATTGGGAATGATTATGTCTATGCTAGGTATTGGAGCTATAAGTTATCATTTTGAAGGTAGTGAAAGTCAATTATATATCGCTGGTTTTACAGCAGCTGCTTTCCACTTAATTAACCATGCTACCTTTAAAGGCGCATTATTTATGATTACAGGTGCCATTGATCATGTGACAGGCACACGTGATGTAAAAAAACTGGGCGGTTTACTTACTATCATGCCAATTTCTTTTACTCTTACTGTAATTACAGCATTAAGTATGGCAGGTGTGCCACCATTTAATGGTTTCTTATCAAAAGAAAAATTCTTAGAGGCTATGATAGAAGCTACACACGCACCTCTATTTAGTTTAAATACTCTAGGTATTATTTTTCCAATTTTAGCGATTGTAGGTAGTATATTTACATTTGTATATTCAATTAAATTCGTACTACATGTATTCTTTGGTAAATATCATTCTGATTTATTACCTAAGAAAGCACATGAAGCATCATTATTAATGTTAATTTCACCAGCAATTCTAGCAACGCTAGTTGTTGTTTTTGGACTATTCCCTGGACTATTAACACATTCTATAATCGAACCAGCTACTAAAGCCATAAGTGGAATATCAACCGTACATGCAGAATTCCATATGTTCCATGGTATTACTCCTGCGTTCATCTCTACTTTAACGATTTGGATTGTAGGTATTATCTTATTATTTACGTTCAATTACTGGATTCGTTTATTAAAAGCACAACCAGACAACTTAAAATTAAATTATTGGTATGATACTACTGGCAAATGGTTACCAAATCATTCCGCTTCTCTAACTAATTATTATGTTAATGGGTATGTACGTGACAGTTTAGTCTTTATTTTTGGTACATTAATTGTGTTAACACTCATCACATTAGTGAGTGTACCGTTTAGCTTTAATTTTAAAAATATAAATACAATTCACATCTATGAAATGATTATTATCATAATACTTACTATCTCAGCGTTCTTAGTTGTTACAGCAACATCTCGTTTATTTAGTATTATTATGCTTAGTGTTGTTGGCTATGCAGTATCGGTTTTATTTGTTTTCTTTAAGGCACCTGATTTAGCTTTAACACAATTTGTTGTTGAGTCTATCTCAACGGGTCTATTTCTATTATGTTTCTATCACTTGCCTAACTTAAACCGCTATAATGAAAAAACATCATTTAAATTAACGAATGCTATTATCTCTATTGGTGTTGGTTTGGTAGTGACAATATTAGGTCTTATCGCTTATGGTAATAGACATTTTTCTTCTATTGGAGAGTATTACAAGGCACATGTTTATGACTTAGCACATGGTAAAAATATGGTTAACGTTATTCTCGTAGACTTCCGTGGTATGGATACCTTATTTGAATCTTCTGTATTAGGTATTGCAGGTCTTGCAGTTTACACGATGATTAAATTACGAAGTAAACGTAACAAAACAAGTGAGGTGGAAAGCAATGAATAGACAAAATAACAATTTAATGTTTCAGTATTCAGCTGTAATTATTGCTTTCTTAATTGCTCTTTTTGGTATTGCTTTATTTTTAGCAGGACATTACACACCAGGTGGAGGATTTGTTGGTGGATTGCTTCTATCAACCGCTTTAACCATTATTATGATTGCATTTGATATAAAAACAATGCGTAAAATCTTTCCTTGGGATTTTAAAATCTTAATTGGTATTGGTTTATTATTCTGTGTAAGTACGCCTATAGCAAGTTGGTTTTACGGAAAAAATTTCTTTACACATACAGAATTTAATATTCCATTACCACTTCTACACCCTGTTCATATGAATACACCAATGTTCTTCGACTTTGGCGTTATGTGTGCAGTAATTGGTACAGTAATGACTATTATTATAACGATTGGAGAGAACGAATAGTGGAAATTATTATGATTATTGTATGTGGCATACTTACATCAATCAGTGTCTATCTCGTTTTATCTAAAAGTTTAATACGTATTATTATGGGAACTACGCTGATTACACATGCATCAAATTTATTTTTAATTACTATGGGAGGATTGAAACATGGTGAAATGCCAATATATGAAAAAGATATTCATCACTATGTAGATCCAATCCCTCATGCATTAATACTTACTGCAATTGTTATTGCATTTGCAACTACTGCTTTTTTCTTAGTCTTAGCTTTTAGAACATATAAAGAATTAGGCACAGACAACATAGAACAAATGAAAGGAGTGCCTAGTGATGATAGCAACTAATATGGTTGTTCTTACATTAGTTATACCAATTATTACCGCTATTATTCTTATCTTTTTAGGACAACGCTATCCATTAAAGCGTGCGGTTACATTGATAGGTTTAGTTTTAACTTTGATTGTAGCGATGGTTAATTTAATTAATGTTAGTAAATTTGGTCCTCTTAAAGTAGAATTAGGTTCTTGGCCAGCCCCATATGGTATTATCTTTTTATTAGATACGTTAGGGGCAATGTTGATTGTAACGAGTATTATCATTACTCTGCTCATTACGATCTATTCTTTTTCAACTGCCGGAATCGATAGAGAGCGTTATTATTTTCATTTTTCAATCGTCTTTATGTTAGTGGGTATTATTGGTGCTTTCACTACTGGAGATATTTTTAACCTTTTCGTATTCTTTGAAGTCTTTTTAATGTCATCTTATGCATTGCTTGTATTAGGTGGTACACGTATTCAACTTCAAGAAACAGTAAAATATTTACTGATTAATGTTGTAACATCGACATTTTTCGTTATTGCTGTTGGTATATTATATTCAATTGTCGGCACTTTAAATATGGCTGACATTAGCGTAAAACTTAATGAATTATCTCATTCACATCAAGGATTATTAAGTATTGTCTTTATTTTGTTCATCTTTGTGTTTGCAACTAAAGCTGGTGTCTTTCCATTATATGTTTGGTTACCTGGATCATACTATGCGCCACCTTTTGCTATCATTGCATTCTTCGGTGCTTTATTAACTAAAGTTGGCGTCTATGCTATTTTAAGAACACTTAGTCTTTTCTTCCATAACACAATGAGTTTTTCTCACTATACTATTTTATTCTTAGCACTATTAACGATTATATTTGGATCCATCGGTGCCATTGCTTATTATGATATTAAAAAAATTATTTTATATAATATTATGATTGCAGTAGGTGTCATACTCGTTGGTGTTGCTATGATGAGTAAATTAGGAATTATAGGTGCTATATATTATACCATTCACGATATGTTAGTTAAGAGTGCACTTTTCTTAATTATTGGTGTCATGTATCAAATTACCAAAACATCAAATCTTAAGTCATTCGGTGGTTTAATTAAGACATATCCTATACTTGGTTGGTCTTTCTTTATTGCAGCTTTAAGCTTGGCTGGTATTCCCCCATTTAGTGGATTTTATGGAAAATACTTTATTGTAAAAGCCGCTTTTGAAAAAGGATTTTATATCAGTGCAATTATCGTATTACTTTCAAGTTTAATCGTACTCTATTCTGTGATTCGTATTTTCCTACATGGTTTCTTTGGTGAACCTAAGGGATATAAAATGAATAACAAAGTAAATGTAAAACAAGCTACAATCGTTTCAGTAATTGCCGTTGTCATTACTGTACTATTTGGTTTATCTGCTGATGCACTTTATCCATTTATATCAGAAGCTGCTAAATCTTTCTATGATCCTAATGTTTATATTAAAAGTGTATTAGGAGGTAGATACTAATGGCTCTTCAATTTGTGTTAAATATTATATTAGCTATTATATGGATGTTTTTAAGTGGCAGTTATACATTTAATAACTTTTTACTAGGATTTTTAATAGGAATTGGGCTTGTTTACTTATTTAAAAAAGTATTGCCTGGTAGTTTTTATTTAAAAAGAGTTTATAAAGTCATTAAATTGATTGTTGTCTTTTTTATAGAATTAATGAAAGCCAATATTGATGTATCCAAAATTGTGTTACAGCCAAGACTTAAAAATCAACCTGGCTTCTTTATTTATCACACAGATTTAAAACATGATTGGCAAATTGTTTTATTATCTAATTTAATCACTTTAACACCAGGAACTGTCGTTTTAGGTATTAGTGATGATAGAACTAAAATATACATTCACTCAATTGATTTTAGTACGAAAGAAGAAGAAGTTGAAAGTATTAAATCATCACTTGAAAAAGTAGTGAGAGAGGTGGGCGAAGCTTAATGGTAAAAACAATTATTATTATTGCTTTAATTGTCGTAGTATTATCGATGCTAGCAATGTTTATTCGTATTATTAAAGGTCCCACTTTACCTGATCGCGTCCTTGCATTAGACGCTATTGGCTTACAATTGATGGCGTGTGTTGCATTATATAGTGTGTTTATCGGCTCACAATACTTACTTGTAGTTATTTTACTTATTGGTATTTTAGCTTTCTTAGGTACAGCAGTATTCTCTAAATTTATAGATAAAGGTAAGGTGATTGAACGTGATAGCAAAAATCGTCATTAGTTTAGCCATCATTTTCATTATCTTAGGTGCATTGATCAGTGCAATTACTGCTATTGGTATTATTCGTTTAAAAGATGTCTATTCACGCGGTCATGCTGCAGGTAAATCTGCAACATTAGGTGCTATATTTTTATTATTTGGAACGTTTTTATATTTTATTGGAACAGAAGGATACGCCAATATGCAACTGATATTCGGCATTATTTTCATTTTAATTACTGGCCCTCTTTCTAGTCATTTAATGATGAAAGCATCATATAATAATAAAACGCCTTATACTAAAGATACAAAAATTGATGAACTTAAAGATGAATTTAATAATAAAAAAATATAATTTGATAAAAATCGAGGTACTTTCTTAAAGTGCTTCGATTTTTTGTTTTGAAAAAGATAGTTTTATGTTATTATAAATCGTAATAATTACGTTTTGAAGGAGTTTTATTATGCATTGGACTATTATTGGTGGCGGTATACAAGGAACCACTATAGCAATTAAGTTACGTGAAGCAGGAATATCCATCCAAAATCTTACAATTATCGATCCTCATGATTCTTTATGCGAACAATTTCATAAATACACAAATAGAATTGATATGTCTTACTTACGTTCACCTATTGTACATCATATTCATCCTGACCCATTTCATTTAAAAAAATTTGCAAAAATGAATCAGTATATTAATCCAACTTTTGATCGTTATCAAAGACCTCAAACAGAGATGTTTATGGATCACACATATGCTCAAATACATAACTATCATCTAAATCAATGTCATATTCAAAGTTATGTTCAACGCATTGAAAAAAAACAAAGAAAATGGAGTATTACAACAAGTCATCATTCTGTCATTCAAACTGATTGTGTTGTTTTAGCACAAGGATGTCATAATGAGCCTTTTATCCCTTCCGCATTTACTCAAGCTAAAGACGTATGTCATATATTTAGTGACCATTTTAATTCTCAATTATTTTCACAATCATCTCATGTCATTGGAAGTGGTATTTCAGCTGCTCATTTAACATTAAAGCTTTTAAAATTAGATAAAAATAAAATCGTTCATTTATGGATGAATAAAAATATAGATATTCAACATTTTGATGCCGATCCTGGTTGGCTAGGTCCTAAAAAAATGAAGGCCTTTTTAAATCATTCTTCACATGAAGAGAAACTTCAAACAGTGTTAAAAGAAAGACATAAAGGTTCAATGCCTCGCGAGTTATATTTACGCTTAAAGAAATATGTTCAAAATAAAAGACTTATCATCCATAAAGAAGAGATTAAGGACTTAAAATCGCATCAAATTGTTACTGAAAATTTAAATATCCCATATGATTACATTCTTTTAGCAACTGGATTTAAGTCTTCAATTTTGCAGCAACCCATGATACAATCTCTAATTCAAAATGCTAACGCCCCCCTCCTATCTTGTGGATTTCCAAACATCACACATAAATTAGAATGGTTACCTCATTTATTTGTTGCTGGTGGACTAGCTGATTTAGAACTTGGTCCATTTGCTAGAAATATCATGGGAGGTAAAGAAGCAGCTCAAAGAATTTATAGCGTATTTCAAAGAATAGATCCCCATAGAGAAGTATCATAAATACAAAATACTAGCCCGTAGATGAATATTTCTACGGGCTAGTATTTTATAATTTGTTATTTTAATGGTTTAATCCCTATTGTACCTCTCATGATACTAATTAATTTATCTTGCTCACTTTTAATTTCAATATTCCATACTTGTGTCGTATGACCTTTATGAATAATAGAAGCGGTAGCAATCACGCGTCCCTCTTTTACTGAGTGAATATGATTGGCATTCATTTCTAAACCTAATGGGATAAAGTGTTTCGTATCAATTAAATGAGCAGCGCCTAATGAACAAGCTGTTTCACCTAATGCAATACTTGCACCACCATGTAGATAGCCAAAGGGTTGTTTAACCTTATCAGTGACTGGCATAGAAATTACAACTATTCCCTCATCTACTGTTTCGATTTTCATATCAAATGTTTCAAGTAAATTAGACATGTTGTCACCTCTTTTTTTCTATAATACCATTGCAGCTATTGTACCAAAAATCATCAATGGAACATTATAGAAAAGGAAGTTAGGTATACATGTATCTCTAATGTGATCATGTTGACCATCTACATTAAGACCTGCTGTGGGTCCAAGTGTTGAATCACTTGCTGGTGAACCAGAATCTCCAAGTGCAGCAGCTGTTCCTACTAAAGCAATTAATGCCATATTATCTAAACCAAGAGATGAACCTAGTGGTATAAATAAAGCTGCAATAATTGGAATCGTAGCAAAAGATGATCCAATGCCTAACGTAACAATAAGGCCGACAATATACATTGCAATAATAGTAATTAACTTATGTCCATTTGTAATCTCAGTTAAACTAGAAACTAATTTTTCAATATCACCAGTAGCATTCATGACACCGGCAAAACCGTTAGCTGATAAAATAACGACACCAATAAATGACATTATTTTTATTCCTTCTACAAATTGGCTATCTAATTCATTCCATTTATAAATACCAGAAATAAAGAATATCAGCACTCCTGCTAATGCTCCAAAAATCATTGAATCCGTAAATGTTTGAACTAAGAAAGTAGCGAAAATAGCAACAATCGTAATAACTAATACATATGGCCGAATTTCTGCTACTTCTTCTCCATTATCTTTCAATCTCTCTTGCTTATATTCACGTGGTTTACGATAAACAAACAATCCAATAACTAAACCGACAATATAACCAAGTGAAGGAATTAACATTGCTTTCCAAATCATATTAAATTCGATAGGATGATGCGCTTTTTGAAATCCGCTTTGTATAATTTGGTGGAAAATCTGTCCAAAGCCATAAGGTAGTAAAACATATGGCCAACATAAACCAAATCCTATAACTAAACCAATTAATCGTCTATCAATTTTCAGATCGTTAAATAGACTAAGTAATGGTGGAATTACAATTGGTATAAATGCAATATGTACTGGAATTAAGTTCTGACTCATAATACTCATTGCTAGTAATACTAAAATAATAATCACTTTTACTTTAATCCTTGATAAGCGACTATTCTCAGTATGAATCGCACGAATAATTTTATTTACTAAATAATCTGTGATGCCACTATACGATATCAGTGCTGCAAAGCCCCCTAATAAAGCGTAACTTAATGCCACTTCCGAACCATCTACAATATTTTTACCGAATACACTAATTACTTTGTTTAAACTCATGCCAGATATTAGACCACCTACAAGTGAACTAATAAATAAACTAATGATAACATTCAGCCTTAAGAGACATAATATAATCATTAATATTACAGCAATAACTACAGCATTAAACATTATACTCACATCCTTTATTACTCTACCGAACTAAAGTGTATAATTATGTGATTAATAATATCAAGTAGTCAGGCGGTTGTCAACGCCTAATATAATAGTATTTTAAAAATGTTTAAAAAAAATAAACGTCTAAGGTATCAATTTACCTCAGACATTTATCTATTTTGTCTCAAAATGAATGTATATTCATCTCTAATATCTATTCTATTTTGATTGTCGTAACCAATTCACTATGGTCATTATCATGCTTCCTGTCGGACCTTTAGGACCTTTATAGTTATCTTTATTAATCGTCGCAGGACCTGCAATATCAAAATGAATATGTGGCGTTTGCCCACTAAAATGCGTAACGAAAGCTGCAGCAAATAAGGCTTTACCTTGTCCATTTGTATGATTCACTAAATCAGCGACATCTGTATTACGAATCAATTGTTGTTCAGTTTGAGTAATAGGCAATTCAAAAGCGAATTCATCAACTTCTCTAGCACTTTCTAAAATGTGTTTCATATCTTCATCTGCATTCGAACTAAATAAAGCCGCCTTATCTTCTCCTAATGCCGCTATAGCAGCACCTGTAAGAGTAGCAAAATCACATATTAAACGTGGTTGAAATTGATTTGCATAAAATACGCCGTCTCCTAAAACTAAACGACCTTCAGCATCGCTATTTAAAACTTCTACTGTTTCACCATTTAAGGCAGTATATACATCATCTGGTTTCATAGCCTGTTGACTAATCATATTTTCTGCAGAGACAATGACACCTACAATATTTACTGGTAAAGATAATTTAGACGCAGCATCAATCATTCCTACAACATTAGCAGCACCACACATATCAAATTTCATTGTTTGCATCCCCATTTTAGATTTGATGCTATAACCACCAGAATCATATGTAATCCCTTTCCCAACTAATGCAATAGGCGCTTCATTTTTATCTGTTCCATGATACGTTAAAGTAATAACAACAGGAGGGTGAGTGGATCCTTTACCTACAGCATGTAGTAAACCAAAACCTTCTGATAACAATGTGTCATTATTTTTAATATCTACTGAAACAGAAGACGATTTAAAGTGATGTGCTACTTTATTTGCAAAGTATTCTGGAGTAAGTATATTGGGAGGCATATTACTAAAGTCACGTGCTATATTCACCGATTCACCAATTAAATATCCTGCTTTTATATTTTTTATATCCTCATCACTATTAGATGATTCTATATATAATTCCAGTTGATATGGTGTGGATTTGTTAGATTTATAGTTGTTAAATTCATAAATCGATTGTCTACTTTGTAATCCAAAAATCTCTGCAATACTTGTTTTGTCAATTTGTTTTGAATTAAATGTCTCAAAAAGAACATTGGCTTCTGTAACACGTTCTTTTTTTAGATATTGAAAAAGTGTACCAAACACTTTTAAAAATGAAGCATAAGATAATGTTTTCAAATTTCCTAGTCCAACCGTAATTAAACGTTTAGGTTCATTATTTATGTATAAAATAGTCGAAGATGTTTTTCCTAATTGACTACTTACAATATGACGATGTCGGTCATTTTCAATAGTTTGTGTAAGGTCACTATTTTGATACGTGATCTTTCCAATTTGATTAAGATGATCGGGTACTCCTAGAATAATAACGTCGGTCATTTTATTCGAATCATAATTAAAATGTATCATATAACTCTCCTTTAAAATAAAGGAGTGAGATATTGAAATCTATTTTGCTTCACAGATTTCTGTCTCACTCCTTAATGATTAAATATTTAATTTATTAACTTAGAATTTACCTTTTTTAAATGCTAAGCCAACGCCACCCATTTTGAATACAGCACGTGTATCAATCACTTTTTTCATGAACGCAGCTTTTTTACCAGTAATGTCTCTACCAAACACATGACCTACACCATCATGTGAACCTAAAGAACAAACTGTACCACGATCAATATATTCGAAATCAGTTGTAGCTTGGCCATTTAAGATATTTTCAATATTTTTAGCAACATGCGCACCTTGTTGCATAGCAATTTGAGCAGTTGTTGGTAATGGTCGTTCCTCACCTGCTGGGATAAACGCAGAAACATCACCAATAACGAAGATATCATCATGACCATCGATTGTTAAATCTTGTTTAGTTACGATACGACCACGTTTTACACCTTCGAATGATTCTTCCATAAGTTGACTACCGCGAACTCCAGCAGCCCACACTGCAGTATTGGCTTCAAGTTGTTGTTCTTGATCATTTGTTTTGACTTTGAAACCTTTTTCATTACAAGCAACGATTGGCGTACCAATTTTAAATTCAACGCCACGTTCTTCTAAATAATTTACTACATAATTTACAAGATTTTCTGAGAACATTGGTAAAATTTTAGGCATAGCTTCAACACATGTAATTCTAACTTTATTTTGATCTACGCCATATTTATTACATAATTCAGGAATTCTATCTGTTAATTCACCTAAGAATTCAATACCTGTAAATCCAGCGCCACCTACTAAAATTGCTAAATCATTTTCATCTTTCTCTTTTGATGCAGCGTAGTTAGCAAATTTATCTTCAATATGACGAGATAATTCGCGAGCAGTATGAATATTTTCAATTTGGAATGCATGTTCTTTCATTCCGTTAATACCGAATGTTTCACTTTCAAATCCTAAAGCAACAACTAAAATATCATATTCAAAAATACCGTGAGTAGTTTCTACTTTTTTAGCATTTCTATCAATTTTAGTTACTTCTGCATTAATGAAGTTGACTTTATTTTTGTCAATTACACTTTCAATTGGATAAATTAAATCTTCATAATTTAACGTACCAGCTGACGCTTCGTGTAACCAAGTTGCTTCATAATGATATTTGTTTTTGTTAACTAAAGTGATTTCTGCTTCATTTGCAGATATTTCTTTTTGTAATTTAGTAACTGCTTGTAAACCTGCATATCCTGCGCCTAATACAAGTACTTTTTTACGATTTTGTGCCATTTCATTCACCTAAGCTTTCGTATTTTTTCTTAAATGTAGATAAAGGCTACAAGTTTCAGAACATGTTGAAACATAGCATTTTTATAATACAATAGTATTGTAAAAATACTAATTGTTTCGAAAAACTTTGAACTTAACCTATTTGTTCATCCCCATTTATAGTCTTAGTCAACACTTTTATATCCATTTTGTAAACATTTATTCACAAAAAAGACAAAATTTAATCCACTTCCAATTTTATAGTTTTTATATTATATTTTCAAGCAACAACAGAACGATTATTTAAATTTATTATTACTATATTGTATTAACTTAAGAATATGAAACTTAACAATTTTCAGGATGTCCAGCTACTTTTGCTGTTCTAAAAGAACTGCCGCATCCGCATGATACAATTGCATTTGGATTGTCGATTTGGAATCCACCACCCATTAGTGATTGTTTAAAATCAATTTTAGTGCCATTCAGTACGGGAGCATCATCTTTATCTACTAAAACTTTTAATCCATAATATTCTAATACTTCATCATTTGATCCTGGAGCTTCTTCTGCAGACATACCATATGTTAAACCTGTACATCCGCCACCATTCACTTTAATTTTTAAATAACCGTTTTCCATATGATTACTTTTCAACATGTCTTTTACTTCATAAGCTGCTGCTTCAGTAAGTGTTACTGTTGGCATTTCTAATCACTCCTATAATAAGTTTGTAAAATCATTTTCTTCTATGTGTTTATAAATATTGTTTAACAAATCTTCAGGTGTATCCCCTTCTACGACTTCTCCATCTACCAATGCATATAACCCAGAAGAACATAAACCACAATTATTGAGACATCCATATTCTAACACATCTACTTCAGGATCACTTTCAAGTTTATCGTAAACGTAGTCTCCGCCTTTGGCCATATTCGATATACAGAATTCGACTAATGGAAACATACTTCACCTTCTTTTTAATTTAATTACATTATTATAACAAATCTCTTTATATGTTGCATTGCTATGGTTTTTAACTATTTGTATTTTGCAATAACATTTTACATTCATTTGTCGTTATTATTAAAAACATATATAATAAAATTATATTAATCTTTCATTTATTTGTTAGGGGACAATAAATGAAAAATAAGCGTTAAAATAGGCTGAATCACTTAATATTGAACCTATACTTTATTTATACAATCTGAAATTATAAAGGTCTGACATTCATAATACATAGCCAATTGATTTTAATGTAAAGGGGTAACATAATATGAAAAATTTAGTTCTACTTGGTGGAGGATATGGTAATATGCGTATTATGTCGCGCATTCTTCCAGATGTTCTTCCTCAAGAATACACATTAACTCTTATAGATCGAATGCCGTTTCATGGTTTAAAACCTGAATTCTATGCACTCGCTGCAGGCACAAAATCTGATAGTGATGTGCGAATGAATTTTCCTAATTCACATCGTGTAAATACAATTTATGGAGAAATAAGTAATATTGACTTAGATAACCAAATTGTTTCGGTAGCACAAACTAAAGTAGATTATAATGAGTTGATTATCGGACTAGGTTGTGAAGATAAATATCATAATGTTCTAGGAGCTAAAGAATACACTCATAGTATTCAAACGCTTTCTAAAGCCCGTGAAACGTTTCATAGTATTAGCGAGCTACCTAAAGGAGCGCGTGTTGGAATTGTAGGAGCTGGCTTGAGTGGTATTGAATTAGCAAGTGAACTACGTGAAAGTCGCACAGATTTAGAAATTATTTTATATGATCGTGGACCTCGTATATTAAGAAATTTTCCAGAAAAATTAAGTAATTATATTGCGAAGTGGTTCCGCGAAAATAATGTAAACGTGGTTCCTAATTCATTGATTGATAAAGTTGAGCAAGGAACAATTTATAATAATGGTACACCAGAACCTGTTGATATTGTAGTATGGACAGCAGGTATTCAACCCGTTGAAATTGTAAGGAAACTGCCTATTGATACTAATAAAAGTGGTCGCGTTATCGTTAATCAATATCATCAAGTACCGACTTATAAAAATGTTTATGTAGTTGGAGATTGCGCAGCTTTACCACATGCGCCAAGTGCTCAATTAGCAGAAGTACAGGGGGATCAAATTGCCGATGTACTAAAAAAACAATGGAATCATGAACCACTTCCTGAAAAAATGCCTGAATTAAAAGTTCAAGGTTTCTTAGGTTCTCTAGGAGAGAAAAAAGGGTTTGCCTATATTATGGATCGTACAGTTACAGGACGTTTAGCGCATATATTAAAATCAGGTGTTTTATGGCTATATAAATATCATAATGGATAAATACAACTGGGAAGCGGGACAGAATTTAATTTCAATTCATCATCTCAAGCTTCCCCTCATTTTTATAAAAAATCGAATACTCCACTTTGCATTAATTATTTATAATATATTGATCTATAAAATGAGTCACTTTTTTTGACTGAATATAACCGTCAGCCACATATTCATCGTTCATTGTAATAAGCGGGTAAAACAACTCATCATTTTCAATTTGCTCAATATATTGTTGATCATGATCACTTAAATTTTCAGTTTCTTTTTGAAAATCGATATATGTATATTCGAAATGAATATTAGGATATTTTCTTTCTAATAATGGTTTTAGCCACTCATACGTATTTTTAGAAGTTGGTGCATTGACACAACTAGCACACACTACATCCGCACCGTAAACAACAACACTTACTTTTGTCATATATTAATCCCCCGTTTAGTTTTATAGATTTTTCTTTCTTTATCTATTATAATAAATTAATAATAAGTTTATGAAGTATTTTACTTGAAAGGAGACATATCTCATGCCTACTGAGAATGCAACAATGTTTGATCAAGTAGCCGAAGTTATTGAACGTTTACGTCCGTTTTTATTACGTGACGGAGGAGATTGTACATTAGTCGATGTAGAAGATGGCATCGTAAAATTACAATTACATGGTGCGTGTGGAACATGCCCAAGCTCAACTATTACATTAAAAGCAGGTATAGAACGTGCTTTACACGAAGAAGTACCAGGCGTTATAGAAGTAGAACAAGTTTTCTAACGATATAAATTAAAGACACCCTACATTCAGTATTTAATCAGAATAGGGTGTCTTTTTTCATTTACTATTTAGAATGAGCTTGATAATCGTTCATATGTTTTTCAATTTGACGATCCATGTATACCCAACCTTTCCAACCTACATGTACTACATCACTTAATACATATTTTTCATAGTCTTTATTTGACATATCATACACTTTGCCACCATGTCCGACAACAGTTTTATGTATTTTTTTATAGACAGGTTCACGTGTTGAACGGTGAATACCTAAATGATCGTACCATTTACCATTTACTGGAAGAATAACATATTGTACATCAGCACCTGCTTGATGCATTGTATCTACTAGTAAAGATAAATCCTTAAACTCTGGTGAATTCATTTTAAATTCATATTGGCGACGATTCATTGGTTTTTTATGCATTAGTTTTTTCCAATATTCGTTACGGATACCATAACCATTAGAAGTAGAACGTTTTTCACCAAGTTGCACTGCTTTATTACTCATGTTTTTCCAAGAATCATTGGGTGATGTAAGTGAGTGCACATGAGTTAATGGTGATTTATCTAATGAAAAGTATGTTTTTATTGCCTCAATTTTAAGAAGTTGACTTTCTTTAAACTTAGAAATATAACGACCTTTTGGGTTGCTTGGATCTTTTACTAATTCTTTTAAATATTCCTTATTAGGAACACTTCTAAATTTTAATAATCGTTTAGCATAGCGTTGTTTTAACTCTGAAGGCATATCCTTTTGTTGAAATATCTGATTGATTTGATTTGGTGTCGTACGTGCAGCCATATCCATATCATTAACGCCATGTGTACTAAACCATTGTGGTGAAATGATAAATGTCATCTTTTTACCTTTAAGTTGATCATATTGACCCGCTAATTCAATAGCATTAATTAAATCTGTATTACCACCCGTACCAACTAAGAATACAGGCTTTGTATTTTTTCGATGATGCATTGCTATCGCAGGATTAAACGGGTCACGTTTATTTAACTCACTTGAACCATAAAGTGGATAATATTTATCATTACTAAATAATTGATTTTGAATGAGCGTACCTTTAAGTACTTGATCAGTTAGTGACATTCTATTATCAGCAAGTGTCTTATTGTTAACGAGACCAGTAAACCAACTCGCAGGCATTAATACAAAAGCTAAAAATATGATTCCACTAATAAGAATTGGTAAAAATGGTTTGAATTTCATCGTAATTCTTCTAAAGCTTCAACAATTTTATTAGGAGTTGCCCATTCATCGCGATCAAAATCCATAATTGATACTTCAATTCCTAATCTATTTTGAATTTCTAATAATAATCCAACTGTTTGAAATGAATCAATAATTCCTTCTTCAAAAATCTCAACATCTGGGTTTTCTTTAACTACGTCATTTTCTGCTACATCAGCTAATACATCTAAAACTTGTTCTCTAAATTCCATCATTTATTTCTCCCTTTAAATTAATTTTCCTGAGAATATTAAGAATCCAAATGCTACAAAATGGAATGTGATAATAACACTTAATGCTGTAGTAAAACCATTTTGAAAGCGAGGTGGATATTTCTTTCTCCAACGTTCATAATATCCATATCCGATAAACATTAAACCATGATAAATACCATAAACAATATAAAATACTTCTAATCCGTGCCATACACCCATAATAAAGAAATTTAAGAAGAAGGCAAAATTTGACATTGCAAATTGATTCTTCATTAATTTTTTACGAGACATATAGAACAATGTTCTCATATAAACACAGTCTCTAAACCAGAATGATAATGACATATGCCATCGATTCCAGAAATCTTTAATATTACGTGCTTTAAATGGCTGTTTAAAATTTGGTGGTGTATTAATGCCATATAGATAACTCACTGCTATTGCAAATAAACTATAACCTGCAAAGTCAAAAAATAAGTAAAAGCTATAGGCATACATATATAACCATTTATGAGTAAAACCATGTAAATGCATTAATAATGGCATAATTGCATATACATTAATTAAATGAGCAATAATATATTTATATAAGAAGCCCATCATAATCATATGAATCGCTTTAACTACCATACCTCTGTATTGCTCACCAGTTGGTATTTTTTTATCGTCTTTGACAAAACGTTTATAACGGTCGATGGGTCCTGAAGATACTGTTGGAAAGAATGAAATAAATTGAATCAATTTCCCAACTTTAATCTCTTTAATAGAACCATCTCTAATTTCCATTATAAGTTGTACACTTTTAAAAGTAACATATGAGATTCCTAA
Organism: Staphylococcus sp. AtDRG32; assembly: GCF_004365845.1. Taxonomy (NCBI): domain Bacteria; kingdom Bacillati; phylum Bacillota; class Bacilli; order Caryophanales; family Staphylococcaceae; genus Staphylococcus; species Staphylococcus sp. AtDRG32. The sequence goes on from NZ_SODE01000001.1 coordinate 721,198, forward strand.
GAATCCGACAAATTCAATTAACTTATGTTCATGGAAATGTATTTGATGTCCACCTAACCATGAACTTTGTAATATTTTAACAAGTGCTAAAGGTAAAATAGATAAAATCATAACAATTAAAAATTTAATAAAAGTATTATTTTTTTGTCGTGATTTGTAATACCACATGATTAACAGCACTTGCCATATTAAATAAATTACAAAACTGATTAATTGAACACTTAAATATTTCTGTCCAAATAAATTGTATTTATCTGAAGAGAAAATAATCACAATCATAATCACTGTACTTATCCCATTGTATACATAGCTTCGCTTACCTAAAAATCCGAGTATGATGACTGGTAAAAGAACGATAAATGCGACTAAGAAGAAGGTAAACGTACCATAAGGAATCATGCGTCGATATCCTCTGCAACTTGTTTACGATCAAGTTTTCCATTTGATGTTAATGGAAGTTGTTCCATCCAAACGAATTTTCTCGGAATCATATATTCAGGTAAGCGAGATTTCAATTCGTTTTTAATGTTTCTGGTCATCTCTAAGTCATTATCCACTTTTTTAGTAGGTACAATAGCACCTACAAGATAAACAACTTTTCCATTTTTATAAATTGGCACAACAACAGTTTCTCTAACGTATTTTGAGTGTCTTAGTTGTGTTTCAATTTCTTCTAGTTCCATGCGATAACCGTTTAACTTTATTTGAAAATCGATACGTCCTTGGATAAACCAATAACCATCTTTTTCAATAGCTTTATCACCCGTGTGATAAATGCGAACGCCATTATCAAACTTAAATACTGCTTCGGTTTTTTCTTTGTTTTTTAGATATCCTAAACTCACACTTGTTCCTTTAATAACAAGTTCACCTTCATCAGTTGTTGATAGTGTAGTATTCGGTCTTGCTACACCTACTGGAAGTGGATTATAACGTTCTAAAATCTCGGGTGTGATTTTTACACCAGTAACTGCAACTGTCGCTTCCGTTGGTCCATATGTGTTATAAACAATTGCATTTGGATATCTATCAACAAGTGCTTTAGCTGTTCTATGCGGTAAAATTTCTCCACAAAAGAAGAAATGATTTAAACTTGGATAATCTTTTTCATTAAGGTTAGGAAGTAATAAACACATTTCTATAAATGATGGTGTTGATACCCAAGCATTAATTGGCGTTTGAACAAGCATTTCATTTAATAACTTCGGTTTTTTTATCATATCTTTATCTACTAAGTTAAGTGTTCCACCAGATGTTAAACATGGATAAATTGCCATTACAGATAAATCAAATGAAAATGGTGCTTGGTTCAACCACTCCTGATGATTATCTGTTTCATTTAATGAGACCATCCATTCTGCAAACTCTATTAAACTCGCATACTCAATTTGCACACCTTTAGGCTCACCTGTAGAACCAGAAGTGAATATAGTATAAACAACATCTGTTTTATCCATTTGACTATCAAAAACAATAGGATAATCAGAATGTTTAATATCTTCGATTGTAAGTTCTTTCCTTGGTTGATTCACACTTGAATCAGTTGTATTTAAAATAAATGTTGGATCTACTTTATTCATAATCATTTCTACACGTTCTATTGGAACTGACGTATCAATTGGGACATAGCCACATCCTGCTTTGATTGCTCCTATCATTCCAACTACCATATATGGTGACATATGACCATAGATGATTAATGGTTTATTTGTATCTTGCAAATAATGTGCTAGCTTACTAGATTCTTCTATAAGTTGACGATACGTTAACTCATCTGATTTATGTCTAATAGCTACTCGATCTGGATTTTTTTGTCCAATATCATTAATTAAATTTATAATATCTGTCATCCTTTGACTCCTTACTAGAATTCGTTATATATAAAGTTATTATGTGTATCGCCTGAACCATATATAAGATACAAAGCTATAAAAATTGCTAAGTATAGAATAGTCAGTAGATATGGTTTTGCTTTTTCATAAAAAACACTTATTTTTTTAGTTTCTTTCAATTGAATATTGCACCTCACAAACATTGCTATTTATTTTGAAGAACAATTCTACTTATTTTATATTTAGTAAAGTTATCTTACTATCAAGAAATATTATATCGCACTTTTATTTTTTACACTTTATTATATAAAAATATTAATTATATATCAAATTTATTTTATATAATAATTAGTGAGTGTTAAATATGTATCTATCTTATCCGATATGTCCTTATTCTTATCTTTGATATTCTATATATTAGTACTAATGGTTACATATCACAATTACACAGAGCATAACAAAACTGTTAGATATAAAAACTTCTTATTACTCATATCATCAATTTAAGTAATAAGAAGTTATCATAGAAATTATTTTTATTAATTAGTATTACTTTCTAATTCAGCTATAGCCACATTCAAATCTTTAAATGAATAGGTTGGCTTTGGTTGTTTAGTTTGAATTTCTTCATAAGATGTTACACCTGTTTGTACATGTACCGTATCCATCCCCACATTAATACCAGACATGATATCTGTATCATACAAATCTCCCACCATAGCCACTTCAGACTTATCTAGTTTCAAGATATCTAAAGCAATTTGCATGATTATGGTTTCTGGTTTACCAATAAATTGTGGCTGTTGTCCAGTAGATACACTAACCACACTTGTAATAGCTCCATTTCCAGGTAAGAAGCCTCTTTCTTTAGGAATTGAGACATCTGGATTCGTAGAGATAAATTTTGCGCCTTTACGTACTGCTAAAGTAGCTATTGCAAGTTTTTCATATGTGACTGCTTCATCTAAACCGATAACTACGTAATCTACATTCTCATCTTCTTTTACGGTTAAACCTGCATCGGTTAATGCTGTTCTTAAACCATTACCTCCTAGCATATACACACTAGCTTGACTATTTTCTTCTGCAATGTAATTTGCCGTAGCTAGAGCAGAAGTAACTACTTCGTCTGGTTTAGCGTCAATCTTCATTTCTTTTAACTTTTCTGTTACTTCTTCAGGCGTCTTAGTAGAGTTATTAGTAACATATAAATGAGGAATATCGTTTTTGTTCAAATAATCGATAAATTGAGCAGCACCATCAATTTCTGCTGTACCCATATACATTGTTCCATCTAAATCGATTAAATAACCTTTATAATTTTTCATTATGAATAATCTCCTTTTCCAAAAGCGGTAATTGGCACATTTTCTTTTTTTAGAAATTGAGTAACTTCTTTCACAAATTGTCGATAATACGGTATTGAGGTGTCAAATAATGGTACAAGTGTTTCAACTTCTAATTCTGTATAATGATGTGCAAACTGTTTTCTGATTTCAACTGTATCATTAATATGGTTTTGTGTATCTTTGGAAATCACCCCTTCAAGTTCTAAAATATCAATAACATCTTTATAGTTACCAGGATCTCTCAAAATAAAAGCGTCAATAATCATATTTCCAATATCTACTGATGATTCAATTAACATTTGCGCAATACGTTCAAATGCATAATGATTTGATTTATTTGTTTCATAATCCTTAATAAGCTGATTTAAATATTTTATTTTAAGTGCTAATTTATCTTTATCTACAAAATACATATCGGTCACCTCTTATTATTATTATCATATCATAGTTTTGCATCATGCATCATTTGTCGTTATACTAATTTCACATATTAAAAATAAAGGAGCATGACTGATATGATAGATATGTTTCTGTACGATGATGAGGAACAATCGCAAGCACAATTTGTAGGATTTGTAGGTGAACATAGTCGCTATGATTTAATGCTTATTCAGACCGATCGTCATTACGGCAAAACACTGGTATTAAATCTTCAAACTAATAAATTTGGCATCATAGGCACAGACGATATTGAAGAAGAAGGATATATTGCTCATATATTAGGTGTCTCTCAAGAAGAAAGCGAAGAAATCATTGAATATCTAAATCAAGTTATTCAATAAATGAAAGGTCAAAACAATGTATATTTTGTGAATATCATTGTTTTGACCTTTCATTATTTATTATTCTTTTTTTCAGTAGATTGTGTAGTTTGTATTGTTGGTTTTATTTTCACATCATGCAATTTATCTTCTACTTCATCTACACTAGTTAATTCTAATCGTTCATTCTCATTAATATGTCTCACTATAAAATATGGACAACCAAAATTACAATATTCCAAAATATAATCTTGGATGGTTGAAAAACGTTTTGAAATTTCAGCTTTTTTATTTGAATCTTTATAAAATCCTTTTAAACGTAATTGATCATAACCAAAATCTCCAACTACAAAATCATATTTATCAAGTATATCTGAATATCTTGAAGCAAATAATTCTTCATCAAAGCATTCTCTATAATCTTCAATTAATTCAAAATACTGTTGATTAACTCTAATCATAATAAGTCACCTTTAATTATAATTATAATAAAAACTTAGATTGCCTATTTTAAAGAAAAAGAGCAATCTAAGTTTTAGCATCTACCTATTAATAAACATTCTTAATTGACTTTATGTACTCATATCATTGTTTCATAAGATAATATGACTTCATTATGTGATATCGCTTAAAAGAAAGTTTATTTTAAATTTTTGGGTTAATATTATTTTTGTTGTAACTGTTCTTCTCCAAGACGGTGTTTTTCTTTTGCCGCTTCATTTACTTGTTCATCAGCATGATAAGAACTTCGTACCATTGGACCAGCTTCACAATGTTTAAATCCTTTTTCCATTGCAATTTTTCTTAATTTACCAAATTCTAATGGAGTATAGTATTTTTCAACTTTTAAGTGTTTACGTGATGGTTGTAAATACTGACCAATTGTTAAAATATCAACATCATTTGCACGTAAGTCATCCATTGTTTCATAAATTTCTTCCAATGTTTCACCTAAACCTACCATTAAACTTGATTTAGTTGGAATATCAGGTTGTAACTCTTTAGAACGACGTAAGAATTCTAATGTTCTGTCGTAAGTCGCACGCGCACGAACTCTTGGAGTTAAGCGTCGTACTGTTTCAATGTTATGGTTTAAAATATCTGGTCTTGAAGCCATTAGTGTTTCAAGTGCTTCATAATCCCCACCCATATCTGACGGTAAAATTTCAATTGTCGTATATGGATTACGTTCACGTACTTTACGAACTGTTTCTGCATATACATTAGACCCTGCATCTCTTAAATCATCACGTGCAACAGCTGTGATAACAACATGTTTAAGATTCATTAGTTCTACAGACTCTGCAACACGTTCTGGTTCATTTAAATCTAGTTCATTAGGTAAGCCAGTTTTTACTGCACAGAAACGACAAGCTCTTGTACATACCGCACCTAAAATCATAAATGTAGCCGTACGTCTAGCTCCCCAACATTCATGTATATTTGGACATTTTGCTTCTTCACAAACTGTATGTAAATTTTTCTCACGCATCATTTTCTTGAGGCCGATGTAGTTTTCATTAGTGTTTAGCTTTATTTTCAACCAATCTGGTTTACGTAAAATCTCTTCATTTTTAGTAGCCATAACAACACATACCCTCCTGTTTAATCTATCTTCAACTATTATAACGAAATTTACATTAAATTAAAATGTAATAACTTATAAAATTAAGACATAACTATGAACATTTGTGTACTAAGAAGAATGATGCATTTGAATTAATTTTTCTTTAAAGATATCTCTTAAAAATTCCGGCATTAAATAATCAATCGATGTTCCTTTTAATAATGGGAAATATCTTCCAAATGTATACATATCTACAGTTCCTAATATATAGGTACGGTTATCTTCTATTTCTTGTCCATCTACAAAGAAGCGATGTTCTGATTGAATAAATCCACATTTATATAATATATAACCACCAAAAATATCGCCTCTAAATCCTAACCCTTGGACATGTTCATACATATATTCTTGCTTTTGACTTTTTAAGATTACCTTTTTCAATTCAGAACCTTTCAAACGTACACGAACTAAGTTGATTGGATGAGGTAACATAGTATGGATATCGTATTCAGTAAGTTGATCGCCCTCGATACTATTAACGATTAATCCAGCATTAATAATTGTACAATCTGCATTTGTAAACTCATACACACTTTCTGCAAGTAAATAAGTCGTTTTTGTAATCACATTTGTTTTACTAGATAAAGAAACTGGCTTATTAATAATCGCCTTATTCATCAAATCTTTTCCTTCTTCATCAAAATGTGTTTTAACGACTGGTAATGTGTCTACTGGATGTAATGTAGCTTCTTTAGTAATTACTGTTTTATTTTCAATCGTTAAATTCACTTCTCCAAGATAATATCCATATTTCCCTGCTGCTGCCATAAGTACACCATTATTGACTTCACCATGATTAAAATGATGATGTGTGTGGCTTCCTAGTATTACGTCTATCTCTGGGATTTCTTGACATAATTTTTCATCAAAAAAGACACCTACATGACTCATAACTATTAATACATCGTATTGTCCTTTGCGTTGTTCAATTTCGTCTTTGATGGCTTCTAATGGGTCTGTCACAATCCAATCAAGTGCTCGATAGAATGGCGTGAAAGGTGCCGTGGCTGCTACAAATAAAAAGCGCACATCCTCTATTTCTTTTATATAAGATGTGGCAATATGACGAGGTAAGTGGCCATCTTCGTCTAAAACATTAGCACATATGACTTTAAATTGTGCATCATTGTAAAGATTGTTTAATGCTTCATGAGAAATAGTCATTCCTTCATTATTCCCAATTGTAGCAATATCACAATGAGCCTCATTTAAAAGTTCAACATTCTTTTTGCCCATAGTTGCTTCTGTTACTGGTGTAGATAAATCAACATGATCACCAATATCTAAATAAAGTGAAGGGTGTTGAAGTTCAGGTCGGTGTTCAGCCATGTACGTCATAATACGTGCATATTCATTAAGGTGGCTATGAATGTCATTTGTATGAAAAATTGTAAGCTTCACTTAAATTCCTCCTGTTTTTTTATAGAAACGATTTAATAATTAGATATACACCCATAATTAACATTACTGTGCGTAATAATAATACTACTGTTTCTGATTTAATCGAGTGATTTATTTTTACTCCAATTTGAGCGCCAATATAACTAGAAATGATTAGAATAATTGAATATGACCAAGCAACATGACCTTGAATAATATGACCAATTGAACTCATTACACTTGAAAAGAAAATCATCATCATGCTTGTCCCTACTGCTACATGAGGTGGAAATCTAAATACTATAAGCATTAAAGGAGTCATCAACGCTCCACCACCAATCCCAAATAAACCTGTAAGTACACCTATAAATAATGTAGCAAAGAAAGCAAACATAGGTGGAACGCTATAATGATATGTCATCCCTTTAGCATCGATGTATGTTTTACGATACTTTTCCTTATCGAATATTTTAAATGGTTTAATTTTATGTCTAATCATCAATAAAATAGATACACAGATCATAAAAATACCAAAGTATAAATTAAACGAATTTAATGTTAAATATCTGCTTAAAAATGAACCAATAAGTGAACCGGGTAATAATCCAAATAAAAATATAGAGCCATTTTTAATATCTACTTGCTTTGTTTTCAAATAACCAACAGATGAAGAAAGTCCAGTTACAATAAGAATAACCGATGACGTACCAATTGCAACCTGAGTAGTGATGCCGTGTAACAGATGATGGTTTACTCCTAAATACACTAAAGTAGGTACGATAATTATACCGCCACCAATACCTACTAAAGAACCTAATACTGCAGATAATAATCCAATTAAAACTAATAAAATCATTGTTAAAAACATTATAATTCGCCTCTTAGAAAAATTTTAATTGCTGAGGTGCTAAGCCTGTATACTCTATATCTAAAATATCTTGATAGGTTTTAGCATTTTGAGCTGCATGACCACCAGAATTATTATTAAAAATGACATAGACCTTTTTAGCTTTTTGTTCTAATATTTGAACTTTATTCGCTAAATCTTTTAATTCATTTTCATTATAATTATATAAATATCTAACATCTCGCCACTCTTGATCTGTCATATCTTTTTTAGTCCAACCATGCTGATTTCTACCATGATAACGCACAAAAGCAGTACTAGAAGTTATACGATTGACTAACGGTATAGACCCATCTTTAATTTGTGGTTCATCTACGACCGCATGAATAATTTGATGTTCGGTTAAAAACATTAAAGTTTGTTCTTTAAATTGGGAATTAAACCAAGATTGATGTCTAAATTCTACACACATGGGGATATCTTCTAGCTGTTGTCGAACATACAAAATATAATTTATATTTTGAGCTGTACAATCAAACCAAGGTGGAAATTGCACAAGTACCATTGCTAATTTATGATGTGCAATCAGTGGTTCAAGCATGTGTCTAAATTGTTTAAATAGTTCAGATCGTGAATCAGCATAAGTTTTATAATCTGAGTGAAGCGTCAATGCTTGATGAATCTTAACGATAAACTGAAACTTATCTGGTGTTTCATTGATCCATTTCAATATATTACGTTCAGGTTGGATAGCATAATATGAGGCATCAAGTTCAACAACAGGAAAATGACTCGCATACGTACGTAATTTATCTGTTTGTCTTTCAAGATCTTCATATAAAGAATAATGATCTCCCCATCCAGTTAGACCGATATTAATCATTTTTATCACCAGATATATGATACCACATTCAAAATTAATATATCACTTGTTGTATACTAACTTTACATTTTCTTATTACTTTAAAATCGTCACTATAACACCCTAAGTGCGCGTTAATAACTGATTAATTTGTAAAAATAATTAATCTATTAAATCATTCACTTTTGATTAGTAGCTAACCGGGGATCCACTCCAATTATGGGTAAATTCACTATCTCCATTTGTAACTACTTGTCTTCTAATAGATTGTATTAACTGATTTTGAACTGGATAAGATGGAATATCGCCCTCATAATTAATCATTACTTGAACAAATTGACTACTACTTCGGGCATACTTACCACTTCTGAATCCGTATTACCTACTATATTGGCTTGAATAATTGGTTATTTAATAGTTCAGTCAAACAATGATCACACTATTGCATTATAAACATCAATATTTGACTTATCACCTGTTCTATATATATTAAATGTTTACTTCTTTTTAATATACTTGAAAAACAAAAGAACTAGAATGTTAAACATTCTAGTTCTTTTAACTATTAGCTTAAGCTATATCTTAAATTATCCAATTGAACCTTCCATTTCAAATTTAATAAGACGGTTCATTTCTACAGCATACTCCATTGGTAATTCTTTAGTAAATGGTTCGATGAATCCCATAACAATCATCTCTGTTGCTTCTTCTTCAGAAATCCCTCTACTCATTAGATAGAATAATTGTTCTTCAGATACTTTAGAAACTTTCGCTTCATGTTCTAATGAAATATTATCATTAAATACTTCATTATATGGAATTGTGTCTGAAGTTGATTCGTTATCTAGAATTAATGTATCGCATTCGATATTTGAACGCGCACCTTTAGCTTTGCGTCCAAAGTGAACGATACCGCGATAGATTACTTTACCACCGTTTTTAGAAATTGATTTAGATACGATAGTTGAAGATGTATTTGGGGCTTTATGAATCATTTTAGCACCTGCATCTTGAACTTGACCTTTACCCGCAAATGCGATGGATAATGTACTACCTTTCGCACCTTCACCTAATAATACACAGTTAGGGTATTTCATTGTTAACTTAGAACCTAAGTTACCGTCAACCCATTCCATATTACCATTTTCATGAACAAACGTACGTTTAGTAACTAAGTTATACACATTGTTAGCCCAGTTTTGGATAGTAGTATAACGAACATGTGCATCTTTATGAACAATAATTTCAACTACTGCTGAGTGTAATGAACTTGTAGTATATACTGGTGCAGTACAACCCTCAACATAGTTTACTGAAGCCCCTTCATCAGCAATAATTAATGTACGTTCGAATTGACCCATATTTTCTGAGTTAATTCGGAAGTACGCTTGTAATGGTGTATCTAATTTAACGTTTTTAGGTACATAGATGAATGAACCACCTGACCATACTGCTGAATTTAATGCTGCGAATTTATTATCAGCTGCTGGAACAACAGAAGCAAAGTATTCTTTAAATAAGTCTTCATTTTCACGTAAAGCACTGTCTGTATCTTTAAAGATTATCCCTTTTTCTTCTAATTCTTTTTCCATATTATGATATACAACTTCTGATTCATATTGTGCAGAAACACCAGCTAAATATTTTTGTTCTGCTTCTGGTATACCTAATTTATCAAATGTACGTTTAATTTCTTCAGGTACTTCATCCCAAGAACGTTCAGTATGCTCTGAAGGCTTAACATAATAAGTAATGTCATCAAAATTCAACTCTGATAAATCGCCACCCCATTGAGGCATTGGGATTTTATAGAATAGTTTTAAAGCTTTTAATCGGAAATTAAGCATCCATTCTGGTTCTTCTTTCATCTTAGAAATTTCTCTAACAATATTTTCTGTTAGACCACGTTCTGATCTGAAAATGGAAACATCCTCATCATGGAAACCATATTTATAATCTCCAACATCAGGTGCTTTTTTAGCCATTTCAATCACTCCTTAAATATATTTAAAACGATATGCGCATCATTTATCTTTCACTACTATCTATAGTCATTGTAACAACATGCAAACTATATAAAAAGAAATATGTGTAAAATGTCACAGCACCATAGTGCTTAGAATAACATTTATTACCTATTCGTATTTTATTCTTCAGTTGTACCTTCTGCTTTACCTTCTTTTTGCACTGTACCTTTTTCTAAAGCTTTCCACGCTAACGTTGCACATTTAATACGTGCTGGGAATTGAGAAACGCCTTGTAATGCTTCTACATCTCCCATATCTTCAGTGATGTTATAATCTTCACCTAACATCATTTTAGTAAATTCTTGACTCATTTGCATTGCTTCACCTAATGAATGACCTTTAACTGCTTCAGTCATCATCGATGCACTTGACATTGAAATTGAGCAACCTTCACCTTCGAATTTCGCCTCTTGAATGATACCATCTTCGATATCAAATGTTAGTCTAATGCGATCACCACAAGTAGGATTATTCATATCTACTGTCATTGATCCATTATCTAAAACGCCTTTATTACGAGGATTCTTATAATGATCCATAATTACAGATCTATAAAGTTGATCTAAATTATTAAAACTCATATGAGAAAAACTCCTTCGTTTGTTTCAATGCTTCTACTAATTGGTCAACATCTTCTTTAGTATTATAAATATAAAAACTTGCTCTTGCAGTAGATGATACATTTAACCATTTCATTAATGGTTGCGCACAGTGATGTCCAGCTCTAACAGCGACACCTTCAGTATCTACTGCTGTAGCAACATCATGTGGATGAATATCAGCTAAATTAAAAGTGATCACACCTGCACGTCTTTCTTTAGGGGGACCATATATTTCTAATCCTTCAATTGAAGATAATTGCTCATATGCATATTCTGTTAATTCTTTTTCATGCTGATGAATGGCATCAAAGCCTATATTTTCGATATAACGAATAGCTTCAGCCAATCCAATAGCTTGAGCAATAATCGGTGTACCAGCTTCAAATTTAGTAGGTAAGTCAGCCCATGTTGCATCGTACTTACTTACAAAATCAATCATGTCCCCACCATACTCAACAGGTTCCATGTTTTGAAGTAGTTCACGTTTTCCATATAATACACCAATACCAGTCGGTCCTAACATTTTGTGACCGCTAAAGCTAAAGAAATCAACATCTAAATCTTGAACATCGATATCCATATGAGGTGCAGATTGTGCTCCATCAACACTAATAATAGCACCGTGTTCATGCGCAATCTTAGCAATTGCTTTTATATCATTAATGGTACCTAAGACATTAGACACATGAGTAATAGCTACAATCTTAGTATTGTCATTAATTGTCGATTTGACATCTTCGATTCTTAGTTCACCATCATCAGTCATAGGAATAAATTTTAAAGTAGCTTTTTTTCGTTTAGCTAGCTGTTGCCAAGGCACAATATTAGCATGATGTTCCATCTCTGTCACAACGATTTCGTCGCCTTCGTTAATATTAGCGTCTCCATAACTATGTGCAACAATATTAATTGAAGCAGTCGTACCTCTAGTAAAAATAATTTCTTCAAAATATTTAGCATTAATGAAACGTCGTACTGTCTCACGAGCACTTTCATATCCATCTGTTGCTAAAGAACCTAGAGTATGCACACCACGATGCACATTAGAATTGTAACGTTTATAATAATCATCTAATACATTTAATACTTGCACTGGTGTTTGACTTGTTGCTGTTGAATCAAGATAAGCTAATCGTTTTCCATTAACTTTTTGATTTAGTATAGGAAAGTCTTCAATAATTTCTTGTATGTTTAATGAAGTTTCGGCCACTACCTTCACGACCTTTCTTTTATTGAAAATCTCAATGACCTATTTATTTACTTTAAGTTCGATGACTTCTCGTAATTGACGTTTCACATCTTCAATTGGTAATTCACGGACAACTGGATCTAAGAAACCATGAATAACAAGACGTTCTGCTTCTTTTTGAGAAATACCACGGCTCATTAAGTAGTAAAGTTGTTCTGGGTCAACACGACCAACCGAAGCTGCATGACCTGCTTCAACATCATCTTCATCGATAAGTAGAATAGGGTTCGCATCTCCGCGAGCATGCTCTGAAAGCATTAACACACGAGATTCTTGATTTGCGATAGATTTTGTACCGCCATGCTTAATATATCCAATACCGTTAAATACAGATGAAGCATTTTCACGCATTACACCATGTTTTAAGATATAACCATTTGTTTCCTTACCATATTGAACGATTTTAGATGTTAAGTTAATTTTTTGATCACCAGTACCAACAATGACTGATTTTAGTTCACTTGTTGAACGATCACCAATTAAGTTAGTAGTATTATCAATAATTTGGCTTCCCTCATTCATTAAACCTAAAGCCCAATTAATTGATGCATCTGCTGCCGTCACACCACGACGGATAATGTGACCTGTAAATCCTTTATCTAGATAGTCAACTGAACCATAAGTAATGTTTGAATTTGCTCCTGCAATCACTTCAGAAATAATATTGACTTGATTACCTTCACCACTTGCAGTTGAAAGGTAATTCTCAACATATGTTACTTCAGCACTTTCTTCCGTTACAATAATGGCATGATTAAATAAACTTGCATTCTCATTGTCATGTAATACTACATATTGAATAGGGTCTTCAACTACTACATTTTTAGGGACATATACAAATACGCCACCATTCAATAATGCTGTATGCAAAGCAGTTAATCGATGTTCATCTACTGTAACTGCATCTTTCATTAAATATTTTTCTACTAATTCACTATGATCTTGTAGCGCTTTTGATAAACCTTCAATAATAACATTATTATGATTTGCTTGTTCTGATACTTGTGTGAAAGCTAAATCATTATTATGTTGAATAATTAAATTTTTAGAATTTTCTATATCAATAATATTTTTAACTGATTCAGGAAGTTCTGATACATCATTATATGATTTACTTTCTACATGATGTTGTTTAAATGCATCGAAATCCCATTTTCTTAGTTTTGTTTTATCTGGTTTAGGCATTTCTAAAGTTTCTGTTAATTTCAAAGCTTTTTGACGTAGTTCAGTCATCCAAGAAGGTTCATTTTGTGCTTTAGAATAATCAACAAGTTGTGCTTCAGAAATATTTAAAGTTTCTGTTGTCATAATGCTTTTTCCTCCTACTTGATGAAAAATTTTAGTAACTGAATTGATATATAAACTGTTTATTTCCACATTTTAAAATCAATCAGTTCTTTTTATGAATAGTTTTTATATTATTTAATGACCTATTCAGTTGCACCAAATTCTTCTTTAACCCATTCATAACCTTCTTCTTCAAGACGTTTAGCTAATTCTGGACCGCCTGATTTTACAACTTTACCGCCATACATAACATGTACTTTATCAGGAGTAATATAGTTTAATAAACGTTGATAGTGTGTAATCATTAATGCACCGAAATCTTCACCACGCATTTCATTGATTCCTTTAGAAACGACTTTTAATGCATCAATATCTAAACCTGAGTCAATTTCATCTAAAATCGCAAATTTAGGTTCTAACATCATTAATTGTAAGATTTCATTACGTTTTTTCTCCCCACCTGAGAAACCTTCATTTAAATAACGTTGCGCCATATCTTTATCAATATCTAAGAAATCCATTTGTTTATCTAATTTTTTAATAAATTGCATTAAGTTAATTTCTTGACCTTCTTCACGTTTTGCATTAATCGCTGAACGCATAAAGTCTGCATTTGTTACACCAGTAATTTCTGATGGATATTGCATTGCTAAGAAAAGACCTGCTTTTGCTCTTTCGTCAACCTCTAATTCTAAAATATTTACGCCATCAAGTAATACTTCACCTTGAGTGACTTCATAACTTGGGTGACCCATAATTGCAGAAGATAATGTTGATTTACCTGTACCATTAGGTCCCATGATTGCGTGAACTTCACCAGTATTAATTGTTAAATTAACACCTTTTAAAATTTCTTTATCTTCAATAGACACATGTAAGTCTTTAATTTCCAATGTTGATGACATTTATATTCCCTCCATAAAATATAAAGTTTTCTTAACTAGTTTATAGTAATTTTAATTTATAGTCAAAAAGACTTCTAACACTTTAATACACTTAATTATAACGTAAATAGTCCCCAATATAAACTTATTAAAATGACAAAAAGATTATATTTTCGTCAAAATTGTTTCGAAATGACTTCAATTTTCAAGTGCGACTGATAATCAAAAGGTATCTGTTCTCAATAGGCATCTATATATTAACGATGATTGACTACTTAATATTTCAATGTAAGTTAAAAATTTGGTAGTATTCGTATTAACTTAATAAAGAAAGGAGACCTTTATGACATTCAAATGGAAAAATATTTTAAAAGGATTTGCGATGGGAACTTCAGATTTAGTTCCAGGAATTAGTGGAGGTACCATTGCTTTACTTTTAGGAATATATGATGGTTTTATTTCATCCATTAGTGGATTATTTTCTAAACGATTTTGGCCAAGTCTAAAATTTTTACTTCCTATATTAATAGGAATGATTTTAGCGATTGGTGTACTTAGTAATTTAATTCATTACCTACTCGATCATCATCACGTAATAACGATGTTCTTTTTTACTGGTTTAATTATAGGCATTGTCCCTTACTTATTAAAAACTTCAGATTTTAAAAAAACATTTACAACTAAACACTATGGATTATTAATTTTAGGAATCATAGTTATAGTGACATTAACGTTATTAAATCCTAGCACACAGCAATCAAGTTTAACACTTCAATTATCTTTTAGTCTTATTATTAAATATTTTATAGCAGGTGTTTGTGCTTCTAGTGCAATGCTACTTCCAGGTATCTCTGGCTCATTTATGCTACTTGTATTCGGTGCATATGGAACAATAATGTTAGCTATTGCTAATTTAGCTAAATTTAACTTTACCGGTCTGCCTATATTAATAGTAGTTGGTTTAGGTATTTTATGTGGATTTCTATTTTCAAGCCGTATTATAAAATACTTTTTAACCCACCACTTTATTGGAACATTTGCCTTAATTACTGGTTTTGTTATTGGTTCAATTTATGCTGTATTCCCAGGAATTCCTAAATCACCAGTAGAATGGATTGTTTCGATTATTTCTTTAGTAATAGGATATATAGTAAGTTATTCATTAGGACTGATTACGTCTAACAATGATACTCAGACATAATATTCTAAAATAAACAAAAAACGCATGTGTTTAACACATGCGTTCTCTTCTAGTTAAAACGACTTATTTATCGCCTTTTAATTTATCAATAACATCATTTGCTTTATCTTTAACGTTATCAACCACTTCTTTAGCTTTACCTGAAGCTTTGTCGCCTTGACCTTCTTTTTCTAAATCTTTATTATCAGTTGCATTACCAACTGTTTCTTTAATGTTACCTTTAGCTTGTTCAAATTTATCTTCTGCCATTTTAAATTCCTCCTTGTTGAACATTTCATTCTTAAATGATTTTTGTAATATTAATATACCCAATACATATCCTGTATAAACATAAATTCTGTTGTTTTTTATATTTTCTGTCTAATTAAAATAATTGTTATAATAACATTGTTCAATTTACTTATCCAATTGGAGATGATAACTATGACATTTGTTAATTTTACTGCTATGACAGAAAAAGGTTTAAATAAAAAGGTTAATGCATTCTTAGAAGAACATCCATATATAGAAATTGTTAAATTTGAATATGCGATGGGTCAAGGTGGTATCGGCGTTGGAATACTATATCAAGACGATTCAAGTTTATAATATAAATGACTGCAATAAATGTATTGATATAAAATAAAAAAACGGTTCACATATTTCTTTGTGAACCGTTTTTTACTGCATATTATTCATTATTTTGCAGGTACAACTGCACCTTTGTATTTTTCATTGATGAAATCACGAATGTCTTTAGATTGTAATACTTCAACTAAAGCTTTAATTTTTTCATCATCTTTATGATCTTTACGAACTGCAATTAGGTTTGCATAAGGGTTATTATTAGGTTTTTCAACTACAATTGAATCTTTTTGTGGACTTAAGCCTTGATCAATAGCATAGTTTGAATTAATAATAGCTGCATCTACATCTTGATTTTGATAGATTTTCGGAAGATATTCAGCTGATTGTTTGTTATTGAATTTAATATCTTTTTTGTTTTCAGTAATATCTTCAAATTTAGCGTCTTCAATTTTTACGCCTTTTTTAATTTTAATTAAGCCTTCATCAACGAAGAATTTTAAGAAACGACCTTGTTCAGCTGGGTTATTTGAAACATAAACTGTCGCACCTTTAGGAAGGTCTTTTAAACTTTTGTATTTTTTAGAATAAACAGCCATTGGTTCTAAATGAACTTTACCTGCATCTTCAATTTTGTATCCTTTTTCTTTACTTTCAGTTTTTAAATAAGGAACGTGTTGGAAGTAGTTAGCATCAAGTTCACCTTTATCTAACAACTTATTAGGTGTAGTGTAATCATTGATTGTTTTAATTTCTAAATCATAACCCTTTTTCTCAAGAAGTGGTTTTGCTTTTTCTAAGATTTCAGCGTGTGGTGCTGGTGAGGCACCTACAACGATTTTTTTATCTTTTTCGTCTCCACCTTTACCACAAGCAACTAATACAACTGTCAGTGTAAGTACTAATACTAAACTTAAAAGTTTTTTCATTTAATCTGTCCTCTTTTCTATTATCGTTTATCAATTTTATTTGTAAGCCAATCCCCGATGAATTGGATTATAAATACAATAATTAAAATAAATACGGTTGACACTAGAATGACGTCGTTTTGGTTACGTGTAAAACCAGTTAAGTAAGCTAAGTTACCTAAACCACCTGCACCAATAACGCCTGCAATAGCAGTTGAACCAACTAAAGCGATAGCAGTTACTGTAATACCTGAAACAAGTGCTGGCATTGCTTCTGGAAGCAATACTTTTCGAACGACTGTCCAAGTATTCGCACCCATAGACCATGCTGCTTCAATAACGCCTTTATCGATTTCTTTAAATGCGATTTCAACTAATCTTGCGTAGAACGGTGCAGCGCCAATGATTAATGCTGGAAGTGCTCCCGTCGGTCCACTAATTGTACCTAATAATACACTTGTGAACGGAATTAATAACAAAATTAAAATAATAAATGGAATTGCACGGAACAAGTTAACTATAAATGAAACTACCGTATAGAAAATTTTAGCTCCAGGTGCGTCACTTTTAGCTGATAAGAAAAGCAGCACACCTAAGATTAAGCCAAAGATAAAAGCAAAAATGGTTGACACTATAGTCATATAAAGTGTTTCATATATTGCTTGCCAAACTTCAGGCCATTGCACGTTAGGCATAGTAATCATTTCATGGAAGATATCACCATATGATTTATCCATGTTTAATCACCTCCACATTTACGTGTTGTTTATGTAACTCAGTTACAAATGTATTAAATCCATCTTCACTAATATGTGGAATGTGTACAATTAAAAATCCAATTGAACCTGTACGTGTATTTTTAATATTTGCTTCCAAAATATTTAATTCAATATTCTGCGTTCGCGTAATATCAGATACAACAGGTTGTGTTGTATTATTACCGTTGAAATTCAACCTTACAATATAAGCGTCTTTGTTCAATGGTTCTAGATGTTTAATTGAATCTTCAAAATCGTCGTCTAAATCGTCTTTCACGAATCGTTTTGTCACCTCATGTTGAGGATTTTCAAATACTTCATCAACATTACCTTGCTCAATAACACGTCCATTTTCCATCACTGCAACTGCATCACATATGCGTCTAATCACTTGCATTTCATGTGTAATAATCACAATCGTTAGATTTCTTTCTTCTTTTATTTTTAACAGTAAATCTAAAATTTCATCCGTTGTTTGTGGATCTAGCGCACTTGTAGCCTCGTCACATAATAAGACATTCGGATCATTCGCTAATGCACGAGCAATCCCAACTCTTTGTTTTTGACCACCCGATAATTCTGAAGGATAAGCTTTTTCACGGCCTTTTAAACCGACCAACTCTACAAGTTCTAAAGCTCTTTTTTTTGCTTCTGTACGAGCTACTCCAGCTATTTCTAGTGGGAACATAATATTACTAATGACAGTACGTGACCATAATAAATTAAAATGTTGGAAAATCATACTTACTTTTTGTCGTTTTTTTCTCAAATCTGATTTAGAAAGTTTGTTAATATTGTCTCCATCTATAACGATATCCCCTGAAGTCGGCTCTTCTAGATTATTAAACATTCGAATTAACGTACTTTTACCAGCACCAGAGAACCCAATCACTCCAAAAATTGAGCCTGATTCTATATTCAAATCAACGTGATCTACTGCTAGTACATCTTTGTTCTTTGTGTGATAGCGTTTAACAACTTGATTTAACTCAATCACGTTAAATGCCTCCCTTAAATTCCTTATGTAATTAAAAAATGCTTTCCCACCTAGAGAGATGAGAAAGCATTTAAAATTATCTTTCTCTCATCTTCTAAAGTCTTAAACTTTATGTGAATTGGCACCATTTCCATTATAGACGGTTGCCGGGCTTCGTAGGGCACATCCCTCCACCTCTCTCGATAAGAGTTTTCGCACTATTTAATTAATTTATATCCTATCACTGTACTAATAATTCGTCAATCATTTTTTTAACTTTTCTAACAAATATGGCACGGATTGAAATGCATAGATTCTATCTACCTCTTTATCCTTATCCATAATTAACAGTACAGGTACAGACATAATTTTATATTCTTCACTAAAATACTTATGGAAATTTAAATCAATTTTTTTAAGTGGTAATTGTTCGATATCATTTGCAATATCTAGCATGCGCTCTGAAATCTTACATGTTCCACACATAGGAGTATATCCAAATATTAAATGTTTATCTTTATCAAAGTGTTCTTTGATGTCTTCGATTTTAATAGAATTATTCATTCACGAGTACTAACCTTTCAGAACTTAAATTAGGTATAAGTTTTTTCTCTTTTTTTACGTTAAATCCATATTTACTCAATACATGAGCAAGATAATTTTTAGGACAACGCGCGACTTCACAATATGTTTTATCTACATAGATATGTTCACTTTCACTTAAATAACGTTTAAACCATTTTCTAATTTTTTCGCCTTCATCATCTGAATCGGCAAGAATATAGACCTGTTTTCCATATAATGTTTCTATCATATCGTCTAGTTTGTCGATACTCATTGTACCATGTGTACAAATAATATTTACAGGTTCAGCTATGACTTGTTGCACTTTCTTCTTATCAGATTTACCTTCCACAATGATAACTTTATTTAAAATTGCCATGTTCATCCACCTTCTAAGTCGATATTAAACAATCATTTACTTTTTCACGTTATTGATGAATATAAACACAATTTACAGATAATTAATATAATATATAAAAAACTCCTAGATTCAATATCAAGGAGTTTTTTAAAATTATTCGCCAATCATTTCAGAATATTGTTCAGCTGATAGCAATTCATCTAATTGACTTTCATCATTTAATTCAACTTTTACCATCCACGCTTTTTCATAAGGTGATTCATTAACAAATTCTGGACTATCTTCTAATTCGTCATTTGTTTCAACAATTTTACCAGAGACAGGTGCATACAATTCAGATACTGTCTTTACTGATTCAACACTACCAAATGTATCCCCTTCATTAATTTCTTCATCGACATCTGGTAATTCGACAAATACGATGTCTCCTAATTCGCCTTGCGCGTATTCAGTAATACCAATTGTTGCCGTATTTCCTTCAACTTTAACCCATTCATGTTCCTTAGAATATTTGAATTCGCTCGGTACTGCCACGAAAATCCCCTCCTAAAAATAATTACAATTTAATGATGCCATACCGTAAGTTTTCATTCAACTATTAATATTAAAAGTTGTGATTATACTTTCTATAACCATACATCTTTATATTGTTCTTCATTAAAACCTAATGTAACTTTTTCACCTGAAACCGCTAGCGGACGTTTTACCAACATTCCATCTGAGGCTAAGAGTTCTAATTTTTCATCATTAGATAATTCTTTTAATTTATCTTTCAAACCAAGTTCTCTATATTTCACACCATGTGTATTAAAGAATTTATTTATTTCCACTTCTGATTTAACTACTAACTCTTTGAATTCTTGTTTTGTAGGTGTGTGTTGCACAATATCTATAGACTCATAACTCACTCCATGCTCATCTAAAAATCGAGCAGCTTTTTTACAAGTTGTGCATTTTGGATATTGATAAAATTTAATCATTCAGTATTATCCTCCTATTTAAACTTATTATAAATATATCAAATTATTTAAATAAACGCTCTACTTTTTAAGCTTTATTTTTTTCTAAATATTAGTAATTAGTTATAATATATAAAACAAGCTAAAAGGAGTGTAAAGTATGAAAAATATTACTACTACTGAAGAATTTAATTCAGTTATTCAAAGTGAACAACCTGTAATTGTAAAATTTGAAGCTGGTTGGTGTCCTGATTGTAAAGCAATGGATATGTGGATTGATCCAATCGTTGACAAGTATAACGACTATAAATGGTATTCTGTAAATCGTGATGAATTAGAAGATGTAGCATCAGACAATGAAGTCATGGGTATCCCAAGTTTACTTATATTTGAAAATGGTCAAAAACAAGCTCATTTGCATTCTGCTAATGCAAAATCACCTGAACAAGTTGAATCATTCTTAAAAGAAACATTTAATAAATAATTAAAGAACCACACTCGTTATTTTGAGTGTGGTTTCTTTAGTATTCTGAGATTAAATGTTTATTTTTACGTTTTGCTTTAGGTGGTACCTCTTCTAAATCAGTAAGATACAATAAACCTGCAATAGCTTCATCTTTAGCAATACCAAACGCTTTTCTTACTTTTGGTTCAAAGATGTACAATGGCGTTTTCCAACATGTACCAATACCTTTTTCATAAAGTAATAACATTAGATTCTGAGTGTATGCACCCATCGCAAAAAAGTTTTCGCGATTTTGTCGTTGTCGTGGGTCAGTTTTAAGTACTAAAACTAACATACCTCCTAAATTTGTCACCGCGTTATAATGATCTTCTTGTTTTTCTGGACTATTTGGAAAGGCAAAACGTGTAATATCTCTACTCATATCTCCTAATCTATCTTTAGAAACATGAATAACTCTCCACGGTTCTCTCATACCATGATTAGGAGCGTCAGTAGCTTGTTCTATGGCTTTAAATACATCTTCATCATTAATCACCATATCATGTTTAAATTTCTTTATACTTCTTCTTAAAGAAATTACTTCTTGTAATTCCACAATTATCGCTCCTCTATATTGATAACTATTATCAATTATACGCGGATATCGATGACATTTCAATGTATACTACATGCTTTCGTAAAATAATAATTGTTTTTTTAGTTCTTTAACATGAATCTGCCCTGGTGCTTGAGGTTCACCTAAGCAACCATATGACACTGTACCCCCAAAAACACCTTGAGCAGTTCGGCTCACTAATCCTAAATGAGACATAGATATTCCAATAACTTGTTGAGAAATCGCTTTAGATGTATAAGCTACTGCTTCTAATAGCATTGCTACGTCCTGTTTTTCCTTAGGCATTACTGCAATTTTTACATACTCAGGATTTAATTTTTGCATTTTATAATATGTGAATTTTAATTCTTCTAACGGTGGCGTTTCTAAAAAATTATGATAGGACACAATTATTTGTTTCTGATGACGATGTGCATTTTCTATAATACGCTTATGCGTCTCAACCTCAATATTTGACTCCCATTCTATATCTATCATTTGACATTCATCTATTGAGGAAATTGTTTCAATTAACTGTAAATATTCTTTATTAGTTAACTGACCTTTTCCACCTTGAGAAATTGTGCGATATGTCACCAATATTTTGAAATGATTCTTTATTTCATTTAGAAGTGAAAGGTTTTTCATTAAAAGTTCGTGATGATGACTCTCCCACTGATCTATACGCAACTCAATGATATCTATATATGCATGATTATCATTGATACTATTTAACGTTTCATTATCTATTATATCTTGAGGTGCTATGGTTGCAGCTACCTTTACTTCTGCCATATAATCCCTTCTTTTCTTGCCATTTACAATTTTATATTATTTTAAACTATTTATGTCACACTCGCCAATGTTTAAAATTCTTTTTAATTTTTACAGATCATGATTTAAAACTTTTTAGTTGGGTATATAATAATTGTATTCGAATTTAGGAGGTAATAATAATGGCAGTTCAATATGAAACTAAAGCAACAAACGTTGGTGGACGTAAAGGACACGTACACACAGACGATAATGCAATAAATGTAGATGTATTACCACCACAACAAGCAGATGGAAACGCAACTAACCCTGAACAATTATTCGCAGCTGGCTATGCTTCATGCTTCAATGGTGCATATGACCTTATTTTAAAACAAAACAAAGTTCGCGGAGCAGAACCTGAGGTAACTTTAACTGTACGCTTAGAAGATGATCCAAATGCTGAAAGTCCAAAATTAAGCGTATCTATTGATGCAAAAGTTAAAAATGTATTATCTCAAGAAGACGCTGAAAAATATCTACAAGATGCTCACGAATTCTGTCCATATTCAAAAGCAACTCGTGGCAACATCGATGTAGATTTAAATGTTCAAGTTGTTGACTAATTAGCATTACTCTTTAAAATCAAAATTTTATAATTTTAAAAAACCCTGAGACACCTCATTATGTCTCAGGATTTTTTTATGTGTTGATAGATAAAGACTGAATTAAAAAGAGCTGATATCAAGTTATTTCAATAGTAGTATGAAAGTTAACATAATGACTTTCAATAAGAACATTTACGTCCTTGGGGATGTATTGCTAGAATTGAACGACAAATTCAAATTGAATTCCGTTCCACTCCATTTCATTTCCTATCTAACAATTAAGTTTGAAGATATCGATGTATGATAGATAATATTCTAACGTCTATGTATTCTCACACTTTTTGTATAATTTTTAAAAATAGGCTATTCTATGGATATAGTTATTAATTAAACTTTATAAAATTTTTATAATTCAATTAATTTGTATAAATAGATTTTTAAATGCTAATAATAATTTGAGGTGAGTATAATGTCAGAAGTTAGAATTCTTACTAACAACGATTTAAATCAATATATTACTTTAATATCAAATGATTCACATACTTATTCATGGGATAAACTTTATTTTCAACATGTGTCTCCAAATTACTTAAAACACATTCTATCTAAAGAAGAAGAGTATTGTAATATTTTTGGCAATTTTAAAAATGAAAAACTTGTGGCTGGTGTTACATTGCGACAACTCAAACAAGTGGGCACACAACATAAAGCAATGTTAGAAAATCTCTTTTTAAAAGACAAAAAAGACGAGATTACTTTGCAAAATTTAATCTGTGAAGTGATTAATTATGCAAAGTCTCGTCATATTGAAAAACTAATGACTTGTATTACCTCAAATCATATTGGTGCAAAGATTTTTTTCACTGCACTTGGTTTTGAAACTTTAGGGATTGAAAAAAACTCATTTAAAGTAGATGATACTTATTTTGATGTTCATTGGCTACTCTATGATATTAAATAGTCAGGATAATGATTTTACTTATTGGCATCATCGATTGTAGGATCCACCATATCGAGAAATTCAAACTTTCCATGTGTATAAATAAATTTTAAAATACAACAATTTCCAATGATATATTGATTTGCCATATCATCACCTATCCATTTTCTTAAAAAAACCTGAATGGCTGTACCATGGCTTACCGCTAAGAATGTTTTTCCATTAGAGGACTCTAATAAATTACTTAATGTCGTAACGATACGATGTTCAACTTCATGTTTCGTTTCTCCTCCGAAAGAGCGTAGTCTAGTTCCAAAAATGTCGTGTTTATCCCAAACTGCATCCAATAATTGAACACTATCCCCTTCAAATAGTCCAAAACTCCATTCTTTTAATCCTTTATTACGTTGATATGCTTGTTCAGGTAAAACATTTTCTAACGTATCACATGCCCGTTCCGAACTAGATGAATATGCTTCGTCAAAAGTAATATGATTATGTTTAAAGTAATGACCTGCTTGCTTCGCTTGAGATATTCCTAATTCAGTAAGTGGAGAATCACTTGCACCTTGTACTTTCCCTCTTAAATTAAACATAGTTTGTCCATGTCTCATTAAATAGAGTATTTTACTCATTACATTCACCTCAATATATTTTTTAAATAATATAGGCAACTTTCTTTTACACCACTTTATAATCCATACATAGTATATCTTAATTTTTTTATACTTAAAAATAAATAAAGGTAAAAAATTAATTAATACACGTTTGGTTCTCATTGTGATGGGTATAATGAATTATAAGTTTTACAAATAAAGGAGCGTTCATTGTGAATGATCATCATCAATACAATTATGTCAATCCTAATAAGCTCTCATTAGATTGGGAATGTTTTGTAATAAGTAAATCAGAAATGTTACTTGATGGAGTTCCTAGTGAACTTATTCATTCGTGGTTAGATAGAGAAATTATAGAACCTTTTTCAATTAGAGATAATGAATTAAACTTTAAAACTAAAGATATATGGAATGCGTTAAAGCAACAAAATTGGTACTATCCTAATTCAAATTAATTTATAGAGACTCATTGCTCGATTAGCGCTTTCAATTAGTTGGTGATCAACGTAATTTGACATCACATATGCTCTAATTTCTTTATTATTGCGTTCGTTTTTGGGAAATTTATGATCATTTACAATGTAGTTTGCTAAACTTCCTAGTGGTGTATCATCATTAATAAATCCAATAACAAAATCATAAAATGTCATTTTTTTCCTCCTCACATTACAACATTTCAGTATCTCCTATCATCTTATTGTTTCTAAATGAATGATGTTTATTTATATATAATCACATCAGTAAGTTATATTTTTTATAAGAGTTGTAATGTTTTAATTGATTTTATTAAAATAATTAAAACACTTTATTTCTAATTATTCACTAAAAACATTCTATGCGAATATTAATTTTCTGTAAATGTGACGATTTTTCGAATTTTTATACTCTTTTATTTACTTTTTTGATTTCCCCTTTTAATTGATACGTTTATTAGTTAATCATACATATTTATGACTGCCGATGAGTACATTTTAGTTTAATCGCCGGTTTTTTTATGTAAATTTACGAAGTCATTCTTTTAATAAGGATTAAAGTTTTACCTTTCTTTTAAAGAAGTGATATGATGATAAAAAAGACATCATTGTTATAGAGGTGACACTACCTATGAATATTAATAAATTATTTTGGATTAATATTATGATTACCCTTTTATTTCTAGGTTTTAACATTATTGTCACCTATTTTCCTAAGTTAGATGATTATTTCTGGCTCATACCTGGTTTAATCATATGTGGCCTCACTATTTCATTCAGTTTAATTGCCGCTATCTTGGATAAAAACCTTATAAGCGAAATAATTTTTTTAACTAATCTAATCATTTTTTTATATTATATATATCCACTGATATATAACTTTTTTTAATTAAAATGTGGGAGGTTTACAAATGAGTACACATTTAACGATTTTACTTTGGCTGGGTATTATATTTGTTGTTGCTGCTTCAATTATATTAGGGTTATTGCTAAAATCTAAAAAAGAAGAACGTAAAGAATCATATTTAGGCTTTACAGTCATCTTCTATATTTTTGGTTTTGCTTTACTGATATATATACTATTATTTGGTATTTTATAAATAGGGTTTAAAAGAACAAAATACGATTTTATTTTGTTCTTTTTTATATGTTTCTCTATAAAACGATTAAGGAGATATAAATTGAAGATTATTCAATTGAAACGTATTATATTTGTGATTTTCATTTTATTACTATTTTTCGCGTTCTCTTCTCATACTTATGCATCTATAAGTTCCACTTCTTCATCTTCAGAAAAAGGAAATGATTTCAAATTACAACCTGGTGATATTATTCTTACAAAAGGTCCGGTATTATTTGGTTTCTTTGGACATTCAAGTATTGCTTTAGATCATGATACAGTTTTACAAATTGAAGGACCCGGCGATAAGCCTATTATTGAATCTTTCGAATCATTTAAACAGCGATTTGGCGTTAAAAAAAATGATTGGATTAAAATATATCGTTGTGAGTATCCTAATGCAGGTCAAAAAGCAGCTAATTGGGCAAAAGCTCATTATAAAAATAGTGATAAAACTTATTTAGTTACACTTAATTTAAAAAGTGAACGCTTTACTTATTGTACTAAAATTATCTATCAAGCATACAAATATGGTGTAAGTAAAGATACGATAAATGATCATGGTTTACTAATTATCTCTCCATATGCTTTAGTTGATAATTTTAATAATGACTATCGTCTTAAACTAGTAAAAAAATACTAATAGTTAAAGAATATGGCGTTACACTATACTTTTCTATACTAAGAAATGATATATAAAGGAACAACTTATTTTTATGAAAAACAAAAAATTACATTATCGATTCTTTTATTATATGTTTTTAACTCTTATTATTATATTATTTATTCTTCTCTTTCTTTACTTTTATAAACATTTTGAGTTAAAACAACATCAATCCTTAGATTACTATGCTAACTTTAATGATTTAAAACAACATACAACAAAAAATAAAGATTGGAAAATAATCACAAAACACCGTAAGCACAGCGATACCTTAATTACAGCTATTCATGGTGGAAGTATTGAACCTGGAACCACTGAACTCGCTCGTCGTATTTCAAATATTGGTCAATATAATTTTTATTCATTTGAAGGTCTACGTTCAGATAATAATGCTCAACTACATATTACTTCTACTGTTTTTGATGAACCTCAATTATTAGATATGCTCAACCATTCGTCAAAAACAATATCTATTCACGGATATGCAGGCGATGAACCCATTGTTTACGTAGGTGGTAAAGATAAAAAATTAGTTCAAACATTACGTCATTCATTAACTCATCATGGATTTACAGTACAAAAAACGCCTAAAGGAATTGAGGCCCTTTCCTATAATAATATTATTAATAGAGATAAAAAAGATACAGGAGTGCAACTGGAATTGACGACCCGCCAGCGAGCTTTGTTTTTTAAACATAATAAATTGGATAAAAATAATAGACGATATTCAAAAAATTATACGAGAACATTTTATAAATTTGCCGAAGCAGTAGATCAAGGTATTAAAAAAGCGCAATAAATGTAATATCGTTTTTTTAGTTTTTTAATTAAATTAATTTGGGTATATATAAGTAATGAGTTTAGGAGGCGTTTCTATGGACGAGTTAACTAAAGAACAAAAATATACAGTAGCAAAATTTTATAAGCTATATATGGAACGTTCAAATAGTGGACAAACAGAGGAAGAAGCAAATAATTTTAAAGATAGTATTACAGCTCAAGATGATTATTTTTGCGATAGAAAATATAGTGATTTCTTAGAAAATTGCAAAGTTCTTATTGATCATGGCTATCTAGATGGAAATATTATGTCTGATAGAATTGATAATATTAAAGTTACAAATAAAGCTTTTACTGAAATTGAACAAAGCTTTAATTAAGAATATCTAATTTTTTCAAGTTATTTCTATTCAAGAATATTTGCTTAAAAGTCTTAAATAAATATATTTATTTAATTATGAATATAACTTTTAAAGCCTGCACATATGTATTGAGTATGTTTCAGGCTTTTTATTTTTAATAGAGGTGAGTTTACATGAATCATTGGAAAATTAATAATATGACGAATAGAAATCTACTTATACAACAAAACGAAAATGATGTATCTATAGTTGAACCTTTAAATAACAGTTCATTTAAAATTCTATCAGAGTTTAAACTGAATACATCCTCTCTTCCTATTAATACATATGATGAACATTTATATGTTTCAATCAATTTTAAAAATGAAGAAATTAATATTTACAATAAATCGAATGAATAACACTATTATATTAATAATTTTATCAACTAAATTGTTTTAAAAAAATAATAAAATGTTAAATAAATATTAATATTTATTATGTAATATTTATAGTGAAATTTGATTGACATATTGTAATGATGGAGGTCAGTTATGGATAAAATTATATTCTATCTAGGCATTACTTTATTTTTAATCGCTTGTATAGTCATTATTTTTGGTATTATTGCTATTTTTAAAAATAAAAATTACTTAAAAATGCTTGCTATGGCTATTATTATTATCTTATTAAGTATGCTTGCACTGGGTATTCATAAAGTCATTGAGAGTAATAATCCCTCTAAAAGTGGCATCACTCCTATAAAAAAAGAAAAGCCTAAAGATAATAAAACAAATAAAGAAAATAACAATAAAAAAGAAAATAATTCTAAGAAAAATAATAAGGATACATCACATGAGTCTATTCAGGATACTCCTTCCACTCAAGAAAACACACCCGCCACAGAAGAAAATTCAATTCAGTCATCAGAATCACCAACTACACAACAATCAATACAACAAGAAAACCCAACTACTGAACAAAATAATGCGACTACAAATAATCAAAATTCTACACAACGACAGCAAGAACCTTCAACACAACAACAAGACACATCTCAATATCAGACGAATTCAGCAAATAATGATTCAAAACAAACACATTCTACTCACAACCAGAATAGTCAAAATAGTACTCAATATAATCATACAAATGAATCTAATACAACAAAAGACAACACTAATAATGTAAATCAAAATAGCACATTAAATACAACTCAAAATACACAAAGTAATAATACGAATAATAATATAAACCAAATAAACAATTAATAATAAAAAAGGTAGAGCTTTGAGGCTCTATCTTTTATTTTTGACATCATTTTAAAATTTATAAATATTTATTGAATATTACATTTAATATGCCATACTAAAATATGATACGACTTAAAACAAAGGGATGAGACAATGAAAAAATTAGCCTTACTAACGCTTTCAAGCTTTCTAATATTAGGTGCATGTAGTCATAGTAATGATACAGTCAAAGATGTAAACGAAAGTGCACATAAAAAGAATAATCCAAAAGCACACAAATCCAAAGGCAATTCTGAACGCATAGATAGTAAAAAAATAAATAAAAACTAAAAATAAGGAGTAGAAGCGCTCTTACTATCCATCGCTTCCACTCCTATTTAATTATCATTCTTCGTATTGTTTAAAGTAATCTTCGTCTAAATGGTTAAGATGAATATTTTCAATTTGTAGTGTAACATGTTCTAAATTATATTTTTCTTTCAACAATTCAGAAACTTTATTAACCGTTGAATACGGCCATTTAGTATATTCATCACTTAAAACAACATGAGCACTCAATGAACTATGGTTTGTAGTGATGCTCCATAAATGAAACTCATGCACATCTATAACGCCTTCAACGCTTTTCATTGCATTAATAATTTCATCTGAATCATATCCATCTGGAATACGCTCCATTAATACTTTCCAAGCATTTTTAATTATTTTATAACCACCATTTAAAATGATAAGAGAAATGATGATACTAATGATTGGATCAATAATTGCCCACCCAGTAAAATGAATAAGTACTACTGCTACGATAACGCCAATTGAATTTAATAAATCTCCGAAAAAATGCCATAATGCACTTTGAATATTGACATTATCTTCTTTTCTTAAAGATCTAAATAAAATAAGTGTTAAAATGATATTTATAATAAGACCTAATACAGCTACAAATATCATAATACCACTTGCTACCGGTTCAGGATGTATGATTCTCAAAATGCCTTCGTACATAATACCTAACGAAATAACAATTAATGCTAAACCATTTAAGAAAGCTACAATAATTTCTAATCTTAAAAATCCATACGTATAATGTTTCGTTGGAGGCTTACTTGCAAAATAAATAGCAAGCATAGACAATCCTAGTGCCAAAACATCACTTAACATATGGAATGAATCTGATAATAAAGCAAGTGAATTAGCATATAATCCACCTACAAACTCTACAATTGTAAAAATCAGCGTAATAATCAAAGAAGACCAAAGCGTTGCTTTTGAACTACTTTGAAATTTCCTATGTTCTACATGATGAAAATATTTTGATTGATTGTTCATTACTTCTCTCCAAACAATTAAATTATAAACTATTTTCTTTAAAACTACCCTAATATATATTAAAAAAACCTGCAACCAATAAGGTTACAAGCTATAAGATGGAGGCGGCGGGATTCGAACCCGCGTCCAGAGGTCCTGATACAAATCTTTCTACGTGTGTAGTCTATTGATTCATTTCGCATATTGGTAAGCAACAGACAACCAACAATATGCTAGTTTGATTAAATTTCATCTAAACAGACTTCAAACGGCAGTGTTTAGCATATCCTATTAGGGTTGAATCGCGTTAACAGCACATAGGAAATGCTGTTAGGCGATGCAGAGTGCTATTACGCAGCTACTGCTAAATTATTGTTTGATTTGTCAGTTATATTTAACCGAATGTGTTGATGACGGAGACAACCCTCCGACACGCTTAATAAGCTCGGGGGACCCCTGTCGAATCCAAAAACGCCCCCGCAATATCATAAAATATAAGATACAGTTTAATTTAAACAACTTTACTTATCATAACAAATAGAGCCCGATTAAGCAACAATTATGCTTAATAACGGGCTTTCATTGCACGATCAACGTCTCGTTTCATTGCTTTATCTTTCAATGCTTGACGTTTATCATGCAGTTTTTTACCACGAGCTATGCCTAATAAAACTTTACATTGTCCATGTTTTAAATACAATTTTAAAGGAATAATCGAATATCCAATTTCTCTTGTACGTTCGCCTAGTTTGATAATCTCTTTTTTATGCAATAACAACTTTCTTGACCGTAATGGATCATGATTAAAACGATTTCCTTCTTCGTATGGAGCAATATGCATATTATTAATGTACATTTCTCCACGCTTCACTTGTGCATAACTATCTTTTAAGTTCGCACTACCACGTCGAATCGATTTAATTTCTGTACCTTGAAGCACAATGCCTGCTTCAATGGTATCTTCAATATTATAATCATGTCTTGCTTTACGGTTTTCAGCCAACGTACCTGGTGATTTTGTTTTTTTCTTGGCCATTAATGTATGTCACCTCTTTGCTGATTATTTTTTCTTACGACGCGCTTTTTTCTTAATATGTTTATCTTTATAAAAAGGTTTATGCTTAGTTGAGCTTTGTTTATCACGTTGACGTTGATTTTTACCCTTACGTTGTTTACGCTTTTTCTTTTTGTTTTTTTGATGATTATCTTTAGATTTATCTAAAGATTTACCACGTGTTTTAGCTTGAATCGTTTTTCCACGAGCAGGACGCTGTGATTTATCCTTTTTAGGTAATGGCATGCCAACAATTTGGAAATCTATCATGCGTTCATCTACGTCTACATGAGTAACTTTAACTGTTACCTCATCACCAATTCTAAACACTTTAGCATGTCGTTCACCTATCAATGCCATTTGTCGTTCATCAAATTGATAATAATCATCTGTCATATTAGAAATATGAACCATACCTTCTATCGTATTTGGTAATTCAATGAACATACCAAAATTGGCAACAGAGCTTACAATACCTTCAAATTCATCGCCAATATGTTGAATCATATACTCTGCTTTCTTCAACTCATCTGTATCTCTTTCTGCTTCAATTGCACGACGTTCACGTTGAGATGTATGTTCTGCTAATTCTGGTAATGTTTCTTCCCATTGATGCATCTCTTTATGATTCATAGAGTGATCGACAAGATACTTACGAATTAAGCGATGGACAGTTAAATCTGGATAACGACGAATCGGAGAAGTAAAATGTGTATAATATTCTGCTGACAAGCCAAAATGACCTAAATTCGTATCATCATAATGTGCTTGTTGCATTGAACGTAACATCATTGTTGAAATAACCATTTGCTCAGAACGACCTTCAACTTCTTCTTGGATAGATTGTAATGTTGAAGGATGAATATCTTCGCCTGTGCCTTTAACCATAATACCAAAATTAGTAATAAAGTCGAAGAACTGGCGTAATCGATCTGATTTTGGTTGTTCATGAACACGATAAATAAATGGCACTTCTAATTTGTTAAAATGTTCAGCAACTGTTTCATTGGCTGCTAACATAAATGATTCAATTAAACGCTCTCCTTCACCACGTTCTCGCAATATTACATCTGTAGGTAGGCCTTCTTGATTGACCAATACTTTAGCTTCATTAATATCAAAATCAATTTCACCACGACGTTTACGCATACGGACAAGTCGATTAGATAAATCTTGTGCCAAATCTAACATTGGAACAATTTCACTGTATTGTTGACGCACTTCTGTATTTTTTTCGGTAATAATTTGATTCACTGCATCATACGTCATACGATAGTTTGAATGAATAACACTATCAAATATGTCATGATTCACCACTTCGCCACGCTCATTTATTTCCATACGACAACTTAATGTTAAACGATCTACTTCAGGATTTAATGAACAGATACCATTACTTAAACGGTGTGGAATCATTGGAATAACACGGTCTACTAAATATACACTCGTTGCTCTATCATAAGCTTCTTTATCTAGCGCAGAGCCTTCTTTTACGTAATAACTTACGTCTGCAATACTTACTGTCAATTCCGTATGTCCATTATCTAGACGTTTAACGCTAATTGCATCGTCTAAATCTTTAGCATCTGCACCATCTATTGTAATTGTAAGATCGTTTCTTAAATCTCTTCGTCCTTTAATTTCTTCGGGTTTTATTTCTTCAGGGACTGATTCCGCTTCTTTTAATACCTCATCAGGAAATTCAATCTCAATTCCATGCTGATATATAATTGAAAGAATATCTACTCCTGGATCATTTTTATGACCTAGAATAGCAGAAACATGTCCTTCTGGATTATCTGTGCCATCAGCATATTTTGTGATTTGGACAAGTACTTTATGACCATCTACGGCTCCAAGACTCTGTCCTTTAGGTATAAATATATCTTGCATAATACGTTTATCATCAGGAATGACAAAACCAAAATGTTTTGCTTCACTATACGTACCTACCACTTGTGTGACAGAATGTTTTTCTATAGATTTTACTTCACCTTCAACTTTTCCACGATGCTCTCCTCTGGATTTTTGTAATTCAACTATTACTGTATCTCCATCTAAAGCACGGTTAATCTTTGTTGGTGGAATAAAAATATCTTCAAATTCTTCGTTTTCTGGGCGTAAAAAAGCAAAGCCTTTTTTATTTTGACTTAAAGTACCTCTTATTAATTTTGAACTTAAGTTCTTATTTGATGCTTTACGTTGATAGCGATCTGTCTTTGTTCGCTCTACCAATCCTACTTGTTCAAGTTCAACGAGCACCTTTATTAATTCTCTAAATGAGTCGGCACTACTAAGACCTAAAGCATCTTGAAAGTCTGATACAGACATCGGTTCATAATCAGGTTGTTTTACAATTTCTTCAATGGATTGCTTTAAATTCATCATGCCCCTCCTTTCTTTAATCAATTATTTTTATGATTTATTCAGACCAGTCTAATCCTTCTAAAAACTCATATACATCTTCAAACACTTGTTCTTTTTCTTTATCAATTGTAATGACATGTCCTGAATTTGCATACCATTTAATTTGTTTTTCATCTGAATCTACATTTTCATATATATAATTTGCTGACTGAGGATCAATCATTTCATCTTTTTCAGCTTGAACTACTAAAATAGGATCTAAAACTTCATCTACATCATTACGCACACGACTTAACGTATCACTAAGTTCTTTGAGTGTTTCAGTAGGATGAAAATCTTCCATTTCTTTATCAATCGTTGCTTGGTCTTTACCTTCATATTTTTTAAAATTACGTGCATATTCTAAAAAACCTTCATAGATTGTACCTTCTGTTTTTACTTCGGCAGGTGCACACATTGTTATGATACCTTTTACAGGACGGTTTAAACTTAACTTCAATGCAAATACACCGCCTAATGACAATCCAGCTACCGCTATATCTTCATAACCTTGTTCTACAAGATAATCATAGCCATCAAGTACATCTTTAAACCATACATATGGACTAGATTTTAATATCTCTTCTGGTGGCGCAGCATGCCCTTCATACTGTGGTGCATAGGAAGTATAACCCTTTTTTTGTAAAAATCTACCAAGTTGTCTTACATCAGATGAATTACCGGTGAATCCATGTAAGAGTAAGACTGCTCTTTTACCTTCTTGGAAAAAGAAAGGTTGAGGTAACTTAATTTGCATTTTTTATCCCTCTCTAACAAAAATTATAATATGATTACTTTTTTATTTTGTACTAATA
Source organism: Staphylococcus sp. AtDRG32 (assembly GCF_004365845.1). Taxonomy (NCBI): domain Bacteria; kingdom Bacillati; phylum Bacillota; class Bacilli; order Caryophanales; family Staphylococcaceae; genus Staphylococcus; species Staphylococcus sp. AtDRG32. The sequence goes on from NZ_SODE01000001.1 coordinate 756,386, forward strand.
GATTGTATTCATTATATAATCAATCTATTTTATTCCCTTAATAGCTTAAAAATATGCATTGATGATCATATTAAAATAATGATTTCATTATAAAATGTGTTAACTCTATTATAAATAAAAAAGCCCGACATTGATATCGTCGGACCTTATAAACCAAAATAACTTATTCCAATCATTATTAAAAAGAAAATGATGGCTAACACAATTGTCAATCTATGCAAGAATAAATCGACGCCACGTTGTTTTTGCTTACCAAATAACTGTTCAGCGCCCCCACTAATCGCACCCGAAAGTCCATTACTTTTACTTTCTTGGAGTAATACAACAGTAATTAATGCAATACAATCAATAATTAATAAGACCATAAATAATGTATGCATGAAAATTGTCCTCCGTTCATTATATACGTTCCGAATTATAACATATTCTTAATATAGTTATCAAATACTATCGATTAAATGTACTTTTACGTACAATTGAAATAATTAACATATATATTGCTAATATTGTTGAACCAATCACGACGATTAAAATAGGTAAAATAAATAAAATAGATTTTGTTTCAATAATAGCATTTAACACCATCGTTAAGTTGACAAGTGTAAATAATACATTTGATACATATACGGCAAACATAAACCACCAAAGATATTTATGTCGATTCCATAAAGCAATTACTCCAGCTAAATATGCGAGAATATACATAATACCTGTATATCTAAAACTATTTAAAATGTTATCTACTGCACTGCTTGATGCTTCTTGATGTGCTAGTGTTAACAGTGTTTTAGCAGTGTGAGCATCTAAAGCAATAAAATTATGGATAATTAATAATATACAAAATACAAGCGAACTATATCCAATCCATTGACCGGCAATACGTTCTCTTTTATTTGACTGATTAAGTTGTTGATCCATCTTCAATTCTCCTTCTTTCAATTACAGGATTATTATATCAGTTTCATCAATGAAGTTAAATCTTACACTTCGAGGCTATTATTTAAAATTTTATATTAAAAAAAGCCTGTCATAGTCTCAACTCTATGACAGGCAAACGCGTGAACTCTATTAATTTTAGTATGTTACTAAAATTATTTATCTAAATTGTAGAAAGATTTAATTCCGTCAAATTTTGCTGTTTCAAATAATTCATCTTCAATACGTAGTAATTGATTATATTTCGCAATACGATCTGTTCTTGATAATGAACCAGTTTTAATTTGACCAGCATTTGTTGCTACTGCGATATCAGCAATTGTTGTATCTTCAGTTTCACCAGAACGGTGAGATACTACCGCAGTGTAACCAGCTTTTTGAGCCATTTCAATAGCATCAAATGTTTCAGTTAATGTACCAATTTGGTTTACTTTGATTAAGATTGAGTTACCAATACCTTGTTCAATACCTCTAGAAAGAATTTCAGTATTAGTTACGAATAAATCGTCACCTACTAATTGAACTTTGTCACCGATACGATCAGTTAATTGTTTCCAACCGTCCCAGTCATTTTCATCCATACCATCTTCAATTGTAATGATTGGATATTTACTAATTAATTCTTCTAAGTAGTCAACTTGTTCAGCTGCACTACGTTTCGCACCATGTTCACCTTCGAATTTAGTGTAGTCATATACACCATTTTCATAGAATTCAGATGACGCACAGTCAAATCCTAAGAATACATCTTCGCCTGGTTTGTAACCAGCTTTTTCAATCGCTTTAATGATTGTTTCAACTGCATCTTCAGTACCGTCAAATCTTGGAGCAAAACCACCTTCGTCACCTACAGCAGTTTCTAATCCGCGTTCACTTAAAATTGATTTTAAGTTATGGAAAATTTCAGCACCCCAACGTAATGCTTCTTTAAATGATTCAGCCCCAGTTGGTAAAATCATGAATTCTTGGAATGCAATTGGTGCATCTGAGTGAGAACCACCGTTAACAATATTCATCATTGGCACTGGTAATTGTTTACCGTTAAATCCACCGAAATATTTGTATAATGGTTGACCTAATAAGTCAGCAGCTGCACGTGCAACGGCAATAGACACACCTAAAATAGCGTTTGCACCTAATTTACCTTTGTTAGGTGTTCCGTCTAATTGAATCATCATTTTATCAATTGATACTTGATCTAAAACTGAAAATTCACCTTCAACGATTTCTGGAGCGATAATTTCGTTTACATTTTCAACAGCTTTTGTAACACCTTTACCGCTATAACGTGATTTATCTCCATCACGTAATTCAACTGCTTCGTGTTCACCAGTAGAAGCACCTGAAGGTACTAAAGCACGACCAAAAGCACCACTTTCAGTTAATACTTCAACTTCAACTGTTGGGTTACCACGTGAGTCTAATACTTCGCGAGCATAAACATCTGTAATAATTGGCATAATAAATAATCTCCTTTAAATTTAGATTCCTTAATTATTATAACTATTTTTTGTTATTTAATAAAATATTTATACTAAGATGACTTAATATTAAAGAATAATATTAAATCATCTTAGTATTTACAACTTTACTAATGCTTAATTAAAGATTCACCTGTCATGTCTGACGGTTGTTCAACATTTAATAAGTCTAGTAATGTAGGTGCTAAGTCACCTAAACGACCAGTTTCACGTAATGTTACATCTTCTTTAGTAACAATTACTGGAACTGGGTTTGTAGTATGAGTAGTCATAGGTTGATCATCATCAGTTAAAACTTGATCTGAGTTACCATGGTCAGCTGTAATTATTGCATAGCCATTCATATCTAAAATTTTATCAACCACTTCACCTAAACATTCATCTACTGCTTCAATTGCTTTGATTGTTGGTTCAAGCATACCACTATGACCTACCATATCAGGGTTAGCAAAGTTTAAAATAATTAAATCTAAATCACCTTTGTCTAACTCTTCTAACAATGTATCTTTAACTTCGTATGCACTCATTTCAGGTTTTAAATCATACGTAGCAACTTTAGGTGAATCGATTAAGCGACGACGTTCACCTTCAAATTCTTCATTACGTCCACCACTCATGAAATAAGTAACATGTGGGTATTTTTCAGTTTCTGCAATACGTAATTGTTTTAAATTATTATTTTGAGCAACTTCACCAATTGTATTAGTTAAATCAACTTTTTCAAATACGACTTCTGCATCAACATTATCATTATATTTAGTAAATGTTGCATAGAATAAATCATTTACACGCTCAACTTTAAAGCCGTCAAATGCTTTATTTGTAAATATTTCAGATAATTGTGCTGCTCTATCAGGACGGAAATTGAAGAAGATAACAGCATCACCATCTTGAACACCTTCATTTTGTCCTTCAACTATGAAAGGTTCAACAAATTCGTCTGTAACGTCATTTTCATAATTCGCTTCTACACCTTCTTTAGCGCTCGCATAAGAAGGTCCTTCGAAATTGCGAATAGCATTATAAGCTTTTTCTTCACGATCCCAACGTTTATCACGATCCATAGCGTAATAACGACCTGAAATCGATGCAAATTGACCTACACCAAGTTCTTTAAATTTAGCTTCTGTTTCTACAATATATTTAATTGCTGATTTTTGATCTACATCACGACCATCTAAAAATGCATGTACATACACTTTATCTAAACCTTTTTGTTTAGCAAGTTCTAATAATGCAAATAAATGTTTGTAATGACTGTGAACACCGCCATCTGAAAGTAAACCAAATACATGTAATGCTGAATCGTGATCTTTAACGTGTTGAGCTGCTTTACCTAACACTTCATTTTCGTAGAAATCACCATCTTCAATGGATTTATTAATACGAGTTAAACTTTGATAGACAATACGACCTGCACCTATATTCATATGACCTACTTCAGAGTTACCCATTTGACCTTCGGGAAGGCCAACATCTAAACCACTTGCTTCAATTTGAGTCGTAGGATATGTGTTGTAATAACGATCGAAATTGGGTTTATGCGCTTGTTTTACTGCATTACCATGTTCACTTTCACGGTTAGCAAAACCGTCTAAAATAATTAATGCTGTTGGTTGTTTAGCCATAATTATTTAGCACCTTCTAACAATTGTACAAAATCATCTACTTTAAGTGATGCGCCACCAACTAATGCACCATCGATATCTGATTGAGCCATATATTCTTTAACATTATTTGGTTTCACACTACCACCATATTGAATACGAGTCGCATCAGCTACATCTTGACTAGACACGTCTGCTACTGTTTTACGTACTTGTGCACACATTTCATTTGCATCTTCTGAAGTAGCTGATTTACCAGTACCGATTGCCCAAATTGGTTCGTAAGCAATGACAACTTCTTTAAGTTGATCTTCTGACAAGCCTTTTACTGCTTCTTTTACTTGGTTGCTTACTACTTGGTTAGCTTTGCCATTTTCTCTTTCTTCATCTGTTTCACCAACACAAATAATTGGTGTCATTCCATGATTAAATACTGCATGTGCTTTTTTATTTACATCTTCATCTGTTTCATGGAATAATTCACGACGTTCTGAATGTCCAATAACGACATATTTAACACCTAAATCAGCTAATGCCACTGGAGAAGTTTCTCCTGTATATGCACCATTATCTTCAAAATAAGTGTTTTGAGCACCAATTTTTAATCCTTTTGCTTTGCCATCATTCACTAGAGAGATTAATGCATCTAATTGAATTGTTGGCGCACAAATTACTGATTCAACTTCCTTTTCATCAGGTAATGTAGGTAAATTGTTTACAAAGTCTTTAGCTTCTTGAACTGTTTTATTCATTTTCCAGTTACCAGCTATGATTGGTTTTCTCATTATTGACACTCCTATTATTAATAAATTTAAAATTAATTATAAATATTTACGTTCTTTTATTGTTTTCCCATGAAAATCATAAAAGAAACATTTTTATGATTTAAATAAATATTATTTATCGTTAATTGCTTTGATACCAGGTAATTCTTTACCTTCAAGGTATTCTAATGAAGCACCGCCACCAGTTGAAATATGAGTGAAATCCTCTTCAAATCCTAGTGAAATTGCAGCCGCTGCTGAATCACCGCCACCGATAATTGTGATTGCATCTTCTAAGTTAGCAATTGCTTTACATACACCAATTGTACCTTTAGCAAAATTACTAAATTCAAATACACCCATAGGTCCGTTCCATACTACTGTATGAGCACCTTGTAATTCTTTAGTAAATAACTCTATTGTTTTTGGTCCAATATCCATTGCTTCTTGATCACTTGGAATTTCATCAATAGATACTTCAGTGATTTTAGCATCGTTTGAAAATTCTTTAGCTACTTTACAATCAACAGGTAATACAATTTGATCGCCATTTTTTTCTAAAAGTTCTTTAGCAAAGTCAATTTTATCTTCTTCTAATAAAGATAGACCAATTTCTTTACCTTGTGCTTTTAAAAATGTATATGCCATACCGCCACCAATAATGATTTTATCAGCGATATTCACTAAATTTTTAATAACACCAATTTTGTCAGATACTTTAGCACCACCTAAAATAGCCACAACTGGTTTATGCGGGTCATTTACCACACCACCAATAAATTTAATTTCTTTTTCCATTAGGTAACCTGCAGCTGTTTCTAGATGAGTAGAAATACCAACATTTGAAGCATGTTCACGGTGTGCAGTACCAAATGCATCATTTACAAACACATCACCTAATGATGCCCAATACTTACCTAATTCAGAATCATTTTTAGATTCTTTTTTACCGTCTAAATCTTCAAAACGAGTATTTTCAACTAATAATACATCGCCTTCATTTAAATTTTTAATTGCAGATTCTAATTTTTCACCGCGTGTTTCTGGAACAAACACAACTTCTTTGCCTAATTTTTCAGTTAATGAATCTGCTACTGGTTTTAAAGTTAACTCTTTTTTATCACTTTCTTCTTTAACTTTACCTAAGTGAGAGAATAATACCAATTTACCGCCTTGTTCTAAAATATATTTAATTGTTGGTAAGGCTTGAACAATACGGTTATCATTTGTAATTTCACCATTTTTTAAAGGTACGTTAAAGTCAGCACGTTCAAGTACAACTTTTCCTTTTAAGTCTAAATCAGAAACAATTTTTTTTGCCATTATAATTTCCTCCTTTAAATAGGAATTATTAATATAAAAATAAGCGGAGAAGCGTTAGTGCTCCCCGCTTACTCATAAGCTAACTTAATTCAACATTTTATATAAGTGTACTGAGCACAAGTTTTATTAAACTAGGCTACGAAATTATTTAGTTAATTCAGCTAAATATTCTAAAGTACGTACTAATTGAGAAGTATAAGACATTTCGTTGTCATACCAAGCAGCTACTTTAACTAATTGTTTGTCGCCAACTGAGATGACACGAGTTTGAGTTGCATCGAATAATGAACCAAAGTTCATACCAACAATATCTGATGATACGATTTCATCTTCAGTGTAACCGAATGATTCGTCAGCAGCATTTTTCATTGCTTTGTTAACATCTTCAACTGTTACTTCTTTTTCTAATACAACTGTTACTTCAGTTAATGAACCAGTAGCTACTGGTACACGTTGTGCTCCACCATCTAATTTACCATCGATTTCAGGAATTACTTTACCGATAGCTTTAGCTGCACCTGTTGAGTTAGGCACGATGTTTTGTGCTGCTGCACGTGCACGACGTTTGTCACCTTTTCTGTGTGGACCATCTTGAGTCATTTGGTCACCAGTGTAAGCATGGATAGTTGTCATTAAACCTTCAACAATACCAAATTCGTCATTTAAAACTTTAGCAACTGGTGCCAATGAGTTTGTAGTACATGAAGCACCTGATACTACTGTTTCAGATCCATCTAAGTCTTTGTGGTTTGTGTTAAATACGATAGTTTTAACATCACCTTTGGCTGGAGCAGAAATTAATACTTTTTTAGCTCCTGCATTAATGTGTGCTTCAGCTTTTTCTTTTTCTGTATAGAAACCAGTACATTCTAATACTACGTCGATATCTAAATCGCCCCATGGTAATTTACTTGCATCTGGTTCTTCAAAAGATTTAACTTCTTTACCATTTACACGGAAACCACCTTCAACTACTTCTACGTCTCCGTTAAAGCGACCTTGCATAGTGTCATATTTTAATAAATGAGCTAACATTTCGTCGTCTGTTAAGTCGTTTACTGCAACTACTTCAATACCTTCTACGTCTTGAATTCTTCTGAATGCTAAACGACCAATTCTACCAAAACCATTAATTGCTACTTTTACTGCCATTATAATGGCCTCCTTTAAAATGATATTTAAAAAGTTAAATAACTTTTTATTCCTTATTTAGTATTACTTTAGCTGCTGCTTCATCAGTAATTAATATTGTATTTTTGGGGGCAATACTGAGATATGCTTTGATAGCTTCTCCCTTAGACATGCCGCCAGCAACAGCATATATAAAATCTTTGCTTTCTAAATCTTCAAGTTGTAATCCAATAGTTTTTACTTTTTGAACTACATGACCTTGAGCGTCAAAATAATATCCAAAAGCTTCTCCAACGGCTTGATGATGTTGAAGTCTTTCAATCACCTCATCAGATGATTGTCTACGGTGCGCCATCTTCAGCGCATCACCAATACCGTGTATTGTTATATTTGCTTGTTTAATTTTTTCTAATGTATGCACAACTGATGGTTCCATCAGCAATGTATTATATGTTGATTCGCTAACATTATCTGGTACATATAGCGTGGTATAATAACCACCACTTTGTTGTGCCATACTTGCTGCAATTGTATTTGCTTGATAAACCATATTTTCACCAAGACCACCACGTGCAGGAACAAAAAACACATTAAATGGTAATAAATGCATTGCTCGGCTAACATTAGCCATTGTTGATCCACCTGTCACTGATACAATTGCATCTTCATACAATATATCTTCTAGTAAATGACCTGCTTGTCTACTCATCTCAGACTTAACTTCTTCATGCATGTCAGCATTTCCAGGTATGACATATACTTCTTTAATTCCGAAGTTGGACTTAATATGTTTAGCGTAGTGATTATCATCTTTATACACTTTAAAGTAATCACTTAATTGATTAAGTACTTTTGTACCTTCTTCAGTGATTTCCATACCAGTTGATTTTACTTGTATAAGATTTTGCTTTTTTAATATGTCTGTTTCTGTTCTTAAGACCCTTTCTGTAATATCCATATGTTCGCTTAAACTTCTACGTCCAACAGGTTCATTATTTGAAATTGTCGTTAAGATAGAGAAACGTCGATACATTTTATCAACTAAGTCAGGAACCAACTTTTGTTGTAGTTTAATCAGGTCTTTCACTACTACCTTCCTCCTATTTTCTCAAAAGGTAATCGAGAGTTAGAGGGGGTTTGACTTTTTTTGTCCCAGGTGGGACAAAATTCAACCTCTTTACAATTGCAATACTACTATTGTCGTTATAAAAAAGCAAGTGAAAACCTTTATTATTTTAAATAATCTGTTAAATATTTAAAATAGGGTATAGTAAATGCAATAGAGTTAACCTTATAGATAGGTTTTTCAAAAATGATGAATTATAAATTAAACATTAACTAGATAGGAGGAATCACTTTGAAATATAAAGACAATAAGGATGTAGAAGTTTTAGATCCTTCTGATAATAGATATAAAGATGATGACTATTTTAAAAGAGAACAAGAATATCGAGATATTTCTGAACATCACAATACAATACGATATCACTATGGTTGTGGTTGTCCTTTTGGTTGTTTCTCTTCTATTTTTATATCGATTGTTCTTTCAATTATCTTAACATTCTTGCTTAACTGGATATTTTAAAAAAACCTAGAGATACACACATGGTAAAATGTGTATATACCTAGGTCTTTTTTTATTCTTCGTTTGAAGATCTTTGAGATTGTTGGGTATTACTTTTTGATTCTGAAGTAGTTGAACTAGATGATTGTGTTTTAAGTTCGGTAGTAGATGGTTGCATCGTTGATTTTTGTGTTTGGGATGATTGATTTGTATTAGCTCGTTCTTGTGTAGTAGTTGTGTCATTGTTACTTGACTTATGTTGTGATGTTTCAGTTGAATCCTTAGAACGAGAAGATTGACTTGACTGAGTGTTTTCATTTGATTTATCTGTTTCTTCTTGCGTTGCTTTTTCTTGAGTTGGTGCGTTTTCTTTTTGTTGAGTTTGTGAGTTTTCTTTTTGTTGAGTACTTTGAATTTGATTTGTATTAGGTTGTTTTGTAGATGTTTCTTTAGAAGATTGCTGCGTTTGAGCTGTTTTATCTTGATTAGTAGGTTGTACTTTTATTGAATTATTTTGCTCATTAGAATAGTTATCAGTTACATTTGGATTTTTTACGTTATCTAATTTATTTTCTTTACTATTATTTGTATTGTTTTCACTTGTTGTATTTTCTCGCGTACTTTCTTCATTCTTTTTATCACTTTCAGTATCTTTATCTTTCTTATCTTTATGTTCTTCCGTTGACTGATTATTTAAACGTTCATTGACTCTGTTTGAATTATCCACAAAAGCAAAAACTGCAAACACCAATCCACCAAGTAATAGAAGCACAATAAGTGTACTAATTATTTTAGAAATACCACTCATCTTTTTCTTTTCATGTGCTTCATAATCTTTAAGATTTCTATTTTTTTTTGACATGGACTCCCTCACTTCTTAATTATCTATTCATCCTTTAATATAGCAATCTATTTTACATTATTTCCTTTTAAAAAAATATTAAAATACTTAAGTACATATATAAATGAAATACTCATTCAATTATATATGATAACATCATATATAAATAACTACACTATCAATATGATGTAAATTTTGGAGTGACAAAATGAAAAAAGATACTTTTAACACATTATTCAAACATCATTCAAGCAATAAAATTAAATCTATGATGTTAAGTAATGATGATTTTGATGAAAGTAAAAACTCAAAATTTGATATATTTATTGGCATTTTAATTCCTATAATCATATTATTCTTAATCTTATTTATAAAGTAATATAATAGAAACTTGAAAGAGAAGAGAATAGAAAGAAATTAAAATGACTTTTGTTTTGTAAATTAGTATATTAAAGGTATAAACATACTTTTTAAATATTCTACTATTCTCTATAGCAAAGCTATACTTATATTATAGCTAAATTTAGGTAATTTAATGACCGTATTTTCTAAAGTTAATGACATAATCTTGAATGCTTTTTGAGCATCTTTCTCTACATTGTCATTAAAAAATTTATTTTCTTTATAAAAAATGAGGTGTTAGTAAATGAAACAATTTTTAATTACTGGTGGAACTGGAATGGTAGGTAGTCATTTAGTAAATGAAATTAAAAAAAGAGAGGCTCATATTACAATTTTAACTCGTAGTGATAAACAAAGTGATGAGCCTAAGATTACGTATGTTAACTGGTCTAAAAAAGGATGGGAAAATCAAGTACCAGATATTGATGTAGTCATTAATTTAGCAGGAGCTACATTAAATAAACGTTGGACATCCTCTTACAAACAAACGATTATGACAAGTCGTATTCAATCGACTGAATCTTTAGTTCATTTATTTGAGCAACGGCAACATAAACCTGAAGTGCTTTTTAATGCAAGTGCTATGGGTTATTATCCTCCAAGTTTACATCGAACTTATACAGAACAATATCAAACACTTCCTTTTGATTTCCTGTCAGATGTCGTTTATCAATGGGAACGATTTGCTCGTCGTTTCGAAAATTTTGGTACACGTGTTATATTGGGAAGATTTAGTATGATTTTGTCTTCTGAAGGTGGCGCACTTCAAACGATGAAACTACCATATAAATTCTACGTAGGCGGCAAATTAGGTTCTGGCCGTCAATGGTATTCTTGGATTCACATAGATGACTTAGTGCGTGCGATTTTATTTACAATTGACGAATCAAATGCAAAAGGTCCATTTAATATGGCTTCTCCAATTCCTGAACGTCAAAATTTATTTGGTTATACACTTGGACGTACGATGCATAAACCACATGAAACGTGGGTGCCATCATTAATTATGCGTGCTGTACTAGGAGAAATGTCGACAGTAGTTCTCGATACTCAAAAAGTCTTACCTAATAAATTAGAAGCATTAGGGTTTAATTTTAGATATAATAATTTAAAAGTTGCACTTGAAGACTTAATTAACGAATAGTATTTGGAGATTTAGTAATGAATGACAACAAGTTAACGTATATCTTACTACTTATCGCTAGTGTATTTTTAATTTTAAATGGTATCTTTGCTTTCGAAAAGAGTATTATTATGGTACTTTTATCTTTCTTCTTTATTATTATAGGATTATTATTAGGGTTTGTAGCTATACATTATTTATTAAAAACTAAAAAACCATAAAAAAAGGAAGAGCATCAATGCTCTTCCTTTTTTACATGTTAAACAATTCTATTTACATATCTTCAGGTTGCATTACATGATCAATTAAACCATATTCTTTTGCTTCATCAGCAGTTAAGAAGTTATCACGATCAGTATCTTTTTGAATTGTTTCAATATTTTGACCTGTACGTTCAGCTAAAATACGATTTAATTTTTCACGTGTTTTTAAGATATGGTTAGCAGCAATTTCAATTTCTGTCGCTTGACCTTGAGCGCCACCTAATGGTTGATGAATCATAACTTCAGCGTTTGGTAAGGCAAAACGTTTACCTTTTGTACCAGCTGCTAATAAGAATGATCCCATTGACGCAGCCATACCAATACAAATTGTTTGTACATCTGGTTTAATGTGTTGAATTGTATCGTAAATAGCAAATCCTGCTGTTACACTACCACCTGGAGAATTGATGTATAAATAAATATCTTTTTCAGAATCTTGAGCTTGTAAGAATAATAATTGTGATACAATTGAATTTGCAACATTATCATCAATTGCTGAGCCTAACATAATAATGCGGTCTTTTAATAGACGAGAATAAATATCATATGCGCGTTCACCACGATTTGTTGTTTCAATAACTGTAGGAATTAAATTCATTATATTTCCTCCTTGTAATTAACTGTTATATTTATTTTACAATAAAAGTCAAAAATGGTCAAAAATAATACCTTTACATTTATTTGACGTTGCGTTTTATAATTTTATACACTATTCATATATTCAAATTGTACTGTTAATTATATATTTAGTACAGAAATTAGTTTTTATATTATACTCCTCGTAGTGTAATGGATAGCACGTAAGATTCCGGTTCTTAAGATAGAGGTTCGATTCCTCTCGAGGGGGCTATTATTAAAAATAGGATGAAACGTTATATTAATGTTTCATCCTATTTTTTAAAACACATTTTATTTTATAATTCGACTTTTTCTCCATTTCTAATTTTATCAGCGAGTTCATTTAATTTTCGTAAGCGATGATTTACTCCTGATTTAGAAATAGGCCCATTTGATATCATTTCTCCTAATTCTTTCAAAGAAATTTCTTGATGTTCTACTCGTAATTTTGCAATCTCTCTTAAACGATCAGGCAAATTATCTAAACCTATTTCTTCATCAATTAATTGAATGCTTTGTACTTGTTTCATAGCTGCACTCACAGTTTTATTTAAATTAGCTGTTTCACAATTTACTAGTCTATTGACAGAGTTTCTCATATCTCTCACTATTCTTACATCTTCAAATTTTAATAGTGCTTGGTACCCCCCTATCAAACTTAAAAACTCAGAAATTTTCTCCGCTTCTTTCAAATAAGAGATACTTCCTTTTTTTCGTTCTAAATGCTTAGCATTTAATCCATAACTGTTCATTAGTTTAGTTAATCCCTCAGCATGCCCTTCATATTGAGAAAAAATTTCTAAATGGTAGGAAGAGGTTTCTGGGTTGTTTACTGATCCACCCGCTAAAAATGCTCCCCTTAAATAGCTTCTACGCATTTCATCATCTTTAATCATACTCGCATCAATATCATGAACAAAAATACCATTTTTTAAAATACCTAATTCATCAAGTATTTCTTTAACACGTACTTTAGTTCGACAAATATAGATATTATTCTTTTTTAATTTCATTTTTTTTCGTACTAAAATTTCTACTTCCACATTAAAAATACGCTTAATTAATGAATATATTCTTCGAGCCGTAGTCGCATTTTCAGTTTGAACATTAATTACAAATTGTTGATTAGATAAACTGAGTGCACCGTTCATCCGAATCAAAGCGCTAAGTTCAGCTTTAGCATTACTTTCATCGACTTCAATACGGGTCAATTCACTTTTCATATCTGATGCAAAACTCATTGATGCTCCCTCCTTTTCTCATCATCATTATTATATGTAATTAACATCTCAAAATATATAACACTCTATATCAAATTATTTTTAAATTCATTAAAATTTATTTTTTAGGTTTAAATTGAATTGTACTTGTTAATTCAAGTGCTAAATCATATATAAGGTTAGCAAGCACCTTTGTATTATGACGAACGAGGACGTGGTCATAAACTTCTACAAGATTTTTAGAAGTAATCATTTTAATATGATTTTCTGTTAATTTTATTTTATTCATATTAACAGGATGAGCATTACGTTCTTTATATCGTTGAAGAATCTGTTCATCAAATGCATCATTACTACAAATAACATAATCAATAAATGGTTCTCCAGCATGTTGATGAATAGCTTTAATATGATCGTAGACATCATAATCATTTGTTTCTCCTGGTTGAGTCATAATATTAGATATGTATAATTTCGGTGCTTGTGAACTTATTATTGCTTTAGAAATACCTTCAATACACAAATTTGAAATTACACTCGTATACAGTGAACCAGGACCTAGAACAATTAAATCCGCTTCTTGTAAAGCATCAACAGCTTCCTGCATGGGTTCTACATTAGATGGTTCTAAATAGACACGTCGAATTTTTTTATTTTTTTTAGGTATTTTAGATTCACCTTCAACAATCTCACCATCTTCTAATACAGCATTTAACATAACATTAGTATTAGTAGATGGAATCACTTTTCCTTTAATGTTTAAAATTTTACTTAATTCTTTCACTGCATGACCAAAGTCATTTTTTATATTTGTGAGTGCTGCAAGTAATAAATTACCTAATGAGTGACCTTCAATTTGATGTTCTTCAAAACGATACTGAAATAATTCTTCTAGAATAGGTTCCGCATCACTTAGCGCTGCAATGACATTTCTAATATCTCCTGGAGCAGGAATAGACATTTCATCCCTAATTTTACCTGTACTACCACCATCATCTGCGACTGTAACAATAGCAGTGATATCTATTGGATATTCTCGTAATCCTCTAGCTAGCACTGAGAGTCCCGTACCTCCTCCGATTAGTACTACTTTCAACTGTTTCATTTCTTCACGCCACTTTCAATATGTGCATCTCTATGATGAACATACACATTATAATCAAATATATCATTTAACTCTTCTCCGATACGCTTAGCTAAGGCTACAGAGCGATGTTGTCCGCCGGTACACCCTATTGCTATAACCAGTTGCGATTTACCCTCTTTTTTATAACCTGGAATCATAAAAATAAGTAAATCCATTAGTTTTTCAAAGAAAGTTTTAGTTTCTTTCCATTTCATCACATAATTATAAACTGCTTCATCTTCTCCAGTCATCGGTCTCAAGTCTTCAACATAATATGGATTAGGTAAAAAGCGTACATCGAATACTAAATCAGCATCTTTCTGAATACCATGTTTAAATCCAAAACTAGTTACATTAATACTAAATGAATTCATTTTTTCATTGGCGAAACGACGTTTGATTCTTTCTTTTAATTCTTTAGGCTTTAACTCTGTAGTATCAATAATGTAATTCGCTATTGACCTAATATTTGAAAGCAATTGTTGTTCTTCTAGAATTGAATCAATTAAAGACATTTGACCATTTTGATTTAAAGGGTGCGCTCTACGTGATTCTTTATATCTAGAAATTAATTTTTCAGTTGTAGCTTCTAAAAACATAATATCTACAATAACATCATTTCGCGTTTTAATTGCATCAATTTCATCTACAAGTGATTTAAATAACTCTTTTCCTCTTAAATCAATTGCAATTGCTACTTTTTGAAGTGAAGGATTACCTTGCTCCATTAACTCCACAAGTTTAGGTAGTAATATAGGCGGTAAATTATCTACACAGAAAAAGCCAATATCTTCTAAACATTGAATAACTAATGATTTACCAGCGCCAGACAATCCCGTAATAACTAATAGTTCACTTTTGCTCATTTCATCATTTATTTGATTAACCATTCTAAGCACCATCCATTTAAGCATACATATATTTATATAACATCATAGCATATATTTTTACATTGCTAACAATTTATATCGACTTTACTGCTAAGAAAAAAGCTAGTAATAATACTTCTATCAGAAGTGATTATTCTAGCTTTAATTAATATCTTAAGCTTCTTCTTTATCATTTAATTCTTCGATATAATCAATTGCACTTTGTGCAGCAATACTACCATCACCTGTAGCAGTTACGATTTGACGTAATCCTTTATCTCTCACGTCTCCAGCTGCAAAAATCCCTGGTACAGAAGTAGTCATATCATCTTTTGTAATAATATAGCCCATATCATTTGTAATACCTAAATTATTAAATGGTGCTGTTAGAGGTTTCATACCAATATAAATAAAAACACCGTCTGCATCTAACGTTTGCTCAGACGCATCTTTTGTTGAAACTAACGTTACAGATCCTACTTTTCCATCTTTTTCATTAATTGATTTCAAAGTGTGACTCCAAATAAAATCAATTTTTTCATTTTTAAATGCACGATCTTGTAGAATTTTTTGGGCTCTTAGTTCGTCTCTTCGATGAACAATTGTTACTTTATCAGCGAATTTAGTAAGGAATGCACCCTCTTCTACCGCTGAGTCGCCGCCACCAATAACAAATATATTTTTGTTTTTAAAGAATGCGCCATCACATACTGCACAATAACTTACACCACGACCACCTAATTCTTGTTCACCAGGGACACCAATTTTTTTATATTCTGCACCTGTTGAAATAATCACTGCTCTAGCTGTTATTGTTTTATTTCCTAGATTAATCACTTTGTGATCGCCATTATCTTCAATTGATTTGATATCTCCATATTGATAAGAAGCACCAAATTTTTTCGCATGTTCAAACATTTTTGTTGATAAATCTGGACCTGTAATCATTTCAAAGCCTGGAAAATTTTCAACTTCTTCCGTATTTGCCATTTGTCCTCCAGGCATACCGCGTTCAATCATCACTGTATTTAGATTTGCACGTGATGCATAAACTGCAGCAGTCATTCCAGCTGGTCCAGCCCCAATTATCGCAACATCAAAATCTACTTCGTTCATTTTTATACCTCCTACGTTTATATTAATACGCGCATTATATAGTATTATTTGCTTTTCATAAATTTATATGCTCAATAATTTATCAATTGCGTTATCTAATTTATATCTTGTAGTATTAAAAATTTCAATAATTTTCTTTTTAGTTATATGCTTTTTATGATAACGGTAATATAAATAAACATGTGCCGCAATATATCTATTTAACTCTTTAAAATTAACGCCTTCAACGATTAAAGCTTCTCCTTTATCAATCCAACTGACAAATAATTCTGTATCAAACGATAGTTCTTCAACGTCATATATTTTCTTTAAGCCTTTATGAATAAAATCAAGCTTATTTAAATGTAATCCTTGAACTAAGTAAGTTAAATATAACTTTTCATAGTCATTCATGTTTTCCAATACTGACCAAATGTCTTCAGTCATTAGTATTTCTTTTCCATTTAACTGATTTAATAAAAATACGCCATATAATCGATAATGACTGTCATCATCTAATAATAAAGGTAATATTTTTTGTTCAAATGTGTATTTACTTTCTTCTAATACCCATGGGGCATACCCCACATTTACTTCAGAAATTTGCAATAATTTATCCCAAAATAGTTTACTTTGTTCTTTATTTCCTAAGTAATAATAGTTATAACTTAAAGCATTAAACATTTGAACTGAAACAAACTTACCCTTTTTATATAAAGGTAATAAAAGTTGTTGAGACGCTTTGTACTGTTTAAGATAACTTAGTACAATACCTAACTTAAAACTTTCATCTTCATTCATCGGCATCACTTTATTTAATATTTTTATATATTTGTGATACTTCTCTGTTTCATTAGTATTATATAATAGCAATGTATAATGACATAGTGCATGAACATCCGAGTTATCTTCAGCAAGCAATGTTTCGAATAATTCTTTAGCAATCTCATATTCACTCAAATAAAGATAACACATTGCTAGTAAATTTCTAATAACGCGATGCGACTGAATATCATCGTTTTGTTTTAAAATATACGTTCGTGCTTCTTGTAACCGTCCTTGAGCGAATAAATATTGAAATAATAATTGAACTGCAAATAATTGTGCTTCCATTTCAATTTTATTTTCTTCAATATAAGAAACTTCGAACATGTTTTCTAATTCTTCTCTAAAAGAATCATCATTTGATAAAACTACATAATTAATACCAAACAAGAAGGCCTTGTTTGGCTCATTAAGTTTAATATTCAGTTGACTCAATTGATAATAACTTTCTGATACATTATGATCATTTATAATGCTTTCATAAAACATTTTTTCTGCTTTTTTATTCAAATTCAATTCATTTAAACAATCGGCATACTTAAGTTTTATATCAAAATCTTCAGGTGACAAATCTAGCACATTTCCATAATATTCAGCTGCTTTTCTATAATTTCTCTGTTTATATTTTTGATCTGCCATCTTTCGATAAAAATTCTCATCAAAAGTCATTGGAATAATTTTTTGTTCCTTTCGTGCCATGCTTTGTCACCACTTTCTTATTTATTATGAATTTGCATGGGGTTTCCAAAAGCAATAGTATCATTGGGAACATCTTTAGAGACGATAGTACCTGCTTTAATCATAACGTTATGACCGATTTTCACTCCAGGTAAAATGGTCACATTTGCTCCAATTAAAGTATGAGAACCAATGTCCACTCGTCCATAACGATACTCATTTACTAAAATTTCATGCGTTAATATTGTTGTATTATAACCAATAACAGTATTACTGCCAATAGATATTAACTGGGGATGAAAAATATCAGGCATTACCTTATAGGCAAATGCAGTTCGTTCCCCAATTGACATCTTCAAGAAATGAATATAAACATATCGTTTCACATTTAAAAAAGGAATAAATCGACTTATTTCTATTATTACTGTATTTTTTAACACTTTAGAAAAACGAACAAATTGGTAAATGCGCCATAAGGGATTCATCGACTGTGTATTAATAATAGTTAATCGTCTCATTATTTTACTTTCCCTCTTGAATTCCAAGTTAATGGTCCAGCATTTTTATAAATAGCTGGTTGATATTTTATTCGACGATAGATAATCAAAGTCATACCAATAATAATTAAAATAATTGAAACAAGTTGAGCTACGCGAATATGACTTGTTAACATTAAACTGTCTGTTCGTAATCCTTCAACGAAGAAGCGCCCTAGTGAATACCAAATGAGATATAATGAAAATGTTTCTCCAACGCGTAGATACTTTCTAAGAGTAATTAATATAATAAAACCAAGTATATCCCAAATAGATTCATATAAAAAAGTAGGATGATAGTATACACCTTCAATATACATATTTCGAATAATAAATTCTGGAATATGCATATTTTCTAGAAATGTTCTTGATACTGGTCCGCCATGAGCTTCATGATTCATAAAATTGCCCCATCGCCCTATACCTTGAGCTAATATAATGCTTGGTGCAACAATATCTCCAATTTGAAAAGGATTAAGATTTTTCAATTTACATAGAATAATTCCAGTAATAAAGCCACCTATTAATCCACCGTGAATAGCTATCCCGCCATGCCAAATTTTAGGTATTTCTGATGGATTTTCCATATAATAAGGCCATTGAAATATAACAAAATAAATTCTTGCAACTAGAAATCCGAAAATTGCACAATAAAAAATAATATCTACTAATGTATCTTTATGTAGTCCTATAGATTTCAAGCTTTCTTGAGCAATAAAATATCCAATCAATATTCCTACTGCAATAATAATTCCATACCATTTTATCGATAAAGGACCTATATCGATAGCAGTAGGATTGATATAATTCAAATTAAAAAGCATATACTATATCCCTTCATTCTGATTCCCATTCTTGAGAATTTCTTCATTTAAACGTTGATTAAATTCTTCAGCTGTATTAATACCCATGATATTTAAACGATAATTCATTGCAGCTACTTCTATAATAACAGCAACGTTTCTTCCTGGTCTTACAGGGATTGTTTTTTTAGTTATTTCCGTATCTAAAATCTTTAACGTTTCTTCATTTAAGCCAACGCGATCATATAATTTATTCTTATCCCAATTTTCAAGATTTATATTTAACCGTATTTGTTTTTGGGTTAGAATTGACCCCGCTCCAAATAAAGTCATGACATTGATAATTCCTAGTCCACGTATTTCTAATAAATGTTCAATTAACTTAGGTGGTGTACCAATCAATTCATCTTTCGTAATTTCGCGAATTTCAACATTATCATCTGCTACTAAACGATGACCTCGTTTTACTAATTCTAATGCTGTTTCACTTTTTCCGATGCCAGAGTCTCCTGTAATCAATACGCCTACACCATATACGTCTACTAAAACGCCGTGTAGAGAGGTCGTTTTAGCTAACTCATGTTCTAAAAATGTCGTTAATCGACTCATTAAACTTGTCGTAGCATCTTTAGAAACAATCAAAGGTGTCTCCATTTCTCGAGCCGCTTCAATCAGTTCCTGAGGGGGTTCTAATCCTCTTGTCACAATAATTGCTGGGGTTTCAGGACGACATAATTTTCTCATTCGTCCTCGTCTTTCTTCATCTGGTAATAAATTGTAAAATGATAATTCAGTGGTACCTAATAATTGAATACGATTTGCTGCATAATGAGAAAAATAACCTGCCATTTCTAAACCAGGTCTAGAAATATCAATATTTTTAATTGTTTTATTTAATCCTTTTTCTCCAGTAAATAGCTTCAGTTTTAATACTTTAACCAATCTCTCTGTCGTTAACATGAGTTCACCTCAAAATTCCCTTGAATTAATTCATCTCTTATCATATCAAAAATATAACAATATGTTATATAAAAAAGGAGTAGAAAATTATTTTTCTACTCCTTTTTTCAAAACCATTAAAATGATATTCTACTTCATTTATACTCTAAAAAAGCACTATCGCACATTAAATTCTATTTTATTCATCTCGCACTTTATCACGTTCTAACACTGTTTTTAAGTACTTACCTGTATAAGAAGCTTCCACACTTGCAATGTCTTCTGGCGTTCCAGTTGCAACGATAGTACCGCCACCTTCTCCGCCTTCTGGTCCTAAATCTATAATATAATCTGATGTTTTAATAACATCTAAATTATGTTCAATAATAACCACTGTATCTCCATTTTCCACAAGGCGATTTAATACTTTTAATAATCGACTGATATCGTCAACATGAAGACCTGTAGTAGGTTCATCTAAGATATAAATTGATCGTCCTGTAGAACGTTTGTGTAATTCTGAAGCCAGTTTCACACGTTGTGCTTCCCCACCAGAAAGTGTGGTTGCTTGTTGCCCTAGAGTAATATAGCCTAATCCTACATCTACAAGTGTTTGTAATTTTCTATGAATTTTAGGAATATTTTCAAAGAAATAAGTCGCTTCTTCTACTGTCATTGCTAATACATCTGCAATATTTTTTCCTTTATATGTGACTTCTAAAGTTTCTCTATTGTATCGTTTGCCATCACACACTTCGCATGGCACATATACATCTGGTAAGAAGTGCATTTCTATTTTAATAATGCCATCGCCTTTACAAGCTTCACAACGACCACCTTTAACATTAAAACTAAAGCGTCCTTTTTGATATCCTCTAATTTTAGCTTCATTCGTTTGAGCAAAAACATCTCTAATGTCATCAAATACACCTGTATATGTCGCCGGGTTAGAACGTGGTGTTCTTCCTATAGGTGATTGATCAATATCTATAATCTTATCTAATTGATCAATACCTTTGATCTCATCATACTCTCCAGGTTTAACTTTAGAATTATTAATTGTTTGAGCTAATGATTTATATAACACTTCATTAACTAATGAACTTTTACCTGATCCAGAAACACCTGTTACAACCGTCATTACTGACAATGGAATATCTACATCAACATCTTTTAAATTATTACTTTTTGCACCTTTAATTGAGATTTTACGATTCGTAACTTCTCTGCGATGTTCCGGGACGTCAATACGTTTTTTACCGCTCAAATATTGACCAGTTAAGGATTTCTTGTCTTTCATTACCTTTTTAGGAGTCCCACTTGAGACAATTTCACCGCCATGATTACCTGCACCAGGTCCGACATCAACAAGGTAATCGGCTGCTCTCATCGTATCGTCATCATGTTCAACTACAATTAGTGTGTTACCTAAATCTCTCATCTCTTTTAATGTATTGATTAAACGATCATTATCGCGTTGATGTAATCCGATAGAAGGTTCGTCCAATACATAAAGCACGCCTGTCAATCGTGATCCAATTTGAGTAGCAAGACGAATACGTTGTGCTTCTCCACCTGATAGTGTTCCTGAAGAACGATTCAGTGTTAAATAATCAAGCCCTACATTATTTAAGAATGTTAATCTTGAAATAATCTCAATTAAAATTTGTTTAGCAATCGCTTTGTCTTGCTCTGATAACTCTATATTCTCATAAAATTTGAGTGCATTTTTAATTGAATATTCTACAACTTCGCCAATATTGTATCCACCAACATATACTGAAAGTGCTTCTTTACTTAAACGTTTACCGTGACATGTTTCACATGGAAGTTCAGTCATATATCTACTCATCATTTCACGTGTATATTCTGATGGTGATTCGTGATAACGTCGATCTATATTAGGGACTACGCCTTCAAATTTCATTTTTCTACGACGTGTGCCTCCATTTCGACTATGAAATGAAAACTCAATTTCTTTATCGCCTGACCCATTCATAAGAATATCTTTTTGTCTATCAGTCAATTTTTTATATGGCTTATCCATATTAATTTTATAAACTTCACATACTCGTTTTAATAATGTTGGATAAAAGTCGGAACTTGTAGGCTCCCAAGGTTCAATCGCACCTTCATTTAAAGTTTTATTAGTATCAGGAACAACCAAATCTAGATCTACTGTAAGTCTTTGACCTAATCCATCACATGTTGGACAAGCACCGAATGGGCTATTAAAACTAAACATTCTAGGTTCTAATTCACCTATAGAAAATCCACAAATTGGACAAGCATGATTTTCAGAGAATTTGAGCTCTTCTCCACCAATGACATCAACAGTAAGGTTTCCTTCACCTAGCTCTAAACTTGTTTCTATTGAATCTGCTAATCTTGTTTCTATTCCTGATTTTACAACTAAACGATCTACAACTACTTCAATAGTATGATTTTTATTTTTATCTAGTGCAGGAACCTCGTTTACATCGACCACTTCACCATCGACACGTAATCTGACATATCCCTTTTTGCCAATATCTTCAATTAATTTTTCATGGCTCCCTTTTCTATGTGAAACTAAAGGAGCTAAAATTTGAATTTTAGTTCTTTCTTCTAATTCTAATATACGATCTACCATTTGCTGCACGGTTTGCGATTCAATTTCGATTCCATGATATGGACAAAATGCTTTCCCCACACGTGCATATAATAATCGAATGTAATCATATATTTCAGTCACAGTAGCTACTGTAGAACGCGGGTTTTTACTTGTCGTTTTTTGGTCAATTGAAATTGCAGGTGATAGTCCCTCAATGGTATCAACATCTGGCTTATCCATTTGTCCTAAAAATTGTCGTGCGTAGGCACTTAACGATTCTACATAGCGACGTTGTCCTTCAGCATATATTGTGTCAAATGCAAGTGATGATTTTCCCGACCCAGAGAGACCAGTCATCACTATAAGTTTGTTCTTTGGTAACTCAATATCGATATCTTTTAAGTTATGTGCTCTTGCACCTTTAACTACGATACTTGGACCTTTCATGTAATAATCACCCTTCTGCTTTTAGTTCAAATAACATATCTCTCAATTCTGTTGCTCTTTCAAAGTCTAAATCTTTAGCTGCTTTTTTCATTTCTTTTTCAATATTTTCAATTGTTTTCTGACGTTCTTTCTTTGTCATTTTCTTAGGTACTTCAGTTTGTTGCTTTTCATTTGTTTCATCATTATCCACTGTAGCACTAATGACATCATGTATTTTTTTATTGATTGTTTTAGGAGTAATACCATATTTTTCGTTATGTGTCATTTGTATTTCTCGACGACGCTGTGTTTCATCAATTGCGTACTGCATAGAGTCTGTTATCTTATCGGCATACATGATAACTTCTCCTTTATCGTTACGTGCAGCACGTCCGATAGTTTGAATAAGTGAACGATTTGAACGTAAAAATCCTTCTTTATCTGCATCTAAAATAACTACTAACGACACTTCAGGTATATCAATACCCTCTCTAAGCAAATTGATACCTACTACAGCATCATATGTGCCCATTCTTAAATCACGTATAATTTCTATACGTTCAAGTGTTTTGATTTCAGAATGAAGATAATTCACTTTAATTCCTGCCTCTTTCATATATGTTGTCAAATCTTCACTCATTTTTTTAGTTAAGGTTGTGACAAGTACACGTTCATTCCTATCAATTCTTTCTTGAATTTCACTGAGTAAATCATCAATTTGATTCTTCGTAGGTCGAACATCAATTTTAGGATCTAATAAACCAGTTGGTCGAATAATTTGTTCTACCATTTTATCAGTATGTTCAATTTCATATGGACCAGGTGTTGCTGAAACATAAACGAGCTGTTTAGTTTTTTGTTCAAATTCTTCAAATTTAAGCGGACGGTTATCCATAGCACTTGGTAAACGGAAACCATGATCTACGAGTACTTTTTTACGTGCTTGGTCTCCATTAAACATACCTCTAATTTGTGGTAACGTCACGTGCGACTCATCTATCATTACAAGCCAATCATCACCAAAATAATCAAGTAAAGTATAAGGTGTGGAACCAAGTGGTCTTAATGTTAAATGAACAGAATAATTCTCTATTCCAGAACAAAAGCCCATCTCTCTCATCATTTCTAAGTCATAATTTGTACGTTGTTCTAGACGTTGTGCTTCTAATAATTTATTTTCAGCTTTCAATTCTTTTAATCGCTCTTCAAGTTCTTTTTCAATACGTTCAATAGCGACTTTCATTTTTTCTTCTCTAGTAACAAAGTGGGAAGCAGGGAATATGGCAAAATGTTCTCTTTCACGTATCACTTCACCAGTTAGATAATTTACTTCTCTGATTCTATCAACTTCATCGCCAAAGAATTCCACTCGGATACACATTTCTTCTCTTGAAGCAGGAAAGATTTCTACAACATCTCCTCTTACTCTAAATGTACCACGTTGAAAATCGATGTCGTTCCTTGAATACTGAACATCGACTAATTTTCGAAGAAGCTCACTTCTATCCATTTCCATTCCTACTCGAACGCTAACAACTAAGTCTTTGTATTCTTCTGGATTACCTAAACCATAAATACAACTTACACTTGCAATAATAATCACATCATCACGTTCGAATAAAGCACTTGTAGCTGAATGTCGTAACTGATCAATTTCATCGTTAATTGAGGCGTCTTTTTCGATAAATGTATCCGTTGATGGTACATATGCTTCAGGTTGATAATAATCGTAGTAACTCACGAAATATTCTACCCTATTTTCAGGAAAGAACTCTTTAAATTCACTATACAATTGACCTGCTAACGTTTTATTATGCGCTATAATTAATGTAGGTTTTCCAACTTCTTTAATAACATTACTCATGGTAAATGTTTTACCAGTACCCGTTGCACCAAGTAATGTTTGATGACGTTTACCAGCTTTAACACCTTCAACGATTTTTTTTATGGCTTGAGGCTGGTCCCCTTGTGGTTCAAATTCAGAATTTAATTTAAAAGGATGATGTTCTACCATTCTTTCAAGCGCCTCCTCAGTTTATTTTTATTAATTGTTTATTTCAGTAAAAATAATACTATTTATACTTATTTTAACAAAAAAGCGAATAAAAAAACAAACGTTTGTTCGCTTACGTTTGCCATCATTTTTTATACATATATAAAAGATGAGACACAAATATAAATTCATTTCTATATTTATGCCTCATCTTAATATGTTGACGTATTTTTATTAGATATGTATTAATAATATAAAACAAATGGTATAGTACTGCAATTTTTTTGGCTTAATCTTGATGTTTGTGAAATTCTAAATTATCAATAATCACATAACCAGCTAGGATAGATACTACATCTAAAAATATAATCCATTCATTATGAAAAAATCCTTTATACACTGAAGCGGCAATTAATATCAATGTTACAATAACGCCTACCCATTTACTTCTGGTAATGACACTAAATAAAATAACTAAGATACAAGGAAAGAAAGCAGCTAAAGTATACCATACCATTATATTCACTCATTTCTTCTTCGTCGTTCTAAGATTGTCATTGTTGTTTCACGTAGTTCAGCACGAGGAATAAAGTTTTCCGTAAGCATTTCCGGTATAACGTGATCAATAAAATCTTGTACTGAACTTAAATGATCAAATTGCATTATTGTTTCTAGGCTATGTTCATAAATTTCAAAAAACAGATCTTCCGGATTACGTTTTTGAATTTCACCAAACGTTTCATATAATAAGTCAATTTTATCAGCTACTGATAAAATTTGGCCTTCTAAAGAATCATCTTTTCCCTCTTGAAGTCTTTTACGATAAATATCTTGGTATGGCTTCGGAATTTCTTCATTAATGAACGTATCTACCATTTCTTCTTCGACTTGAGAAAATAACATTTTTAATTCTCTGCTTGCATATTTAACTGGTGTCTTAATATCCCCTGTAAATACTTCTGCAAAATCATGGTTAAGGGCTTTTTCATACAAGCTTTTCCAATCAATTGAATTACCATGATATTCTTCAACTGTTGCTAAGTATTGAGCTATTTTAGTAACTTTAAATGAATGTGCTGCAACATTATGCTCAAAATATTTGAATTTTCCTGGTAATCTTATTAATTTTTCAAGATCAGATAAACGTTTAAAGTATTGATGAACCCCCATAATGCGGTTATACCTCCTTATATTATTAAATAGAAATTATACTTGTATTTATTATATCAATCAATCGTTTAGTAAAAAGTTTTAATTGTGATAATTTCATAACTTTTATTTCTTTTTTTAAACAATACATTGCATTATTAATAACTAAAAAAACATCAACAAAACATAAGATTTGTTGATGCTTTAACATTATAAATCCTTTGAAAATTTAATGTATAAAATTATAACTAGACGAATTATAAATTGTTCTATTTGTAACATCATTGAAATGACCATTCCAATTCATCTCTGAAACATAAAACGAACCATCATTGTTCACACGTTCTACGATGCCCACGTGACCATAATAACCCGCTGGTGTTTGGAAAACAGCACCTACTTCTGGACGATGATCGACCACTAAACCAGCATTTCTAGCTGAGCTTGCCCAATTATTTGCATTTCCCCAATAGCTCCCTACTGAACGTCCTAATTGTTGTCTACGATCAAATGCATAATATGTACAGTTACCAAAATAATAATGATTACCTTGGTTATTTAAAGCGCTATTATTATAATATACTGGTGCACTTACTGTTTCAGTATTGTAATTATTACTAGTAACATATGATGGAGACGCTACATATGACGCAGTTTCAGCGCTATTATAGCTTAATGGTGCAGTTTCAGTTTCACTTGAATAAGGCGTAGCATATACACTACTATCACTTATCAATTGACTTTCTAATGTTGCTGAACCTTTGTCACTTACTGCGATTAAATCACCAGGATGAATTAACGGTTTTACTCCTGGATTAAATGCATATAATTCATCTAATGTTAAATGATGAGCATTCGCAATGTTGTTTAATGTATCACCAGATTTAACTTCAACAATATCTTTATCAGGTACAACTATTGAAATATCTTTTTCAACTTCCTCATTACCTATATGATTTAATTTTTTTATCTCATCTGCAGTTGTAGAAAATTGTTGTGCCAATGCTTCTACATTTGTTTTTTCTTTAACAATGTGTGTTTGTTGTGCATGTGCTAACGTATTTAAACCTGTAATTGCTGCAATTGAAGCAAATGTTACAGTCATTGATTTTTTTAACATGTTGTCATTCCTTTGCTGTAGTGTATGCTTGTTCATTAATACTTTAGCATAAACAACATTAAAAAAGAGGAATGTTAAAACCTTGTAATATAAAGGTTAAATAACACTCCTAAATTAGTTTAAATTGATTAAATTAGTAATATTACAAGTCACGAATTACATTTTAAAGTTAGATTTATTTAGATTTTAAAATTTTATTTTTTATTAATAAACAACTCAATCAATCATTTTGTGACATCGTTTGTCGTAAATAAGCTTCTATAAATGGCGCAATATCTCCATCCATTACTGCATCTACCTTAGCAGTCTCTTCATTTGTACGATGATCTTTTACCATAGAATATGGATGGAATACATACGAACGAATTTGACTACCCCATCCTATTTCTTTTTGTTCACCACGAATTTCTGCCATTTCACGTTCTTGCTCTTCTAACTTCAATTGATATAATTTAGATTTCAACATTTTCATTGCAGCTTCACGGTTCTTGATTTGAGAACGTTCATTTTGGTTATTCACTACAATTCCGGTTGGATGATGGGTAATACGGATTGCAGACTCTGTTTTATTGATATGTTGTCCACCTGCACCTGATGCTCTAAATGTATCTACTGTAATATCATCAGGATTAATTTCTATTTCTATCTCATCATTATCAAATTCTGGTATAACATCACAAGAAGCAAATGACGTATGACGTCTTCCAGATGAATCAAAAGGTGAAATTCTTACAAGTCGGTGTACTCCTTTTTCTGCTTTTAAGTAACCGTAGGCGTTATGACCTTTAATCAATAATGTAACGCTTTTTACTCCCGCTTCATCACCTGGTAAATAATCGATGGTTTCTATTTTAAAGCCTTGTTGTTCACCATATCTTTGGTACATTCTTAATAACATGCTAGCCCAGTCTTGAGATTCGGTCCCTCCAGCACCAGGATGCAACTCTAAAATAGCATTATTTGCATCATGTGGACCATCTAATAATAATTGTAATTCAAACTGATCGATTTGTTCTCTGAATGATACAATATCTTGTTCTAAATCTTCTTTGATTTCATCATCATATTCCTCTTGAAGTAATTCCCATGTTGCATCCATATCTTCTAATTTATGATTGAGCTCATAGTAACCATTAACTATCGATTTTAATGCATTATTTTTATCAATAACATCTTGAGCTTTATTTTGGTTATCCCAAAAGTCTGGTTCTGTCATCATTTCTTCATATTCTTGAATATTTGTTTCTTTATTTTCTAAGTCAAAGAGACCCCCTAATTTGTTCTAAATCATTATTATATTCATCAATATTACGTTTGATTTCTGATAATTCCACTATATATGTCTCCTTTATTTATAAATTCTTTAAATAAAATACGAGATCGCGACAAAAGCTTTTAAATGATAAGCAATATACGTCTCGATCTCGCCTAATTATAATTACTTGATATTAATCTTCTTTACCATGGCAATTTTTATATTTTTTACCACTACCACAAGGACAAGGATCATTACGTCCGATTTTTTCACCTTTTACAATAGGTTGTTTTTTTGCTTTTTCTTTGCCATCTTCAGCAGATACGTGTTGTGCCTTGCCAAAATCTGTTGTTTTTTCACGTTCAACTTGTTCGTCTACTTGAATAACAGATTTTAATATATATTTAGACGTATCTTCTTCAATAGCTTGCATCATTAAGTCAAATAACTCGTGTCCTTCATTTTGGTAATCACGAAGTGGATTTTGTTGTGCATATGAACGTAAGTGTATACCTTGGCGTAACTGATCCATTGTATCAATATGGTCAGTCCAATGAGTATCAATAGAACGTAATAAAATCATACGTTCAAATTCAGGCATTTGATCTCCAATTTTTTCTTTTTGGCTTTCATAACCTTTTTCAATTTTAGTCCATACTACTTCAAAAATGTCTTCAGAATCTTTACCTTTAATTTCTTCTTCAGTTAATTCTCCTTCTTGAATAAACACATCATTAACATAATTTATAAATGGTCCATAATCAGGATTATCGTCTTCATCGTTAATATAGTAGTTAATCGCTCTCTGTAAAGTAGTACGCATCATCGCAATAACAATTTCTGAACTATCTTCTGAATCTATAATGCTATTACGTTCATTATAAATAATTTCACGTTGTTTACGTAATACTTCATCATACTCGAGAATACGTTTACGTGCATCAAAGTTATTTCCTTCAACACGTTTTTGAGCTGATTCAACTGCGCGTGAAACCATTTTAGATTCTATTGGCGTTGAATCATCCATACCTAAACGATTCATCATTTTTTGAAGTCTTTCAGAACCAAAACGAACCATTAATTCATCTTGTAATGATAAGTAGAAACGACTATCCCCTTTATCTCCTTGACGACCTGAACGACCACGTAATTGATCATCAATACGACGAGATTCATGTCTTTCAGTGCCTATTACTGCAAGGCCACCTATTTCTTCTACGCCTTCACCTAATTTAATGTCTGTTCCACGTCCAGCCATATTAGTAGCAATAGTAACTGCACCTTTTTGTCCTGCATTGGCTACAATTTCAGCTTCTCTTTCATGATTCTTCGCATTTAATACATCATGACGTATACCGCGTTTTTTCAATAAATTTGAAATGTATTCACTTGTTTCTACTGCAACAGTACCTAATAAAACTGGTTGTCCTTGTTTATGTTTTTCAACCACATCGTCTACAACTGCATCAAACTTTCCTTTTTGACTAATATAAATTAAATCAGACTTATCTTGACGTTGAACAGGTTTGTTCGTTGGAATTTGAGTTACTGTCATATTATAGATATTACGGAACTCTTCCTCTTCAGTTTTAGCAGTCCCAGTCATTCCAGCTAATTTATTATACATACGGAAGTAGTTTTGGAAAGTAATTGAAGCCATTGTTTTAGATTCATTTTGAATTTTCACGCCTTCTTTAGCTTCAATAGCTTGATGCAATCCTTCAGAAAAACGACGTCCAGGCATTGTACGACCAGTGAATTGATCTACAATTAATACTTCTCCATCTACGACCATGTAATCGACATCGCGTTGTAAAGTCACATGTGCTCTTAAAGCAGTATTAATATGACTAATAATATCTACATTTTGAACATCATATAAATTATCAATTTTAAACATTCGTTCTGCTTTATCTGCACCTTGTTCTGTTAAATGAACAGCTTTTGTTTTTTCATCATATTTATAATCTTCATCCGCTTTTAACATCTTAGCAAAAACATTCGCTTGAGTATAAAGAGACGTTGACTTTTCAGCTTCACCTGAAATAATTAGCGGTGTTCTTGCCTCATCTATTAAAATAGAGTCAACCTCATCAATAATAGCAAAATGTAATGGTCTCATTACGCGTTCTTCCGCATAATTCACCATATTATCTCTTAAGTAATCAAAGCCTAATTCATTATTTGTACTATAAGTAATGTCTTTTGCGTATGCTTCACGTTTTTCTTCAGTAGATTTGCTATTTAGATTTAAACCAACTGTTAAACCTAAAAACTCATATAATTCAGCCATTTCTTCACTTTGAACACTAGATAAGTATTCATTGACTGTAATAACATGAACGCCTCGTCCTGCTAAAGCATTTAAATACGTTGGCATTGTCGCAGTTAATGTTTTACCTTCACCAGTTCTCATTTCTGCAATATCGCCTTTATGAATAGCAATACCACCCATAACTTGGACTTTATAAGGTGACATGTTAAATACACGTTTTGCACCTTCACGTACTAATGCAAATGCTTGTGGTAAAATTTTATCTAAATAGTCATTTTGTTTTTTTACATCTTCAATTGCTTGTGCTTCTTCTTGAAATTGCTTTGTTTTATTTCTGATTTCTTCGTCAGTTAAAATCGCCATTTTTTCCTCTAAAGCAAGTACTTCATCAGCTTTTTTACTTAAACGTTTCACTTCTTTCTTATTGCCGTCAACAATTTTTGATAAAAATCCCATTATGTTCGCTCCTTTAGCTAAAAAAACTGTTTGGCCTACAACAATTTATAATATCATTTATAAGTTCAAATTTATACTTAAATACTCATATAAACGATATGCTTAATTGTGTACAATAATTACTTTTATATTTAAACTTTCTTTCTATTTCAAAAAACTTACTATCCTTTAATTTTTAATTACCTCATTACATTAGCATAGCATGATTATACCGTCCATGAATAAGTGTAAAATAGCTAGTTGATAGTAGCTTCATACTCATTCTTCACATTGTACGATACATATAATATTTATTATTCTCTTCTAAATAATAAAAGTACCTGGGACATCAACTTGTCTCAGGTACCTTTAAACAAGGGAGTAGTCATTGACTGAATTGAATACGTGCCTATGTCATGCATTTTCAATTCTAGTCATAGCTCCTCTCATACTTAAACTTTCGTAAAGAACGTCTACATTCAACTATTCAGTTGTTTCAATCAGACCATATTTACCATCTTTACGTCGATACACAATACTTGTACCATCTGTTTCACGATCTGTAAAAATGTAAAAATCATGCCCTAATAAATCCATTTGTAATACTGCTTCTTCAGAATCCATTGGTTTTAAGCTAAACTGTTTAGAACGAATAATTTCTATTTCATTCTCATTTGATGATTCAGAAGTCGCTTCCACATCCTCATTCACTACTGTTTGTTGCTCAGCAATAAATGGTTCTGGTTCTCCATTATCTCTATTCTTACGATTCACACGCGTTTTATATTTACGAACTTGACGTTCTAATTTGCTTGTAACTAAATCAATGCCTGCGTATAAATCGTCGTGTCGTTCTTCAGCTCTCAATGTAACATTTTTCAAAGGAATTGTTACCTCGATTTTAGTAGCTGAATTTTGATACGTTTTAACTTTTACATGTGCAACTGCATTTGGCACATTATTAAAATAACGTTCAAGTTTACCAATTTTTTCCTCAATATAGTTGCGGATAGCATCTGTAATAGTGAGGTTATCTCCATGAATTTCAAATCTAATCATAGTTATCTCTCCTTTAACCTCTAATATTGGTATTCTTACTATTATAATATCATGTTTAAGTCATCTTGAAAACGCAAACACTTTGAATTTTCTGACTTTTTTATTACATAATACACTCCCCGCATAATGAACTGTCAAACCGGTAGTATAGATATCATCAATCAGTAAAATATTTTTATTCGTAATATCTATATTTTCTTTAAGATAGAACGGATTGTCAGCTTTAAATCGCTCTCTTTTTCCAAGTCTTGATTGCTTAGGTCGTGAACGTGTTCCTAATAATTCTATATAGCTTACCCCCATTTTGTCCAAAACAGTGGTTACTGGATTAAACGTTCGATGTTCATCTCTTTTATAAGGGGATGGGATAGGGACAATATAGTCATATGACGTTTTAGGCAATGTTAACTTTGAAGCTAAAACCTCAGCTAAATAGTAATCCTTCATAAATTTGTAATGATGAATCGTTTCTTTCATTATTCCATCATATTTATATTCACAATACAGTTGTGACATTAGAGTAAATTGTTGATTGAGACATTTACAGTCTAAACATTCATCACTTACTTTTATTTTATAATTAAGACATCTTGTACATCTTTTTTTATCATTGATATCAAGTTTAATGGCTTGCCATTGTTTTGTGCATGTTTCACAAAATTGTTGTGGTGATTTATAAAAATTAAATATAGATAGTTCTTCGTGAATAGGAGTAGCACACTGAATACATTTATTCATCAATCCACCCTCTTTGAATCCCTAATTTATTCATTTTTGTAATATCTTTTTTAGCCATCAACATTGATATACTCACACCTTCATGAAGAAATAATACCTTTCCTGTGGGAGCTTCTTGTTTACGTCCAACTCTTCCAGCAATTTGTACTAATGCAGCCTTTTCAAATGTATCTGCATTAATTACGATAACGTCTAATTGAGCCATAGTAAATCCACGTTCTAAAATTGTTGTTGTAAAAACAATTCGATGTTTTCCTTCACGAAGTGCTTTCACTTTTTCAAAACGTAAAGCATCTTCACTTGAAATACATATCAAATCTGAAAATATTTTTTTATAGTATTCGGATATCTTAATCATATTTTCTATATTATTAAAAAATACTAACGTAAATCTTTTATGTTCAATCTGATTTAATAACATGTACTTTAAAAAACTTTGAGTACGATTCATATTTAATTTAAAATATTTAAATTTTGGAACTGGTAATGGGTGTCTATGAAAGCGAGCAGGTAACTGTATAATGCGATGTTTTGGTATTTGATGCAGTAAATGTCTAGGTGGCGTTGCAGTCATATAAATCAATGTAGATAGCGGTTTAGCCGCTTGTTTAATAGCATTTTGTAGATGATGATCCATAGGAAGCGGAAATGCATCAACTTCATCGACAAAAATAACTTCAAAGTGATTTTTAAATCGATATAGTTGATGGATAGTACAAATTACAAAATGTCCGTTATATTGTTGTTTACTTGATTGATGCAATACGTCAATATTTTCTTTCAAAAAAACTTCTTTAATACGCTGGCTAATCTCTATTACTACATCTACTCTTGGAGAGATGACTGCTACATTAAATCCTCTTTTACGTGATAAGCTAATACCCTCATATATCATCTCTGTTTTTCCTGCACCAGTTACCGCATATAATAGTAAGTTTTCACAGTTTTCTATAGCAGATAAGATTTTTTCAGATGCATAACATTGCTGTTCAGATAATTTAAAAGATAATGTATATAATCCCTCTGATTTAACATTTTTACTTTTAATGATTTTATATTCAGTAATATTATCCATTCTTCCTAGATGTATACATTGTCGACAATATATTACTTCTTTATTAAGAATAGAGGAAAAATATTGATAGAAATGAGCACTATCTTCATTACCACATTGAATACATCGATATCCTTTTGAACTCTTTACGATACCTAACGTTTTCTCACTGATTATTTCATCTTTTAATTCTATTTCTGAAGATACTAATCTTCCATAATATTTAATATTTCATCACTTCCTTATTAAAATAAAAAAAGTCTAATCGAAAAGGAGATGGGTACCTTAGCCCTCCATGTTCTCACTTTTAACGATTAGACCTTCATCTTATTCGATTACAATTTTTCTTGGGAAATATCCAACTCCGATTCCACCTGAACCTAAATGAGATGCAATGACTGGTCCATATTCACAATATTGAATATTAATGTTTGAATATTTCTCTTTTAATTTAGCACAAAAATCTTTACCCTCTTTTGTTTTATCTCCATTAATCACAAACACTGTTACATCATTAATATTTTTCGCAATATCAAGTGCATGTTGTTCTATAGAATTATAAGCTCGCTTACGTGTACGTACTTTTTCTAAAGGATGAATTTTTCCATCTTCTTCAAACTTAAGCACTGGCTTCATTTGTAAAAGTGTTCCAATCCATGCTTGGGCACCAGTAATACGACCACTTTTTTGTAAATTTTTTAAATCATCAACAAATAAGTATGCACCTGTATCTTTACGAATAGACGTTAATTCCTCAATAATTTCGTTAGGGGTTGCTCCGTCTTCAATCAATTTTAATGTATAAATCACATAGCTGCCTTCAACCATAGAAGCTAATCTTGTATCAAATGTGTGGACTTGAATGCCATCTACCATTTCACCTGCTTGTGTTGCTGATTGATAACTCCCACTAATACCACTTGATAAATTAAAGACGATAACATCTGTATAACCTTTATCTCTCAATTCCTCGTAGTTCTTTATCCATTCACCAATAGCTGGTTGACTTGTTGTAGGAATTGTTTTAGATGCGGCCATTTTTTTATAAAAAGATTCTTTTGAAAGATCTGGATGTTCAGTAAATGTTTCCCCATCATCAAATGTTACACTCAGTGGTGCAACTGGTATCTGATATTTTTCAATAATATGTTTTGGCAGATTCGCAGTAGAGTCTGTCATTACTGCAATTTTCATAATCGTCCTCCTCAATTATACTCACCAGTATTATAAATTATTTTAATAAAAAAGGAAATTCATAATCAATTATTTATCTAAAAGAAAACAAACGTGTATAATAAAATTCATATTAATCATATCGTGGAGGTATTTATCAATTGAGTGATCGTGTTATTACTATAAAAAAAGAACATATTATTGAAAATACAATTAATAAATCTCGATTTATTGCTCATATCAAACCTGTTTCCTCAGAAGATGAGGCTAAGATGTTTATAGAAGAAGTAAAACAAACTCATAAAGAAGCAACACATAATTGTTCTGCATACACTGTTGGCAATCAAATGAATATACAAAAAGCCAACGATGATGGAGAACCAACAGGAACAGCAGGTATTCCTATGCTTGAAATATTAAAAAAACTGGATATTCACAATGCTTGTGTGGTAGTTACTCGGTATTTTGGTGGCATTAAACTTGGCGGTGGCGGATTAATTCGTGCATATAGTGGTGCAGTACGAGATGTGATTTACGATATCGGCCGTGTAGAATTAAGAAATGCTATTCCCACTACTGTTACCATTAATTATGACTTAACAGGTAAATTTGAGTATGAACTTGCTTCAACTTCTTTTTTTCTAAGAGACAAAGTTTACACTGATAAAGTGAGTTATAAGATTGATGTTTTAGAAACAGAATACGATTCATTTATCGAATTTTTAAACCGTAATACAGCAAGTCAATATGATTTAGAAAAAGATACACCTAAGCAATTACCTTTTGATATTGAAACAAATTAATTAAATTACAAAAGCCAGCAAACGCTTAAGATTGCTGGCTTTTGTAAATAAGTGAATAAAAATATTATTTATAGTTTGTCTTATGGCGAGATGCATCGTCATTTTTTTTAGAAATTAAATTAAGAATAGGACGATAACTATCATCTATTAAACCAGTAAATTCAACGATGAGTTCAATTGTGATGACGATTAAGATAAACATTAGTAATACACCTAATGGTTGAGATAAATACAATATAATACTCGATAAACTAAACATAATCGCAATAGAGTATATCAGTAATACTGTTTGACGATGTGTATATCCTAATGCAAGAAGTTTATGATGTAAATGTGATTTATCTGCTTGCATAATGTGTTGACCATTTCTCACTCTTCTAATCATTGCAAATAAGGTATCAATAAATGGTACCGCTAAAATAACAATTGGGAAGAATAAAGAAATAAATGTGATATTTTTAAAACCTAGTAAGGATAAAAAGCCAATAATAAATCCAATCATTAATGCTCCACTATCGCCTAAAAAGATTGTAGCAGGATGGAAATTAAAGAATAAGAAGCCAAGTAACGCGCCAATCAGCAAACTACAAATCATAATGATAAATACATTTCCTTGTAATATAGCTATGAAACCAATGGTAGTTAAACCAATAACTGACACACCTGATGCCAAACCATCTAAACCATCTATTAAATTTATTGCATTTGTTATTGCTACAATCCATATAATTGTAATCGGTATACTTAAAATACCAAAATGAATGGTTGGACCAATTGGAAAAGAAATAAAATCTATGGTAATCCCGTAAAAAACAACAACTGATGCCGCTATAATTTGTCCAATTAACTTTAAAATTGGCTTCAAATCATAAATATCATCAATGATGCCTACAAAATACATAATAATTAAACCAATTACCAAAGGTTTAACTGCCCTCTCTATGGGATGGCCTAACCATAAACCAATAAGAAATGAAAGTAGTATGACAGTACCTCCCATGACTGATACTGGTTTTGTATGTACTTTTCTATAGTTAGGTCGATCTACTAAATTAAATTTAAAAGAAACCTTTATTATAATAGGCGTTATTATTAAACTGATTACCAA
The DNA here is from genome assembly GCF_004365845.1 of Staphylococcus sp. AtDRG32. NCBI lineage: Bacteria > Bacillati > Bacillota > Bacilli > Caryophanales > Staphylococcaceae > Staphylococcus > Staphylococcus sp. AtDRG32. Next base: position 793,711 of record NZ_SODE01000001.1, read on the forward strand.
TGTTACAACAATAAGTAATAAAGTATACATCAGTTCACCTTCAATATATTCCTGTTATTTTTTCATCTATACTATTTAAACAATTATTATCAATTTTTTAAATTAGACTATAGTAGTATATATACTTTTTCAATTTTATATATTATTAGTCTGTTTATTTTCTTCGTAATAATCTATTCATTAAACAGACCACTTTTAATCATGTATCATAAACTAATTAAAATTAATTGTAAATTTTTTGTAAAGATACGTATTTTTTATATCATATCATTTTGTTATAAATTTGAACATGAAAGTCTATCTGAAATTCATAATATATATTTTATAACAAACAACTTAATGACAAATAGTAAGTTTTCACTTACAATTACTAATGGTTAATTTAAAGGAGTCGATCCCAATATGTTTGAAGCAACTATTTACAATATTGCCGTTATGGTAGCTGGAATTTATTTATTCCATCGATTACAATATTCAGAAAATAAAATCATGATATTTTCTAAAGGTTATGTCACAATTTTAATGACTTTGGTGGCATTACTAATAACAGCTTACCCTATTCCTTTTCATCATCAATATCTTATTCGTCTAACTTTTGTTCCGTTACTATTCCTTGGTCGCTATACAAACGTCGGTTACACTTTTATTGCCTCACTTATCATAAGTCTAGTGGATATATTTTTATTCGGAAATTCATTTTTTTATAGCGTCGTTCTTATTATAATAGGTATTATTGTTAGTTTAATTGGGCCGTTTCTTAAAAAAAATGATATTATTGCTTTAATTATTTTAAATGCTATCAGTATTGTTATTATTTTTGTTTTATCTATCTTCACAACTTTATATGATTTAACTGAATTAATTATACTTATACCTATTTCATTCGTACTAACGATTACTTCTGCTGTTACCTTTGTTGATATCTGGCATTTCTTTTCGCTTGTTACACGGTACGAAAATGAGGATAAGTATGATTATTTAACAGGTTTAGGTAATGTAAAAGAATTTGATAGACATTTAAATAAGATTTCTCAAAAAGCCGAAATAGAACATACTAGTCTCGCACTTTTACTCGTTGACATTGACGGATTTAAAGATGTTAATGATACATATACTCATAAAGCAGGAGACGCTGTACTAAAACAAATGTCTCAATTGCTTAAAAATTATGTACCACATCAATTTAAAATCTTCCGTAATGGCGGTGAAGAATTTTCTATTGTCATCTTCGATTATTCTTTAGATCAAAGTGTGAAACTTGCTGAAAATATTAGGATGGCAGTCGAAAAATCTTCGTTCCATTTACCTAATAAGGAAGTTATAAAACTATCTGTATCTATTGGCGTTGGTTATTTATCTCCAGATGAATATAAATCTCAACGTAAAGTATTTAAAGACGCCGATGATATGGTCCATGTAGCTAAAAAAGAAGGTCGTAATCAAGTAATGTTTAATCCTATAATTAAATTATAGACGTTACGATTTAATTTGAGATGGAACGTGGAATTCGAAATGAATTCTGTTGCATCTCTTTTTTATACTCTTTTAACATCTATATTATTTATTTGTTATTCTACTTTTAAAATGTCTGATTTAGTAATAAAGTATTAATACAAGCGAAGAATATTATAGATATACACGAAAATCATTATATATTTTAATTATTGTGGGGGTGCTTTTATGAATAATTCAATCACTATTATCGATGAAAATAAGGTGATTGATGTTGTATTAATAGCTGGTCGCATTCTCTTAGAATCTGGAGCTGAAACTTACCGTGTTGAAGATACTATGAATCGAATTGCTCACAGTTATGGTTTAAATGATACATATAGCTTTGTCACATCGACCGCTATTATTTTCTCACTTAATGATCGAACAAATACAAGGCTTATAAGAATTAGAGATCGTACTACAGATTTAGAAAAAATTGCTCTTACAAATAGTCTTTCTAGAAAGATTGCTAAAAATGAGCTAACCATTGATGAAGCTAAATCAGAACTGATTCATTTAAGTAAAGCTTCATTACAATATTCTTTTTTATTGAATTTTTTTGCTGCGGCAATTGCATGTGGCTTTTTCTTACTCATGTTTGGCGGTGTTGTTTCTGATTGCTGGATTGCTATTTTAGCTGGCGGCGCTGCGTTCTTAACTTTTAGCTTTGTCCAGCGTTTCATTCAAATTAAATTCTTTTCTGAATTTGTAGCATCAGCAGTAGTCATTACAATTGCTGTTACATTTACTAAACTAGGCATTGCTACAAATCAAAATATTATAACAATTTCTAGTGTTATGCCCTTAGTGCCTGGAATTTTAATTTGTAACGCTATTAGAGATTTAATGGCTGGCGAGCTACTTGCTGGAATGTCTCGTGGTGTAGAAGCTGCACTAACATCATTCGCTATTGGTGCAGGCGTAGCGATTGTTTTATTAATTCTTTAAGAAAGGCTGTTTATGTATGTTATTTTATCTATTTCATTTTGTTATCAGTTTTATTTCGACGGTACTTTTTTCTATTATATTTAATGCTCCTAAACGACTTTTGCTTGCTTGTGGATTTGTCGGCGCCTTAGCTTGGACAATTTATCAATATACCGTAGATATGGATTTAGGAAAAGTTGGCGCTGCTTTTTTAGGTAGTTTAATTCTTGGTTTATTAAGTCATGTGATGAGTCGACGCTATAAAAGACCCGTGATTATCTTCATTGTGCCAGGTATAATCCCTCTTGTTCCTGGTGGTACAGCATATGAAGCAACACGATTTTTAGTATCTAATGACTATACTCATGCTGTGAATACATTTCTAGAGGTCACATTAATTTCTGGTTCAATTGCTTTTGGGATATTGGTAGCAGAAATTCTCTACTATATTTACACACGTATTAAGCAATTTTATGGTAAAATCAAAGGAAAAACGTATAGAAAATCTTACAATATGAACAATAGAGTCTAAGGGGATGTTTCGTTATGAAAGTACAGATTATAGATAGATTATCAAGATATGTAAAAATAGATACACAATCAAATCCCGAATCGAAATCGACGCCTTCTACTGAAAAACAATGGGATTTATTACATTTATTACAAAAAGAACTGCAAGACTTTGGATTAGAAACAGAATTGGATAATAATGGTTATCTGTTTGCCACTTTAGAAAGTAACATAGAAAAAGAAGTTCCTACGGTCGGTTTCTTAGCACATGTAGATACCTCACCAGATTTTAATGCGACAAATGTTAATCCTCAGATTATAGAAGATTATAATGGTCAACCTATTAAATTAGGTCAAACAAATCGAGTATTAAGTCAAGATGTATTTCCAGAACTTAAAAAATTAGAAGGTCACACTCTAATGATTACAGATGGTACATCTTTACTCGGTGCCGATGATAAAGCAGGTGTTGTAGAAATTATGGAAGCAGTAAAATACTTGCAGACCCATCCAGAAATTAAACATGGTCGCATACGTATAGCTTTTACACCTGATGAAGAAATAGGTCGTGGTCCTCACAAGTTTAATGTGGAACGCTTTAATGCCGATTTTGCCTATACTATGGATGGCAGTGAGTTTGGAGAATTACAATTCGAAAGTTTTAATGCAGCAGAAGCAACAATCACTGCCCATGGTGTAAACGTTCATCCTGGTTCTGCAAAAAACGTAATGGTTAATGCTATTGGATTAGTACATCAATTCCATAGTCTACTACCTGCTAATGAAGTACCAGAACGTACAGAAGGTTATGAAGGATTCTATCATTTAATGAAAATAGAAGGAACAGTTGAAAAAGCTTCTTTACAATATATTATAAGAGATCACGATAGAAAATCTTTTGAACTTAAAAAGAAAAAACTTTTAGAAATTCGTGATGATATTAATATTCATTATGAAGGTTATCCAGTAAAAGTAGATATCGAAGACCAATACTACAATATGGCTGAACAAATTAAGCCACATCCGTATATTATTGATATTCCTAAAAAAGTATTTGCAGATTTAGAGATAAAACCAAATACTGCGCCTATACGTGGTGGTACTGATGGTTCTCAGCTTTCATTTAAAGGTTTACCTACACCTAATATTTTTACAGGATGTGGAAACTTCCATGGTCCATTTGAATATGCTTCTATCGATGTAATGGAAAAAGCAGTACAAGTGATTATTGGTATTGCTCAAGAAGTAACACAATATGAAAAATAATAAATAAAAAAAGTTTAGTTCATTCTTTGAACTAAACTTTTTTATTTATTTTATTCCCTTAGCTGTAGTTTTTAATAATCGTAAAGCTTGAACTGTATAATGTCTAATTTGAAGACCCATTTTAAAATCTGTGTATGTTTTCGGCATTTCAATAAATGTGTTAAACATGGCTGTTACGCGATGATGATTAAATATATCAAACTTATCATTAGTCGCACAAATTGCAATAGATGGTTTGTGATATTTTTCTGTAAGTTCCGCAATAGTCAATGTGGTTGTTTCAAGCATATGATCTTCTTCTTTTAAACCCTCTCCAAAGATAATTAAATCTGCCTGAGATACTAACTCATCTAAATGTGTAATTTGATTTACTAGTTCATGACTCGTTAAAATTTCTGTGTTGTATAATGCTTTCAACACCGCAGCTATACCGCCACCGGCTCCGCCACGTTCAATAGGTCCTAAAGCAATATGTAATTCATTTTTCATAATCTCATTTAAGTACCAAATTAAATTATCAATTTCCACTGCTTTTTTGTGTGGAATTTGATGGTTATAGCTTAATTTCATAATTTCACTATTTTTTCCATACAACTTACTAGAAAAATCCGTCATCACTTGTAGTCTGACATTTTCCAATGTACTAGGCAGTCCAGAAATGTCAATATGACGAATGAACTTGATCATTTGTGCGCCTTCTCGTGCGTCAAGTTCTCTATTTTCATCATCATAAAATTTAGCTCCTAAAGCTTGTAGCATCCCTACGCCACCATCAAAACTATCCATACCACCTAAAGATATAATAATATGATCTGTGTCCTTGTTTAATGCATCTAAAATAACTTCTCCTAACCCAAAACTAGTACGTTGTTCAATTGCTTTATGACCTTTTGAAAATAAATTACTTTCAATAATTACAGTACCTTCTTCAGTTTGTCCATATATCGTTTCAATCTCATTCATATCGGCATCATGAACATTCACTTTATATTTTGTACCTGAGTGCCAAAGAAATACTGAATTTAATAATTCATGACGTCCGTTAAATAAAGGTACCTGTACAATATCTGCATGATCAATTTGACTTGCTATTGCCTCTTCCACATAACGATTCGCTTGATAACTCGAAATAATACCGTTAAATTCATCCATGGCTACTAAAATTTTCATTCTATTTTCACCTCATGCCACTTTCTATCTTTCTTAAATTCATACGTTATAACTTCACTTTCACATTATACATAGGTTCATCGCATATTTCATTTTTTACATTTTATAAATATAAAAGTCATTTAAAGTGATAAAAATGTAGATATAATAAAGAGCTGGTAACAAAAAATGTACCAGACTCTTAAATCGATATATTTATCTTTCTTACTCTTCAGCTTGTGCTAATGTAGATACATTAATATCACTGTGACTTGCATTCCATACAGCTTTTCCATCTACAAAATAAAAAGCTTGTGGTGATTCATGTTTCACATTTGTCTTTTCAGCAATATAATCAGAAAGTTTTCTTTCTTCTTGAACTACTAGATAATATCCATCTATGTCTCTTTCATATAAAAACTTATTAAATTGATCAAATGCTGCAGCTGAAATTGGACATGTGTCACTATGTTTTAATACAAATACATCGTTATGTTCTTCTAATACTTGTTCAAACTGGTCAATCGAACTCAGCTTTATAGCCATTCTATTCACCTCTAAATTTTTTAACTTTGTCCCTTTTTTTAAATTAAACTTCTCAATGGCTACAATTATACACATTTCATCATATAATGTTAACCAAAAATTTAAATTTAGGTTTTATTCGTTTTGCTATACTTTTTCTAATTTTGTTTTAAAGTTGTGATTTCCCTTACTTAAATCTTTACCCGTTTTAGGTAGTTTCTCAACATTAATTTTTGAAAGTTGATCTTCAATCTTAATAGTTGTTTCACGTGTCTCATAATAATTAAGTAAATTATAGTACATTTCTATCGCATTTTTACGAGCATTGTTTACATGTGAATCTGTAATATTAGTCTGATTTAAATCTTTAATCTGTTTTTGTATCAGTGGTTTTATATGCTCATTAATTGCTTTTGAAGTAGGATAATTATCCTTTTCTAAATATTTTTGAGCAGTTTTTCGTAAATTACGATTATTGTTTTCAATTTTAGATTTTAATAGATGTGCATTTTCTTGATTATTTGTTTTACGTATATCTTTTTCTACTAGTGCTCTATTTATTTCAAATGAATGTGTATAATTTAGAATTTTTTCATTTTCCACAACTGATTGATTATATAAATCTACAAATGATTTAATTTCATTTATAGATTGATGTTGCTTACTCACATGATTTAAATAATCTTTCTTTAATTGACGAGTTTTATTTGTCTTAGCCGGAAGATGTTTAGCTTCTTTTTCATACTCTTTAAACTCAGGCACTAAACGGTGATTTATATTTTTCTGTAGTCGTTCAAATGACTTTTTATTTTTATCTGTTGTATCGGTTTTACTTATATCATTTAAACGGTTCAGCTCTAATTGATTCATCACTTTTTCCACGCTTTTTTGCTTGGTCTCTACTTTAGATAGGTGTTGTTTGAAGCGATTTAAATCTTCGTTATTATTCTGACCACAACCAGAAAGTATCAAACAGTATAGTGAACATAATGAAAGTATTATTAATTTTTTCATTTTTGCACTCCTAACACCCGTATTATACATAAAGTTATTTATATTGAAAATAAATTATGTTATAGTATTTCAGAATTTGTATCATTATTTAATTGAAGGAGTTACATATGTATGCATCTGTTCAATCATTTATAAATTGTCCCAACGTCAATGATTATCATCAGTTGTATGAAGACACTAAAGCTCTGTTATTTAACTTGTTAGATTCTCCAGTAAAATTCACACAACATATCGGGGGAACAAAACATTTTTCTTATCCCACAGAACCGATTTTAGATGTTTTAGTTGGAGTCAATAATCTCCATGATATTACCTCTCTTGATGAAAAGAGATTGAATTATGTAGGCTTTTATCGATTACACCATCCTTATAAAAAGAAAGTGATGATGGCAAAATTTGATAATATGATCAATCTTAAGCAAATAATACGATTACACATTATTCAAATAGATACGCCCTTATTCACTCAATATTTAGCTATAGATCACGTACTGTCTACACAAAAACACGTAGCACAGATGTTTTCTAATCAGAAAAATGAATTTATCAATTTAAATTCAACAATCCGATACTACGAAAACCAAAAACAGAAATTTTTTGATAATTTGTATCATACACTTTAATGATATACAAATTGTTTTAAACTCTTTTAGCAAAACATATGTAAAGTTGCTATAATAAAGTTTAGATTATAGAAGAGAAGAAAGGATGTACTTATGTTAGAACAAGAAGACATCTTAAAAGATTTAAAATCTTTAGTACCTGACAATATTATTAAAGTTAATGAACCGTTAAAACGTTATACATACACGAAAACTGGTGGAAATGCAGATTTTTACCTTTCACCTATCGAAAATGAACAAGTACAAACTATCGTACGTTATGCTCAAGAACATCAATTGCCTGTTACATATTTAGGGAATGGTTCAAATATTATTATTCGCGAAGGCGGTATCAGAGGTATTGTGATTAGTCTATTATCCCTTAATCATATTAATGTCTCAGATGATGCAATTATAGCAGGAAGCGGTGCAGCAATTATAGATGTATCGAGAGCGGCAAGAGATCACGTTCTTACCGGCTTAGAATTTGCTTGTGGCATTCCTGGTTCTGTTGGTGGTGCTGTTTATATGAATGCAGGCGCCTATGGAGGAGAAATTAAAGATTGCATCGATTATGCTTTATGTGTAAATGAACACGGCGATTTGATACAACTGACTAAAGAACAATTACATTTAGACTATAGAAACAGTGTCGTTCAAAAACAACATTTAGTAGTTCTTGAAGCAGCATTTACTTTAGAACCAGGTAACTTGAACGAGATTCAAGCTAAAATGGATGATCTTACAGAACGTCGTGAATCTAAACAACCACTTGAATACCCGTCATGCGGTAGTGTATTCCAACGTCCTCCAGGTCATTTTGCTGGAAAATTAATTCAAGATTCAAATCTTCAAGGTCATCGTATTGGTGGCGTAGAAGTCTCAACTAAACATGCTGGATTTATGGTAAATGTCGATAATGGTACAGCAACAGATTACGAGAATTTAATTCATCACGTACAAAAAGTCGTGAAAGAAAAATTTGATGTTGAATTACATCGTGAAGTTCGAATCATTGGCGAATATCCAAAGTCAGAGTAAATTCTCAATGTAAGGAGATGTGAAACAATGCCAAAAGTTTATGGTTCTCTCGTAGACAATGAAACACGTTGTATTCACTATCATACATTGCTTGACATTATAGCGATTAAATTTAAATGTTGTGAAAAGTATTATCCTTGTTACCAATGCCATAACGAACATGAATCTCATAACATTCAGCGTTGGTCAGCAGAAGAATTTCATAAAAAGGCGATACTTTGTGGAGTTTGTCAAAATGAACTCTCTATTCATGAATACATGATGACTGAAACTTGTCCAAGTTGCCAAGCACATTTTAATTCACGTTGTAAATTTCACTATCATTTATATTTTGAAATTTAATACTTAATTTAAATGATATATAGAATAACATATAAAACAAAGTATTTTGACGAGACTCTTGAAGGAACGGCTACAGACTAAAGTTGTCCCCTAACAAAGCGAGCCAACCATACGAAGTATTGTAAATAAAGAAGCCAGTAAATGAATTTATAATAAACTCATTTACTGGCTATTTTTCTAGGATGTATGTCCCACTCTTTTATTCATTCTAAACTTAGTATCCTAGATTTATTTTTTAGTTTTATCAATTACTTTTTCTAACTCATCAATTTGTTTTACTGTTGTTGTTGTTGAACCTGAAGCAAAGTACCATAGTTTAGGGTCTAATTCATAAACATTGTTATTTTTAACTGCTGTTACATCTTTAATAACATCATTTTTTAACACTTGTTTAGCTGTCGATTTTCCACCCACAACTGATCCACGATCCATTGCTAAAATGATATCTGGATTATGATTACTGATATATTCATTATTAATATTTTGACCATGTGGACTTATTTTAACGTGTTTATCCGCTGGTTTAAAGTCTAGCGTATTAAATACTAAATCACCAAATCTTCCACCTGGACCGAATGTAGAAAGTTCTCCTTCATTAACTAAAAGATACATTACAGATTTATCTAAATCCTTAGTTTGTTTTTTCATATCTGAAATTTTTTGATCTAATTTTTTATTCATATCTTTTGCTTTATCTTCTTTGTTGTAAATTTTACCTAGATTTTCTGTATTCTTTTTCATATCTTTAATATAATGATCTTCACTTGCACCTACATAGACAACTTTAGCTTTAGGCGCTGCCTTTTTAAACTCATCTAGATTTTTCTGAGTAGCTGCTCTACTTGAAATATAAATAACATCCGGTTTAGCTTCAGCTATTTTATTGAAATTTATTTCTTTTAAATTACCAGTATTAATATATTTATCCTTTTTAAATTCACTTAGAAAACTTGGTAAAGATTCATTATTTTCACCTTTTGGTAAGCCTTTCACTTTATCAGCTACACCCATTTCTTTTAAAACATCTAGTGCTCCATAATCTAGAACAACCGCGTTCTTAGGATTTTTAGGCACTTTCACAGTGTTACTAATTTTTTTACCCTCATTACTACTTTCGTCATTTCCACTTGCTGAAAAGCTATTTTTAATTGAAACTGTATCTTTTGAATCATTTTCATTATTTGATTTATTACCAGAATTATTACTACACGCTGATAATACTAAAGCTAAAGTTAAGACTAAAAATAAGACTGTTTTCTTCATATGTATTTCTCCTTTTATAAGTTAACTTTGGCACTCAATTTTTCAAGTATTTACTTTTATATTTTCTAAGCATCACCCCTTTAAATATAAAAATATTTATCTCATTTTAAAAGATAACCTCATCATAGTATAAACAAATACGTTGGCCTCTAATTTCTTCTACATGAACATCCATTTCATATAAATCACTTAACACATTTGTTTCAATCACACTATCTTTTGGGCCAGATTTAATAATTTCACCTTTCTTTAGTGCAACAATGTAATCTGAATAACAAGATGCAAAATTAATATCGTGGAGTACAATAACAATCGTTTTATTTAAATTGCGACACAATGTTCGAAGTGTCTGCATAATTTGAACTGAATGTTTCATATCTAAATTATTTAACGGTTCATCTAACAAAATGTATTCTGTATCTTGAGCAATTGTCATAGCAATATACGCACGTTGTCTTTGTCCTCCAGATAGTGTTTTTATATTTCTATCTTTGATTTCCCTTAGATGTAGTAAATCAATGGCATATGCCACTTTCTCATGATCTTCTTTTTTCATTCGACCTTTTGAATAAGGAAAACGTCCAAAATTTACAAGCTGTTCTACAGTGATATTCATATCAGTATGATTTGTTTGTTTTAAAATACTTAACTTTTTTGCTAATTCATCGCTTTTATAATCATCAATTAATTTATTTTCAATATTAATTGTACCGTTCTCATATTCAAATAACCGACTTACTGCTGATAGAAGTGTACTTTTTCCTGCACCGTTTGGACCTATCAAAGAGGTTAACTTACCCTTTTGTATATCAACATTTATATCTTTCAAAATAGATTTACTCTGAATTTTTTTATCTAAATTTCTAATCTGAATCAATCTTCATTCCTCCTTTTAATAAGTAAGTATATGAAGTAAATACCTCCAACTAAATCTATAATAAGACTAAATTCAGTGGTAGCTTTAAACATATTTTCTATAATCCACTGAGCTATAAATAAACTAATCCAACTTATAAGAATCGTTGCGGGTAAAATATATTTATGTTCATATGTTTTCATGAATTCATGCGCTAAATTGACTGTTAATAATCCTAAAAATGTAACAGGACCTACTAAAGCAGTAGATATTGATACTAATAAAGCCACTAAAATTAATAAAAGTTTTGTCATTTTTTCATATGATACACCTAAGTTAATAGACTGATCTTTCCCTAGTAATAACACATCTAAATAAGGTCTTAATATAAAAGCAATTACAATTAAAATAATTAAAAGTATACTTGAAATAAGAACAAGTTTAGAATTAGAAGCGTCAAAACTTGCAAACATCGCACTTTGAACGGTTAAAAAGTCATCTGGATTCATAATAAGTTGAATAAATCCAGTGATACTACGGAAAAATGTTCCTAATACTACCCCAACAAGTAAAATAAAATAAACCGAAAAATGTCCTAATTTAAACATGCCTTGAAATAATACTAAAGAAAAAAGAACCATCACTACGAGAGTTAGAAGAAAATTCAAATAAGTATTTGTCACTACACTGGCTTGTGTACCTAATAAGAACACAGGCAAGACTTTAATAAATAAATAGACTGAGTCTAATCCCATAATTGAAGGAGTAAGTAATCTATTCGCAGTGATAGATTGGAAAATAACAACTGCCGTACTAATAGATCCACCAACAAGTAAAATTAAAACTAATTTTCTTATTCGACTTTCAAACTGATATTGAAAAATTTCAAAATCCAAACCTACTAGTAAGTAGAAAGCAGCCATGCAAATTGTAAAAAGAAAGAGAATTAATATTTTTTTATTAGCACTAATTTGCATAATTATTTCTACCTTTCATCAATAAAACTAAGAAAATAATCGTTCCAAATACTCCTATTGTTAAACCAATATTTATTTCATAAGGGTAAACAATTAATCTACCAATAATATCGGAAAACAATACAAATATAGAACCTAGCATTAATGTATGAGGTAATGCATTTTTCAAGTGGTCGCCTCTATACATTGAAATAATATTAGGAACAATTAAACCTAAAAATGGTAATGTTCCAACTGTCACGACAACTAATGCTGTCAATGTTGCAGTGATTAAAAGCGCAATATTTATAATTTGTTCATATTTAACACCTAAATTATGACTAAAATCTTTGCCCATTCCAGCAATCGTAAAGTGATTGGCAAATATATAAGCGATAATTAATAAAGGAATAGCTAAATATAAAATTTCATAACGGCCGCTTGTAATAACAGCAAAATTCCCATTCAACCAATTATTAATACTTTGTAGTGCATTCGTTCTTAATGCTATAAAAGTGGTAAAACTTGAAACAATGCCACCAATCATAATACCTAAGAGCGGGACAAAAATAACTTCTTTCACTTTTATAAAATTTATTAGTTTAACGAATAAAAATGTTCCTCCTAGGCTTAATGCAACTGCAAAAGTCAATTTGATCAATATATGACCTTTTGGGAAAAATATGAGTGAAAGTAATATTCCTAATTTTGCCCATTCCATTGTTCCAGCTGTAGTAGGACTTACAAATTTATTTTGCATCATCTGTTGCATAACTAGTCCTGCTAAAGCAAGAGAACTTCCAGATAAAAGAATACTTATAGTTCTAGGAATACGACTAGAAAATAAAATATTTTTCTGATTATCTGACAAATGAAAAAGATCAGTTATTGATAATTGACTTACGCCAATAAATAAAGAAAGTATACTTAATATCACTAAAATGATTAATAATGTATAACCTTTGAATAGAAACTTCATTCGTAATGCTCCTTAGTATATATACCATTTCCATTGAAAATGATTATCATTTAACTATATATTAAATTGTCATAATAAATTTTTCAATAGTAATACTAATATTCTTTTATTTTTTATAGAGAAATTAAAAAAACTAATTGCAGTGATGATTCTACAATTAGTTTTTCTAAAATTAGTTATTATTCTAATCTTCAAAAATAAAATCTTCGTCTTGTAAAGCTTCCACGTTAAGTGCTAATGTATAGCCGTCTCCTTTTACTGAGAAAAAGTCATGATTTTTTGTTGATGTATCTAATGCGTTTTCAATAATAGGATTAAACTCTTTTTCTTCAAAATAAGGTTCAAATCCTAAGTTTGATAAAGCTTTATTCCCATTATATTGTACATAATTTAAAACATCTTCAGTTAAACCGATATCATCATATAACATATGTGTATACGATACCTCATTTTTATATAGTTCTTCTAACAACTTATACATTTCTTTATCAGCTTTTTGTTTTTCATTTTCTGATAGCTCATTACGTAAACTTTGAGCATCTAAACCGGTAAAAACTCCATGAATTGATTCATCAAGTAAAATTTTTCTAATAATTTCACCAGAAGTTGTCATTTTTCCTTGACCCGCAAGATAAAGTGGATAATAGAAACCAGAATAGAACAAGAACGTTTCTAAGAAAACACTTGAAACTCTTGCCATATATTGATCAAAAATAGAGGCTTCTTTTCCCCAAAGTTTATGATAATTAGAGATAATTTTATCAGATTTATATTTTAAATGAGGCTCTTCAATTACCCAAGTATCTAATAGATAATTTGTTTCACTAGATGGAAGTAACGTTGTAAAAATATGTGAATAACTTTTAGCATGAATTTGTTCCATCATTTGCATAAATGAATAAACTGCTTTTTTACGTAAATCCGTTGTATGTAGCATAATTAATGGCATACCATCATCCGCTTGATGTGTATCTAATCCAGTTAAACCTGCTAAAGCACGTTTAAACGTATTTTTTTCATCCTCTGTTAGTGTCTTCCAACTTGCTATATCCTTTGAAACTTTAAATTCTGTTTCTACCCACATTTGTGAAATGTTTTGACGCCAAAACATATTTGTCATATCTTCTTGAGTATTCCAATTGACGGCCTTCATTAATAAAATCCTCCTCTATTTATTAACCATTACATTATTTAAGAGGATAAGATTAAAATGCTTCTCTATGAGAATAATTTAATCTTTCCTCTAAATATTTATTTCACTATTAATTAAATTGCACAACTTGTACATTCTTCAACACTTAATAATTTATTACGTGTATAGTATAAAGATTTCAGTCCTTTGTGATGTGCGTATACGTATAATCGTGACAATTCACGTGTTGAAATTTCAGAATTAACATATAAAATTGTTGAAATCCCTTGGTCTACATGTGTTTGAATTGTTGAAATTAAATCTATAAGTTTCATTTGATCAGTATTAAATGCTGATTTATAGTACCACATTGTTTCAGGTGATAAGAAAGGCATTGGATAAAATGTTTCAGCATTTCCATACGTACGTCGCTCAATTTGATCTACGATTGGCATGACCGAACTAGTTGCATTCTGAACATATGAAATACTTTGAGTTGGTGCAATAGCTAATCGATAAGCATGATATAAACCATATTCTTGTACTTGTTGTTGTAATGATTTCCAGTCTTCTGATGTAGGAATTTGCATATTAGCAAATAATTCTTTTACTTTTTCAAATTGTGGCACGAACTCTTGTGATGTATAAAAATCAAAATATTTGCCACTTGCATAATCTGATTTATCAAAATCTTGATATGCTTCTCCACGTTCTTTAGCAATTTCCATAGAACGTTCAATTGAATAATAGTTCATCATCATAAAGAAAATATTAGCAAAATCTTTGGCTTCTTCAGATTCATAGCCAATTTTATTTTTCGCTAAATAGCCATGTAAGTTCATTACGCCTAAACCTACAGAATGTAACTCATTATTTGCTTTTTTCACACCTGGTGCATTTTGAATATTTGCTTCGTCACTTACTACTGTTAATGCATCCATTCCAGTATGTACTGAATCTCTGAATTTACCCGTTTCCATTACATTCACTATGTTCAATGAACCTAAATTACATGAAATATCACGTTTAATTTCATCTTCAATTCCATAGTCATTAATAATAGACGTTTCCTGTAATTGGAAAATTTCAGTACATAAATTACTCATTTTAATTTGACCAATATTTGAATTCGCATGTACTTTATTCGCATTATCTTTAAACATTAAATATGGATAGCCTGATTGCAGTTGTGTTTGAGCAATCATATTCAACATTTCTCGTGCATCTTTTTTCTTTTTAAGAACATTAGGATTAGCTACAAGTTCATCATAATATTTTTCAATATCAATATCGTCTAATGTCACTCCATATTCTTGTTTTACAGTATGAGGTGCAAACATATAAAAGTCTTTACCTTCTTTAGCTAAATCAAAGAATTTAGATGGAACAATAAGACCAGTGGAAATTGTTGATAGACGTAAGTCTTCATCGGCATTTACTTTTTTAGTATCTAAGAATTCTTCAACATCATAATGGAAAATGTTTAAATATACTGCTCCAGCTCCAGGACGTTGACCTAATTGATCAGCATAACTAAATCCACCCTCTAATGCTTTTGCTACAGGTAATACACCTTTAGCTACGCCTTTAATACCTTTAATTGCTTCACCACGTGCACGTAATTTAGATAAATTGATAGCCACGCCACCACCAATTTTACTTAATTGTTTAGCAGTAGAATCTATGAAATTAATTGAGTTTAGACTATCATCAACTTCTAGTAAAAAACATGAAACAAGCTCTCCACGACGTGCGCGTCCTGCATTTAAAAATGTAGGTGTAGCAGGTTGATAACGTTGTTCAATCATCGCTAAAATAAATTGTTTAGCTTGTTCTTTATTACCATCTGCTAAATATAGAGCAACTATAGCAACATGTTGATTATAGTCTTCTAAGTACTTAGATTTATCATTTGTTTTTAAAGCATAATCTTTATAAAATTTGCTTGCAGACATATAACTAGCAAATTCAAAATTAATAGATTTTGCGAATTCGATAATTTCTATTAAATCTTCTTCGCTATACTTCTTAAATACATTAAAATAAAAATGATTATCTACTAAGTAATGTAAACGTTCAATTTCGCTATCAAAATAAATTGTTTTATCGCTAATTTCTTCTAAGTAAACGTTTAAAGCTTCTTGATCTTTCTCAAGATTAAAAAAGCCATTGTCTTTACGTTTAGTTACTTCATTGTTTAATTCAATATGATTGTACTTTTTCTCGTCCATAATCTTCATTGAAATGCCCCACCTTATCTCTAAATTCGATAACATCTTTATTTGTACCTTGAACCTCAAATTTCATTAATAAAGGCACATGGTATGTTTCAGAAATTGTTCGACCTGCTTTCGCAAAGTTTTGTCCCCAGTTACGATTACCACTAGCAGCAACAGCACGTATATAGGCATGATTAACTTCTAGAAAAGACTGTACTTCCTTAGGAACTTCACCAAAACCAATTGTACCTGTAACTAAAATATAAGGTTCTTCTATACTATCCTTACAATTGTCTTTATTGATTTCTAATACATTTTTAATTTCACTACGTTTTATAAATCTTCGTACATTTCCTGAAAAAGAGAAATAAACTACTTTCATAGGAACGCCCTCTTTCGACAATCTTATTAATTAAAAAGAAGTTCTCTTAGTCTTATAAGAAAACTTACTTTTAGAACGAATATCATTTCGTTAACTTAATCAAGCTAATACTACATATTGTGTTTCTAATTATTAATCTTTAAAAATCATTATTTGTAAATCGTTCATGTAAATAGTGTAGATTCCGAAAAAATCAACCCAAATAAGTGTGAAATTGCTACTAAAATGAATTATTCATACAATCTTTCTATTTTCCTCAAACACAACATATTGTGTCTCAATTCAAAACCCAACACTATATTCTGTGTTTCATTATACATAAATGATATCCTAATTAAAAGTTAATATTTGATGTCAAATGTTCGTGAAATCGGTTAAAGGTGCATCATAGCTATATTAAAAACTAAGAAAATTTTATTTTAGTTTTTTTAAGGTATTTCACTTGATTTTTTGCCTACCATTACTAAACCTTATTTATTCGGGATTTCCAATACATAAGAATGTAAATCGTAATATATTGTTAACCATTTATTAAAAAAATAACTCAATTTTTATATTAAAAGCCGAATAAATTTCTATTTTACGAATTAAAAATTTAGAGTATATCTAACCATATTAAGAACATATGTTCGTTATCATTATAATTTTTCTTTTTTATCTTTGCAAGTACTTATGCATCCACAAATAAATTATGCTAATATATAGACGTTAAATTTTTATAAATGAGGAGATATACTTTGAATCCTAAGGTAAAAGGTATCATTGCTATTTTAATTTCTGCTATTGGTTTTAGTTTTATGTCTGTTTTTTTTAGACTAGCCGGAGACTTACCCGTATTTCAAAAATCTTTAGCAAGAAATTTGGTAGCCATGTTTATTCCATTATTTTTCATAATAAAATATAGGCAACCTATATTGGGTAAAATGAGTAGTCAACCCCTTTTAATGACTAGATCGACGTTAGGTCTTATAGGGGTATTATTAAATATTTACGCTATTGATCACATGGTGTTAAGTGATGCTGATACTTTAATGAAGCTTAACCCTTTTTGGACTATTTTATTAAGTTTAATATTTTTAAAAGAGAATATTAAAAGGTATCAAATTATAGCTATGTTAATTGCTATTTTTGGTATGTTATTCATTGTTAAACCAGAATTTTCTTCAACTATGTTCTCTTCTTTAGCCGGTTTATTCTCAGGTATCTTCGCTGCATCTGCATATACTTGTGTACGAGCATTAAGTAAACGTGAAGCACCTTATACTATTGTATTTTATTTTTCATTATTTTCAGTCATCGTTCTGATTCCATTTTCTATTGCAACATATGAACCGATGACAAAGTTACAAATTATATATTTATTAGGAGCTGGATTATCAGCGGCAGTAGGACAAATTGGTATTACATTAGCATATAGTTTTGCTCCAGCAAAAGACATTTCTATTTTTACGTATGCTTCTATATTATTTACTGCATTATTTGGCTTTATATTATTCGGAGAAACACCAGATTTCTATGCATTTATAGGTTATATCATCATTATTGGCGCTAGTTACTTTATGTTTGAAAAAGCACGTAGACAATCTAATACATCTAACAATTAGGAGGAAAATTATGACACAAGGTCGCAATAAAGAAGAATTACAAGATATTACATTATTAGGCAATCAAAATAATAAATATGAATTTGACTATACACCCCAAGTACTCGAAACTTTTGATAATAAACATCAAGGAAGAGATTATTTTGTAAAGTTTAATTGTCCAGAATTCACTTCTCTTTGCCCTATCACTGGACAACCCGATTTTGCTACAATTTATATTTCATATATACCAAATATAAAAATGGTAGAATCAAAATCACTAAAATTATATTTATTTAGTTTTAGAAATCATGGTGATTTTCACGAAGATTGTATGAATATTATCATGAATGACTTAATTGACTTAATGGATCCTCATTATATAGAAGTATGGGGTAAGTTCACGCCACGTGGAGGCATTTCAATAGATCCATATACAAATTATGGTCGTCCAAACTCTAAATATGAAAAGATGGCCGAACAACGTTTAATGAATCACGATATGTATCCTGAAAAAATAGACAATCGATAAAATGTTTTTAACTCCTTTTATTTTTACTAATGTAATATAAAAGGAGTCATTTTTATTCTAGATTTTTTTAATAAACTATTGCGATTTATTAAATTAAAGCGTATTTTAATATTATCGTTGAAATTTATAAAGATATAGGTCTTTTATTTTTATAAGTTATTATATTTTATTTGACTGAAAATTCTAAAAATTTATATTTTTAAGAAATTCTTGTAAAACTTAATTGTACAATCTTATTTACATAGTAATCAGTCATATTAGGAAAGAAAGGAGTGGGATGTTAATGGCAACAAATAACTCCCATGAACAAACAATTCAATCAATACCACAGAAAGGATTTTTCGGTCATCCTAGGGGATTAGGTGTGCTCTTTTTCGTAGAGTTTTGGGAAAGATTCAGTTACTACGGTATGCGTGCGATGCTCATATTTTATATGTATTTCGCAATACACCAGAATGGATTAGGTATTGATAAAACTACAGCAATGTCAATTATGTCAGTATATGGAGCACTGATTTACATGTCTTCTATTCCTGGCGCATGGATTGCTGATAGAATTACAGGCACACGTGGTGCTACTTTATTAGGTGCTGTACTTATTATTATTGGACATATCTGTTTAAGTTTACCATTCGCCTTATTTGGTTTATTCTCATCAATGTTCTTTATTATTATCGGATCAGGTTTAATGAAACCTAATATTTCAAATATTGTAGGTCGTTTATATCCTGAAAATGATACACGTATTGATGCAGGTTTCGTTATTTTCTATATGTCTGTTAACTTAGGTGCATTAATTTCACCTATCATACTGCAACATTTTGTAGATATACGTAATTTCCATGGTGGCTTCCTTCTTGCAGCTATTGGTATGGCATTAGGTCTTGTTTGGTATTTATTATTTAATAGAAAAAATTTAGGTAGTGTTGGAATGAAACCTACGAATCCACTATCTAAAGAAGAAAAGCGTAAATATGGAATGATTATCGGTATCATAGTAGCAATTGTGATTGTCGTATTATTAGTTACATATTATACCCATACACTTTCCTTCGATTTAATTAGTAATACTGTATTAGTTCTAGGAGTAGCTTTACCAATCATTTACTTTACAACTATGCTTCGTAGTAAAGACGTTACCGATGGAGAACGTTCTCGAGTAAAAGCATTTATACCTTTATTTATTTTAGGTATGTTATTCTGGTCAATTCAAGAACAAGGTTCTAACGTTTTAAATATTTATGGTTTGGAACGTTCTGACATGCAACTCAACTTATTTGGTTGGACAACTCGATTTGGAGAAGCTTTGTTCCAATCTATCAATCCATTATTTATTTTATTATTTGCACCAGTTATTTCTATGATTTGGTTAAAAATGGGTAAAAAGCAACCTTCTTTAGCTATTAAATTTAGTATTGGTACATTACTAGCAGGTTTATCATACATTCTAATTGGATTAGTTGGTTTAGGTTATGGACATACACAATTCTCAGTTAACTGGGTTATTTTATCATATGTAATCTGTGTTATTGGGGAACTTTGTTTATCACCTACAGGTAATAGTGCTGCTGTTAAACTTGCACCTAAAGCATTTAATGCTCAAATGATGAGTGTATGGCTATTAACAAATGCTTCAGCACAAGCAATTAACGGTACATTAGTAAAATTAATTAAACCACTTGGTCAAACTAATTATTTTATTTTCTTAGGCACAGTTGCTATTGTTATTACTCTTATCATTTTAGTTTTCTCACCTAAGATTACGAAAGCTATGAAAGGTATTCACTAATTAAATACAAAATAGTAAAAAATACTTCTAGTTATAACATATAGAAGTATTTTTTACTTATATATTTAAAATTATAAAATTCAGGGTAATTATTTATAATATAATTTTAAATGAAAGTAGGTTGAACTATGGAGCAACAGTATAATCATGGGGTGTTATTTTACCATGAACATAGCGGACTTAAAGATATATATGATGGATTGGGAGAAGTCGCTAAATCACTAACTCAGTTATGTAAGCATCTTTCAATACAATTAAGTGAAAATGAAGGTAACATTGAAAGATATTGTAAAGAAATAAAAGACCATACTTATAGTAATGATATCGATATCGTTTTTATATTGGGAGGAGACGGTACAGTTAACGAATTGATTAATGGTGTAATGAAATATGATCTAAACCTTCCTATAGGTATCATTCCAGGTGGAACATTTAACGATTTTACTAAAACATTAAACTTAAATCCTGACTTCAAAAAAGCTAGTGAACAATTGTTGTCTTCACATGTTGAGTCATATGATGTTATGAAAGTAAATGATAATTATGTACTTAACTTTGTCGGGCTAGGACTTATGGTGCAAAATGCTGAAAATGTTCAAGAAGGACGCAAAGATATCTTTGGAAAATTAAGCTATGTTGGTTCCACTGTAAAAACACTCATGAATCCCGACCATTTTGACTATACAATGACAGTAGACGACAAAGAATATAAAGGAAATACGTCTATGCTAGTTATAGCAAATGGACCTAATATTGGTGGCAGTCGCATTCCACTTACAGATCTTTCTCCACAAGATGGAAAATTAAATAGTTTTATATTTGAACAACAAAGTTTTAGTATTTTAAACGATATTTTCAAAAAAAGAGATAGCATGAATTGGAATGAAATTACCGAAGGAATTAACCATATTCCAGGTTCTCACATAACATTAAGCACTGAACCAACTATGAAAGTAGATATTGATGGAGAAATTAATTTAGAAACACCTATCACTATTGATGTGTTACCTAAAGCAATCAATATCCTTACTTTTTCGAATGATGAGAAATAACAACTATATCATAATCAAAAGGTATGTATGATTGCTTCAAGCTTCATACATACCTTTTTACTTTAATTGTTATTTAAAAACATTGCTTCTACATCTTTCCAGCCATTCACTCGTTTAAAACGTGTTTCATTTATATTATGTGCAGCCGTAAAGATAATAGGTTCTCCTTCGAAAATTTGAAGCTGACGAGGATTATCATCTATTAAATAATCTGTTTTAACAATATTTTTTCTTCCACAAAAAATAAAATGCTGTGGATCTAAAAATGGAAAATATTCTAATAACCATTCATATTTATCATGAAATGAAGTGGGTACGTCCATTGCCGCTGTAGCGATATATACATCATAATGCTCATTAAGTTTTTCTACTACCTCTTGAGCATGTGGTATCACTTTAAGATGTCTAAAAAACTCTGGCGCTCTTAAAATATCTCTTACTAACCCATCATGTTCAGGAATCACATGGTTTAATTTGTGACCATTTAATGATTCCATTGTAATTCCTAATTTAGTTTCAATATTAACTGCTTCAATAATTGCACCTAAAGTATCTGCTAATACTTCATCCATATCTATTGCTATAGATTTACGTGCCATGCTATCACTTCCTTAGTTATCTTTTGCACATTTTCAAAGTATAGCAAAAAACCTTTAATTCGTCATGAATCGTAATTAAAGGTTTTTCATTAGTTTAATAATTAAATTGTTTTAATACTTCAATCATTTTATTATTTTGTTCTTCAAATCCAATTGTAATACGTACTCCATTAGGAAATGGTCTAGTGATACAGCCAACGTTTAGTAATTCATTATACAATGCTTGTGGCTTATCTGTTACTACAAATACAAAGTTCGTTTGACTAGGTAAAAAGTGTTTACTTTGTTCAATGCCATAAAACTTTTCACGTTCTTTTGCATTTTTTTTTGTAATCTCTTTTAAATAATCTTGATCCTCTAATGCTGCAATCGCTGCATATTCTGAAATTCGTGTCACATTAAATGGTGGACGAATGATATTCCATTTTTCAATAGCTTCATTTGTTGCCACAACATATCCTACACGTAAACCTGCTAATCCATATGCTTTAGAAAATGTTCTTAATAAAAATGCATTATCAAAGCGTTCTTGTAGTTTTAATGTATCAGGATAATCTTCAGCAGTGACGAATTCGAAATACGCTTCATCAATTAAGACTGGCACATGACTTGGAACACGTTCCAAAAATGACTCTAATTCATCATGACTAAAATATGTACCTGTAGGATTATTAGGATTACATAACCATACTAATGAGGTATCAGAATTAACCTCTTTTAAAATGCCTTCCAAATCAAATCCGCCATTTTTTAACGGTACTTTTACAACTTCAGCTGATTCAACAATCGCATTATGATAATATTGTCCAAAAGTAGCTTCACTTGTCACAATTTTATCTCCTGGTGTTAAAACTGCTCTAGAAATCATAAGTATTACTTCATCTAAACCTGCGCCAAATAAAATTCGAGATTCATCAACATTTAAATGCTTACTAATTGCTTTTCGTAATGATGGAGAGCCTGTTTCCGGATAGTAGAATAACTCATCTAAGTGCGCTTCAATTGCTTCTTTTACACGAGGTGATGGTCCATATAAATTTTCATTCGATGCTAGTTTATATAACTCACCTTCTATACCAAATTTTTCTTTAAGTGCTTGCGGTGATAACCCAGGTTGATATGCCGATAATTGTTGTAGTTGTTTTTTCATTTATGATCACTCCTATATAAATTAAGTTACTTTCCTTTTTCACTTATTAATTAAAATAGTACCATAAATTATCGATTTATACTTTATGTGTTAAAAAGCTCATAGATAAAATGTATCTATGAGCTTTTTACAAATTTAATGTGCCAATCCTTCTTTTTCTAAATATTGTTTAGCAACTTTATATGGATCTTCATTTTTCACTGTCACTTTATAATTCATTTCTTGCATTTGTTCATCCGTAATTTTATTTGATAATTGATTTAAAGCTTTTTTAATTTCCGGATGTTCTTTTAGAAACTTTTCTTTAAACATTGGAGCACCTTGATAAGGTGGGAAAACATGTTTATCATCTTTAAGTACTACCATATCATATTGTTTTAATTCAGCATCTGTAGAATACGCATCAATAAGATTAATGTCGCCTTTCTCTACTGCCGTATAACGTAGTTTAGGTTCCATTTGTTTAATATTAGAAAGATTCAAGTTATATTTTTTAGCTACTGCTTTATAACCATCATCTCTATCTTTAAATTCCATAGTAAATCCTGGTTTAAGTTGACCTTGTACTTTACGTAAATCACCAATTGATTGTAAATTATATTGTTTAGCAAAATCTCTTTTAACAGCTAAAGCATAGGTATTATTATATTTCATTGGTTTAAGCATCGTCATATCATATTTTTTCTCTAAACTTGCTTTAGCTTGGTGATATACATCAGCTTCTTTTTTAGATTTTAGATCCTCTTTAGTAAGTTCTCCTAGTACTGTACCTGTAAATTCTAAGTACCCATCTATATCGTCTGATTTTAACGCATTAAATAAGAATGAGGTTTTACCCATACCACTTTTAACGTTAACTGTATCATGTGTTTCCTCTTCAATTAATATTTTATACATATTCGTAATAATTGAAGGTTCAGAACCTAATTTTCCTGCCATAGTAATCGTTGCACTTTTTTTACCAAAGAGTGGAACAACAATAACAAGTAAGATAATTAATAGAATAATACCTAGTGTAATAAGAAGTTTTTTATAAGATAATTTCGCCATATAACGCAATATAAAATCAAATAAAATAGCTAATAATGCAGCTGGAATAGCGCCAATCAATATAAGTGCTGTATTGTTACGATCAATGCCTAATAAGATCAAATCCCCTAATCCACCTGCTCCAATTAATGCAGCTAATGTAGCAGTACCAATAATAAGCACCATAGCTGTACGTATACCTGCCATAATGACTGGCATTGCAATAGGTAACTCGACTTTAGTTAAACGTCGCATTGGTTTCATACCGATACCTTTGGCTGCTTCTGTTAGAGAAGGCTCTACTTCTTTAATACCTGTATATGTATTTCTTAAAATAGGTAATAGCGCATATACTACTAATGCAATAATTGCTGGAACTTTTCCTATACCAAAAATTGGAATCATTAATCCAAGTAAAGCAAGGGATGGAATAGTTTGTAATACTGCTGCGATATTCATTACAACTTCAGATAAACGCTTTGTTTTAGTTAAAGCAATACCAAGTGGTACTGCAATTAAAATTGCGATAAATAAAGAAATAAAAGAAATTTGTATGTGCTCAAAAATTGTTCTTAGTAATTCTCCTCTACGATCATTGAGCGTTGTTAAAAATTCGTTCATGCTTTAACCCTCCTTATTATTTTTAGATAGATAGTCAAAAACATCTTCTCTTCTTAATAATGACTGTGTTAAAGCATGATTATTTTCTACAATGACTGCTTCATGTTTAGCAAGTATCTTGTAAATATCTTGAAGTTTCATACTATCTTTTATAATTGGGTATCCTTGTTTTTCGTCATATTCAGTAAGTGTTCTTGTAAGATTTAGATCGGAGATTTTTGAATTATTAATATCTTTATGCAAGTGATCGCCCATAAACTCTCGAACAAATTGATTTCTAGGATGCTCTTGGAATCCTTCAGGTGTGTCAATTTGTTCAACACGACCATCATTTAATAAACAAATACGATCTCCTAATTTCATTGCTTCTTGTATATCGTGTGTTACAAAAATAATTGTCTTTTTAATTTTCGTTTGTAATTCTAATAAATCATCTTGTAATTTTTCTCTACTAATGGGGTCTAACGCACTAAAAGGTTCGTCCATTAATATTACTGGAGGATCAGCTGCTAATGCTCTTACCACGCCTACACGTTGACGTTGTCCTCCCGATAATTCATCTGGTTTACGATCTCGGTATGTATTTGGATCTAATCTAACCATATCTAATAATTCATCTACACGTCGATGAATATCTTTGTCTTTCCACTTTTTCATTTGAGGAACTTGTGCGATATTTTCTTTAATCGTCATATGTGGAAATAATGCGATTTGTTGTAGTACATATCCAATATCCCAACGCATCTCATAAACTGGATAATCACTCACTGGCTTATCTTTAAAATAAATGTATCCTTCACTTAACGGTATTAATCGATTAATCATTTTTAAAGTAGTTGTTTTTCCACAACCTGAAGGTCCGATTAAAATAAAAAATTCTCCTTCATTAATCTTAAAACTCACATCATCAACTGCAACATTCGTTCCATAACGTTTTGTTACATTTTTAAACTCTATCATCTTGTCACCTTCATTTCCTTCACATCACTATAAAATTTATATTGCTTATTTTCTATTAAATCATGTTTATTGATAAATTCATACTTAATAGATTTAAATACTAATTATTTTTTAACAATAAAAAATAAAACAACTTAAAACATTTTTCTAGCTTCTAAGTTGTTTTATTAAGTCATATTTAATTTTTTGTTAGATATTCGTTTTATATGACTGGATTGTTTCAAGAAATTTAGGACAATAATGTTTTAACTTATAGCTTCCTACACCATCTATCGCAATCATTTCTTGTTTAGATTCTGGTTTACGTTTAGCAAACTCTTCCAATGTATAGTCAGAAAAAATACTCACAGGCGCAATATTCAACTTTTCACTTAATTGACGGCGAACTTCTACTAATTCACTATATAAAGCACGATCAACGCCTTCTATTGTATTAATGAAAACTTTTTCCTTACTTTTATGTTTAAATGGCGTCGTATACACTGTGACATCATTATTCAATAATTCTTTCACACTTTCATCACACGTTAGAATTTCATTATATTCATTTAAATAGCCTTTAAACCGTAACTCATCAATTAAATGACTTAACTCTGAAGTAGTATAGTCTTTCATCAATCCATGTGTTGTAAGTTGATGATAATGATTGTATTTAATATAATCACTCAATTCTCCACGTAACACTTGAATAATAACATGATAGTTTTCTTGTTGACGCATGCGTGCGATACAACTAATAATCATTTTTGCTTCATTGGTCATGTCATAAGTTTTATTTTGTTGAATACAATTACTACATTGACCGCATTCCTCTAGACGCGCATTTGGTTCAAAATAATGTACAATTGTCGCTTCTAAGCACTTTTTCGTTTTAGTATACTGAATCATTTTAGTTAGTTTCTCGCCCATTTTATCTTTATAATCATCATCTGCTTGCGAAACAGTAATAAAATATTCATGTAATCCTTTATCTCTTTCACTAAATAATAAAATACATTCACTTTTTAAGCCATCTCGTCCTGCACGACCCGCTTCTTGATAGTATGATTCAAGATCTCCAGGCATGTTGTAATGAATAACATAACGAACATTAGATTTATCAATACCCATTCCAAATGCATTTGTTGCGATAACAACTTTAATACGATCGTATACAAAGTCATTTTGAGCTTCTTCTCTTTCTTTATTTGTTAAACCTGCATGATAAATAACAGAAGCAATATTTATAGATTCTAGAGATTCTTGTAATTCTTCTACTTGTTTACGCGTAGAACAATAAATAATACCTGCTTGATCTTTATGAGCTTTAGCATATTCAATAACAAATTTTTGTCTTTGATATGTCGGATTTACTTTAAAAATGAGATTACGTCTTTTGGTACTTGTTTTAATTTCATCTTCTTTTCGGATATTTAATTTTTCCATAATATCCTGTTGAACTTCGGCCGTAGCTGTAGCTGTAAGAGCTACAATCGTAAAATCTTGAGGTAGTGTAAACACTTTGTTTATGACGCTTTGATAACTAGGTCTAAAATCATGTCCCCATTTTGAAATACAGTGAGCCTCATCAAATGCAATTAAGTTAATATCAATTTGACTAAGCAACTTTAAAAAATAGTTACTTTCAAAACGTTCAGGTGCCACATATAAAAATTGAATGCCTTCAGTGATTAACTTATTTTCAATCTCAGATTGTTGTTTTTTATTTAAACTACTATTTAGATAGGCTGCTTCGATACCCATTGCTTTTAACTGATCCACTTGGTCTTTCATTAAAGAAATCAATGGACTTATTACTATCGTTGTACCACCTAACATTAAACCAGGCACTTGATAACATATTGATTTACCACCACCTGTAGGCAAGACACCTAATACATTATGATGATTTAATATTTTAGAAATTATCTCTTTTTGACCTGGTCTAAACGTATCATAACCAAAATAATGTGACAAAGTTGCTTCCATACTTACATTCCCCTTATTGCTCTTTTATTTCTTCTAATTCACTCCATCTCGTGATGTCTACATCATATGATTGCTCTAGATGTTCTTTTTCTTCATTTAATTCTTTTATTTTAGCGTAGTCAGCGCTCGCTTCTACCATTTCAGTATCAATCTGCTCTAGTCTATGTTCTGTCGTTTCAATACGTTCCATTAGGGCTTCATATTCACGTTTTTCTTTATAAGACAGTCCCGTCTTTTTACGAACGTTTGATTTAGTTTTAGGTTGTTGAGCTTGTTTTTCAAGTATATCCTGTCGATCTTTTTCTTTTTTATAGGCCTCATAATCTTCGAATGTTCCAATAATACGTTCTAATTGGCCATCGTGAATATACCAATATTCTTGTGCTACTTTATTTAAAAAATAACGATCATGACTTACTGTAACTACTGCCCCTCCGAATGTACTAATGTAGTCTTCTAAAATTGTTAATGTTTCAGTATCAAGATCATTGGTTGGCTCATCAAGTAACAGAACATTAGGTTGATGAACAAGCAATCTTAACAAATATAATCGTTTTTGCTCTCCACCTGATAATTTATAAATCTTTTTACCATGAGTAGCACTCGGAAATAGAAATCGCTCTAACAATTGAGTAACTGAAACTGAAGTACCATCTTTTTCTTTTGCCACTTCACTTTCTTCTCTCAAATAGTCAATCATACGTATGTCTCTATCCAAAGTTTCTTCTGTTTGTTTAAAATAAGCTATTTTTACAGTTTGGCCAACTTTTAATTCTCCAGAATAATCAGTATCATCTTGATTTAAAATATTTAACATTGTCGTTTTCCCTGCACCATTTGGGCCAACAATACCAATTCTTTGACCACTTTGAATAATTTCAGTTACATCTTTGAATAATATTTTATTTTGAATCTTTTTCGTTAAATGATCTAACTCAAATACTTGTTTGCCTAATCTAGAATAAGCAAGATTGAGTTGACCTTTATCTTTTTGATGATGAGATTGAACTTCTGTCTCTAAATCATTAAATCGATTAATTCGAGCTTGTTGTTTTGTCGTTCTTGCTTTTGCGCCTGTACGCATCCACGCAAGTTCTTGTTTATAAAGTGCTTTTTGCTTTTCTTGTTGTTTTTGTTCAATCACTTCATTTTCAGCTCTCATTGCAATGTAATCTTCATAGTTTCCTGGATAAGATTTAAGTTTTCCTCTATCTAATTCCACAATACGTGTAGCAATCTCATTTAAAAAATAGCGATCATGTGTCACAAATAAAACTGTATGTGGATATTGCTTAACATAGTTAATTAACCAATTAATTGATTCAAAGTCTAAATGGTTTGTAGGCTCATCTAACAATAACAAATCAGGTTGTTCAATAAGCGTCTTAGCTAAGACAACACGTTTTTGTTGTCCCCCTGATAATTCTTTAACTTTTTTAGTCGTATTATTAATACCTAATTTTGATAAAATAGTTTTAATTTCAGCATTGTAATCCCATGCATGGTGTTGATCCATAAGTTCTTGAGCTTCCATCATTTTTTTAAAATTCGCATCGTTTTGATGTTCTGTATATATAGTCACAGCTTCTTCATATGTTTTAATAATACGTAAAGTATCTGTATCGGAACTTAGAACAGCTTGAAATACTGTCATATCACCATTTAAATGTTGCTTCTGTGAAGAATAACGAATGCGATACTGATTAGGATGAGTTATATCGGCTGAAAAATCTTCATCTAAACCACCAATGACTTTTAATAAAGTACTTTTACCAGTACCATTTATACCTACAAGTCCAATTTTTTCATGTTCAGAAATAGAGAGATTTAAGTCATCAAAAATAACTTTATCAGCATATGATTTATTTAGTTGTTCTATTTTATACGCTTCCATATTTTTACTTCCTTTTTAATATCGAAATTTCAATATATTTCTGATAAGCTTAATTCAGTTCTATATATTATACACCTTTTTAATGCTAAATGATATAAGGAGAAAATAGATATGATAGACTTTTTCGAAAATTTACCACCTTATCTTCAAGCACTTATTGCCGGTATTATTACTTGGTTATTAACCGCTTTAGGTGCTGCATCAGTCTTTATTTTTAAGACTGTAAACAAAAAAATTCTAACTTCTATGCAAGGTTTTGCCGCTGGAATTATGATTGCTGCAAGTTTTTGGTCTTTATTACAACCTTCCATTGATTATGGTACAAATGGTCATTTACCTGCTTGGTTACCTGCTGCGATTGGTTTTATTCTAGGTGGTGTGTTTATTAGAGGACTTGATGCAGTCATTCCACATATACACCAAAAAATCGGTGATAAAAGTCAATATCGAGAAGGCGTTAAAACTTCTTTAAGTAAAAATGCTTTACTAGTATTAGCTATCACTTTACACAATATTCCTGAAGGTTTATCAATTGGTGTAGCATTTGGTGGAATTGCAACTGGAAATGGACAAGCTACCTTTTTTGGAGCCCTTGGTTTAGCAATTGGTATTGGTATTCAGAATATTCCAGAAGGAGCTGCTTTGTCCATGCCGATTAGAGCCGCTGGTGCAACACGTTTTAAAGCATTTAATTATGGTCAAGCATCAGCAATAGTAGAACCTATTTTTGCAACTATAGGTGCCATTGCAATTATTTTTATCACTCCAGTACTACCTTATGCATTAGCTTTTGCAGCAGGAGCAATGATTTTTGTAGTTGTAGAAGAGCTTATTCCTGATTCTCAATCGGGTAATAATACAGATTTAGCTACATTAAGCTTAATGCTTGGTTTTGTAATAATGATGATATTAGACGTATCATTAGGATAATTAAATTAAAGAATAAGCCTGAGACATAATAAATTGTTTTAGGCGTTTTTTATATATTGGCAGTCAATTCTAGTCTCGGAACTCCAACATAAAAATTTTCAATAAGAAAGTCTACGTCTAACGCAAGTTAAGAATACGTTGCCACAATAAAACGACGAATTCAAAATGAATTCTGTCACACTCCCTTTCTTTTTTGTTTATTTTTAATGCAACTATAAAAAACCCGTAGATAAAACTTATCTACGGGCATTTAATATAGAATGTTTATTTTACACACTCTCTAATATTGAATTATTTTTGATTTCCATAAGGACCTATTTTGTAGTCATATTTTGACGGATTAATTTTTTTGAAATCTGGATTATTGTAGAATCTGAATAGGTCACCATTTAATACGTCGTCACTCATTTCTAAATCTTTTTCCACCTGTTTCTTATTTTTTTCTAAATCTTTAGGTGGCGTTGTTATTAATTCATTATTTTTATTTGAATATACTTTACCATTCACAAATTTATAATCTTTTGTGATGAAATCACCATTACGGAATGGAATCACATCATTATGATCTTTAGATAACATATCTGTACCCAACATTAAATAATTCTTCGAGTCAATACCAACTAAATGTAAAATAGTAGGCATAACATCCACTTGTCCAGCATATGTTTCATCTACAGTCCCATTTTTACCAGGAATTTTTAACCAGAAGCCAGTACGATTTAAATCTGTGAATTTAGCTGGTGTAATTTGCTCACCCAGTAATTTTTCCATTGCATTGTTATGGTTTTCAGAAATACCATAATGGTCACCGTAAATCATAATAACTGAATCATCATATAATCCTTTAGTTTTCAAATCATTAATATACTGTTCTAAAGCTTGATCTAAGTAATGCGCCGTTTGAATATATCCATCTACAGTAGAATCGCCTGTATTCGGCTTATCAATACTTGCATCTTCTGAATTTAAAGTAAATGGATAATGGTTAGTTAATGTAATTAAATGGGAATAAAAAGGTTGTTTCATTTTAGATTGATATTCTGCTGATGCTTTAAAGAAAGGTTTATCTTTTAATCCTAAGTTCACGACATTTTCATCCGACATATCGTAATATGTTGCATCGTAAAATTTATCTATACCAAAATGTTTATAAATTTGATCACGGTTCCAAAATGTTTTGTAATCCCCGTGCATAACATCAGAAGTGTAACCTTCTTTTTGATCTAAAATTGCTGGTAAAGATTGATATGTGTTATCTCCTTTTAATGAATACGCAGATCCTTGAGGTAAACCATATAAACTATTATCCATTGTAAATTCTGAATCAGAAGTTTTACCTTGTCCTGTTTGATGGAAGAAGTTTGGATAATATCTAAAGTCATCGTTACCAGTCGATAATTTATTTAAGAAAGGTGTAACTTCCTTACCATTTACTTTTTTATTAATTAAAAATGTTTGAAAACTTTCCAAATGTATTTTTATGATATTTTTCTTCTTAGCAATACCATAATATTCAGGGTTTGGTTCCGTATTTTTTTGTTTCGTATAATTTAAAACACGAGTTAAATCATCTTCAGAAGCCAATGCTTTTTGTTGATTGTTTTGAATCGTTTTAACACCATCATATACAGTAAAATTATATGGTCCTAAATATTTAACTAAATATTTGTGATCAAATGTACGAGTTAATAATTCAGGTCGATCAGTTTCAGCAAAAGCTAAGTTTAAAAAGAACAATGCAATTGATGCTGCCATCACTACTGGTACAAACTTTTTACTAAATACACGTTTGTCTAACCAACTTCGTTTAAAAATTAAAATAAACAGATATACAATCGTATCTAAGAAATACACAAAGTCATACCATTTAAAAGAGGCACTTACTGCGCCCCCCATCGATTCAACGTTACTCGCTTGATTTAATGTACTAAACGTTAAAAAGTCTGAGAAGAACCTAAAATAAACAACATTAGCATAGAGTAAAAATGTTAATAAGAATCCTCCAATAAAAATAAACCAATATGCTTTCTTACCTTTAAAGAACAAAAAGATACTTAAAATAAGCGCGATTAAACTATATGGATTCATCAATAGTATTAAATTTTGAACTAATCCTTTAACACCTAAAGAAAAATCTACATAGTATGAGAAATACGTTTTCAAGGTTACTGTAAATACAGTCATTAAGAAAAACGCAAAAAGACTTATTTTTCTTTTGTGTAAACTCATGAATGTTTCCTCCGTTTATAGTTATTCAAATACGGCCATTTACAAATGCTATTTTTAAAATTTAATATATTTTAAAAACAATAAAATTTTTAATTATCATTTAATAAAAGAACATTTTTTATCACTACATTTAATTGTTAACTATTTATTAAAAAAATACGAATTTTGTAATATTTTTGTAATAATACTTCATAGTTCAATATATAAATATAAAGTATTTTTACTTATTTATCAAGAAAAAGCTCAAGTTCAGCCTTCCCATTTATATACCTAATCATTTCTAAACTGTTAAACTGATTGATATATTATAACGCCTAATCTATTCAATTTAATCAGACTATAGTCCTATACCTTTACATTAAAAAATATCATTAAAATATTAATGTTCAATATTTTGATGATATTTTTATTTTAACATTTCTAATTGCATTCGAAATTCGATACCATGAAATAATTGATTCGTCCAATTACTAAACTTCACAGTATTTTTTTCAGCCGTTTCAATATCTATAAATTGAAATTTCAAACGAGATCCTTGTGGTTTTTGAGCTAGTTTAGTCAAATGATAGCTTGCTATAGTACCTATTTGTGGATAACTTCCAATAGTATAATGATCATTTAATAAAATAATAGGTGTACCATCACGTTTTACTTGAATAGTGCCCTTTTTTACTGGTTGATACTCAGGCATATCTTCATAATAGGCTTTGATACTAGGACCCTCTAGTAACATCCCTACACGATTAGACTTATTCGTTACTTTGTACTCTCCATGTACAAATGTTTGTTGTGTATCAGTATCAAAATCATTTGTTCCTTTATTAGCAATGACATGAAATACATCAGAAACGTAATTAAACGATAAAGCATAACCATCAATTCCCCAACTTGTTGTTCGCTGATGTGCTAAATTTTCAAAAAGTTTACGATGTCGTGATGTATAATCACGTTTCATTTCAATTTCATCGCCTTCTTGAATTGTTCTCCCCTGAAATCCTCCAACACCAATATTTAAATCTGTTGAAGTTGAATTTAACCAAGAATCTAATTTAAATCCTCCTCCAATAGCTAAATAAACACGGGATGTTGTACTCGTTTCTTTGAAAGACAATACTTCTCCTTTTTCTACTAAATACAATTTATAAGGTTTAATTTTCATATTTTCTGTACACGCTTCAAAGTGATGACCTGTTAAGGCAATTAAAGTAGGCTCTGTGAATCTAATTTTCGCCATAATATGTGTCATTTCTAAAGTTGCTTCGTTTTTATCATTTGCTACAAGACGATTCGCAATTTCATGTCCTAATGTATCTAATGCACCGCCAGGGATGACTCCCTCATATTCATACCCTTGACGTCCAAAGTCTTGGAACGTGCTAAAAAGTCCAGGTTTTTCTATTATGATTGACATTATTTAAAATCTCCTAATTCAGTATCATTTGGGTTTTTAGGATGAAATAAGACATTATCTCCTAATTTTAATAAATTAAAGTGATCGCGCTCTGGTGAAAATAATTTAATTGGGGTATAGCCAATGACTAACCAATCGTTATAAGTATCTGTCGTTACAATGCCACATTTTTTCCCTTCAATAATGACAGAACCTGCAGGCACTCTTTTTTTCTTCTGACTTGTATGATTAACATATAATTTTTCATTCATTCCTGTTAAATAAGGAAAGCCTGGGGAGTATCCCATCATAGAGACAAAGTAATGTGATTTTGAATGAAGTTGAATAAATTCCTCTTTAGATAGACGATAGTATTTTAATAGAGCCTCTAAATCAGGTCCAAATTGATCACCATAAACCACAGGAATATTATGAAAATGACACGCTGTTTGTTTATTTTCGATATGTTCTAATTCAATTTGAATTGAATTTACAAGTGCCTTCATATATTGAAATGGCGATGAAATATTATAATGCTTAATCATATCTCGAGCATCATAACAAATCATCATACTAGACTCTGTAGGTACAATATCAGTGATGAAAGGTAAGTCTTTATTTAATAAATGTGTACGTACAGCAATTAAATTTTTAGTTACATCTTCAGCGACTTCTTGTTCAATATCTATAATAATCGCTTGGTCTCCTTGACTATAAATTTTCATTATTGCACCTCTTATTACATTCTAAATTATTTGAATCTATCTTATTGATGATAAAATAAATTTAATAAATGCGTAGCATATGGCATGATGGATTGAATTAAAAGATATACTAGTACAAATTGAAACAACACAGTCATTGTTCCTACAATACGCGGTAGCATAATTAGATTATGCTTCAAATATCGATTGATTATATATTTACTTAAACTATTGAGTAATACGATAAGTATTAACCATAATAATGTCATAACCTTCTCCATTATTAACTAAATTAAATTTCACAATATCTATCAATTGTATTTTATATATAAATAGATACCTGAGCAACTTCACGTAGACTATTCAGTAAATAAACTTCTACTTCTTCATTTTCCAGTTTGATCATTAATTCATCTTTAGTATAATCTTTCACCTTAAGTTTATGATTTTCTAATAAACTTTCTCTCATACATCCTCGTAAAAAATCTTTATTATATCGTGGCGTATAATAGTTTCCATTTTCTTTAATCATAATATTTCCAATATCAAATTCTAAAATTTTGCCACTATCATCATACAGTAGTATCAAATCTGTTTCATGATTATGCGTTAAATATGCTCTTTCTGTTGTTTTATTTATAATGAATTTTTGTGGATAATCACTGTTAGATTTTTTAAAACGTGCAGTAAAAATGTCTTTAGAAGATAATGGCTGAATAACGTGAGTGAATTGTCCATCTTTATCAATTTCTACTTTCAAACGATATAAGCGGTCATTATAATTTTGTTTTAAATTTTCAATATAACTATACCAAGCATTCTCTGAAAACTGAAAACCTAATTGTGAACAAGAATGACATAGTCGACGCGTATGATAGTTTAACCTTGGTATATGACCATGATTAAGTTGCATTGTTTCAAATAATTTCAATCATAACTCCTCCAATATTTTGGTTTTGTCTCGAAATTCTTGAATTTCATTTAATGGAACAGAATCAATGGTAATTCCCGCACCTACACCGTAAAGAGCCATATTATTTCGATATTCTACTGTTCTAATTGGAATGTTAAAAATCATTTTATCATCTGGTAACAATAAACCTATTGTGCCGCAATAAATATATCTTGGACTGGTTTCTAAGTGTTTGATATAAGTCATTGTACTTTGTTTAGGCGCACCAGTGATCGATCCACATGGAAACATTGCTGTTAAAATCGAATGAAGAGATATAGCATCTTCTAGTTGCCCTGTTACCATACTTGTCATTTGATATACGGTTTGATACGTTTCAATAAAGAACAATTTATAAACCTCGATGGTTCCAGTTTTTGAAATCCTTGACATATCATTACGTAATAAATCAACAATCATTACATTTTCTGCTCTATCTTTATGAGAATACATTAATTTTTCATAATTCAACTGATCTTCTACACTAGTTTTCCCACGTGGCATTGTTCCTTTCATCGGCTTACTAACAATCACGTTTGCTTTATCGTTAAATGTACCTTTTTGAAAAAATAACTCTGGAGAAATTGACGCAACTTTTACTTCTTCAGTATCTAATAAAGCTGTATAGCCACCGTTATTGTTGTGAGTCAAATAGGTATATAACATTGAAATAGGATAATGCACTTTACTGGATAAACGAGTAGTATAGTTAACTTGATAAGTATCTCCTTCTGTAATAGCTTCTTGTATTTTAATAATTTTTCTTCTCATTTGTTCGTCACTTTCTTGGAATTGAAAGTGATGTACTGAATGATATTGTATATTGTCCTTATTATTATCAGAGTTTAAGGGTTGATTAAAAGCGTATGCAGCAGCATATACTTCTTTTTCTATTAAGTGATACGTTTCTAATTGATTATTAAAAAATGGCGCTGATTCATAAGTTAAATATAACGCTACATAATGCCCCTTTGTCTGTTGTTCTTCAGCAAATTGAATAACTTCACCTACTTCTTCTAAAGAATAGGCAATTGATTTTGAAATATATTGATCAAATCGCAATTGATAATCGATGTAGTCATCTTCGTTAGTATAATAACGGTAATTAAACGTAATATTCATGTATTTTTCCTACTTTCTCTATAAAGTATTGAATCTGCTGATGACCATATTCACTTAATATAGATTCAGGATGATACTGTACTGCAAAAATAGGTAGGGTATCATGTTCAAATGCCATCATAATACCTTCATTATTTGTAGCTGTAGTATTTAATTGAGAAGGTAATTGTTGCCTATTAGCAATTAAGGAATGATAACGCATGACATTAAAATTTTGAGGTAAATGTTTGAAAAGTCCTTTGCCTGTATGGATTATAGGTGTTGTATGACCATGAACAGGCTTTGGTCCATGAATAATTTCTCCTCCATAATATTCATAGATGAGTTGAAACCCTAAACAGATACCTAATATAGGTACCGATGAGGCATATCTATCTAAAACGCTTTTTAAAATTGGATAGTCACTTGGTTTTCCCGGACCTGGAGAGATGACAATAGCCTCAATTGTTAATTCTTCAAGTAATGCTACAGTCACTTCTGTTACCTTTAATACCTCTACACAATGAGAGGTTTCTATTTTTATGTAATCAATCAAGTTATATGTAAATGAATCATTATTATCTATGACTATAATCATAATTATTTCCAACCTTCAAAATAATATATTTAAAATACAATTTTTATATAAGCGCTTACTTTAATATTCTATAAACTAGCACTTGATTTTAAGATATGAATATATTAAGCTATCTATCGTATAATTCGAATATAAAGAGGTTCCTAGCTGAAACCCTCTATAAAAAACTAGACCTTTGTAGAAATATTTATACATACTTTTTAATGTACATATGTTCTACATATTTTAAGTCTATCTTTTTATAGAGATAGGCTTTTTTTATATTTTATATCAAATGTTTTCATTCTATTTCATCATAAATTAAAAATATTAACTTTTAAAGGAGAAACGTTATGCCAAACAGTGTTTTGAATTCTGAAAAAGCAATTGTTGTGTTTAGTGGTGGTCAAGATAGTACAACCTGTCTTTTCTATGCCAAAAGACATTTTAAAGAAGTTGAACTTGTCACATTCAATTATGGGCAAAGACATAATACAGAAATCGAAGTAGCTTCTAAAATAGCAAAAGATCAAGGGTTGAAACATCATATTTTAGACATGTCTTTACTATCCCAACTTACTCCAAATGCATTAACAAAACATGACATGACAATTGAGACAGGGGAAGATGGTATACCAAATACTTTTGTACCTGCTCGTAATTTATTATTTTTATCATTTGCTGGGGCTCTTGCCTATCAAGTGAATGCGAAACACATCATTACTGGTGTATGTGAAACAGACTTCTCTGGTTACCCAGATTGCCGAGATAGTTTTATTAAATCTATGAATGTCACACTTAGTTTATCTATGGATAGAGATTTTGTTATTCATACACCCTTAATGTGGTTAGATAAAGCGCAAACTTGGGAACTCAGTGATGAATTAGGTGTTCTCAATTATGTGCGTCACAATACGCTTACATGCTACAACGGTATTATTGGAGATGGATGCGGAAAATGTCCAGCTTGTAAATTAAGACAACGTGGACTTCATCAATATTTAGAACAAAAAGGAGATGCGTCATTATGATACAACAAGTTTATCCTACAGTGAATCACCCTTATACATTTGAATTAAATAAAGATTTCAATTTTTCAGCAGCACATTTTATTCCTAGTGAAGATGCTGGAAAATGCATGAGAACACACGGACATACTTATTTTGTTAACTTAACTATTGTTGGAGATGCACTCGACCATAATGGATTTTTAATTAATTTTAGTGAATTAAAACGATTAGTCCATGACCAATTTGATCACTATTTATTAAATGAGTTACCTCAATTTAAAGATAAAAGTCCTTCTACTGAAATTGTGGCACAGACAATTTTTGAAATCGTACAAGCTCATCTTAACGAGTATGACAATAAACCTAAATGTGTACAAGTTTATTTACGTGAAACACCATCAAGTTATGTTGTCTATCGTCCAAAGGAGATTAAATAATGCCTTCAAAAATACCAGTTTTAGAAATTTTCGGACCTACTATTCAAGGAGAAGGACGAGTTATAGGACGAAAAACAATGTTTGTCCGCACAGCAGGATGCGATTATCGTTGTAGTTGGTGCGATTCCGCCTTTACGTGGGATGGTAGCGCTAAAGATGATATAGAGTTATTAACTGCTCAAGACATTTATGATCGTTTAAAAGAAATTGGCGGTAATCAATTTGATCATGTCACTATTTCTGGAGGTAACCCTGCATTAATCAAAGGGATTCAAGATTTAGTAGATTTATTTGAAGAAAAAAATATTTTTACGGCATTAGAAACCCAAGGCAGTAAATTTCAACCTTGGATGCGACAAATTAACGATTTAACAATTAGTCCTAAACCGCCAAGCTCTAATATGGTGCCTAATTTAGAAATATTAGATAGTGTCATAGAACAATGTATACCATCAACATTGAACTTGAAAGTAGTTGTTTTTGATAAAGAAGATTATCAATTTGCTAAAATGATTCATCATCGTTATCGTAATATTCCATTTTATTTGCAAGTAGGAAATCCCTATTTAGATGATGATGTTGAATATCATACCGAAAAATTACTTGGTCGCTATGAAACTCTTGTAGACACAGTAATGAATAGCAGTGATATGAATCATGTGTATGTTTTACCTCAGTTACATACATTGTTATGGAGTAATAAGAAAGGTGTATAATTAGTAAATTATAATAGAATAATATTTATTAAGTGTTTTGAAATGATTAAGTTTATTTTAATTGCTATAATATTTTAATGAACTACACACACGTGATAGGAGTACAACATGATTATATATGTATTTATTAATATAGCCATTACCATATGTGTTCTGGGCTTTGATTTATATCGGCATCATTTCAAACAACTAACGTTTAACTCCGTTCTATTATCCATTGTTATCAATGCTATTATTAATAGTGTTGTGATTGAAAAGTTCAATTTTATAACATTTGCTTCAATTATATTTTTCTTAAGTTGGACAATCTTACAATATTATTTAAATCGTAAACATATATACTTAATGATTTCAGAGTATAAATCTCTTGCATTCATTTTTGCAATTATGATTAGTTGCTCATTATTTATCACTTTTGAATCTAGCGACCAATCAGTCTATATGTCTATTCCTTATTTAGCTCCAGCTATATTTATCATAGGCTTAAGCATTGATTTCATAAGTACTTTTTCAAAAAATGAAATGAATCATCTTAAATTTTTGAGTAAGCTACAACACCCTATTATGATTGGTCATACAATTATTATTATTTCAATTATACTTTTGACTTTATTAACATCATTTTGGTATATCTTCATAATTATTTATGCTTTATTTGATATATATTTATTATGGCAACTAAAACATAATAATTTTGAAAATGACTTAAAAAAATAAACATGTAAGAAGCTATGATGTAAGAGCTTTTACATGTTTATTTTTTTATTGATAAATTTTTTCTTTTTCTGCAACTACTTTTTCAATAGGTGTTTTTAAATTGGAAGCTTCCACAATATATTTTGGTCTTTGTTTTACTTCGTAATAAATTCGCCCAATATATTCGCCAACGACACCAATAGACATTAACTGAATGCCACCTAATAACAATACAGCTGCTATTGTTGTAAAGTAACCTGGATGATTAATTCCATTCATTAAAATACCTATTAACAAATAAATAATATAAATGATGCTTAATCCAAAGATAAACATTCCAAGATATATCATTGCTCTCAGTGGTTTATTATTAAATGATATTAATCCATCAATCCCATAATTTAATAACTTGGTAAATGTCCATTTAGATTCTCCAGCTTCTCGTTCTACATTTTTATAAGTAAAGATCTTTGTATTATACCCTATCCATTCAAATAATCCTTTAGAAAATCGATTATATTCATTTAATGAAACAATCGATTTAACTGCACGTTGACTTAATAATCGAAAATCGCCTACACCATCACTAAATTTAATATCTTCGACAAAGCTATTAATGAGCTTATAGTACAACTTTGACATTGTTTTACGTGCAATATTTTCACCACTACGATCTCGTTTAGCGACAACTTGATCAAAACCTTGTTGATATATTTCAATCATTTTAGGTATAAATTCCGGAGGATGTTGTAAATCTCCATCAATCATTACGACTGCATCAACATTCACACTGTGTTGAAAACCAGCAATCATTGCTGCTTCTTTACCAAAATTTCGACTAAAAGAAATATATTTAACATGTTCATCGTATTCCGCTAAATTTTGTATATGCTCAATCGTATTATCTTTACTACCATCATCAATAAATAACAAGTCATAATAATAACGACGAGTTTTACTATTCTCCGTCAAAATTTCAGTCAATCTATCGTAAGTTTTTTTTACGACTTTACCTTCATTGAAGCAAGGTATAATGACTCTGATTTTCATCTAATTACATCCTTTTCTACATTCTTTCTAATATTGTATCAATAAAATCAATAAATATTCTACTAATAACCATGTAATTAACAAATAATTAATATTAACTCTAGCTTTTGTAATAATTAAACTATATTATTTTAAATCACCTATTGCTACATCATCTGGATCTTTACCTTGACGTGCATTTCTATTTAAACTATCAATTTCCGCAATCTCAGTAAGTTCTAAATTAAAGTCAAAAATATCATAATTTTCACGAATACGAGATGGGGTTTTTGATTTAGGAATAATAATTCTGTCATGGGCTAGATGCCAACGTAATACAATTTGTGCTGGTGTTTTGTCATATTGTTCTGCTAATTTTGTAATTACTGAATCATCTAATAATCCTCGATTTCTCATAAGTGGCATCCAAGCTGTGACAGTAATATCATGTTTATCACAATAATCTTGTACATCTTGTTGATTAAAATAAGGATGAACTTCTATTTGATTAATTTGAGGTACAATAGTTGTCTCTTTCATCAATGTTTCTAAGTGATGGGGTTTAAAGTTACATACACCAATCGCTTTAATTTTACCTTCATTATATAATTTTTCTAATGCTTTATAAGATTCAATATATAAGCCATCTTTTTCACATGGCCAATGAATTAAATATAAATCTAAATAATCCAATTCTAAGTTTTCTAAAGATTTATTAAAATATTCTAATGTATTATCATATCCTTGATAATCATTCCATAATTTAGAAGTAATAAACACGTCTTCTCTCGCAATATCACTGTTGTTTAAAGCTTTACCTAGTGCTTGTTCATTACCGTAAAAATAAGCAGTATCAAATGCACGATATCCCGTTTCTAATGCTGTTTGTACTGCGGTTTCCATCTCATCATCTTCCATTTTATAAACGCCTAGTCCTACTTTAGGCATTGGGTAACCATTATTTAACACTTGTGTATCATTTATCATTTATGCCACATCCTATTCAATATATTTTTTCAACTAAAAATTAGCATAACTTAATTTCTTTTACGCATACAAATAAAGACACTTAGGTTTACATACCCAAGTGCCTTTATTTTTATTCATCCGATTCATGTTTATGATCGTGATTGTCTTCTTCCTCTTCATCACTAATCACAGGTCTTGTTTCATTAAATTGGTATTTAAGTACAACCCATACCAATTGGTGATTATCCATTTCAGAAACAATCCATCGATCGTATTTTGTATCTATATAGTCTTCAACTTGAAGATTAGTATTGTGTGCTTGTAACCATCCACCTATTGTATCGATATCTTCAGAATCTTCAAAAGTGATATCAAATTTTTCATGTAAATCATCAAGTAAGACACGTCCGTTAATTTGATATATATCTTCCTCTAATTTAACAATATCATTTATTTCATCATCATCAAATTCATCTCTGATTTCACCGACAATCTCTTCAAGAATATCTTCCATTGTTAGAATACCGGCAGTACCACCATATTCGTCAATAATAAGACTAATATGAACATGTTCACGTTGCATTGAAATTAATGCATCGCTAATACGAGTTGTTTCTGAAATCATAGGTAATTCATGAATATAATTAGAGATTTTAATTGTTCTACCTGAAGCATATTCTGTTAAAAATTCTTTTACATTAATAAAACCTTTTATATGGTCTTTATCCCCATCTTCAGTAATTGGATAACGTGTAAATTGATGTTCTTTAATCGTGTCAAGTAATTCGTCAACATTAAATGGTTCGTTTAACGTTACCATTTGTGTACGTGGAACCATGATATCTTTCGCATGTCTTTCGTCAAATGAAAAGATATTTTGCATGTAATTCAGTTCTGTTTGATTAATTTCTCCACCATTATAACTATTATTAATAATGATTTTAATTTCTTCCTCAGACATTGCATCTGCTTGCGCATCAGGGTCAACACCAAGCATTCTAATAATTACTCGTGCCGAACCATTCATTAACCATATTAATGGCTTCATGACATTACCAAAATAATATAATGGTCTAGCATAAGTTAATGCTAATTTTTCAGTATGTTGTATTGCTATTGATTTGGGTGCTAACTCACCTAACACTACATGTAAATAAGTTACAACAATAAACGAAATCACAAATGAAATGGTTGTAGTCACTGCACTTGGCAA
Organism: Staphylococcus sp. AtDRG32; assembly: GCF_004365845.1. NCBI lineage: Bacteria > Bacillati > Bacillota > Bacilli > Caryophanales > Staphylococcaceae > Staphylococcus > Staphylococcus sp. AtDRG32. Next base: position 837,498 of record NZ_SODE01000001.1, read on the forward strand.
ATGTAATAGATTAAAAAGTGGATGTAATAGTTTTTCGAATGTCGGTTCACCTAACCAACCTAAACCTAAAGATGTAACTGTAATACCAAGTTGACATGCTGATAAATAATAATCAAGATTAGCAATCATCTTTTTAACAATTTTTGCACTTCCATTACCTTCATCAGCAAGTTGTTCAATTCTTGTTGAACGTACTTTTACTAATGCAAATTCAGATCCAACGAATACGGTTGTTAAAGCGATTAATAGAAAAAATATTACTAAATTAATTATGGTCACTGTTTCCAATTAGTTCCCTATTTCTAGGGATTCACCTCCAAATATTATGTGTCTCTAATGAGTAACACGAATTTAATACGTCATACTTATCACCGTTATAAACGCATGTTAAGACCTTCCCATTAAGACACCCCCAAAAAAAATGTATTACTTTAATATTACCATATTTCTATACTAAATGGTTAAATAAGAATAAGAAAGCTTTTAACATTTAAAATCATTTAAAAAGCATTATATAATGATTTTCTTACTACTATTTCATATATACTTCAATAGTCCTTGTAATAAATTTTTAAGAAAATCAGAGAAATGATATGTGAGGAATTTTTAATTAAATGCTATAAAAGTACAATAATACTCCAGGATGGTTATTTGTTTCTTAAACTCAAATTCCCATTTAAACCCAATCTGTAGTAATAGTCAAGTACATATATATCTATGTCTTTTTAATTATATACTAACTATATAATAAAAGATTGGACAGAATTCGTTAATCCCTTCGATAATGTAACCCCAGCTTTCGTTGAACGTTGGGTTTCCCAGGAAACCCTTTTTGTTGGCACTCCACCCCAAATTTCTTTGAACATTGCTTTTTTACAAAGATTTCGATGCTAGTACTCCTTGAAATAATCTTGATACAACACGTTTTCAATTCAATGACCAAATATCAATATATAAAAAAATGCCTGAGACAACTCATTATGTCTCAGGCTCATTAAATTAATGTTTATTATTCATCCATAGATTCTGAAGCTTTAATTTCTTGTTCTGTTAATTTTGGTTTCAGTAAACCATAAAGTACTGCTGAAACAAGTGTACCTATAATTAAAGCAATGATAGTTTGGATAATATGACTAAAGTCTGTGGCTGCTATAACGATGATACCACCATGAGGTGCATTAATTCTTGAACCAAGTCCTAATGCAATCGCTCCAGCAACACCTGAACCGACCATCATTGATGGAATCACACGTAATGGGTCAGCAGCTGCAAAAGGTATAGCACCTTCTGTGATGAATGATAGACCCATAACATAGTTAGGTACGATTGAGCCACGTTGCTCTTTTGTAAATTTACGTTTAAAGATAAACATTGCTGTGGCAATTGCTAATGGTGGAATCATACCACCAACCATTGCTGCTGTTATTGGTGCAGCATTACCTTCAGTTAAAGCTGCTGTCGCAAATACATAAGCTGCTTTATTGAATGGACCCCCCATATCAATTGCCATCATAGCTCCAATAACTAGTCCTAATAGCATAATGTTAGAACCAGATAAACTATTTAAACCATTTAATAATAGATTGTTTAACCATGCTGCAGGTGGATTAAATACATAAATCATTAATAATCCAGTAATTGTCACACTTAATAGTGGATAAATTAATGTTGGTTTTAAACCTTCAACTGCTTGAGGTAAATTACGAGTAATATATTTGATACCTTGTGTTAAATAACCCGCTAAGAAACCAGCAATAATACCACCGATAAACCCAGAGCCACCAGAAATTGCTAACATACCGCCAACTAAGCCAGCTGCAAAACCTGGTTTATCTGCAATACTACGAGAAATGAAACCAGCTAAGATTGGAATAATTAATGCAAAGGCACTCTTATTACCAATATTCCACAATTGTTCTGCAAACGCATTGTGTTCAGGACTTTTTGGATCAAATGAGTTGGCGCCAAATAAGAATACAATCGCCATTAATATACCACCAGCAATAACAAGTGGTAACATATTAGAAACACCATTCATTAAGTGTTTATAAAATGCTTTACCTGGACTTAATTTTTCATCATTACTATCTTTATCTGTATTTTTTTGTCCACCATGTGCTTTAAATGGTTTTCTACTTGTATCAAGTGCTGTATTAATTAACTCTTCAGGACGTTTAATCCCGTCTGCTACTGGAACCTCAACTACATTTTTACCATCGAAACGATCTGTTTCTACATGAACATCGGCAGCTACAATAATCCCAGTTGCACGTTCAATATCTTGTTGAGTTAAATGGTTTTTAATACCACTTGAACCATTTGTTTCAACTTTTATTTTCACTCCCATTTTTTCTGCTTGTTTTTTCAAAGCATCACGGGCCATATACGTATGTGCAATACCTGTGGGACACGCTGTTACAGCTAAAACGTAAGGTTCGTTAGCATTATCATTCGCTGATGCGCCAGTTGTTGCTTGTGCTTCATCCTCTTGTTTTTGAGCTTCTTTTTCTTCTTCTTTAGTTGCTTCATCATCAGCATCATCAATAATACGAAGTATTTCTTCTTTCGAATTAGCCTGTAATAGATTTTCTCTTACTGTATCGTCCATTAAAATGCCTGACAATTTAGCTAATGCATCTAAATGTGTTTGTGCGCCACCCTCTGGTGCTGCAATCATAAAGAATAAATGCGCAGGTTGACCATCTAAACTTTGATAGTCCACACCTTCTTTTGATTTACCAAAAGCAATCGCAGGTGATGTCACTGCTGCTACTTTAGCATGTGGAATGGCTATTCCTTCACCAATTCCCGTTGTACTTTGTGACTCACGATTATGAATCGCTTCCTTAAATTGAGCTATATCGCTTAATTTACCAGCTGAATCTAATTGATTAACTAATTCATCAATGACGCCATTTTTATCACTAGCTGATAAATCCATAGCAATAGTTTCTTTTGTAAGTAATTCTGTTATTCTCAACTCTATCACTCCCCATCAAGTACAGAAATTGTAACTTGTGACTTGATTTTTTCTATATCTTCTCTTAATGCTAAGTCATCATTAAATGCCGTAGCCGTACCTGAAGCTACTGCTTGGCAAAATGCTTCTTCAAGTGATAGTCCCAACTCAAGACCCGCTACCATACCTGCAACTGTACTGTCACCAGATCCTACTGTATTTACAACTTCACCTTTAGGATTTTGGGCTTTAATACTTCTTGTCTCGTCAACATATATGGCACCATCTCCACCTAAAGAAATAATGACAGATTGAGCTCCATTTTTTACTATTTCTCTACCATACTTAACGACATCTTGATCTGATTTAATTGTGACATCAAACATTTCTTCTAATTCATCTTTATTCGGTTTAATAAATAAAGGATGATATTCTAACACTGTATTAACTAAATCTCTTTCAGCATCCACTACTAATTTTGCACCTGTTTCTTGAGTGATTTTTGCAATTTGAGCATAAGCATCACTCGGAATACTTTTTGGAACACTTCCTGCTACAATGACAGTGTCCTCCTTAGAAGTATGTCTAATCTGATTTAATAATGCTTCAAACTGCTCAGACGTCACATTCGGACCAGGTGCATTAATTTCAGTTTCATCGCCGGATTTTAATTTAACATTAATACGAGTATCTTCATTTACTTTAATAAACTCCGTATTAATATCGCTTTGTTCCAAAATGCTAGAAATAAATTCCCCAGGAAAACCTCCAGCAAATCCTAATGCCGTAGATGAAACATCTAAGGTTTTCAAGACGCGAGAAACATTAATACCTTTTCCACCAGCAAATTTGTATGTTTCTCTAGCTCTATTAAGCCCTTTTAGCTCAAATCCATCAGTAAACATGATGTAATCAATAGATGGATTAAATGTCACTGTATATATCATAATTAACCTCCTAAAAAGTGGTATTTCTCTTTGTATTCGTTGTAGCGATTATGATGACGTAATTGCTCAGATACGATGTACTCAACATGGCATGCTTTGGTTGAGACATGCGCAAAATATGTTTCATCTAATTTTGAATGGTCTAATAAAACATAAGATGTGGTTGCTTGATGTATTGCTCTTTCTTTAATTAATGCTTCTTTTTCATCTGGTGTGGTTAATCCATGATTCAAATCTAAGCCATTCATACCTATGAAAGCTTTATCAAAACAATAACGTCTTAAAACTTCAAGGGCACTTGCTCCGACAGTAGCAAAAGTGGTAGCTTTTACTTCTCCACCAATCATCAAGGTTTTAATACCTCGATGAAGTAATCTTTCAACGTGAGACAATCCGTTTGTAACCACTACGATATCTTGTGCTTTTATAAATGGAATCATCTCAATTGTAGATGAACCTGCATCCATAAAAATATAATCATTATCTTCAATGAGCTGAGCTGCCTTTCTTCCAATTTCTCTTTTTTCTTTTAGATTTGTAGACAGTTTTTCAGATAAAATAGGTTCTTGGTTTCTATGACTATTAAGTGTTGCACCACCATGAACACGTTGAAGACGTCCAAGTTGTTGTAACTTTGATAAATCTCTTCTTATAGTTGAAGCACTACAACCTGTTCGTTCAATTAACTCTTGGAGTGATAAAAAATCTTTTTTCTTAAGTTCTTGTAAAATTAAACTTTGTCGTTTTTCAGAAATCATCTTTAACACTCCTTTACAACTTTTATTATAGTGTTCACGCTTACATATTTCAATCAAAAATTATCAAAAACGTTCAAAAACGTTCAAAAAAACCGAAAAATTAACAGAGTGTTCACAATGTATATCATTGCTCACTCTGCTAATACATTTAATGTTGAGTAATACGTGCTGTTTGTGCCTGTGTAACTGCAATTAAATCATTAGGTTCAAGTATAATTTGCATGCCTCGTTGACCACCACTCACATTGATTTTGTCTCGTGATAAAGCTGACTCATCAATAATCGTTGGAAACGAATGTTTCATTCCTATTGGAGAACACCCTCCTCTTATATAGCCAGTAACTTTTTTTAAATCATCCATCGGCATCAAATTAAGTTTCTTTTCACCTATGACATGTGCCGCTTCTTTTAAGTCTAATGTTTCACTAACTGGTATAACACATACAAAATGATCATGATTAGCATTTTCTAACACTAATGTTTTATAAACGTCTTTCACATTCGCATGCACTAATTCCGCAATTGTTTCTCCATCTAAATGTTCTTCACCTATTTCAAATGTATTTACTGAATAATTAATCTTAGCTCTATCAAGCATTCTCATTGCATTGGTTTTCTTATGTTTCAATGTAACACCTCATTTATCTTCTTTATATATCTAATTTTACTACTCTTTGTGACAAATAAAAAATAGAGTAAGATAGAAACCTTTAGATTTCACTTTCTTACTCTGATTTTACATTACATTTTTATTTAACTTAATTTGCAGAAATTATCTCAACTTTACCCACTTTATTAATTGTTATATCTTCAGCTTTTTTGTTTTCTGGATACGCTTCAAAAGTGATGGCTTGATTAGTTTCATTCAAACCCTCTAACTTTACAGGCTGTTTATAATTTTGTTGCATATAATTTTCAACTATCGTTTTACATTCCTCTGTTGAGTATAAATATTTTTCTTGAGCTTTCTCAGTCAACCTATAGTTAACGTTTTGATTTTGACGAATATCTGCTTTGTATTGCGTTTGATTTTTCTCAGAAGCTTCGGCGGTGTGATTGCTGTTTATATTTAATATATTTTTAGTTTCGACAATACTTCCGACTTTTGAAAAAGTAGAAATTGTTCGATGTACCTTAGCTAAGGCATTTTGATTCGTTGCGATAAATAATAGAAATGCCAAACAAATTGATAAAATGATAGCTACCACACTTAACAATATATTTTTTAAATTCATCTCCTTACCCACACTTCTCTTTGAATTTTTTTATATCTTAACATACAAATATAGATAAAATAATTCAGTAGAAGGCAATTTAAAATAATTGTAATCTTTGTAACAGTTATATTACCTAACGACTTTTTATTGTTACATTTCTATTATATAAAACTTATTTAATCACATCTGCTACGATTTAACTGTAACTTTTTCTCTATGAAAATAATTACTACCCCAAATAACATTACAATAATAGACATATATAAAGGAAATTCAATATTAACATCAAATAACGAGCCTGCTACCAATGGGCCTACAAAATTACCCATACTTGTAAATGTAGAATTAAGTCCTCCAGCAAAACCTTGTCGATTACCTGCTATATTTGAATAATAATTAGTTAGCGCTGGACGAATTAAATCAAATCCAATAAAGACAATAAAACTAATTAACATAATTGACCAGTAACTATGAGCGATTATAAGACTAAATATAACAATGACAGAATATAATAATGCCCAAGTAATAAATGTAAGTTCAGTGGTATATCTCATAAATTTATCAAAAAAGAAAATTTGGAATACTGCTCCTGCAACACCACCACCTACAATAGCAATTGAAATATCGCCAGGTGCGTAGTTTGCTTTCGCTGAAGTATACAGAGAAAATAACGTCTCAAAAGAAGACAAACCAAAAGCAAGTACAAATGTTAAGATAATTGGAGTAATAAAAACACCCCATTGGATTTTAGAAAGTTCTTTAGTTTCAAAGTGAATATGATGACTTTCCGCTGTATTTTGCGGTTGGCGAATCAATATTACAGATATAACAAACGCAATAATACCTAATGCACCTGCAAAATAAAATGGAAGACGATGTGATACTTCTGCTAAAAAACCACCAATTCCTGGTCCTAAAATAAAACCAGAGTTAATAATTGCAGACATATAACCAAAATTTTTCGCTTTATCTTTAGCTATAGAAATATCTGCAATCATTCCTGTTACACCAGGCATTACCATCCCTGCACTAAAACCACCAAGTATTCTTGATACTATTAGAAGGATAAAAGAATGACTCATAGCAAATAAGAATTCAGAGATTGTAAAAAATACTAATCCTAAACAAATAATTAATTTTTTACCCAATTTATCAGCTAAACTTCCTCCAAAAGGAGAAATAATCATTTGAGACAATGAGAAAATAGCTACTAAAATTCCTAAATCGCTTCCTTTTAACCCTAAATCTTTCAAATATACTGGAAGAACAGGAATAACAAGGCCAATTCCAACGAATATTAAAAATATATTAAAATATAATGTAAATAATTGTTTTTTCATGAAGACCACCTCTCTTTTATCTATAATTAAATACGCTTAATGAAATTCATCTAATTCATATTCTGAGAAAAGTTAAAAATTCTAAATTTTTCATCTTTCATTTAGATACTATTATATATTATTTTTTATTTTAAAGTCAAGTCCAGACTCCTGTGTAAAATGCTATACAATGTTTTTACCATTTCTACTTATCAAAATTGATGTATTTTCTTGAAGAATAAATCCATTC